>NZ_JBHRTR010000007.1:85406-127902 GCF_042646425.1 Marinibaculum pumilum
GACCTCCCCCAGGGTGTCGAAGCCGCGATAGCTGGACAGGACCGCGGTGACGACGTTGGGGATGTCGATATCCTCCGGCGTCTGGGAAATGTAGTAGGGCGCGACATGGGAATGCGGTGCGCTCTCCCCTGTGCCAAACAGCGGCAGGTCGAGGGTGCCGTAGATCAGCGCCGCCGCGGTTGCCGCCGCGACCAGCAGCGGCGCCCAGAGATGCCGGCGTACCGGGTATTCCTCGGTCTTGGTCAGGTAGAGGGTGCCCAGCAGCACGACGGTGGAGATGCCGGCGCCGACCGCCGCCTCCGTCATCGCGACGTCGGGTGCGTCGAGCGCGACCATGATGGTGGCCATGACGAAGGAATAGATCGTGCCCAGCACGACCACGCCGAACAGGTTGCGCATGCCGACGATGGTCAGGGTGACGGCCAGCAGGATCAGCAGCAGGCCTGTATTGACCAGCTGTTCCATCACCGGCCCGCCTTTCCGGAATCGCCGCCGGTCGCTTCCGCGGTGCGGGATCCTGCAGCCGCGTCACCCACCGTTTCCGCCGGGGCTTCCTCCCTGTGCAGGCCGTCGGCATGGGCGGCCGGCGGCTTGTCCACCAGGCGTGCCAGGACGGTGCGGGTGGCCTTGTCCTCCCGGTCCAGCAGGGGCCGCACGCCGCGATGCAGGGCACCGCGGGCCAGTGCGTGGGCGGCGATCGGCGATGCGAAAAGCAGCAGGGCGAGGACGACGAGCAGCTTCAACGCGTCCAGGGTGAAGCCGACCTGCAGGGCCATGCCGATCAGCAGCATGCCGGCGCCCAGGCCGTCGATCACGCTGACCGCGTGCATGCGGGTATAGAGATCGGGCATGCGGTGCATGCCGATGGCACCGATCAGGCAGACCAGCGCGCCGCCCACCAGCAGGAACCAGCTGACGATGTGGAGGATCTGGGCGATCCAGTCGCCGGATTCCGCGCCCGTCATGCCGCTCCCCCCTTGCCCGCATCGTGGGCCGGCGCGGCGGTCGGTGCCGGCGTCGACGGCGGCTTGCCATGCAGCGCCGGGGCCTGCTCCTCCAGGCCATGGCCGAGACTGCCGTATCGGAAATATTTCAGGATCGCCACGGTCCCGACCACGTTGAGGAACTGGTAGAGGATGCCCAGGTCGACGAATTCGGGGCGACCGGTGACGAAGCCGCCCAGCACCAGCAGCAGCACAGCCAGGGTGCCGACGGTGTTGCCGGCCAGGATCCGGTCGTAGATCGTCGGGCCGAGCGCGGCGCGCGCCACCGCCAGGGCGAGCGAGGCCAGGACGAGGATGGCCGCCACCACGAACATCGTCATGACGCTGCTCCGGCGGGTGGTGCGGGGGCGGCGGGGTCGGCCAGACCCTCGAACGCGGTAACCCGCTTGGCCATGCCGCCCTCGCGCAGGTCCTCGATGCCGCCGGCCTGCAGGGCATGGACGATGACGCAGTCATCCTCCAGCGCCAGGGTCAGGGTGGCTGGCGTCAGGGTGATTGAATTGGCATAGGTGACCCGCCCTGTCGTGGTCTTCTGTGGCGCCGGCAGGGCGGCGACCGTCGGCGAGAGTGGCATGCGGGGCGCCACGATGATGCGGCAGACCTTGAGGGCGGAGATCACGATCTCCTTCGCGAGCCAGGGCCAGTAGAGGATTGCCCGCAGGCCGAAGCGGACCGGCACGCCTTCCGGGTCGTTCACCGCCATCCGCCGGCTGACCAGGAACACCAGCAGGATCGAGACCGCACCCAGCGCCAGCACGAGCGGCTTGTACAGGTTTGACATCGCAAACCAGAAGGCGACAAGTGCCAGCACGAGGGTGACGGTATGACGCATCGGACTGTTCGGCGCTCCGGACGGTCGGTCGGACGAATGATCGTTGAAGGTGGCGGAATATGGCGTCCGGTCAAGCCCTTAGCAAGCGACACCGGGTCGGGGAGCGGACCGGCGGGTCAGTCCCTGCGCTGCTGGCCGGCGGCCTCTGCGACCGCGGCGCGGCCCTGGGCGAAGGCCTCGGCACCGAAATAGACGAACAGCACCCGCTCCAGCCCGGCCATGCCGGGCAGATCGGAGGTCCAGGTCTCGTCCACGGTGCGGGCGGCGATTCGGGCGGCCCGGTCGGCAGGATAGCCGTAGATTCCGGTCGATATCGCGGGGAAGGCGATGCTGGCGACCTGGTGGCGGCCGGCCAGGATCAGGCTCTCGCGGTAGCAGCTGGCCAGCAGGCGATCCTCGTCGCGGTCGCCGCCATGCCAGACCGGGCCCACGGTATGGATGACATGGGCGGCCGGCAGGCGGTAGCCGGCGGTGATCCGCGCCTGCCCCGTCGGGCAGCCGCCGATGCCGCGGCATTCGGCCAGCAGATCCGGTCCCGCGGCGCGGTGGATCGCGCCGTCCACCCCGCCGCCGCCGAGCAGGCTCTCGTTGGCGGCGTTGACGATGGCATCGACCGTCAGGCGGGTGATATCGGCGTCCAGCACTTCGATGGCGGGCGCGCCTCTCGTCATCGGGGTTCCCCTTCCTCGTTCTCTGCCTTGTCGCCCTGTCCCGTCCTGCTGTCCTGTCCGGGACGGCGGAATCCGACGTAGATGGTGATCCACAGCAGCACCGCCAGGCCCGGCGCGGCCGCCAGGGTGGTGACGACGAAGTAGTGGACCCAGCCTAGATCCTCCACCAGCCAGCCGGTCGGCGCTGTCAGGAAGGTGCGGGCGGCTGAGGCGAAAGCGCTCAAGAGGGCGAACTGGGTGGCGGTGAACTGGACGTTGCACAGCAGCGAGAAGTAGGCCACCAGGGCGGCCGTCCCGACCCCGCCGGTGAGGTTCTCGACGCCGATCGCGGTGGCGAGCATCCAGTCCTGGTGGCCGACCAGCGCCAGGGCGGCGAAGGTCAGGTTCGACAGGGCCTGGGCGATGCCGGCGATCCACAGAGTGGGGCCCAGGCCCAGCCCCCGCATCAGCGCCCCGCCGACGAACAGCCCGCCGAAGGTGGCGGCGGTTCCCAGCACCTTGGCGTAGTTGGCGACCTCCACCTTGTCGAAGCCCAGGTCGACATAGAGCGGCGTGGCCATGTGGCCGGCCATGCTGTCGCCCAGCTTGTACAGCACCGCGAACAGCAGGAAGGCGACCCAGCCGCGGCGTGCCATGAATTCCGAGAAGGGGCCGACAAAGGCGCGCGCGAACCAGGCGGCAAGGCGCTCCGCGACCGGCTGCCGGTGGGCGCGGCCGCCGACCTCCGGTCGAGCACCGGTGATCCGCTCCGTCCCGTTCAGGGGCTCCGGCATCACCAGGATGGTGGCGACGCCGACCAGAATACCGGCGCCCATGATGACGTAGACCATGGACCAGGGCAGGACCGAGGCGAGGTAGAGGGCGCCGGCGCCGGAGGCGAGCATGCCGATGCGGTAGCCGCTGACCACCATGGCGGCGCCGGCGGCGAGCTGGTCGTCCTCCAGCAGCTCGACCCGCCAGGCGTCGGTGACGATGTCCTGACTGGCGGAGAAGAAGGCGACCGCCACGGCCAGCAGGGCGAACAGGGTCAGGTTGGCGGTCGGATCGGTCAGGCCCATCACGATCAGGGCCAGGATCAGGGCGGCCTGCATGGTCAGCGCCCAGCCGCGGCGGCGACCGAAGCGCCGGGTCATGAGGGGTACAGGCAGCTGGTCGATCAGCGGCGCCCAGACGAACTTGAAGGTGTAGGGCAGCGCGACCAGGGCGAAGAGGCCGATGGCGGCGAGGGAAATGCCCTCCTCGCGCAGCCAGAACGCCACCGTGGAGCCGGTCAGGGCCAGCGGCAGGCCCTGGCTGAAACCGACCAGCAGCACCGCGATCAGGCGCGGCCGGGCATAGACCGCGACTGCGGCGGCGAGGCGCTGCGACCAGCCGGCCGGCGGCGCGGCGGCAGGGGACCTGTCGGTCACGCCGTCTGCAGCCGGCCGAGGTCACGCAGCTGCGCGATCTTCCGGTGCAGCACCTCCTCGTCGATCGGCTTCTCGATGAAATCGTCCATGCCGGCCTCCAGGCAGCGTTGCTTCTCGGCCTCCGCGGTGTCGGCGGTCAGGGCCATGATCGGCACCAGGTTCGCCGGCGGCGGCAGCTCGCGGATCTGGCTGGCGGCCTCGACCCCGTCCATGCGGGGCATGTGCAGGTCCATCAGGACCAGGTCGAACTCCCCGCCGGCCGCGGCCATGACGGCGGCGTTGCCGTCTGCAACGTTGACCACCCGGTGCCCGGCGCGGGTCAGCAGGGTCTCCGCCAGCAGGCGGTTGATGCGGTTGTCCTCCGCCAGCAGGATCCGCAGCCCCGGCAGTGCGTCGGTCACGTCGTCGTAGAGCGGCAGCAGCTCGTCCTCGTCGAACCGTTCGCCGACGACCCGCCCGGCATGGCCCTTGGCGGCAACGCCCAGCCGCTGCCGCAGGGAACTGCGGCGCGCCGGCTTCAGCAGATAGCCGTCGAAGCCGGCGGTCCGCAGGCTGTCGAGCCGGTTGCGATGGTCCGGCGGCAGGGTGGCAAGCAGGTACATCTCGTGCAATGCCGGATGGGCGCGGATCTGCGCCGCCAGGTCGGCGGGATCGGCATCGGTCAGCCGGTCGTCGATCAGGGCCAGGTCGAACACGCCGCCGGAATCCGCCGCCCGCTGCAGCGCCAGCAGGGCGCCCTGCCCGGTGCCTTCCACGGTGACCGAGCAGGACATGTCCGTCAGCGCCTGCTCGGTGGCCTGGGCGGTCAGTGGGAAGCCGTCGACCAGAAGCACGTGCAGGTCCAGCTTCTGGTCGCCGCTGCCGATCGAGACGGCGCCGGGCGGCCGCTTCAGCGGCAGGGTGGCCCAGAACCGGGTGCCGCGGTCGGGTTCCGACTGCACGCCGATGGAGCCGCCGGCCAGTTCCACGATGCGCCGGCAGATGGCAAGGCCGAGGCCGGTGCCGCCATAGCGGCGCGAGATGCTGGAATCGACCTGGGTGAATTCCTGGAACAGCTGGGCCTGCGCCTCCGCAGGGATGCCGATGCCGGTATCCTCCACCTCCAGGTAGAGCGCGAAGTCGGCCGCGCCGGCATCGTCGGACCGGGCCTGGCGCAGCCGCAGCACGACGCCGCCGGTCTCGGTGAACTTCACGGCATTGCCGACCAGGTTGGTGACCAGTTGCCGCAGGCGCCCGGCATCGCCGATCACCTTCGTCGGGATCTCCGGCGCGACATAGGTGGCGACATCCACGCCCTTCTCCGCGGCGCGGCTGGCGAGCAGCTCCGCCACCGCCTCGATCTCTGCCAGGATGTCGAATTCCTCCGACGCCAGCTCGAAATGGCCGGCCTCGATCTTGGAATAGTCGAGGATGTCGTTGATCAGCTCCAGCAGCGCGGTGCCGGAATCGCGGACGGCGGCGGCATAGCTGTGCTGTTCCGGGGTCAGCTCGGTCTGCAGCAGCAGGCGGGTCATGCCCAGCACGCCGTTCATCGGCGTCCGGATCTCGTGGCTCATGGTCGCCAGGAAGGCCGACTTGGCGCGGCTTGCCGCCTGCGCCACTTCCGCCGCCTCATGCAGGCCGGCCTCCTCCTCCTTGCGGAGGGTGACGTCGCGTCCGACCCGCTGCAGCTCGATCACCCGGCCGTCGCGATCCCGCACAGCGGCATCCTGCCAGCCGATCCAGCTCCAGCCCTCCGCCAGGTGGACCCGCTGGTCGTAGCGGGCCCGATAGGGCGGCCGGCCCAGATCCGGATGGCCGAGGGGGTCGGCGGGACCGCCCTCCACCTGCAGCGCGAAGGGGGCGCCGATCAGCTCCTCCCGGCTGCGGCCGATGCGCCTGCAATAGGTGTCGTTGACGAAGGTGTAGCAGCCGCGCCGGTCCAGCCGGATGATGAAGTCCTGCTGGCTTTCCACCAGGTTGCGGTAATGCTCTTCGCTGGCGCGCAGGCTGGCATTGGTCTCGTTCATCGCCGTGACGGTGGCGGCCAGCCGTTCCGCCATATCGGCGACCCGCCGGCTTTCCCGGTCGATGCGGCGGCTGGTCCGCAGCGCGTCCAGGAAGCTGATCGCCAGGATCGCGGTACAGATCAGGACGATCGCCGTGATCGACAGCGGCCCCAGGATGCTGGCCTCCTCGCCGGCGGCGATGTCGATCAGGGTGACGGCGATGATCGCGGCGACGGCGACGGCAACCGCAGCGGCGCTGAGATAGGGGCGGCGCATGGCCATGGCGTGTCCCGTCCGGCCCGCGGCGGCGGGGGGTGGGTGATTTTCTGGCGCCCCCATTACCGGCGCCGGCTGCCCGGCAGCTTGATCCGGGGGGACAAGGGCGGAATGATGCGCGCCGTTTCGAACGAGGAGAAAGCGTCTTGGCATTCGCGTCGTATTACCCGCTGGAGCCGGGCAAGGAGAACGTCTTCGTCGTGCAGACGACCCCGATCAAGTACGGGCCGGGCTGCGTGGCCGAACTGGGGGCGGAAGCCAAGGCGATGGGCCTGGCGCGGGTGGCGCTGTTCACCGACCGCCAGGTGCTGGATCTGGCGCCGGCCCAGGCCGCGATCCGCTCCCTGCAGGCGGCAGGGGTGGACGTCACCGTCTACGACCGCACGGAGGTGGAGCCCACCGACATCTCCTTCCAGGAAGCCGCCGACTTCGCGGTGGACGGCGATTTCGACGGGTTCGTCTCGATCGGCGGCGGCTCGGTGATCGATACCGCGAAGGCCGCCAATCTGTTCGCCAGCCATCCGGCCGAGCTCCTCACCTATGTCAACAAGCCGATCGGTCAGGGCGTGCCGGTCCCCGGTCCGCTGAGACCGCATATCGCCTGCCCGACCACGTCCGGTACGGGCAGCGAGTGCACCGGCGTCGCCGTCTTCGACCTGTTGTCGCAGCATGTAAAGACGGGGATCTCGTCGCGCTTCATGAAGCCGAACCTGGCGCTGGTGGACCCCGAATTCACCTACAGCCTGCCGCCGATGGTGGTGGCCGCGACCGGCTTCGACGTCCTCACCCACGCGATCGAATCCTATACAGCGATTCGCTACACCGCGCGCGAGAAACCGGCCGATCCGGCCCTGCGCCCGCCTTATCAGGGCGCCAATCCGCACAGCGACCTGGGCAGCATGGAGGCGATCCGCATGGGCGGCCGCTACCTGCTGCGGGCGGTGCAGGACCCGGAGGACCGGGAGGCGCGCAACGCGATGATGTATGCCGCCACCATGGCCGGGATTTCGTTCGGCAATGCCGGCGTGCATATCCCGCACGCCATGTCCTATTCGGTCGCCGGCATGATCCGCGACTATCACCCGGAAGGCTGGCCCGGAAACGCGCCGATCTGCCCGCACGGCCTGTCGGTGGTGATCAACGCGCCGGCGGCGTTCCGCTTCACCGGCGACGGCGACCCGCAGCGGCACCTGGCAGCGGCGGAGGCGCTGGGCGCGGACATTTCCGGTGCGCAGCCGGCGGCAGCCGGGGCGGTGCTTTCCGACAAGCTGATCGAGCTGATGAAGGCGGCCGGCCTGCCGAACGGCCTGTCGGGCATGGGCTATGGCGAGGCCGACATTCCCGGACTGGTGAAGGGCGCGATCGCGCAGCAGCGGCTGCTCGTCCTGGCGCCGAAGCCGGTGGGCGAGGCGGAACTGGCGGCGCTCTACGCCGACGCGATGACCTACTGGTGAGTCCAGGCCCCGCCGGTTTGGGCCGGCGGGGCTGTTCCCGTCTCAGGGCAGCAGGACGGTGGAGCCGGTGGTCTTGCGGCCCTCCAGGTCCTTGTGCGCCTGGACCGCGTCCGCCAGCGGGTAGGTCTGGTTGACCTCGATCTTCACGATCCCCTTCTGCACCACGTCGAACAGCGCATTGGCGCTGGCAACCAGGTCGTCGCGGGTGGCGGTATAGGTCACCATGGTCGGCCGGGTGACGTAGAGCGAGCCCTTCTGCGCCAGGATGCCGAGGTTGAAGGCATCCACGGGGCCGGAGGCATTGCCGAAGGAGACCATCAGGCCGCGGGGACTGAGGCAGTCGAGGCTTTCGTCGAAGGTCGACTTGCCGATGGAATCGTAGACAACCGGCACGCCTTTGCCGCCGGTGATCTCCATCACCCGGTCCTTGAAGCTCTCGCTGGTGTACAGGACGGTATGGTCGCAGCCATGCGCGCGGGCGAGTGCCGCCTTCTCTTCGTTGCCGACGGTGCCGATCACGGTGGCGCCCAGATGCTTGGCCCAGGCGCAGGCGATCAGGCCCACCCCGCCGGCGGCGGCATGGAACAGGATGGTGTCGCCCGGCTGCACCTTGTAGGTCCGGCGCAGCAGGTATTCGACCGTCATGCCCTTCAGCATCATCGCCGCGGCGGTGCGGTCGTCGATGCCGTCCGGCACCTTCACCACCCTGTCCGCCGGCATCACCCGCTGCTCGGCATAGGAGCCGATCGGCCCGGAGGCATAGGCGACCCGGTCGCCGACGGCCAGGCCGGAGACCCCGTCGCCCAGGGCCTCCACCACGCCGGCACCCTCCATGCCGATGCCGGCGGGCATCGCCATCGGGTAGAGGCCGCTGCGGTGATAGGTGTCGATATAGTTCAGGCCGACGGCGGTATGGCGCAGCAGCACCTCGCCCTTGCCCGGCGCCTGCACCTCAACATCCTCCCAGCGCATCACCTCCGGACCGCCGGTCTCGTGGATGCGGATCGCCTTCACCATGTCGCTCTCTCCCCTGCTGCCGGCGTGCCGGCCTGCCGCGTGCGTCCGGCCGTCACGCCAGGCTTGTCTTGAAGAAGTCGATGGTGCGGGCGTTCGCGGTGTCCGCCGCCACCTTGTCGTAGTGGGCGCCGCCCATCCGGGCGAAGGCATGGTCCTGCTCGGCATATTCGTAGATCACCACGGTATTGTGGCCGGCCAGGCCGTCCTTCACCGCCTTCTGCGCCTCCGGCGGCACGAAGCCGTCCTTGCTGGCGATGTGCAGCATCAGCGGCTTGGTGATGTTGCGCGCCTCGTCCAGCACGTCCTGGATGCCCACGCCGTAATAGCCGACCGCCGCGTCGGCATCGGTCCGGGTGGCGGCGTGATAGGCGAGGCGGCCGCCCAGGCAGTAGCCGACCGCGCCGACCTTGCCGGTGCATTCGTCCATGCCGCGCAGCGCGTCGATGGTGGCGGCGACGTCCTCCATCCCCTTGTCGATGTCGAACTTCTGGAACAGGCCGAACGCCTGCTGCCATTCCGCGTCGGTCTTGTCGGTGATCTGGATGCCGGGCTCGATCCGCCAGAACAGGTCCGGGCAGCAGGCCCAGAAGCCCTGGCTGGCATACCAGTCGGTGATCTCGCGCATTACGGCGTTGACGCCGAAGATCTCCTGCATGACGACGATGCCGGGCGCCTTGCCGCCGCCGGGGGGGGCGGCGAGATAGCCCATGAAGCTGCCACCGTCCTTCGCCGTGATGGTGATTTCCTTGCCTGCCATGGTCTGGGCCTCCCCCTGGGAATGAGTCGCGGCCGGCGGGCCGCGGGTGGGCCGGACTCTAGCCGCGGCCCGCGCGGCCCGGCAAGGCGCCGGCGCATCAGCCCGCCGGCTGCAGCGGCGCCAGGGGCAGCATGGCGCCCTCATGCGCCAGCAGGGCGAGCTTCGTGGTCCGGCCGCCGGCGCCGGAATAGCCGCCCAGACGGCCGCCGGAAGCCAGCACCCGGTGGCAGGGGATGATGATCGGGATCGGGTTCTGGCCGCAGGCGCGGCCGACGGCGCGGGCGACGCTGCCGACCCGTTCCGCCAGGTCGCTGTAGACCTGCCAGGAGCCGTAGGGGATCTGCTGCATCTCCACCCAGACCTGGCGCTGGAAGCCGGTTCCCGCGGGATCGAGCGGCAGGTCGAACCGCTTCAGACGCCGCTCGAAATAGGCGCGCAGCTGGTTGCAGGCCTCCGCCAGAAGCGGCTCCTGGTCCGGCATTTCGCGAGGCGGTCCGTCGGCGGCGATCCAGCCGGTGCGCACGATCAGCCCGTCGGCGACCGTGATCGCCACGCGCCCGACGGGCGTGTCGATGCTGGCCGTGGCCGCGAGCGGCCGCGGCTCAGGCGTCGCGCGCGGCGTCTTCCGGCCCGCCATGACGGGGCGACAGAAGGGAGAGAAGCATTTCCGGTTCGGTCTGCGGCAGGGAGCAGGTCCGGTCCCTGCAGACATAGGCTACGGCGGTGCCGCCCTCTCCGCCTGGCTTGCCCTGTGCGGGATGGCCCGCGGGCAGGCTCGCCGTGTCGCCGCCGGTCCAGAGGATCCGGTTGGCGGCCGGGGCGGACCAGGCGGCGTGGCGCAGGGCGGCGCTGTCGCGGCCGGTGCCGATGATGGCGATGTCGACGGGATCCATGACCAGGTCGGCGGCATTCAACAGGGTTGTGAGGGCGAAGACGTTGCGGCCGAGTTCCGGCATGAAGGCGTCGAGTATGGCTTCCGCCTGCGTCGCCCGCGCCGTTTCGCCGGTCAGTCGCGCATGAGTATACAGAACTTCGACCATCGTGCCGTTGCCGGACGGGATCGCGCCGTCCTGGGCGTTGCGGGTGCGTGTAATCAGCCCTTTCGCGTCGTCGGCGGTGAGGTAGTAGCCGCCATTGTCCCTGTCCCAATAGTGCGAATCGAGGATCTCGAGCCAGGTCCGGACATCGTCGAGATAGGCCTGTTCGCCGCTGGCCTGGTGCAGCAGCAGGGCCGCCCGGCAGACCTGCGCATAATCGTCGAGCAGGGCGGTGTGCCGGGCACGGCCGGCGCGGGCGGCATGCAGCAGGCGCGGCCCGTCGCGCATCCCGTCGCGGACGAAACGGTAGGCGGCCTCGGCCGCGTGCTGCCAGTCGGTGCGGCCGAACGCCTGCGCGGCCTCCGTCAGGGCGGCGATCATCATGCCGTTCCAGTCGGCCAGGACCTTGTCGTCCCAGCCCGGGCGCACCCGTTGTTCGCGATAGGCGAACAGGCGCCGGCGGCACTCCGCCAGCTTCTCTTCCGTCGCCGGGTCGCCGAGGCCGGGGGAGGCCAGGCGGTTGGGGATGTTGCGACCTTCCCAGTTGCCGGCGGCGCTGATGTCATAATACGCGGCGAACAGCTCCGCATCGTCGCCAAGGACGGCTTCGACCTCGGCCGCCGACCAGGTGTAGAAGCGGCCCTCCTCGCCTTCGGAATCGGCGTCCAGGCTGGCGGCGAAGCCGCCGCCCTCCGCCACCATTTCGCGCAGCAGCCAGTCGACGGTCTCCTCCACCCGCTGCCGGTAGAGGGGATCGCCTGTCAGGCAATGGACCCGGGTCAGCAGCCCGACCAGCTGGGCATTGTCGTAGAGCATCTTCTCGAAATGCGGCACCAGCCAGCGGGCATCCGTCGAGTAGCGGGCAAAGCCCCCGCCCAGATGGTCGTAGATGCCGCCCTGGCACATGCTGTCCAGCGCCAGGGTGACGGCGTCGGCCAGATCCTGCCGCCCGCTCCGCAGATGCGCCCGCCACAACAGCTCCAGCACACCGGTATGGGGGAATTTCGGCGCGCCGCCGAAGCCGCCGTCCTGCATGTCCATATGCTCCAGAAGCCGTTCGGCGACCCGGTCCAGCAGGGCGGGGGAGAGGTCGGGCAGGCGGGCATCGGCGGGCAGTTCCGGCGGCGCGGCCATGCGCTGCAGGCCGTTCATCAGCGCGGCGCGGTTCTTCTCGATCCCCTGGGGATCGCTGCGATAGACCTCTGCGATGCGTTCCAGGACGGAAGGGAAGCCGGGGCGCCCGAATTTCGGCTCCGACGGGAAATAGGTGCCGCCCCAGAACGGTTCGCCGTCGGGGGTGAGGAACATGGTCAGCGGCCAGCCGCCATGCTCGCCGAGCATGGCGAGCGCGGCCTGGTAGATCGTGTCGATGTCCGGGCGCTCCTCCCGGTCGACCTTCACGTTGACGAACAGGCGGTTCATCAGCGCGGCGATCTCCGGATCCTCGAAGCTCTCATGCGCCATGACATGGCACCAGTGGCAGGCGGCATAGCCGATGCTGAGCAGGATCGGACGGTCCAGCGCCTTGGCCCGGGCCAGGGTCTCCGGTCCCCAGGCCTGCCAGTGCACCGGATTGTCCTTGTGCTGCAGCAGGTACGGCGAGGTCTCCCGATCCAGGTTGTTGCGGTCCGGATTGCTGCGGTCGGGATTGCTGCGCTCGGGGGTGCTGCTGTCGCGGTCGGTGGTCATGACCGTCCTTTCGCCGATCGGCGTTCCGGTGACATTATGGGCCCGACGGTTTGCCCGCCGGCCGCCCTGCGGATGCGAGGCCTAATCTGGCACGGAAGGTCAGGATGAAAATACATGTCGACGTCGATTGCACGCCGGAGGAGGCGCGCACTTTCTTCGGCCTGCCGGACGTGCAGCCGATGCAGGAGGCGCTGATGAGCCAGATCCAGGAGCGCATGCAGATGGCTCTGGCGCAGACGGATCCCGACGTGCTGATGAAGACCTGGCTGCCGGTGGGCATGGCGGGCTTCGAACAGCTGCAGAAGATGTTCTGGTCGAACCTGTCCGGCGGCGGCCGCAGCCGCGACGGAGAGCGGTCATGACGGCGGATGGCCGGACCCAGGTCGCCGGCGGTGGCGACGCGGCGGAGGACCCGGCGCCCTATTTCGTGCGCCACGTCTTCGTCTGCACCAACGAACGGGCGGCGGGTCATCCCCGCGGCTGCTGCAAGGAGAAGGGGTCCATCGGCCTGCGCGACTATATGAAGGCGAAGGCGAAGGCGATGGGACTTGCGGGCATCCGGGTCAACAGCGCCGGCTGCCTCGACCGCTGCGAACTGGGCCCGACGATGGTGATCTATCCGGAAGGCGTCTGGTATCGGGTGGAGACCCGCCAGGATGTGGACGAGGTGCTGGAGTCCCATGTCGCCCGGGGCGAGCGGGTGGCGCGGCTGATGCTGCGTCCGGAGGACGGCCCCTAGGAGCCGCCCGGCCGCGTGCCGCCGCGGAGCGCCGGGCCGGCCGTCTGTCATGGACACGATCTTCGCGTTGGCCAGCGGCAGCGGCACTGCCGGTGTGGCCGTCTACCGTCTGTCGGGGCCCGCTGCCCGTGCGGCGTTGGAGGCGCTGACCGGCAGGGCGGCGCCGCCGCCGCGGCAGGCCGTGCTGCGGCGGCTTCGCGACCGCGATGGCGGTGAGATCGATCGCGGCCTGGTGCTCTGGTTTCCGGCGCCGGCGAGCTTCACCGGTGAGGATGTGGCCGAGCTTCACCTGCATGGCGGCCGGGCGGTTCGGGCGGCGCTGTACCGTGCATTGCAGGCGCTGCCCGGATGCCGTCCCGCGGAGGCGGGGGAGTTCACCCGTCGGGCGTTCGAGAACGGGTTGCTGGACCTGACCCAGGCGGAGGGGCTGGCGGATCTGGTCGCGGCCGAGACGGAGGGACAGCGACGTCAGGCCCTGCGCCAGATGGGCGGTGCCCTTGCTGCGCTGTACGAGGGGTGGCGCGCGGAGCTGGTGGACTGCCTGGCACTGCTGGAAAGCGATATCGACTTCACCGATGAGGATCTGCCGGATGACGTCTCTGCGCCGGTCTTCGGCCGGCTGGCGGATCTGGCCGCGGCGATGCGCTCGCATCTGGCGGACGGGCATCGCGGGGAGCGGCTTCGGGAAGGTGTGCGGGTCGCCATCGTCGGCCCGCCGAATGTCGGCAAGTCGAGCCTTCTGAACGCGCTGGCCCGGCGCGAGGTCGCCATCGTCACGGACATTGCCGGGACCACCCGCGACGTTCTGGAGGTGGTGCTGGACCTGGACGGGGTGCCGGCGGTGGTCGCGGACACGGCCGGCCTGCGCTGCAGCAGCGATGCTGTCGAGCAGGAGGGGGTGCGGCGGGCGATGGCGCGGGCCACAGCGGACGATGTCAGGCTGCTGGTCCTCGATTCGTCGGCCCTGCCGGCCGATGCCGCCGGGTTCCGCGAGCTGCTGCAGCCCCCGTCGATCGTGGTGGCCAACAAGGCGGACCTGGCGGCCCTGCCGGACGGCTATCGGTTCGGCGGGTCTGTGGTATTGCCGCTGTCCGTACGGTCCGGCGAGGGGATCGGGGCGCTTCTGGATCGTCTCTCTGTCATGATGGCGGAATGCGCGGCACCGACCGGCGAGGCCGGCATCACGCGGGAGCGGCATCGCCATGCGGTTGCGGCGGCGGCCGATGCGCTGGACCGTGCGGCGGGGTTCGCGGGCGGGTCAGGGTCGGTGGCCCTGGAACTCGTGGCGGAGGATGTGCGCCTTGCGGCGCGGTCCCTCGGGACGATCACCGGGCGGGTCGACGTCGAGGAGATTCTGGGTGCCATCTTCTCGCGCTTCTGCATCGGGAAATAGGCGCTGCGGGCAGGATGTTTCACGTGAAACATCGCACCGCTTGCGTCGTGACGATGCAGGGCGTAGATCCGCGATGTCATGCCGAACAGCCAAGAGACCAAGACATCCTACGACATCATCGTCGTCGGCGCGGGCCATGCCGGATGCGAGGCGGCCGCGGCCGCGGCACGGCTTGGCGCACGCACCCTGCTGCTGACCCACCGGCTCGACACGATCGGGGCGATGTCGTGCAACCCGGCATTCGGCGGCCTCGGGAAGGGGCATCTGATCCGGGAGATCGACGCCCTGGACGGGGTCATGGCCCGGGCGGCCGATGCCGCAGGCATCCAGTTCCGGCTTCTGAACCGCTCGAAGGGACCGGCCGTCCGCGGGCCGCGGGCCCAGGCCGACCGGCGGCTCTATCGCCGGGCGATGCGCGGCCTGCTGGCCCGCCAGGCGGGGCTGGAGATCCGGACCGGCGCGGTGGAGGACCTGATCGTCGCCCGGGGCCGGGTGACCGGCGTCGTGACCGCGGCAGGCGAACGGCTTGCCGCGGGCCGGGTCGTCCTGACGACCGGCACTTTCCTGTCCGGCATGATCCATATCGGGGAAGAGCGGTTTCCCGCCGGTCGAATGGGAGAGGCCCCGGCGACCGGTCTCTCCGGCACCCTGGCCCGTGCAGGCCTCGCACTGGGCCGGCTGAAGACGGGGACTCCGCCGCGCCTGGACGGCCGAACCATCGACTGGTCGCCCCTTGAGCGCCAGCCTGGCGACGATCCGCCGGAGCCGTTCTCCACTTTGACCGGCCGGATCACGACGCCGCAGGTGGCCTGCGCGATCACCTATACCGGCACCGAAGGCCACGACCTGATCCGGGCGAACATCCACCGGGCGCCGATCTATAGCGGTCAGATCGCCGGCACCGGGCCGCGCTACTGCCCGTCGATCGAGGACAAGGTGGTCCGCTTCGCCGACAAGGGCCGGCACCAGATCTTCCTCGAACCTGAAGGGCTCGACGATCCGGTGGTCTATCCGAACGGCATTTCGACCTCCCTGCCGCGGGACGTGCAGGCCGCTCTGCTGAAGACGATCCCGGGCCTGCAGCAGGCGGTGATGCTGCAGCCGGGTTATGCGATCGAATACGATTTCGTGGATCCGCGGGAATTGCGCGCCAGCCTGGAATGCCGGCGGCTTCCGGGCCTGTTCCTGGCCGGCCAGATCAACGGCACGACCGGTTACGAGGAGGCCGCGGCGCAGGGCCTGATGGCGGGCCTGAACGCGGCCCTTGCCGCCGGCGGCAGCGCGCCTTTCATCCTGGACCGTGCCGATGCCTATATCGGGGTGCTGATCGACGATCTGGTGACCCGCGGCACCGGCGAGCCCTATCGAATGTTCACGTCGCGGGCCGAATACCGGCTGTCGCTGCGGGCCGACAATGCGGACCAGAGGTTGACCCCCCTCGGGTTGGCGATCGGTTGTGTGGGTCGGGTGCGCCGGGCGGCCTGGGCGGCAAAGGCGGCTGCGCTGGCGGAGGCCAGGGAGATGCTGGCCGCCGTCTCTGCCACGCCGACGGCACTGGCCGCCGCCGGTCTTCAGGTGAACCAGGACGGCAAGGCCCGGTCGGGCGTTGATCTTCTGGCCCTGCCGGAGATATCGGTGTCGCGTCTGGCTGGGATCTGGCCGGTGCTCGGGCGGATCCGGGCAGATATCGGGGACCAGGTCCGGATCGATTCGCTCTATGCCGGCTATCTGGAGCGTCAGGCGGCAGACATCCGCGCCTTCCGCAGGGATGAGGCGCTTCTGCTGCCGGATGACTTGGACTATGCCGCGGTCCCCGGCTTGTCTCGGGAGGTGCAGCAGAAACTCGCAGCCGCGCGACCGTCCAGTCTGGCGCAGGCCGCCCGGATCTCGGGGGTGACGCCGGCGGCCCTGACCGTGCTGCTCGGACATGTCCGGCGGGCCGGGTCGGGGCAGCTACAGGCGGCGCAGGGCTAGGGCAGATGCCGGGTTCACCGGAAGCGGTGCGCGCGGCCTGCGATGTTTCACGTGAAACAATGGCGCGCCTGGAGATCTATGTCGCGCTTCTCCGCAAATGGCAGAAGGCCCTGAACCTGATCGGGCGCGGCACGGAGAAGGAGATCTGGCACCGCCACATCACCGATTCGGCGCAGCTGCTGCGCCATGCCCCGCCGGACGGCCGATGGCTGGACCTCGGATCGGGCGCCGGGTTGCCGGGGCTGGTGGTCGCCATCTGCAGCGACCGGGAGGTCACCCTTGTCGAGAGCGACAGCCGGAAATGCACCTTCCTGCGGGAGGCAGCCCGCGCCACCGGCGCCCGGGCCGAAATCCGCAACAGTCGCATCGAAGACCTGCATGGCGCCCCTGGAATGGGGGATTTTGCCGTCGTTTCGGCCCGCGCCCTGGCGCCGCTGCCGGAGCTGCTGGCCCTGTCTGCGCCATTCTTCGGCAGGACCACGGTGGGGCTGTTCCAGAAGGGTGCGCGCTGGCAGGACGAATTGACCGCCGCGGCGGAATCCTGGATATTCGATGCAACGCCCTCGGGCAGCCTGACACATCCAGACAGCGTCGTTTTGCGCCTCACCCAGCCGATGCCGCGGAGCCAAGCGGGACCGGGCGGGACCATGTCGCCGGCGGGGAACGTGTCGCCGGCGGCTGAATCCGGCCGCGGGGCTTGACCCGGTGGAACCGGCCGTGCCGGGGTCCGGCACCGGCCGGTCCGGGCATGGCCGAGACATCTCTGCTGAGCCAGATCCAAGGAGACAGCAATGGCCGAACGCGAGGCCGACGCGACACCGCACCCGTCGGAGCGGGGCGGGGCCGGCAAAGGCCCGCGCGCCCGGGTGATCTGCCTTGCCAACCAGAAGGGCGGGGTGGGCAAGACCACCACGGCGATCAACCTGGGTACCGCGCTGGCGGCGATCGGCGAAAAGGTCCTGCTGATCGACCTCGACCCGCAGGGCAATGCCTCGACCGGGCTTGGCGTCGGGCGCAGCGACCGCACCGTGACCACCTACGAGGTCCTCACCGGACAGACCGGATTGCAGCAGGCCGCTTTGTCGACCGTGGTTCCCGGCCTCGACCTCGTGGCATCGACGGTGGATCTTTCCGGCGCGGAGATCGAGCTTGCCGACGAGGCGGAGCCCCAGCGCCAGCTCCAGAAGGCGATTGCCGGCCTGCCGGCCGATTACGATCATGTGCTGGTCGATTGCCCGCCATCGCTGTCCCTGCTGACGATCAACGGCCTGGTGGCGGCGGATGCCGTCCTGGTGCCGCTGCAATGCGAGTTCTTCGCCCTGGAAGGCCTCAGCCAGCTGTTGCGCACCGTCGAGCGGGTGCGCGCCTCCTACAACCCGCGGCTGGAACTGCATGGCATCGTGCTCACCATGTTCGACCGCCGGAACAACCTGTCGGAGCAGGTGGCCAGCGATGTGCGCGAGCATATGGGCGACCAGGTCTACGAGACGGTGATTCCCCGCAATGTGCGGCTGTCGGAGGCGCCGAGCCATGGTAAGCCGGCGCTGGTCTATGACATGAAGTGCCCGGGCAGCGAGGCGTATATGCAGCTGGCGCGGGAGGTGATCCGTCGGGAACGCGCCCAGGCCAACAAGGCCGCTTAGCGACGCTGCCGGTCCCGCAACGGGCGCAAACCCCGAATCCCGGGCCGGAGATCGCGACCGGAGAGCCGGTCACCGACAGCCGCAGCGATGGCGCCGGCCGGCCGGTAGGGCCGGGTGGTCAGCAGGTATGGAGGGCCAATGGCCGACAACAAAGCCAAACGGAAAGGGCTCGGGCGCGGTCTTGCCGCCCTGCTGGGCGATGAGCCGGCGATCGTGGCCGCAGGCGCCGGGACGGACGGCGCCGGCGAGGGGGCCCGGATCGCACCGGACCGGATCCTCGCGGTCAGCGACCTGAAGCCCAATCCCTATCAGCCCCGGCGGCATTTCGACGAAGATGCGCTGGCTGACCTGGTGGAATCCGTCCGCGCCAAGGGCGTGCTGATCCCGCTTCTGGTACGCCCCCTGCCGGCCGGCACGCCGGCGGAGGGGGAGCGGTTCGAGATCATCGCCGGCGAACGCCGCTGGCGGGCCGCGCAGCGCGCCGGCCTGCACGACGTGCCGGTGGTCGTGCGCGAGATCACCGATGTCGCCGCCCTGGAAATCGCGATCGTCGAGAATGTCCAGCGCGCCGACCTGAACGCGCTGGAGGAGGCCCGCGGCTACCGGCGCCTGATGGACGAATTCGGCTATACCCAGGAAAAGGTGGCCGAGGCGATCGGCAAGAGCCGCAGCCATGTCGCCAACCTGATCCGGCTGCTGGGACTGCCGACGGAGGTGCAGTCCTACCTGTCCGACGGCCGGCTCTCGGCCGGCCATGCGCGTGCGCTGGTCACGGCGGAGGACCCTCTCGGGCTGGCGAAGAAGATCGTCTCCGGGGATCTTTCCGTGCGGCAGGCGGAGGCGCTGGCGGCCGGGGCCCGGCAGGGCGGCGCAGCGCCGAAGGGCAAGGGGAAGGGCCGCGCGGCGGCCGGCGGCGACGCCGATATCCAGGACCTCGAGGCGCGGCTGTCCAACGGGTTGGGGATGAAGGTCTCGATCCGGCATGGCGGGCGCAGTGGCGAGGTCCGGATCGCCTATGGCGGCCTGGAACAGCTCGACGCCCTGATCCAGGTTCTGGAGGGCGGCGCTGGTAGGGCAAGCGAAGCGGACGAGGACCCGATCGACGACGAAGAGCTTGCCGATGTGCTGGAAGCGGAGCTCGGCGCCCTGCGCGACGACTGATCCGGGCCCCGGACGACCCGAGGCGTACCGGATCAAACTTTGTCGACGCACGCCGTGAAATTCGATTAACGTATTGATTTTAAAAAGAAAAACACCACTGTCCAAATTTTGATAGGGCCGCGGCCGGCCGTCAGTAGCGCCGGCCCGCCCGGCTTCGTGCGGCCAGGGCGATTCGCAGCAAGGCCCGCCGGCAGATCGTCCGATCGGGCATCCCGGTGGTCTTGCAGTCGCGCTCCGCCTCCATCGCGATGTCGATCGCCTGCGACACCAGATCCGGGGACCAGATCGACAGCTGCCGTTTCATCGACGACCGGCGGCTGAAATGGACCCGCATCCGTCCGATCACCGAATCGTCGGGTTGCCCGCCACTGCGCTCCGCCGCGGCAAGCTGCAGCCGCTGCAGGTGGCGCTGCATGGCGCGGATCAGGGAGATCGGGCTCTCGGCCGCCAGGAAGCTGCGATCCAGCGCCTGTTCAAGACCCGCGACATCGCCATCGGCCGCGGCGAAGATCGTGTCGTCCAGGGTATGGGCGCCGCTGTCGCCGATCGCCGCGGCACAATCCTCCAGGGTCAGTTCCCGCGCCGCCCCGGCATAGAGAACCAGCTTCTCCAGTTCCCTGCGGCTGACCATCCGGTCGCTGCCCAGATGCTCCACCAGATAGCTGCGGGCGCCGGGATCGACGCCGATCCCGGCGCCGCCCAGCACCTCGTCGATCAACCGGTCCAGCCCGGCCCGGTCGTCGGCATAGCAGCCGATCGCGGCGCCGGACTCGGCGCCCTCGAATGCCTTGCGCAGGCTGGAGCGGGGGGTCAGCTCGCCGGCCTCGACCACGATGAGCGCGTCGCCCGCCGGTGCGTCCAGGAAGCCCGCGAACAGTTTTCCATGCTTGTCGCTGACACCGGAGATCATCACGACCCGGCGTCCGCCGCCGAACGCCATGGAGGCGGCCTCGTCCGCCAGGCGCGCGGGGTCGTCCGACAGGGTGTCCCCGGTCAGGGTCACCACCCGGAACGCATCCTGCAGGTCGTCCGTGACGGTGCCGGCCAGCTTCAGGGCGCGTTCGCGGACCAGGCCGCGGTCGCTGCCGAACAGCAACACCGCCTGGATGCCGGGATCCGGGCGGGCGATGAACCGGTCGGCCCGGGCGCCGGTCAGCTTCACCATCGCGCGGCGGCTCCTCCCTTACCGCGGCCGCTCAGCGCCGTTGCGGATCGGAGAAATAGACGCCGATGCGCAGCGACAGCTGTTCCGCAAGGTCGGCCGCTGCGCGCTCGCGCGCATCGTCATAGCCCGTCAGGTTGGCATAATCCGACCGCAGCACGTTGTAGGAGGCGACCGATTTCGCCGTGCCGTCGAACAGCCTGGTATTCTCCTCCAGGTCGACCACGGCGAAGGCCGCGAACAGGGTCAGGTTGATGCGGGTCACCTCGTCGCTGCGGGTGATCAGCACGCCCGATTCCGTCTCGCTCAGCGCCAGGTCCAGGCGATAGCGCTTTTCGACCTGGCGGCCGGAGGGGTTGAGCCGGTCGGCCAGCGGCACATAGACAAGCTGCGCCAGCCGGGAGCTGGGCCGCGGCAGCTGGATCTGCGCCAGTTCCGCCGGTGCCGCCGCGCTCGCCTGCTCGCCGTACAGCGGCCGGAAGCCGCAGCCGGACAGCAGGGCGGTCGCCAGGCCGGCGGCCGCGCCGGCGAGGATCCGCCGGCGGCTTGCCTCAGACCACGACATTGACGATCCGGTTGGGCACGACGATCACCTTGCGCACCGGCTTGTCGCCAATCGCGCGGCGGACATTGTCATTGGCCAGCGCCGCCTCGCGCAGGGTCTCCTGGTCCTCGTCGCGGGGCACCGTCAGGGTGGCGCGCAGCTTGCCGGCGACCTGCACGCCGATGGTCACCTGGTCCTGCGCCAGGAAGGCGGGGTCCGCCTTCGGCCAGGGCTGGTCCGCCAGCAGGCCGTCATGGCCCAGCTGCGACCAGATCTCCTCCGCCAGGTGCGGCATCATCGGTCCGATCAGGACCGCCATGCGTTCCAGCGCGCGGCGCAGCACCGCCGCATCGGCCGCGGTCAGGCCGCCCTTCGGCTTCGCCCCGGCCAGCAGGTTGGCGAAGGAATGGATCTCCGCCACCGCCTTGTTGAAGTGGAAGACCTCCAGGGTGGCGGTGACATTGGCGACCGCCTTGTGGGTGCCGCGCCGCAGCTCCGCCGCCCAGTCCGCCAGGTCCGCAGCGTCCAGGGCATCGGGGTCGATATCGTCCGACGCGGCATCGCGCAGCAGCGCCACCGCATCCTCCTGCAGCCGCCACAGCCGCTGGGTGAACCGCCAGGCACCGGCGACGCCGTCCTCGGTCCATTCCAGGTCGCGCTCCGGCGGGCTGTCGGACAGCATGAACCAGCGCGCGGTGTCCGCGCCGTACTGCTCGATGATGGCGCCCGGATCGACGGTGTTGCGCTTCGACTTCGACATCTTCTCCGACCGGCCGGCGGTGACCGGCCGGCCGTCGGCCACTGCCACCAGCGCGCCGGACGCATCCTTGGTCACCTCGTCCGGCGACAGCCAGCCGCCGCCCTCCGCACGGTAGGTCTCGTGGCAGACCATCCCTTGGGTGAACAGGCCGGCGAACGGTTCCTCCACCGCGATCTTGCCGACCTGGCGGAGCGCCTTCACGAAGAAGCGGGCATAGAGCAGGTGCAGGATCGCATGCTCGATGCCGCCGATATACTGGTCGACCGGCAGCCAGGGATCGACGATCTCCCGCGGCAGCGGGGTCTCCGCCCGCGGGCTGCAGAAGCGGGCGAAATACCAGCTCGAATCGACGAAGGTGTCGCAGGTGTCGGTTTCCCGCTGCGCCGGCCCGCCGCAGCTGGGGCAGTCGACATGCTTCCAGGTCGGGTGCGCGTCCAGCGGGTTGCCCGGCACGTCGAAGCGGACATCCTCCGGCAGTTCCACCGGCAGCTGCGCCCGCGGCACCGGGACCAGGCCGCAGGACGGGCAGTGCACCACCGGGATCGGGCAGCCCCAGTAGCGCTGCCGGCTGATCCCCCAGTCGCGCAGGCGATAGGTGATCGCACCGGTGCCGCAGCCCAGCTCCTCCAGCCGCGCGATCACCCGGTCCTTCGCCTCCGGCACGGTCAGCCCGTCCAAAAAGGCGGAATTGACGATCCGCGCCTCCTCGCCGTCGTCGACATAGGCCTCCGCGCCGATCCCGTCGGGCGCGCCGTCGGCGGCCTGCACCACCTGTCGCACCGGCAGCCCGTAGGCGCGCGCGAAGTCCAGGTCGCGCTGGTCATGCGCCGGACAGCCGAAGATCGCGCCGGTGCCGTAGCCCATCAGCACGAAATTGGCGATGTAGACCGGCAGGTCGCCATGGCTCCAGCCATCGCCCGCCAGCACGTGGCGCACCGTCAGGCCGGTATCGTAGCCGCGCTTCTCCTGCGTCTGCATCGCCGCCTCGGCGGTGGAGGTGCGGCGGCATTCCTCGATGAAGGCCTGCGCCGCGGGGTCGCGCGCGGCCACCTCCAGCGCCAGCGGGTGGTCCGGCGCCAGGGCGATGAAGCTCGCGCCGTACAGGGTGTCCGGCCGGGTGGTGAAGACCTCGACCTCGGCGATGCCGCCATCCGTGCTGCCGGGCGTCCGGCCGCTGACCGGAAAGCGGACCTGTGCGCCGCGCGAGCGGCCGATCCAGTTGCGCTGCATGTTGCGCACCCGGTCGGGCCAGCGCTCCAGCCGGTCCAGCGCCTCCAGCAGCTCGTCGTTGAAGGCGGTGATCCGGAAGAACCACTGCTCCAGCTTGCGCTTCTCCACCAGGGCGCCGGAGCGCCAGCCGCGGCCGTCGATCACCTGCTCGTTGGCCAGCACGGTCTGGTCGACCGGGTCCCAGTTCACCTCCGCCGCGCGGCGGTACAGCAGGCCGCCGTCCAGCAGGTCCAGG
The DNA here is from genome assembly GCF_042646425.1 of Marinibaculum pumilum. NCBI lineage: Bacteria > Pseudomonadati > Pseudomonadota > Alphaproteobacteria > Rhodospirillales > Rhodospirillaceae > Marinibaculum > Marinibaculum pumilum. The sequence goes on from NZ_JBHRTR010000007.1 coordinate 108,382, forward strand.
ATCAGTTCCTGCTGGTGCCGGTAATAGCCGGGATGGCAGGTGGCCAGTTCGCGCGACCAGTCAAGCGACAGGCCCATGCGCTGCAGCTCGGCGCGCATCGCCGCGATGTTGCTGTAGGTCCATTCGCGCGGATGCACGCCGCGCTCGCGCGCGGCATTCTCCGCCGGCAGGCCGAACGCGTCCCAGCCCATCGGGTGCAGCACCGCGCAGCCCTGCGCCCGCTTGTAGCGGGCGACGACATCGCCGAGGGTATAGCAGCGGACATGCCCCATATGGATGCGCCCCGACGGATAGGGGAACATCTCAAGGACGTAGTAGCGCTCGCCCGGCGCATCGTCCGGCACCTGGAACGTGCCCTTCTCGCTCCAGACGGCCTGCCATTTCTCTTCGACTGTCTTCGCGTTGTAGCGCGACATCTTCTGACCTCGGGAATCACGGGTCCCGCGGGCGCGGTCCCGGCGGGAAGGCTGAACTCGGTCGTTGCACGGTCCGGCAACGGGCGGCGATCATAGGTGCACCCGCCCAGGCTTCAAGTATCGGCGGCGGCGGTCGCCGCTGTCAGCCGCCGGCCTTCACGGCCGCCTCTTCCTGCAGCCAGAGATCGCCGTAGGTGACGTCCTGCCATTGCGCGAACCAGGGCCCGCCGCGGGTGTAGTGCACCACCTTCGGCGGCGCGTCCGCCGGCGGCGCGCACCAGCCTTCCAGCCAGTTCCAGGTTTCCGGCACCGCCCCGATCAGGTTGTCCTCCAGCCACTGGAACTGGTGCAGGAAGGCGCCGGTCGAGGCATTGACCAGCTCCGGCGTCAGCACCGCATTGGCCGGATGGCCGCAATTGTACAGCACCATGCTGGACCAGTTCTTGCGCCGGTAGCGGGTCTGCACCGCGCCATCCATCTTCACCGTTTCCGGCGGGCGGTGATCATGATGCACGCACATCACCGCGAACCTGTCGTCGCGCAGGTCGTACAGTTCGGCGATATCGCCCAGCCACAGGAAATCGCAGTCGCAGAACAGGGCCCAGCCGCGGAAGCCGGCCAGATGCGGCACCAGGAAGCGGGTATAGGTGAATTCGGTCGAGGCAAGCGGATCCTTGTCCCGCCAGTACAGGCCCGCCGACCGCAGCTCCTCCTGCACCAGGGGCGCCACCCGCACCGGCCGGCTGGCATGGCGCTCCGCCGAGTGGCGGCAGACCTCGTAGGCGATCGCCTCCCGGGAATCGAAGCCGACATACAGGGGGATCTCATCGCTCATCGTCAGGCTCCTCTGCCGCCGCCCGGCCGTCGCGCAGCAGGCCGGACAGGATATCGGCGGCGCGCGACATCACCTGCGGCCAGGCCTCGTCCTGTCCCTGCCGGACCAGGCGGGCGGTCGGGTACCAGGGACTGTCGAGCCGCGCCCGCTGCCAGCGCCAACTCGGCGCCGCGGGCACGACGGCAAGGCAGGGCCGGCCCAGCCCGCCGGCCAGATGCACCAGCGTGTTCGCCATCGAGGCGACGGCATCGGTCGCGGCAACGGCTGCGGCCAGTTCGTCCAGGTCGCCGGCCGGGTCCGGGCCGTCGACGACGGTCATGCCGTAGATCTCCGCCGCCGCCGCAAACCGCGCCGCAGCGTCGGCGCCGTATTGCATGTTGACCCAGACAAGTCCAGGCAGGCGCAGCACCGGCGACCAGTCCTCCAGGGTGGCGCCGCGGCGCCGGCGCTCGCCCGGCGTCACGCCGCCGCGCCAGGACAGGCCCACGATCGCGCCGCCGGCGCCGCCGGCATCGCGCCAGCGGGCCCGCCAGTCCGCAACCGCCTGCCGGTCCGCGGCCAGGAAGGCGGGCCTGGCGGGAAAATCCGCCTCGCGCTGCCTGTAGTGCCGCGGCAGGTCGCCGATCGGCAGCGCCGCCGTGGCGGAAGGTGGCGGGTTGGCCGCCGTCGTCACCCGCAGTCCGGGAAAGGACCGCGCGAAGAGCGGCGCCAGCCGCGGCCCGGTCTGCAGGGTCACCTCCGCCCCGGCGGCCAGAAGGTCGGGCAGGCAGCTGGCGAACATGATCTCGTCGCCGGGGCCCTGCTCCGGCCAGACGAACAGGTGCCGTCCTGCCGGGTCGTCGCCGTTCCAGGCCGGCAGCCCGGTTTCCTGCGCCGGCGTCGGGAAGTCCGGCACCTGCCAGCGGCTGACATAGCCGTCCCAGCCCGCCGCGTAGCGACCGCAGAGCAGGTCATGCAGCGCGCGGTTCCAGCGCAGCTGCGCCTGCTCCGGCGCGGCGGCGGCGGCGCGGTCGAACATCTCCGTCGCGGCTTCGTCGTCGCCGGCTTCCTGCAGGACGGTGGCGAGGCCGATCACCGCCGGCGGCCAGGACGGGTCGTCGCGCAGGGCGGCGCGATGATGGGTTTCCGCGGCGGCCAGATCGCCCAATGCCTGCCGGGCATGGCCGGCATGGAGCTGCGCGCCGCGATGCCCGGGGTCCAGGCCGATGGCCCGCTGCAGCATGGGCAGGGCCTGCTCCGGCCGGCCATCGGCCAGCAGCGCGGCGCCCAGAAGCGACAGCAGCTCGGCATCGGCGGATGGCGCTTGGGCCGGTGCGGACAGCAGCGCGGCCGCATCGGCGGGCCGCCCCGCCTCCAGCAGGGCGGCGGCCTCCGATCCGGCAAGCCCCTCGACCATCGGCGGGCCGCCGTCGCGGGCGGCGGCGAACCAGGGCAGCGCCGCCTCTGCCCGGCCGGTGGCCGCCAGATGGCGGGCAAGGCCGGCCGCAAGGCGCCGATGCCCCGGCGATCCGGACGGCTGCGTCGCCAGGCCGTCCCGCCAGGCCGCATCCGCCTCGGCCTCGCGGCCGGCGGCGGCCAGGGCAATCGCCCGGTTCTCGTGCGCCGGCAGGTGGTTCGGGTCGCGGCGGATCGCCTCCGCCAGGGCATCCGCCGCTTCCGGAAACCGGCCGAGCCCGTGCAGCACGACGCCGCGGCCATAGGCGGCCTGGGCCAGGCCGGGGGCGCGGCGCTCCGCCTCCGCGAACGCAGCCAGGGCGTCCTCTGCCCGTCCCGCCTGCTGCAGGGCGGCGCCCAGGCTGCAGGCAAGGCCGGCATCCCTGCGGTCGAGACGCATGGCTTGGGAAAAGGCGGCCGCTGCGGCCGGCGGATCGCCAAGCTGCAGCCGCGCTGTGCCGCGGAAGGCATGCACCGCGGCCTGCATGGGCGCCGGCAGGCGGGCCAGCGCGGGCGCCGACTCGAAGGGCCGCAGCAGGTCGAGCACCTGAGCCGGCCGGCCGTTGGCCAGCGCCTGCTGCGCTGTGGTCAGGATCGTGCGCGGATCGCGGCCGCCGGAACCGTTTCGCGCACCGCGCCGCTCAGCCACGGACAGGCAGCCTCCCGGTTCCGCGGACTCAGCCGCCGGCCTGGTCGATCCGCAGCTGGCGGGCGCGGGCGAGGATCGCGTTCTCGAGGTTGGTCGCCGTGTCGTCGGCCACCGGCTCCTGCAGCCAGTCGCCGCCGTTGCGGCGCTGGCGGAAGACAGCCACCTTCACCCCGTCGGAGCGCAGGGTGCGGTCCAATATATAGACGGTCATCTTGAACCGTTCGTCGGGCGATGCCGGCGGCGTGTACCAGTCGGTGATGATGACGCCGCCGAACGGGTCGGCGGAGGCCAGCGGCATAAAGGAGATGGTGTCCAGGGAGGCGCGCCACAGGAAGCTGTTCACGCCGATCCCGCCGCCGCCGCCGCTGCCGTCGGCGGCATCGCTGCCGCCGCCGAAGATCGACAGGCCGCCGGGACCGAACACCGTATTCTGCTCGGTACGGCCGCTCGGGTCGTAGCGGTTCCGCCCGACCTTCTCCGGATAGCTGTATTCCACGTCGCCGGATTCGCAGGCGCCAAGGAGCAGCAGGGCGATGGCAGAGGCTGCCACAAGTCTTATCGATGCCGCATGCATGGAGCGATTCTCGTCGTCCCTTCTGAAGCAGGGGTGATGACGCCGGTGCCTGTGCGCCCCTTCGGGGCCTGCACGGTGCAGCAACGGTGCCGCGCCGACGCGGCCCGCAACCTACGCCTCTATCCCCGCGCGGCAAAGATACACCAGATAAAGGGGGCCGGAACGTCTTCTTCCCCAAATATGACACCCTGCCGGGGATGCGCAATAGCCGGGGCGATTCCGCCCGCCATGGCAGCGGGATTCCGCCGGGGAAGCTTGGAATCCCAGGCCGCGCGGCGTCATGTGACGCAACTGTCACAGTGCGCGGATTTCACCACAATGCCGCCCAGCGATTTGTTGACGGGGAAAGGGGGCCGATGGCCTTATACGCCTCGGGGTGCGAACCGGAGCGCGGTTCGTCATTGTTAGCAACGTTCGTCGCTACGCACATTGGAGATAAACAGCATGAAGAAGGTCCTCTACGGCACGACGGCTCTGGTCGCTGCCGGCGTTCTGGCCAGCGCTTCTGCGTCCGCCCAGGACAAGGCCGGACCGGTCGAGCTCAAGGTCGGCGGCTACATGGCCGCCCACATGGCCTATACCGACCAGGACACCGGCGCCACGCAGGCCGTCGGCGATCGTCGCAACTTCGGGTTCTTCCGCGAAGGCGAGATCATCTTCAAGGGTCAGACCCGTCTGGACAACGGCCTGCTGGTCGGCGTGAACGTCCAGCTCGAGGCCGAGGACTCCACCGACCAGATCGACGAAGCCTACATCTTCTTCGACAGCCCGTTCGGCCGTGTCGAGTTCGGCGCGACCGACCAGGCCGCGTCCAAGATGTACTACGGCTCGCCGAGCTTCATCCCGGGCTTCAACCCGGCGATTCAGAACTTGGTCGACTGGAACTCGAACGCGGCCACCGCGAACGTCTCGTCGATGAACCTGATGCTCTACAACTTCAACGACGCAGAGCACATCACCTACTACACCCCGCGCTTCTTCGGCTTCCAGATCGGTGTGTCCTACACCCCTGAGAACTGCCAGGCGGGTAACAACGAGGCCGGCGGCGGCCTGACCACCCCGCGGGGCTGCGGCGGTGCCTATGCCGGCCAGATCGCCAACAAGGTGTCCGGTCAGCAGTCCGACCTGTTCGATATCGCGGCGAACTACGTGAACTCCTTCAACGGGTTCGACGTGGCGGTCTATGGCGGTTGGCAGGGCTCCACCCTGGACGTGGAGAACAACAACGGCCTGACCCCCGGCTCGATCGTGACCGGCGGCAACGAGGCGATCCGCGCCTGGGGCGCCGGCGCTCAGCTGGGCTATGCCGGCTTCTCCGTCGGCGGTGCCTACAAGAAGCAGAACACCGGCCTCTTCGCCAGCACCGGCGGCAAGAACATGGACCAGACCTCCTGGACCGTGGGCGTCGGCTACAAGACCGGCCCGTGGGGCATCGGCATCGACTACTCGCAGATCAAGCAGGAGCAGGGCGTGCTGATCGGCGCGGCCGGCACCATCGCTTCGGCGACCGACGTTGCGGGTGAGGACGAGGGCACCTTCCTCCAGATCGGTGGCACCTATCTGGTCGGCCCCGGCATCACCGCTTTCGTCGGCGCCACCCACGCCACGATGGACGATGGTTCCAACGGCGTCGTCGCCGGTACCACCAATTCGGTGGACAACACCGCGACGGTGTTCCGCGTCGGTACGAACATCAACTTCTGATCCTCGTACCCACAAGCTTCGGGTCTTCGGGCCCGGGAACGGGGGCGCTTCGGCGCCCCCGTTTTTTTTGGACGGCTGTCCCTCTCGGCCATCCCGCGCCGCTCGGCTGGGCGGCGGGCCGGGCCGGGCACGCGGCGGCGGGGCCAGGACAGGCCCATCCCGGCAATACCGGCCGCGGACGATGTCGCAGTGCAACATGATCCAGATCCGGATTCTTCTCCGGCAGATCCGGAGCCGGCGCCATGCCTTCCGATCGGACATGTCCGCATCCCATTCTGCCTACGTATGCAGCTTGCGGGCATGCGGCGCCCATATTGTATGCAGCGCCACGCTGCTGTGTTGTTTCAGTCACTGCAGCGTCACAAAGATGCGCACCTGCTAGGCAAAAGTCTTTTTTTGCACCGCAAGATATGGCCCTATGCCGACATGGAATGCGGGCTGCTGCATGGGGGCGGGCCCTGTCGTGACGAGAGGTTTAGCAATGCGCGGAACTCTTTTGGCCACAACGATCCTGGCCGGAACGGCCGTGATGGCCGCGGGCGCTGCCCAGGCGCAGGACAAGGCGGGGCCCGTCGAGCTGACGGTCGGCGGCTACATGCAGGGATATATGAACTATGCCTCGCAGTCGGATGGCGCGGGCCCGGACAACGTGTCGGGCACGGCTGATGACGCGCCGGGCCATAACCGCCGCAATTTCGGCTTCCTGCGCGAGGGCGAGATCCACTTCACCGGCCGCACCGTGCTGGACAACGGCCTGCGGGTCGGCGTCCATGTCGAGCTGGAGGCCGAGGACGACGTCAACCAGATCGACGAATCCTATGTCTGGTTCGAGAACAATCTGGGCCGCATCCAGTTCGGCAAGGCCTATCCGGCGTCCTACATCATGTTCTACGGCGCGCCGACCCCGGTCGACGGGCTGGGCATCAACACCCCGAACTTCCTGCCGGTGAACTCCTCCAACTCCTCCGGCGTCGGCAACCTGATCTCGACCCCGGCGACCTATGTGGGCGTCTCCAAGGTCGAACATCTGACCTACTTCACCCCGCGGATTGTTGGCATCCAGCTGGGCGTGTCCTATGCCCCGACGGCCTGCCAGGCGGGCAATGCCGGCACCAATGCCTGCGGCGGCTCCTATGCCGGCCAGCAGGTCGCCAACGTCGCTGGCCAGGCCTATGACCAGCTGTCGGTGGGTGCCAACTACGTCAACACCTTCGGCGGCTTCGATGTCGGCGTCTATGGCGGCTACATCCAGACCGAGAACGGCGTGGCCGCCGGTGCGATCGGCACCAATACCGGCGACATGAAGCAGTGGGGCTTCGGCGCCAGCGTCGGCTATATGGGCTTCACCCTGGGCGGCGGCTATCGCAAGAGCGAAGACATCGGCATGACCCGCGGCCTGGACGGCTGGGACTGGAACGTGGGCCTGACCTACACCACCGGGCCCTGGACCGTCGGCGGCCAGTACGGCCAGACCGAATACGACCTCGCCCCGCGGACCGACGACTTCAACGGTGCCTCCGTCGGCGCCCAGTACGAGCTCGGCCCGGGCATCAATCTCGGCGTGGCGGTGCAGTATTTCGACTGGGGTACCAATTCCACCAATCCGGCGATCAGCGTGCCGGCCACGAACGAGGCCTGGAACGTCTCTGCGGGGACCTCTCTCACCTTCTGATCGGGTCCCCCTTCGAACCTGTGACTGCCGGATCCGCGACCTGCGGATCCGCGCTCCACGGATCGCACCCAAGATCGCCGGCCCGGAGGCAGCCCCTCCGGGCCGGCTTTCTTTTGCCCGGCAGCATGATGGCCGGCACCGGCGATCACGGAATCTGTTGCAGTCATGCCGCACTGCACATGAAACGACGTCGAGTCATCCCCGCGTCACGAAAGCTTAGCAAAACCCGCCTAGGGTCCAGTCATCGGACAAGGTCGATGGATTCGTCGAGGCGGATCGGTCGGCAGCTTCAATTTTCGCAGTGGGCGGAGGGGATTCGATGCGGAAACACCTGCTTGGCGCGACAGCGCTGGTGGCGGCGGCAGCCCTGGGGGCGACCGCGGCGGAAGCCCAGGACGGCGGCAAGCCGATCCAGCTGGGCATGAGCGGCAATATGTACGGCTTCTTCAGCGTCGTCAGCCAGGACGACGGCATCGGGCCGGACAATGTCTCCGGCACCGCCGACGACGCGCCCGGCCACGACCGCCGCAACAACGGCTTCAGCCGTCGCGGCCGCATCCACTTCACCGGCAAGACCACCCTGGACAACGGCCTGCAGGTCGGCGTCCAGGTCCGCCTCAACGCATTGGATTGCCGCGACCAGATCGACCAGTCCTACATCTGGTTCAGCTCCCAGTTCGGCAAGGTCGAGTTCGGCAAGGCGAACGGCGCCGGCGACGAGATGTTCATCGGCGCACCGAACCCGGTGCCCCATCTGGGCCTGAACACGCCGGACATCCTGGTGGTCAACCAGACCAACAGCTTCGGCAACGGCAACCTGGCCGCCACCCCGGCGACCATCGTCTATACCAGCAAGCGGGAGCGCCTGAACTACTTCACGCCGCGCTTCTTCGGCATCCAGCTTGGCGTGTCCTACACCCCGGTGAATTGCTCCCAGGGCAATGGCGGCAGCCGGCCCTGCGGCGGATCCTATGCCGGCCAGTTGCAGGACAACCTGGCCCGCGGCTATGACATCATCGAGACGGCCGCGAACTACGAGAACAGCTTCGGCGGCGTCGATGTCGGCCTCTATGCCGCCTACTTCACCAGCAGCAACGGCAACGGGATCACCCGGACCGTCGGCGTCGGTGGCACCGGCGAGGAGAGCCAGTGGGGTGTCGGCGGCCAGCTCGGCTACCAGGGCATCGCCTTCGGCGGCGGCTATCGCCGCAGCTTCGACGACGGCTACAACCCGGACCAGGACAGCTGGGACTGGAATGTCGGCCTGACCTACACCACCGGCCCCTGGGAGGGCGGTGTGATGTATGCCAACAAGAAGACCAAGTATATCGGCCAGGAAGACACCTTCGACGGCGTGTCCGTCGGCGGCTCCTACCTGCTCGGCCCCGGCATCTCGCTGATCGCCGGCGTGCAGTACTACGATTGGGAGACCAATTCGACGAACGCGGCGATCCAGAGCTACTCGACCAACAAGGCCTGGAGCGCCTCGATCGGTACCAGCGTCGACTTCTAGCCGACGCGGCGACGAACGCACCCCCGAAATGGCAACCCGCCGCGGCCCGGCCGCGGCGGGTTTGTCTTTTTGCCGCCGATGCCGATATCCCTTGCCCCGCTTCAGGGATTGCGCTTAGACAGGCCCATGGCTGGCATCATCTGGCTCGCGTCCTATCCGAAATCCGGCAACACCTGGCTGCGCGCGTTCCTGCACAACCTGCTGCGGGATCCCGCGAAGCCGATGGACATCAACCAGCTCACCCAGTTCACCCATGGCGACACCCTGCGGCACTGGTTCGACCGTGCCGCCGGCGAATCGATCGAGGGCTGGAGCGAGGAGCGGATCGCACAGCTGCGACCGGAGGTCCACAGACTGATCTCCGAAAGCTGGCCGGATTCGGTCTTCGTGAAGACCCACAATGCCCTGGCGCAGCACAATGGCGTGCCCCTGATCACCATGGAGTACACGACCGCGGCGATCTATGTCGTCCGGGACCCGCGCGACGTGGCGATCTCGATGACCCACCATTTCGGCCTGACCCTCGATCAGGCCATCACCATGATGGGCAACGAGGCGGCGGCCACCGCGATGACCGACCTGAACGTGCAGCAGTTCTACGGCACCTGGTCGGAGCATGTGGAGAGCTGGACGGACCAGGCCGGGCAGAGCCTGCATGTCGTCCGCTACGAGGATATGCACAGCCGGCCGCGTGCCGCCTTCGGCGGGGTGGTGCAGTTCCTTGGCCTGCCGCCCGATCGCAAGCGCCTGGACAAGGCGATCCGCTTCGCCTCCTTCAAGGTCCTGCAGGGTCAGGAGCGGAAGGAGGGATTCCGCGAGAAATCCGTCCACGCCGATGCCTTCTTCCGCTCCGGCCAGGTCGGCCAGTGGCGGCGGATCATGACCCCGGAACAGGCGGCCGCGATCGAGACGGCGCACGGCACCGTCATGCGCCGCTTCGGCTATCTCTGATCCGTTCCGCCACCTGCGGCCGCGCGGCGTCGCGCCAGGTCGGCCATGACATGCTCGCCCAGGGCGGCCGGCGCCGCCCGCAGCGATGCGATGCAGGGCACCGACTCCCGGAACAGCCGCTCCACCGACCGCGGGTCCGGCCGGTTCGGCAGGGTCGGCAGGTCGGACACCGGCGCCTCCAGCGACCCCATGCAGCCGATCCGGCCGTCGCGATGCTGGCGCACCTTGGCCAGGCCGCAGGGCGCCGTGCACCAGGGGCCGGAGAAGGGGATGGTCCAGCGGTCCAGGTTGGAGAAGCGGCCCTGCAGCACCTCGCCCGGAGCGGAGCTGTAGACCGCCACCCCGGGGGTGCCGAACAGTTTACTCATATGGGCCGGGCCCGAATCGGCGAACACCGCGTAGTCGAAGGCGCCGACCGCCTCCAGCAGGTCACCGATCTTCGGAAAGACGTCGACGATCCGGCAGCCGGCAGGCAGCAGCGGCGCCACCGCCTGGCGGTACAGCCGGCCCTGCTGCTGGTTGGCGTTCAGGCAGACGGTCACCTGCCCCTCGGGTGCCAGGCGCCGCGCCAGGTCGGCGCAGACCTCCACCGGCAGGGTCCGCAGCGGCGAGGAGGCCAGCGGCAGGATGCCGATCTCCAGCGGCCGGTCCGTCGGCAGGGCGCGTGCCTGCGGTCGGTACCGCTCCGCGGGCTGCAGGCCGAAGACCGCCAGCAGCTGGCTTTCCATGTCGACCGGCCAGATGTCGATATTGCCGCGGCCTTCCAGCTGGCCGAAATCGACGACGATGTCCCAGCGCTTCAGCTCGGCTCGGCCGATCCACAGGGTATAGACCGTGGCGACCCCCGCCGTCAGGTAGATGTCGGCGGTGGACCGCGCCCCGAAAACGCCGATCGCCCGCGCACCGCTCTGCTCGGCGAAGGCCTGCAGGAACAGCACCGTCCCGACATTGTCGCCCAGCGCCCCGCTGGGCAGCAGGAAGAGGACCCGCCTGTTGCGGAAGTCCGTCTCGCCCCAGGCGGGGAACGGCAGGCAGGGCAGGCTGCTCTGCTCCTCGACGATCCGGAAGACCTGCGGATTGCGCAGGATCACGTGCTGCAGGAACTCGTCCGACGAGGTCAGGTAGCGCTCCCCGGCGCGCCCCTCCTGACCGGCCTCGGGCCGGCAATTGTGCTGGTTGAAGGAGAATGGCTCGCGGGCGGCAAAGGTCAGCATCTGGGTGCTGGACGGCACGGTCGCAGGGCCGCCCCGGCGCGCCGCCGCGCCTCCCGCCCTCCGGTCGCGGTCGCGCCGCTCCGTCCCGCGCTGCCCGGCGCGGCGGCTCATGCCGGCTTCACCGCCCGCAGGACGATGGTGGTCTCCGCAATCACATTGTTGTAGAGCCGGGATGCTTCCATCACGTCGCGCTGGCTTGCCTCGCCGCGCGCGATCCGGTCCCGCCACAGCCGGTCCGGCACGATATTGACCGACTGCAGGGCGAAGTCGACCTCCAGATACAGGGCCAGCGGCGTGTTCGCGGAGCCCGCCTTCTGCCATTCCAGGCAGCGGGCGCGGGAAAAGAGCTCCAGTCCCTGCGGGGTGATCGGCCGCACATGGGTCGGGTCGTTCAGGAACTGGTCGTGCCGGGGGTGGGGGACGGTGATCGTGACCTCGGCGCCGTCGCGGCAGACCCGGTAGAGTTCCTTGACGATTCCCAGATAGACCGACGTCTCCGCGCCCAGATGCTCCAGCACGTGGCGCAGCACCACGGCCTCGGCGCTGCCGTCCGGCCAGGGCCAGGGCAGGGCCTCCAGGTCCACGACCTGGTCGGGCGCGCTCGCCGCCTCCTTGTCGACATTGATCCAACCGTCCATTTTCTTGGATCCGCAGCCGAGGTTCAGGCGCATGCGATCCTCCGGGGGCAGGTATCGGCCTGACGCGGACCAGGACGGGGCCCGGGGCCGTATACTGCACGGCGGCAGGCGGGGGACCCGGCCGGCATGTCCCGGTCGCGGCGCGACCGGGTGAGCGGGTCTTGGGGGAGGATGGCAGATGACGGCGCGAACATGGCCGAGAACATAGCAAAGACTGGCGACGAGGCGAGGGGCGATGCCGGCGATATCGCCGGCAGTCTGGCCGCGGTGCGCGACCGCATCGCCGCCGCCGCGGCCCAGGCCGGACGGCAGGCGTCCGATGTCACCCTGGTCGCGGTGGCCAAGACCCGTCCCGAGGCCGATGTCCGGGCCGCCTGTGCCGCCGGCCAGCGCGTCTTCGGCGAGAACCGGGTGCAGGAAGCGCAGGGAAAGTATCCCCAGGTGCGGGCGGACGTGCCCGACCTGGAACTGCACCTGATCGGCCCGCTGCAGACCAACAAGGCCGCCGATGCCGTTGCCCTGTTCGATGTGATCGAGACGGTCGACCGGCCGAAGCTGGCGACGGTGCTTGCCCGCGAGATGGAGAAGGCCGGCCGCCGCCCGACCTGCCTGGTACAGGTCAATACCGGGGAGGAGCCGCAGAAAGCCGGCGTGGCGCCTGCCGAAGCCGATGCCTTCATCGCGCAATGTCGCGACGAGCTCGGACTGCCGGTCGCAGGCGTGATGTGCATCCCGCCCGCGGACGAGGAGCCGGCCATGCATTTCGCGCTGCTGAAGAAGATCGCCGATCGCAACGGCCTGGCGGTGGTGTCGATGGGCATGAGCGCGGACTACGAGACCGGGATCGCCCAGGGCGCCACCCATGTCCGGGTGGGCAGCGCGATCTTCGGTGCCCGCGGCTGACCCCCCTTGCCGCAAGCGATATCCAAGCTTTGCCGCGGCCCCGCGCATCGGCCGGGGTCAGTCCGGGAGGGATCCCCTGCCTTGTACGAGGACCAGGTCGCCGGCCCGCATCCGCGCGGCAATCCGGCGCAACACAGGCAGCGGCACGGCGATACAGCCGGCGGTCGGGCGCAGGCCGGGCCGGGCCACATGCATGAAGATGGCGCTTCCCGCGCCGGGCCGCGGCGGCGAATCGTTGTAGCCCAGCTCGATCACCAGGTCGTAGAGCCGGTCCGGCCGCTGCAGCCGCTCGGCACTGCCGGCGATCGGCAGGCGGACCCGACGGTTGTAGGCGGGATGATCCGGCTGGTCGCACCAGCCGTCCCGCGGCCCGGTCGGACGCACCGCCAGGCCGCTGCGCGGCGGGAAGAGGCGGCCGGGCCGGTAGTACAGCCGTCGCACCGGCCACAGCCCGGCCGGCGTGGCGCCGTCGCCCTCCCTTTTGCCGGTCCGGACACCGCCCTTGCCGAGAGCGCAGGCGGTGGCGATGCCGCGGCCGGCCAGGATGCCGATCCGGCCGGCGCCGCAGGGGGTGACCCGCCAGGTCGCGGCGCCGCCGCCGAACCGGTCCGGGCCTGGCGGCGGATCCCCGGCCGATGATCGCCCTTCCCGGACTGCGCCGTGCGGGCCGCACGGACTATCTGCTTCTGGCATTGCTGTCCCTGCAATGGAGCACGGCCTACCTGTTCATCGATCTTGCCGCCGACGACGTGCCGCCGGCAACGATCTCTGCCGTGCGCAATCTGGGCGGCGCGATCGCGCTGCTGACCCTGGCGCGCATTCTGGGCGAACGCTTCCCCCGCGACTGGCGCATGCTGGCCGTCTTTCCGGTGACCGGCTTCCTGGGCAGCTTCCTGCCCTTCGTTCTGCTGGGGCGCGCCGCGCAGAGTGTGGATTCCGGGCTGATCGCGATCCTGGTGGGCTTCATGCCGCTGGCCGCCTTCATCGCGGCGCATCTGCTGACCGAGGACGAGAAGCTGACCGGCCGGCGCCTGCTGGGCATCATGGTCGGCATGGCCGGCATCGTGTGGCTGGTGGGGCCCCAGGCGCTCGAGAGCCTTGGTGTCGGCAGCGAGGCCCAGATGATCGGGCAGTTCGCCGCCCTTGGCTCCGCGCTGTCATGGGCGGTCGGCAACCTGGTGGCGCGGCGGATCTCCGGCGTGCCGCTGGTCACCGCCGCCGCCTGTGTCCTGCTGGGCGGTTCCCTCTACGCGGTGCCGGCGTCGCTGGTCTTCGACGCGCCCTGGACATTGGAGCTTTCGGATACCGCAATCATCGGCCTGGTGGGCCTGACGTTCTGGACCAGTGCCTCTGCCAGCATCGTGTTCGTGCGGCTGGTCACCACGATCGGCGCGACCTTCGTGGCGTGGAGCAATTTCGTGAACCCGGTCCTGGGGGTGATCTGGGGGGCGCTGTTCCTGGGGGAGGCCCTGCCCTTGCGGGCATTCCTGGTGCTGGGGCTCATCCTGCTGGGCATCGCCGTGGCACAGCTGCCCCTGGCGGCGATCTTCCGGCGCCGCCCGCCGGGAGGCGCAAAGCCGTAGGGGTCAGTAGCTGACGTCGACGCTGGGCGCGGCCGCCTGGGCGGCGGCACCGCGCTGGCGGTAGACCTCGTTTGCCAGGGCCTGCGCGGCCATCTGCGGCGAGGCCGGGACCGGCGAGGCGACGACATCCGCCGTGCCGAGGCCGTACCAGCGCCGGCCGCCGCGGGAATCCCCGTCCAGCGGCATGTAGGTATGGCTGCCGGGGCGGGCGGGTGCCGTGAGGGCGGCCTGCTGCACCTGGGCCTGAGGCTGGGCCGTCTGCGACTGGCCCTGCGCCTGGACCGGCGGCCGCCCGGCATCGGCATCGGCAACGGAGGGCGGGGGCGGGACCTGGGCGCCGGCCTCAGCTGGCGTCGCCTGGTTCAGGGCCTGGCCGATCCGTGCGCGCATCGCCGCATCGGGCGAAGCGACCAGGCCGCTGGCGGCCATGGCCTTCTGTGCGTGGCGCAGCCGGGCATCCAGGTCTGGCGGCAGGGCCGGCATGTCGGTTGCCTGCGCATTGGCGATGCGGCTCAGGGCCGCGGCGCCCGGGTTGCCGCCCGGGTTGGCGCTCGGCATGTCGTTCTGTGCCGCCGGTGCCTGGCCCGCTCCGGCCTGCGCCGGATCCAGCGATGCCACCTGGGCCGGCGGCACCGTCTGCGACGGAGCGGCAGCCTGTGGCGGCGCGGCGGGGGCATCGGCGCCGGAGGCCGGATGGGCGCTCCTCGCCCGGAACATGGCGCCTGCGTCCAGGGCGGCGGCATTGGCGGCTGCGGTCTGCGATGCGGCCGCGACAGCCGGCTGCCGCCCGGCATCCGCCGTTGCCGGGCGTGTTGCGGGCTGGGCGGCCGCCAGGGCCGCGGCAACACTTGCCTGGTCGCCGGCGGAGGTTGCGGAAGCGGCCTGGGCGGCGGCCGGCGCCTTGTCGGCCGCACCGTCCTGCGCGGCACCGGCCAGCTGCACCTGCCCGACGGTCACGTCGCCCGACGGCGCTTCCTCATCGTCGCCGATCATCGCCATGACATGGCCGCCGATCGAATCGCCGGTAACGGCCTCGAAGGCGGCGTTGGCGACCGAACCGGCGGCGCCGATCACGCCGCCGAACAGCAGGCCGCCGACGACGGAGGGACCGGTGGCGATCTTGTCGCCGGTGAGTTCGGTATAGATGGAGCCGACGACCGGAATGTGATGCAGCGGGTTGATCGCATCCAGCAGCGAATCGAAGGTCAGGCCCTCCGCACCGAACAGCGCCTTCTCGGCCGCGGCGTCATGATAGATGCCGCGCGCCTCGGGCCGTTCCAGGGCCTCGCCGTAATAGCCTTGCTCTGCCAGTGCCGGGGTCAACATAGCGCATAACTCCTCGGCAGATCCCTTCGCAGGATTCGGGCCAAAGAGAGAGCTATTTGAAATCAATGACTTGGCGGATGTCTGCTGTGACGGTGCAGGAAGTGCCGGGCAGATCCGACCGGGCAGGCTCCCAGCGGGGCGGGCTGCGGGTACCGCCGGGCCGGCTAGAGATAGTGGCCGGACTTCTTGCGCTTGGTGTCGAGATAGAACTCGTTATGGGCGTTCGCGGCGAAGGCCAGCGGCACCCGCTCGGCGACGGTGACGCCGCAGGCTTCCAGCCCCGCCACCTTGTCGGGATTGTTGGTCAGCAGCCGCACCGCGTCGAAACCGAGGAGGCGCAGCATCTCCGCCGCCGGCAGGAATACCCTTTCATCCGCGTCGAAGCCGATCCGCAGGTTCGCCTCCACCGTGTCGAAGCCCTGGTCCTGGATCCGGTAGGCGCGCAGCTTGTTGATCAGGCCGATGCCGCGCCCCTCCTGTGCCAGGTAGAGCAGCACGCCGCCGCCGGCGGCATCCATCTGCCGGATCGCGCCGCGCAGCTGCTCGCCGCAGTCGCAGCGCATGCTGCCCAGCAGGTCGCCGGTGAAGCATTCCGAATGGATCCGCGCCAGGACCGGCGCATGCCGGTCCGGTTGGCCGACGATCACCGCCAGATGCTCCGGTCCGCCATCGGCCGGCCGGAAGGCCTGGATCCGGGCCTGGGCGGCATCGTGCAGCGGCAGGCGCACCGGCTGGCCGAGCGGCTTCAGCGACCGGGCCGCATATTCGTCATGCGCCAGCACGGTCTTCGGATCCAGCGCGATCAGGTCCAGTCGTCCGGCCAGCCTGTCTGCCGCCTCATCGGTCGCGGCCACCACCATCGCCGGCAGCAGCTGCGCCAGTTTCGCCAGCTTCACGGCGGCAAGGGCCGCCTCCCCCGGTGGTTCCCGAAGCCATTCGAAGGGCCCGATCAGCGGCCGGTCGAGGTCGGTGGCCGGGTCGGCCAGGTCGCGGAGGGTCCGGGCGTCCATCTCGGGGATCACCCGCACGCCGACCACCGAATGGCCGGTGCGCTTGATGTGCAGGACGGCCGCCCGGGCCGCCGTGACGAATGTCCGCACGTCGGCCTGCCCGGACCCGTCCCGGCGGGCGGCCTCGCGCAGGGTTGCCAGGGCCGGCGTGTCCAGATGCTCGGCGGCATGGGCCAGCAGCGCGCCCTGTCCGGCTTCGACCACGACCGGCAGGCCGCGCCGGAGGTCGGCGAGCGCCCGGCCGATGCGCCGATGCTGGCGGGTCGCCTGAAGGGAAGGCGCGAAGCCTTTTGCGGGGATCATGGCTGCATGCTACGCGGCCGGCACCATGTGCTGCAACGCCGGGAAAAAGCGCAGCCCGGACAATGATTTTTCCAATGCTCATGCCTCGGCGGAATTGTAGAGTGGGGGCCGGGAACGTACATGGCCCCGGCGGGCCGGACGGTGGAAATGACATCTGACAAGACCCTGGAGGAGGGAATCTTCACCGACTTCGAGGGTCGGATGTCCTATTCCGACTATCTGTGCCTCGACAAGGTGCTCGCGGCGCAGCGCCCGGTGTCGGACAGCCATGACGAACTGCTGTTCATCACCATCCACCAGGCGACAGAGCTGTGGATGAAGCTGATGCGCCATGAGGTGCTGGGCGCCACACGCAGCATTGCCGCCGACGACCTGCAGCCGGCCTTCAAGATGCTGGCCCGGGTGTCCCGCATCCAGGCGCAGATCATCCAGTCGTGGGACATCCTGTCCACCCTGACGCCCGCCGACTACCTGGCGTTCCGCGACCGGCTGGGACAGGCCTCCGGCTTTCAGTCCGCCGGCTACCGGCTGCTGGAATTCGCGCTCGGCAACCGGGACCGGTCCCTGCTGGCGCCGTTCCGCCACGATACCGCGATGCATGCCGAGCTTGCGGCGGCGCTCGCGGCGCCCAGCATCTATGACGAGGCCGTGCATTGCCTTGCCCGCTCGGGCTTCGAGATCGCCGAGACGGTGCTGGCGCGCGACCGCACCCAGACCTGGCAGGAGGACCGCACGGTGCTGGACGCCTGGCGGCAGGTCTATCGCGACGTCGACCGCCATTGGGACCTCTACCAGCTGGCGGAGAAGCTGGTCGATGTCGAGGACTGGTTCCAGCAATGGCGGTTCCGGCACCTCAAGACTGTCGAGCGGATCATCGGAATGCGGCGTGGTACCGGGGGCTCGGCCGGTGTCACCTACCTGAAAAAAGCGCTGGACTTCGCGTTCTTTCCTGAATTATGGGCGCTACGAACCGAGTTGTGAGGGAGGGTTGCATGGCTGCGGTCTGGCTTGAGTACGACCAGGAAGCGCTGGACGCGCAGTACAACAACCGTCTGGCGGTGCCGACGGTCCAGAACCATTTCGACAACTGGAAGGCGTGGAGCGCCGGCACCCGGGAGGCGCTGAACTGCCGGCTGAACCAGTCCTATGGCCGGACCGGTGCGGAAAAGCTGAATATCTTTCCGGCACCGCGCGGCAATGCGCCGATCCAGCTGTTCGTCCATGGCGGCTACTGGCAGTCGATGGACAAGTCGGACTTCGACTATATCGCGGAAGGGCTGGCGCCGCTGGGCGCCAACGTGCTGGTGGTGAACTACGGCCTGGCGCCGAACGTCGGCATGGACGATATCGTCCGGCAGATCCGCTCCGCCTGCGCCTGGGCCTGGCGCAATGCGAAGGACTTCAACGGCGATCCCAACAGGATCTTCATCTCCGGCCATTCCGCCGGCGCGCATCTCGCCGCGATGGCGGCGCTGACCGACTGGCAGGCCTTCGATCCGGAACTGCCGCCGGACCTGGTGAAGGGGGCCTGCTGCGTCTCCGGCATCTACGAGCTGGAACCGATCCGGCTGTCCTACCTGAACGCCAACCTGCAGCTCGATCCGCAGAGCGCGGCGCGCAACTCGCCGCTGCAGATCCTGCAGGAGGACAAGCGCCGCCTGCCGCCGGTGTCGATGGTGTTGTGCGTGGGCGGCGACGAGAGCAAGGAGTTCAAGCGCCAGCAGGAGGCGTTCGGCGCGGCCTGGACGGGCCGCGGCCTGGCCTGCGAGGTGATCCCGCGGCCCGGACTGCATCATTTCAACGTCATCGACGAGCTGGCCGACCTCGATAGCCCCTTGAACCTTGCCGTACTGCGCCAGATGGGGTTGTAGTACCGCCGTACCGTCCAGAAGTACGGCCCTGCAGGGAGGCACCGGCATGGCGCGCGCAAGACAGATCCTGCTGATCGACGATGACGAGATCCTCCGCGATTCCCTGGCGGAGCAGCTGGAGCTGACGGGCGAATTCGCCACCGCCTGCGCCTCCACCGGCGCGGAGGGCATCGCCTCTGCCGGCAGTGGCGATTTCGAGGTGATCCTGCTTGATGTCGGCCTGCCGGACAGCGACGGCCGCGAGGTCTGCCGACAGCTGCGCGAGGCCAAGGTGGCGGCCCCGATCATCATGCTGACCGGCGCCACCGGCGACGAGGATACCATCACCGGCCTCGATGCCGGCGCAAACGACTATGTCACCAAGCCGTTCAAGTTCAACATTCTGCTGGCCCGCATCCGGGCCCAGCTCCGCCAGCACGAGCAGAGCGAGGACGCCGTCTTCGGTATCGGTCCCTATACCTTCAAGCCCAGCGCCAAGCTGCTCGTCGACGACGAGCGAAAGGGCAAGAAGATCCGGCTGACGGAGAAGGAGACCGCGATCCTCAAATACCTGTATCGGGCGGAGGGTGCGGTGGTGGGGCGCCAGACTTTGCTGACCGAGGTCTGGGGCTACAACGCGGAGGTCACCACGCATACGCTGGAGACCCACATCTACCGGCTGCGCCAGAAGATCGAGCGGGACCCGGCCAGTGCCGCCATCCTGGTGACGGAGCCGGGTGGCTACCGGCTGGTGCCAGGTACCGCCGCGCACGGCGGCTGAACGGACGGCGGGCTGAACGGAGCCGGGGCTTTCTCCGCCGCCGCGTGGCCGGCCTTCTTCGCCCAACCAGCCATTTTCGCCCAGCTAGGTCGTAAACTCATAAATTTGTAGCATGGGATTGCGAACAGTGATTCAAGCTCCGTGAGGAGGAGCTTTGATGAGCCA
>NZ_JBHRTR010000008.1:0-1492 GCF_042646425.1 Marinibaculum pumilum
GGCGGTGACGATGCCGACCTGATCGCCGGCGGTACCGGTGATGACGTTCTGGCGGGCGACGCTGGCGCCGACACGGTCGATGGCGGCGAGGGCGCCGACAGCATCGTCGGCGGTGAGGGCGCGGACAGCCTGTCCGGTGGTGCAGGGGCGGACTCCGTCCTGGGCGGCGCCGGCGCCGACACGATCGACGGCGGCGAAGGTGCGGACAGCATCGACGGCGGCGCCGATGACGATCTGCTGACCGGCGGTGCGGGTGCGGACACGATGCTGGGTGGCGCAGGGGCGGACTCCGTCTCCGGCGGCACGGGCGACGATGCCATCGATGCCGGCGCAGGCGCGGATACGGTCTCCGGCGGCGACGGCGGGGACCTGATCGAGGGCGGCGCAGGCGCCGACCTGCTGTCGGGCGAGGCCGGCGACGATACGGTCTCCGGCGGCGACGGTGCCGACACGATCTCCGGCGGCGACGACGCGGACAGCCTGGCGGGCGGTGCCGGCGACGACCTTGTCACCGGCGGTGCCGGTGACGATGTGATGGCCGGCGATGCCGGTGCGGACAGCCTGGAAGGCAATGCCGGCAACGACCTGATGTCCGGCGGCGACGGCGACGACACGCTGATCGGCGACGATGTCGAGACGGCGCCGTCGGCTGCGCCGGACTACGGCCCGAACCTGGTGCAGAACTGGGACTTCGAGGCGGGTCCGGAAGGCCATGGCTCGGGCTTCACCAATGTGCCCGGCTGGGACGCGACGGCGGGCTACGAGGTGCACCGGGCGTCGGTCTATGGCCGGTCGAACGAGGGCCACGACCAGGTCTTCGAACTGGATGCGCATCCGGGCAACACGCAGATCAGCCAGGCGATCGGCGGGCTGACGGCGGGTCAGAGCCTGTCGCTGAGCTTCGACATGGCGCTGCGGACGCAGAACACGGATGCAACGGACGGGATCCAGGTGTTCTGGGGCGGGCAGCTGATCGCGGAGCTGACGGGCCTGGGCGACTGGGAGACGGTGAACGTCGAGATCGAGGCCGGCAGCGGCGACGGCAGCGACGTGCTGGCCTTCCGGGGCATCGGGACGGAGAACAGCTACGGCCCGCTGCTGGACAATATCGTGCTGCAGACGGTGACGACGTCGCCGTTGGCCGGCTATGACGACACGATCTCCGGCGGTGCCGGTGACGATGTGATCGAGGGCCGTGCGGGCGATGACAGCCTGTCGGGCGATGCCGGAGCCGACACGATCCTTGGCGGCGAGGGCGCCGACACGATCCACGGCGGCGCAGGTGCGGACAGCGTCGACGGCGGCACAGGCAGCGATTCCATCCTGGGTGGTGCGGGTGCCGACACGCTCGATGGCGGTGACGGCGACGATATCGTCTCGGGTGGCGACGACGCAGACCTGATTGCCGGTGGTGCCGGTGATGACGTCCTGGCCGGCGATGCCGGCGACGACACGGTCGACGGTGGCGCGGGTGCCGACAGCATCGACGGTG
>NZ_JBHRTR010000009.1:0-20594 GCF_042646425.1 Marinibaculum pumilum
GCTCCAAGACGTCCAGCAGCGCCGCCGCATCACCGCTCGCGACACTGTGCAGCGACGCCTTCCCCGAAAAGGGAGATTGCACAGCAACCAGCCAACTCTTCTTGCTCAGCTCGATTGCAACCTCCAGCCGCGCCGGACCACAATCAGGTGCGGCGGGCGAGGCGAGTTCCGTACGGGCAGCCATCAGTGCCTCCTATGCAGCTGTTGGGTGTGGGAAACCGATACGGTAACGCCTCGCCCGTCGCGCCTGCATAGGATCTTGACCCGAGGATCGTGGCAGGACGGCGACGCTGCGCGGCGGCATGGTCTCGTCGCGGCCCTCGGTTCAAGCCCGAGGGCGACGGCATCTGGGGGACCGCGGCGCCGATTGGGATCCGTTGGTGAGATGTGCGAATGCCGTAGGGTGAGGCCCGAGGATCGCGACGGGACGGCACCGCATCCCGAAAAGGAAAGGGCGGCCCCGTTTCCGGGACCGCCCCTTGCCTTCGGGTAATGCCGGACCGGTCAGCGCTTCGGCAGCGGCATCCAGGCCGGCACCGCGACATCGGCATGGGAGAATTGCGG
Organism: Marinibaculum pumilum; assembly: GCF_042646425.1. Classification (NCBI taxonomy): domain Bacteria; kingdom Pseudomonadati; phylum Pseudomonadota; class Alphaproteobacteria; order Rhodospirillales; family Rhodospirillaceae; genus Marinibaculum; species Marinibaculum pumilum. Next base: position 565 of record NZ_JBHRTR010000009.1, read on the forward strand.
CAGCTTCTCGCCCAGCTCCTCCATGTTCTTGATGTCCTGGTCGTTCAGCGCCTTCTGGGTGATCAGGGTCGGCGGCACGATCACGTTGTGGCCGGGATCCTCGCCCGCCAGCAGCATGGCGAGCGCACGGACCGAGACCTCGCCCACCACGGCCGGGTTGGTCGCTGCGGTGGCGACCCAGGCGCTGCCGGGTTCGCGCATGGCGGAGATGTCGGCGGTGGAGACGTCGGCGGAATAGATGTCCACCTGGTCGGTCATGCCCAGCTCGTCGACGGCGATCTTCACGCCCTTGGCGAACTCGTCATAGGGCGCGAACATCACGGTGATCTGCGGGTTCGCGCGCAGCGCCGCGGCCGCCTGGTTGGCGACGGAATTGGCGATCGGGTTGTCCAGGGTGCCGAACACCGCCAGTTCCTTGATCCCGGGATACTTCTCCTTGAACTTCACCCAGGTCTCGTCGCGGCGGTCCAGCGGCGCGATGCCGGGCACGTAGACATAGCCGGCATTGAAGCTCTCGCCATTGTCCTTGATCGCCTGTTCCAGGGCGAGCCGGGCGAGGTCGCGGTCCGACTGCTCGACCTGCGGGATCTTGTCGTTCTCCACGTTCACGTCGAAGGCGACGACCTTGATGCCGGCGTCCAGCGCCCGCTGCGCGGCGGCCTTCATGCTCTCCGTCAGGCCGTGCTGGATGACGATGCCGTCGACGCCGAGCGCGATCGCCTGGTCGACCATGTCGGCCTGCAGGGCCGCGTCCTGGCGGCTGTCGAACACCCGCAGGTCGACACCCAGCGCCTTTGCCTGCCGCTCCACCCCGGCCAGGTAGGCCTGGAAGAAGTCGCCGGTGGACAGATAGCGCACCAGCGCGATCTTCACGTCACCGGGATTGTCGAACGGCTTGGGCATGTCGGCCGCCTGGGCCGCGCCGCCGAAGCCGAGCGCGATGCAGGCCGCGCCGGCCGCCCCGATCAGGGTCTTTCCGAACAGGCTTCTTCTGTCGATCATGGTCAGTCCTCCCTCGACTGGACACTTGGCTGGTTGCGGCTCCCGCGGCCCTACCGTTCCCTTCGGTGGGACAGCGAGAAGGTGAAGATCAGGGCGATCACCAGCACGGCGCCCTTCACGAAATCCTGGGTGTAGTACGGCACGTTCATCATCGTCAGCCCCTGCAGCAGCACGCCGACGAACAAGGCGCCGATTGCGGTGCCGAAGGCGTTCGGCTTCGCCGCGCCCAGGACGGCGAAGCCGATCAGCGCCGCGGCGACGGAATCCAGCAGCAGGTTGTTGCCCGAGGCGATATCGCCGCGCCCCAGGCGCGCCGCCAGCAGGATGCCGCCGACGGACGCGAACAGGCCGGAGATCATGTAGGCGGCGATCTTGTAGCGGCGCACCGGCGCACCGGCCAGGGCGGCGGCGCGCTCGTTGCTGCCGATGGCGTACATCACGCGGCCATAGCGGGTATATTCCAGGAAGAACCAGATCAGGATCCCCATCACCAGCATGAAAAGGACCGAGGCGGGCAGCACGTTCGCCTCGATCAGGTCGAAGCGGTGCCGGCCGATCGCCAGGAAGGCGGCGGTGAAGCTGCCCTCCGCGGTGGAGCCGTCGGGCAGGGTCATGCCGGTGGCGATCGAGCGCCCTTCGGTCGGGATCCGCTGCAGGCCGATCAGCACGAACATCATGCCCAGGGTGGCCAGCAGGTCGGGAATGCGGGTGTAGACCACCAGCACGCCGTTGATGAAGCCGACCAGCAGGCCCAGCAGCAGGCAGAACACAACCGCCTCCACCGTGCCCAGGCCCCAGACCACCATCACGTAGGCGGAAGCCATCAGGGAGGAGGTCGCCACCGCGCCGATCGACAGGTCGAAGCCGCCGACCACCAGGGTGGCGGTGACACCCAGCGCCAGGATCGCGGTAATCGCCACCGACTGGAAGATGAACACCGCGCTGAAGACGCTGGTGAAGCCTTCCGCCGACGCCATGAAGAAGATCACCAGGCCGGCCAGCAGCACCAGGAAGCCGTAGCGGATCGCCAGGTGGATCGCCGCGTCGCCGCGGCCCGAAACACCTCCGACCGGTACGCCGCCCACTCTTGCGGACGGGGCGGGGCCGTTCGTTGTTGGTGCGGGCCGATCCGCGCGATCGCTCATGCCGTCATCTCCGCTGACCCGTCCTGCATCCTTGCCGCCGCTCCGCTGCCGGCCACCTGCGCCAGCATCAGGTCCAGATCCACGTTCCGGTTGGGATGGTCGCCGGCCAGGCTGTGGTCGGCCATTACCAGGATCCGGTCCGCCACCTCCAGCGCCTCGTCCAGTTCGGCGCAGAGCACCAGGGTGGCGCGGTCGGAGGCCGTCTCCCGCAGCTTGTCGCCCAGGTCGCGCCGGGCGCCGATATCGACCCCCTGGAACGGTTCGTCCAGGATCAGCAGGCGCGAGGTCTGCGACAGCCAGCGCGCCACCATCACCTTCTGCTGGTTGCCGCCGGACAGGGTCTGGATGCCGTCGCGCTCGGACTGGCAGACGATCCTGAGCGCGGCGATCTGGTCCTGCGCCACCTGCCGCTCCCGGCCGCGGCTGACGATCGCGGCGCGGCTGTAGCGGGGCAGGAAGGGCAGGGTCAGGTTCCGCATCAGGTCGAACTGCGGCACCACCGCGTTGGTCGCGCGGTCCTTCGCCGACAGAAAGACGCCGGCGGCGATCGCCTGTGACGGGTTGGCCGGCGCATGGGGCCGGCCGTTCAGGCGGATCTCGCCGGCGACCGGCCGGCGCAGGCCGAACAGCACCTCCGCGAATGCGGTCTTGCCGGTGCCGACCAGGCCGGTCAGGGCGGTCACCTCGTTGCGCCGCAGGGTCAGCGAGAATGGCTTCGCGCCCGGCACCAGCTGCAGGTCGGTCACCTCCAGCACCGGCTCGCCCGGCGGCGGCGACTGGATGTCGACATCGGTCAGGCCGTGGCCCAGCATCGCGTCGACCGCACCCTCGTAGTCCAGCGGCGCCGTGTCGAAGATGCCGGTGATGCGGCCGTCGCGCAGGGTGACGATCTGGTCGGCCACCCGGCGGATGTCGGACATGCGGTGGGAGATGTAGAGGATCGCCACCCCCTGCGCCCGCAGCCGGTCGACCAGCGCGAACAGGCGCTGCGCCTCCGCGTCGGAGAGGGAGGAGGTGGGCTCATCCAGGATCAGCAGCTTCGGGTCGCGTGCCATGGCGCGGGCGATTGCCACCATCTGGCGGTCGGCCAGGCTGAGCCGGCGCACCGGGGCGGTGAGGTCCATCTCCAGCCCCATCAGCTCGGCGATGCGGCCCGCCTCCGCCCGCACCCGGCGGGGGTTGAACAGGACTGGCATCCGCCCGCCGGCCAGCCGGTCGAGCATCAGGTTGCTGGCCACGTCCAGGTCGGGGGCCACGCCGTCATTGATGTTCTGGTGCACCACCACGATGCCGGCGTCGATCGCCTCCGCCGGGGTGGCGGGGCTGTAGGGCCGGCCGGCCAGCCGCAATTCTCCCTGGTCCGGGGCGTGCACGCCGGCGGCGATCTTCACCAGGGTGGACTTGCCGGCGCCGTTGGCGCCCATCAGCACGGTGACGGCGCGGGCGGGAATGGCCAGGTCGATGCCGCGCAGCACGCGGTTCGCGCCGAACGATTTCTGCAGCCCGGATATCTCGAATGCCGGCCCCTGCGCCGCGCCTTGATGCATGCCTTCCTCCCCGATGCGCAGACGCTAGGGAGCCGTTTTTCAAATGTCAATTGATGTTGACTTTTGAAAAAGCGGGGCGATAGCGTGCCCCACCGGCAGCCGGCCGACCGGGCCGCACGAACGAGAAACAAGCGGGGAGAGAACCGTCGTGAACGGGACGGCCGCCGATGGCGGCACGGAATATCTGGCACTGGACGCCGACAGCCTGGTGCAGCGCCTGGGGTCGCTGCAGGACCTGCGGCAGCGGCTGGGCGATCCCGCGGGCTGGCAGGTGCGCGAGGTCGGCGACGGCAACCTGAACCTGGTGTTCATCGTCGAAGGGCCGTCCGGCGCCGCTGTGGTCAAGCAGGCTTTGCCCTATGTCCGGCTGGTCGGCGAATCCTGGCCGCTGCCGCTGACCCGGGCCTTTTTCGAACGCCATGCCCTGCAGCGCCAGGCCGCGCGCTGCCCGGGGCGGGTGCCGGAGATCTACCATTACGACGACGGCCAGGCGCTGACGGTGATGGAGTACCTGACCCCGCACGTCATCCTGCGCAAGAGCCTGGCCGCGGGCCGTGTGCATGAGAACCTGGCGGCGCATCTGGCGGCCTTCACCGCGGAGACCCTGTTCCGCGGCTCCGACCTGTGCATGGAAACCCGGCAGCGGAAGGCCGACCTGGCGCTGTTCGCCGACAATGTCGACCTGTGCGACATCACCGAAAGCCTTGTCTTCACCGATCCCTATTACGCGGCGGAACTGAACCGGCACACCACGCCGCAGCTGGATGGCTATGTCGCCGCGCTGCGTGCCGACCAGGAACTGAAGGTGCAGGCGCAGCACCTGAAGGCCGGCTTCGCGTCGAAGGCGCAGACCCTGCTGCACGGCGACCTGCATACCGGCTCGATCATGGTGACGGACGGCGACACCCGGATGATCGACCCGGAATTCGCCGTCTACGGCCCGATGGGGTTCGACATCGGCATGCTGCTGGCGAATTTCCTGATGGCCTTCCATGCCCAGGCGGGGCACGAGGCGGCGCCGGGCGCGCGGGATCCCTATCGCGACTGGCTGCTGCAGGTCGTGCAGGAGGTCTGGGACGGCTTTGCCGCGCGCTTCCGCGCGCTGTGGCAGAGCGAGCGCAGCGGCATCCTCTATCCGGCCGCCCTGTTCGAGGATCAGGGCCACCACATGGCGGCGGAAAAGGCCTGCAGCGACTATTTGCGCGAGGTCTGGGTCGACACGGTCGGCTATTGCGGGGTGGAGATGCACCGCCGCATCCTGGGCCTTGCCCATATTGCGGAGCTGGACGATATCGCCGATGCCGACCGCCGGGCGGACTGCGAGCGCCGCGCGCTGGAACTCGGCCGGCTGCTGGTCCTGGGCCGGCATTCGATCGCCGGGCCGGCCGAGATCGCGGCGCTGGCGCGGCGCATCGAGGCGCGCGGCGTGCCCGCCTGAACCCATGATCCGAACGGAAGGACCGGCAGGATGAACGTCGACGGCAAGCATTACCGGTCGATCTGGCTGGCGGAGGATGGCCGCACCGTGCGGATCATCGACCAGACCCGCCTGCCGCATGCCTTCGTCACCGTCGACATGGTGGAGCCGGAGACCGTCGCCACAGCGATCCGCGACATGTGGGTGCGCGGCGCACCGCTGATCGGCGCCACCGCCGCCTACGGCATGGCGCTGCAGATGCAGCGCGACCCGGGCGACGACAGCCTGCACGCAGGCTACGACATGCTGATGGCGACCCGGCCGACCGCGGTGAACCTGCGCTGGGCGCTGGACGAGGTCCGGCAGGTGCTGAGCCCGCTGCCGCCGGCCGACCGGCTGGAGGCGGCCTATGCCGCCGCCACCCGCATCGCCGACGAGGATGTGGAGATCAACCGCCAGATCGGCGCGAACGGCCTGGCCCTGATCGAGGAGATCGCCGCCGCCAAGCCGGCGGGCGAGCCGGTGAACATCCTGACCCACTGCAATGCCGGCTGGCTGGCAACCGTGGACTGGGGCACCGCGACCTCGCCGATCTACCAGGCGGCGGAGCGCGGCATCCCGCTGCATGTCTGGGTGGACGAGACCCGGCCCCGCAACCAGGGCGCCTATCTCACCGCCTGGGAGATGGCCGGGCATGGCATCCCGCATGCGCTGATCACAGACAATGCCGGCGGCCACCTGATGCAGCACGGCCTGGTCGACCTGGTGATCACCGGCACCGACCGCACCACCGCGCGCGGCGATGTCTGCAACAAGATCGGCACCTACCTGAAGGCGCTGGCCGCCCATGACAACGGCGTGCCGTTCTATGTCGCACTGCCCTCGCCGACCATCGACTGGAATGTGCAGGACGGCGTGGCGGAAATCCCGATCGAGGAACGCAACGGCGACGAGGTCTCCTACATCTCCGGCAAGGGGCCGGACGGCACCGTGCTGCCGGTGCGGATCTCGCCCGAGGCCTCGCCCGCCCGCAACCCGGCCTTCGACGTGACCCCGGCCCGCCTGGTCACCGGCCTGATCACCGAGCGCGGCATCTGCGCCGCCACGGCGGAAGGCCTGGCCGGGCTGTTTCCGGACCGCGCCGCGGCCTGAATTCCTGCCCTGCCGCAGGGCAGGAGCGGAGACCGGGATCGGCCACGATCCAGGCCGGGAACCCGTTGCCGGGCCATCGACTGCAAACCAGCCCATCCGAGATGCCGGTCGACCGGCCCGCGCGCGGCACCGTCGGCGGGGCAGTGTGTATTTTATCAAATTATCATCGAATTAAAACTAAAAATAGTTTAGAAGAAATTCTTAAATTATATCTCTCCATATATAAGTATTAAAATCCTCTTAACTTCACGTTTATCATTCGTGCGCTATATAGCGCCCCAGGATGACTATGGGTGACCGCCCTTCGCGAGATCGAAGGTCGGTCCACCGGCTCCCGGGGAGCATGCGCATGCACCGACCGCTTTCGCCCGTCGCCCGCCGTTCCGGCCGCTTCGCCCGGACAATCCGTCTCGCCGGCCTCGTCGCGCTGGCCGGTTTCGCGGCGCTGGCCGCGGCGTCGATCTGGGCGCCGGCGGCACAGGCCTCCGAATCCCGGCTGGCGGCGAACCTGGCCGACATGGCCGCGGTGCGTGCCGAGATGATGGAATCGCTGCAGGCCCATCGCCGCCAGATGGCGGCCGGCCGGGTGGATGCCGCGCGGTCGCTGCGGATTCACCGCCAGGACATGGCCGAAGTGCGTGCCGACATGGATGTCTCCCGCGCCATGCTGCTGCAGCGGATGAAGGAAGCGCGGGAGCGGTAGCCCCAATTGCCTGTTGACCGGCGCCACGCCGCCGTCAGGATCGTGCCGCCGGCGCGCGGTACGGTGTTGGGGCGGGGGACAGGGTGGCGGAGCAGGAAAGCGCCGGCAGGGCCGGCAGGCAGGCCGGCCTGGCGGTGCTGCTGACCGGCATGGCCGCCTGGGTCGATGCGGCCGGGTTCCTGCTGGCCGGCGATGCCTTCGTCTCCTTCATGAGCGGCAACAACACCGAACTGGCCTCCAGTGTGGCGCAGGGCGCCTGGCCCGGCATCCTCCTGGTCGGCAGCGTGGTGCTCGCCTTCCTGGCCGGGGTGGTGCTGGGCGAATGCCTCAGCCGCCCGGCCGGCGGCTGGCGCCAGCCCCGGGTCTACCTGGCGGATGCGCTGCTGCTCTGCCTGGCGCTGGCCGGCAGCCTGGCGGCCTGGCCGGCGGGTGCCGTGCTGCCGCTGCTGGCGGCGGCGATGGGTGTGCACAATGCCAGCCTCCATCCGCAGCGCGGCGCCGCCGTGCGCACCTACATCACCGGCACGATCGTCCAGTTCGGCCGCGGACTGGCGCTGTTCCTGATGGGCCGGGGCGGGACCGCGGAGATGCGGGAGAACGGCACGGTCTGGGCCGGCTTCGTCTGCGGCGCGCTGGCCGGCGGCATGGTCGCGCTGCATGTCGGGGTTGCCGCCGCGCTCCTGGTCCCGGCCCTGTTCACTGCCGGCATGGGGATCGCTTCCGCCGTCTGGCCGCGCCGGCGGGGCTGAATCGCCGGAAAAAAATATCTGCGGCCGGGGAACCTTTCGCCACGCCGCCTGTTTCGAGCTTGTTGGTTGGCTTCCGCATTGTCGGAAGCCGGCGAATGGCCAGGAGCATGAAATGCGACGCGCGACGGCGGTGGCTGTCGCGGTCCTGGCTGCGGGATGCGCCCCCTTTGCGACCGTGGATGTCGCCAGGGCGGCCTCGGACCTACGACAGAATCTCGAGGAAATGGCGGAAGTGCGCGCAGGAATGCGCCGCGACCGGGCCGTGCATGAGCGGCGCATGGCGGAGGTTCGCGCCGATATGGCCGCGGAACGGGCCCGCGTGATGCGGCAGATGCGCGACCGGGTGCCGCAATAGGTCATCCCGCAACCGCTCACATTCTGCTGCACTGCCGTAAAGGTTCCCGCAACCTCTTTGGCGTATCAACCGGGTCAGCCCCCGATGAATGCGGCGCGCGCGGCGCGCCGGCCGGCGGCCGGACATGCCCGGGACGAGCCCGGAAGACCCCGAAAGATCACATGAACGCGAAACGGATCCTGGCGGCGCTCTGCCTGGCAGCGGCGGCCGCCCTCCTTCACCTGCCCGCGGCGCAGGCCTCGGAATCGCTGGAGCGGCAGCGGGTGGAGATGGCGCAGGTGCGGGCGGAGATGCAGAAGTCCCTGGCGATCCACCGCAAGGAGATGGTGCGTATCCGCCTGCAGGTGGCCGCCGACCTGCAGGTCGCCCTGAAAGAGATGGAAGAGGCGCGCAGGCGCTGACCGGCTGTGCGCCTCTTCGCATCCTAACGGCCGGCGGCGCTGTGGATGCCGGCATAGAGCGCTTTGCAGAGTTCCTCGGGGAAGGCGCCGGACATGCCCGCCACCGATGTATTGGTGAGCACCACTACGGTCAGTTCCTGACCCGGATCCACGAACCAATGGTTGCCGTAGACCCCGCCCCACTGCCAGGTTCCCGCGGACTGCGGCGTGTCTGCGGCGGCCGGGTCCAGCAGTACGGCCGCGCCGAGCCCGAAGCCCCAGCCGGGCCCTTCCGTCCAGGCGCGAAGATTGTCGATGGCATGGCGGCCGATACTCGCTGCGGCGCGCCGGCCCAGGATGGGTCCACCGCCCGTCCGAACGGCCTCGAGAAAGCGCAGATAGTCGGTGGCGGTACCGTACATGCCGGCACCGCCCGATGGCCATGCGCTCGCGTTGGCCGCTCTGGCGGGAACGGCACCAAAGCCACCCCCTAACGGTACGCTGTCGCCCTGCTCGGACATGCGCAGCGCACCGTGGGGCCCGTCCTTGTAGGCAGCCGCCAGCCGAGTGGCGTCCGGCACCGCGAAACTTGTGTCGGTCATACCCAATGGCCGGGTCACGTAGCGGGCGACGGCATCGGGCAGCGGCATGTCGGCTGCCCGCTCGATGACGGCGCCGAGCACATCGATGCTCATCGAGTAGCGCCATTGGGTTCCGGGCGCGAAAAACAGCGGGAGCGCCGACAGGCGGGCGAGATTCTCCTCCAGGCTGATAGAGCCGTCGCCGAGACCCTGATCGATGCCGGCAGCGGCATAAGGAGATCCGCCGTCGTCGAGAAAATCGTAGCCCAGGCCGGATGTATGCGTCATCAGGTGGTGAAGCGAGATCCTGGGTCGGAGACCGGTCGCCGTGGTCGGGCGGAAGTCCGGCAGCCAGTCGCTCACAGCGTCGGCGAGGCTCAGCCTGCCGGCTTCCGCCAGGGCCAGGGCGGTCGCAGCGACAATCGTCTTGGTCAGCGACGCCAGGCGGAAGACTGTCTCGCCGGTGACGGTTCGGCCGCGCTCGCGATCGGCAAGACCGGCCTCCCGGCGATAAACGAGCCGGCCCTGCCGGGTGACGTGCATCGCCAGGCCGGCGATGCGGTCGCTGCCGGTCCAGCGATCGATCACTGCGTCCAGGCGAGCGCTGACGGTGTCATTGTCGTACGCCATGGCCACAGCTTGCGCTGTCGTATCGTGCGCGTTGTACATCCCTGTCTCCTTTCCTAGATTGGGCGGACGGCTGGGATGCCAGTCCCTGGCTCCGCCGTGGAGAGCCGAAACGGACGCCAGCGGGTCTTTTGTGCCATGACCGGATATGTGCGACCGGATCGCCGGCTGCCGCCCGTCACAGCCCACCTGCTGGCCGTGCCGGAAACGACGCCGACGGCGCTCTATGCCTTTCGGGAGGTCTTCCATGCGGCGGGCAGGGCCTGGACTGAACTGACCGGAGAGCCCGCCCCCTCGGTCCGGATCGAGGCACGGATCGTGGCACGCGAGAAATCGCAGTTCACCGCGGCCCTCGGTGCGCCGGTTCAACCCGACCTGGCACTCGCCGCCGCGGCTCCCGCCGACCTGGTGGTGGTCACGGATCTTGCGCTTCATCCCGATCCTGCCGGGTTGCCGTCCTGGCATGCCGAATGCGACTGGCTGCGCGCACAATATGCCGCCGGCGCGATTCTGGCCTCTGTCTGCACGGGTGCCGTTCTGATTGCCGAAAGCGGATTGCTCGACGGCACGGAGGCGACCTCACACTGGAGCGCCGGGGAGATGTTCCGCAGCCGCTATCCGGCGGTCCGCTTCCGGCCGGAGCGCATCCTCTGTCAGGGCGGTCCGGGTCATCGGATTGTCACCAGCGGCGGGCCAGGCTCCTGGGAGGACCTGGCGATGCATCTGGTGGCGAGGTTCTGCGGACCGGAGGAAGCGGTGCGCCTGGCCAAGGTGTTCGTTCTGGGCGACCGGAGCGCCGGCCAGCTGCCCTTCACCGCGATGGGTCGTGCGGGCAATCATGGTGATGCTGCCATCGGCGCATGCCAGGAATGGCTTGCCGACCATTATGCGGAAACGCGGCCCGTCGCCCGCATGGCGGCGCGTTCCGGCCTGGCGGAACGCAGCTTCAAGCGTCGCTTCAAGGCGGCGACGGGATACACGCCTGTGGACTATGTCCAGGCCTTGCGTATCGAGGAAGCCAAGCATCTGCTGGAGGTCGGCGCGATGAGCATCGACGATGTCGCGCAAGCGGTCGGCTATGAGGATCCGTCCTTCTTCCGGCGCCTGTTCAAGCGCCGAACCGGCGTCACGCCGGCCCGCTATCGGCGCCAGTTTTCCAGATTTGGCGGCTGGAAGGACTAACCGTCCGCCAGCAGTGCCCGGGCGGTGACATTGTCGGTGACCAGGTGGCTGGCATAGCCGCCCTGCAGCACCGCCGCCATCGGCTCCACCTTGTCGGGGCCGCAGGACACCAGCAGCCCCATCTCCAGGTCCTGCATCCGCTCCGGCGTGATGCCGATCATCCGTTCGTCCAGCGCGCCCGGCACGTGGCGGCCGTCGGCATCGACGAAGCGGCCGCAGAGCACGGCGCGGGCGCCGCGGGCGCGATAGTCCGCGATATCGTCTGCGGTGGCGATGCCGGCCAGCACCACATGGCTTTCCGTCGTGCAGGAGCCGGCGGCGAACAGCGCCTTGTTGCAATCGCCCAGCGCATGCAGCTGGTCGCGGATCAGCGGCTCCTGCCGCAGCGCCGCGGCCAGTTCCGGGGTCGACAGGATCGCCGGGGCATGCAGGTTGATGCAGCGGCCGTTCAGCCGTTGTGCCAGCCGTGCCGAACAGAGTTCCGCGGTGAAGCCGTAGGGGGTGGCCATCGATCCCGTCAGCTGAACCACGCTGACATCCGCCACCGGCTCCGGCTCCATGCCCTCCGCCAGCTCGTAGATCGTCCGGCCCCAGGCGACCCCCAGGGTATCGCCGGTCTGCAGCAGGGCCGGCAGCCAGTTGCCCGCCGCCTTCGCCACCCGCAGCAGCGTTGCGGTATCGTCCGTCGGGCTGACCGCCGGGACGACATAGGCCGCCTTCAGGCCGAAGCGGCGCTGCAGGTCGAGCGACAGGGAATGGGCGAGGAAGGGCTCGTCGGCCAGGCGGATGCGGATCAGCCCGCGCTCCCGCCCCTCCTGCAGGTAGTTCACCACGGAGGCGCGGCTGACGCCGAGGCGGCGCGCGATCTCGTTCTGGTTCAGGCCCTCGTTATAGTAGAGCCAGGCTGCCTCCACGACGATCTCGAAGCTGCCGGAGGGCGATGGGGTGCGGCGCCGGCCGCTCATGCGGGGCGCCCGCGGGCGGGGTCGGTCATGGGCTGCCGCCAGTCATGGACGATGCGCAATTCTTAGTCATTTGACACAGCGACTTCACATTTGTCAAAAACCGCAACCGGACGGGATTGAAGATCCGGCAGCGCGGAACGAGGGTGGAAGCGATGGTACAGAACCGGTGGCGTGACGAAGAGGCCGAGGCGCTGGAAGCGGCGGCCGGCAACGATCCGGCGGACCGCGCGCTGGCACTGCGCGTCTATACCTCCCGCCTGATCGGCAGCGATCCCGACCTGGTGCAGCATGGCGGCGGCAATACCTCCTGCAAGGTGCTGCGCCGCGACCTGCTGGGTGACGAGATCCGCGTCCTGCACGTCAAGGGCTCCGGCTGGGACCTGGGCTCGATCGAGGCGCCGGGCCTGCCCGGTGTGCGGCTCGACCCGCTGCTGAAGCTGCGCGACCTGGATGCGCTCTCCGACGAGGACATGGTGAACCAGCAGCGCTGCAACCTGCTGGATTCCACCTCGCCCAACCCGTCGGTGGAAACCCTGCTGCACGCCTATCTGCCGCATCCCTTCATCGACCACAGCCATGCCACCGCGATGCTGGCGCTGGCCGACCTGCCGGAGGCGGCGGAGGTGGTGGCCGAGCTGTTCGGCGACCGGGTGGCGCTGGTACCCTACATCATGCCGGGCTTCGGCCTGGCCAAGAAGGCGGCCGAGGTGTTCGAGCAGAAGCCCGAGGTCGAGGGCATGCTGCTGGTCAACCACGGCCATTTCACCTTCGGCGACACCGCGAAGCAGAGCTATGAGCGCCATATCGAGCAGGTGAATGCGGTCGAGGAATATTTCGCCCGCAAGGGCAATCGCCGCCCGCCCGCACGACCGGTCGAGAAGGTGGATGCGACCCGCCTGCTGCCGCGGCTGCGCGGCGCCCTGGCCGCCGACCGGCCGCGCGATGCGGCGATGCCGGTCTTCGACCTGCGCCAGGCGGAGCATCTGACGGCCTTCCTGGCGCGGCCGGACATGGCGGAGCTTTCCACCCGCGGCGTCGCCACCCCGGACCATGTGATCCGCACCAAGCATCCGGCCCTGATCCTGGAAGGCGCGGCCGCCGCCGGCGATGCCGACGCGCTGAAGGCCGCCGTCGCGGACTGGGCCGCCGCCTATCGCAGCTATTTCGAGCGCAACAACACGACCGCCGGCGGCACCAAGACGATGCTGGAGCCGGTGCCCGGCCTGGCCTGGGTGCCGGGCCTCGGCCTGCTGGGGATCGGTGCCAGCGCCAAGGCGGCGAGTGCCGCCGCCGACCTGGGCGACCAGCAGATCCGGGTGATCGAGCTGGCGGAGAGCGTCGGCGAATTCCGCCCGATCAGGGAATTCGACCTGTTCGAGACCGAGCACTGGTCCCTGGAGCAGGCGAAGCTGGGCAAGGGCCGGCCGCCGGCCCTGCAGGGCCGGATCGTCCTGGTCACCGGCGGTGCCGGCGCGATCGGCCGGGCGACCGCGGCGGCCTTCAAGGCGCAGGGCGCCGACATCTTCCTGGTCGATGCCGACGAGGGGGCGCTGGGCGCGGCGCTGAAGGGGCTGGGCCGCGATGCCGGCGGCCTGGCGCTGGACCTGACGGCCGAGGGCGCGGGCGAGGCGGCGCTGGCCGCCTGCATCGAGCGCTTCGGCGGCATCGACATCCTGGTCTCCAATGCCGGGGCGGCCTGGGGCGGGGCGATGATCGACCTGGACGAGGCGCTGCTGCGCAAGTCCTTCGAGCTGAACTTCTTCGCCCACCAGCGCATGGCGCAGGCCGCCTCCCGGGTGTTCCGGGAACAGGGCCGCGGCCATTCGCTGCTGTTCAACGCCTCGAAGCAGGCGGTGAACCCGGGCAAGGATTTCGGCGCCTATGGCCTGCCCAAGGCGGCGACCTTCTTCCTGGTCCGGCAATACGCTCTGGAGCTGGGCGCGATGGGCGTGCGGGTGAACGGCATCAACGCCGACCGCATCCGCTCCGGCCTCTTGACCGACGAGATGATCGCCACCCGGTCGAAGGCCCGCGGCGTCGACGCGGCGAAGTACATGGCCGGCAACCTGCTGGGCGCCGAGGTCGAGGCGCGCCATGTCGGCGAAGCCTTCGTCGCCCTCGCCCTGGCGGAGCGCACGACCGGTCATGTCATGACCGTCGACGGCGGCAATATCGAGGCCGCGCTGCGGTAGGCGGCGGCGACACATCTCTCCACTTTGCCGTCCTCCTCGGCCCCAAGCCGAGGAGCGCGACGATATGGCACCGCTGCCAAGCCGCACCGTCGTTCTACGTTGCCGTTTCGTCACGGTCCTCGGCTTGGCGCCGAGGACGACGGCGAAGTCGGTGGCGCCGCGCCGAAGCGCAGCCTGCGGCATGCCGGGGCTGGCGGTTGCCGGTCCCGCCTGCGATGATGCCGCGCGTCAGCGGGGCGCCAGACCCCGCGCCAGCGGCGGTCCGTACCGTGCGGTTCGAATCGCAGGGGGAGGAGACGGCCGGCCACCGCCTTTGAGGGTGCATGCATGACGCCGTCCCTGGACGATGCGACCCGGATTCTGTCGACCCTGGTCGCTTTCGACACCGTGAGCCACAAGTCCAATCGCGCCCTGATCGACTGGGTGGCGGACCATCTGGACGGCCATGGCGTCGCGGTGGCCACCCTGCCCAGCGCCGACGGGCGGAAAGCCAATATCGTCGCCAGCATCGCACCGGGCAGGCTGGAGCCGCGCGGCGGGATCATGCTGTCGGGCCATACCGACGTGGTCCCCGTGGACGGCCAGGACTGGCAGACCGACCCGTTCCGCCTGACGCCGAAGGACGGTCGCCTGTACGGCCGCGGCGCCTGCGACATGAAGGGCTATATCGCCTGTGTCCTGGCCATGGTCCCGGCGTTGCGGGATGCGCCGCTGACCCGGCCGATCCACCTGGCCTTCTCCTATGACGAGGAGACCGGATGCTTCGGGGCGCGGGAGATCGTGTCCCATATCGCGGCCTCGGAGCTGCGCCCCGCCATGGCCTTCGTCGGCGAGCCGACCTCGATGCGGGTGGTCAACGCCCACAAGGGCAGCTGCGGCATGCGCACCAAGGTGACCGGTCATGCCTGCCATTCCTCCCGCCCCGACCAGGGGGTGAATGCGATCTACGGCGCGATGGAGGTGATCGACACGCTGCGCGCCCAGGCCCAGGCCCTGGCGGAGGCGCCCGACAGCGTCGGCCTGTTCGAGCCGCCACATACCACCCTGAATGTCGGCCTGATCCAGGGCGGCAGCGCCCGCAACACGGTGGCCGGCGACTGCACCCTGACCTGGGACATCCGCGCCACCCGCGAAGGGATGGTGGGGCAGGTGCGCGACGCCCTGGCCGCCGCGGTGGACGACAGGATCCTGCCGGCGATGCGGGCGCGCCAGGCGGCGGCCGATATCGCCACCGAGACCCTGTTCGAGATCCCGCCGCTGCTGCCGCAGCCCAACAGCGCGGCAGAGGCACTGGCCCGCAGCCTGGCCGGCGGCGAGGCGGTCAGCGCCGCCTTCGGGTCGGAGGCCGGCCTGTTCCAGCGCGCCGGCATCCCCACCGTGCTCTGCGGCCCCGGCGATATCGCGCAGGCCCATGCGCCCGACGAATGGGTCGCGGAAGACCAGCTGGCCGCCTGCCTCTCCTTCCTGGAGA
This sequence comes from Marinibaculum pumilum, assembly GCF_042646425.1. Lineage (NCBI taxonomy): Bacteria > Pseudomonadati > Pseudomonadota > Alphaproteobacteria > Rhodospirillales > Rhodospirillaceae > Marinibaculum > Marinibaculum pumilum. The sequence goes on from NZ_JBHRTR010000009.1 coordinate 16,033, forward strand.
AGCTGGTGGCGCATGAATGCGCGGCCTGACGTCGCCTGCAGAGGGGGAGGGGCGGCATGACCCTGTATGACGGCCCGATCATCGACGCCCATACCCATCTGTGGGACCTGTCTATGGACCGGCATCCCTGGCTGCGGCCGGGCGACGGCGCGGTGCAGGCGCTGGGCGGGCTGGAGCGGCTGCAGCGCGACTATGTGGTGGCGGACTATCTGCGCGACAGCGCCAACCAGCCGATCGCCGCCAGCGTGCATGTCGAGGCGCTCTGGTCGCCCGACGATCTGCTGGGCGAAAGCCGCTGGCTGGACGGGCTCGACAAGTCCCGCGGCGTGGCCGCCGCCTATGTCGGCGCGGCGCCGCTCGGCACCCCGGCAGCGGCGGCCGTGATCGAGGCGCAGGCCGCTTTCGGTCGCATGACCGGCATCCGCGGCATCCTCTCCTTCCACCCGACCCTGCCGGAGAAGTCCTTTGCCGCTGCCGACGGCCTGGCCGACGACCCGGCCTGGCGCGCCGACCTGGCGCGGCTGGCGCGGACCGGGCTGAACTTCGAGGTGATGCTCTATCCCTACCAGGCGGCGGGGCTGGCCGGGCTGGCGCGGGCCCTGCCGGAGCTGCGGATCGTGGTGAACCATTGCGCCAGCCCGGTCGACCGCGATCCGGACGGCATGGCGCGCTGGCGGCAGGCGGTGACCCTGCTGGCGGCGGAGCCGAACATCCGGATCAAGGTCTCCAACGCCGAAGGCTACGACCCCGCCCCGACGGAAGAGAGCCTGCGCCTGGTGCAGCTTCACTGTATCGAGAGCTTCGGACCCGCGCGGTCCATGCTGGCCACCGACTGGCCGGTCGCCGGGCTGACCAACGGCCTCGACACGGCCGGCTTCGATGCGATCTGGGACCGCTTCCGCAGGTTGCTGGTGGATTTCTCTCCGGACGAGCAGCGGGCGATGTTCCACGACAATGCGCAGGCGCTGTACCGGATCTAGCGAATTGCGAAACCGTCGTTGTCGAACGCGACCAGGACCCCATTCCACCAGCCTTGAGGTGTCCCGCTCTATACGCGCAGCGCCGACTGCAGCATCTCCAGCGCGGCGCGGACCGCGCGCAGGCGGATCGCCCCACGGCCGCAGGCGCCGAAATGCGCCTCGCGATGAACGGTCGGCACGCCCTTCCGCGCGCAGGCGAGATGGACCCGCCCCTCTTCGTCGCCATCGCCGGCCGGTCCGGCGAAGCCGGTGATCGCCACCGCGAGCTCTGCGGCGGAGCGCTGTACGGCCCCTTCCGCCATCGCCACCGCTACCTCGCGGCTGACCGCGCCGCAATCGTCGATCTGCTTCTGCGCCAGGCCGAGCAGGTCGCACTTCGCGCGGTCGCCATAGGTGACGAAGCCGCGCTCGAACACATGCCCATAGCCGTCAATGTCGGTCAGGAGGGAGGCGAGAAGCCCGCCAGTGCAGCTTTCCGCCGTCGCCAGCTTCAGGCCGCCGGCATCGGCACGGCGCAGCACATCCAGGGCCGCCTGCTCGAGATCGTCGGGCAAGGCGGGCGAGAGGGTTTCCGTGCGTTCAGCTGTCCGTCCGGTCATGCGGCAGTCAACGTCGCCCCCGGCCGGTCGGTTCCCGGCAGGGCGGCGGAGCCCGGTCGGCGCTTCAGCCGACGGGGCGGACCGATTGCGGCGTGCGCCCGTAGGCGCGGCGGAAGGCACGGCTGAAATGGGAGGGGTCGCCGAAGCCATGCGCCAGTGCGACCTCCGTGACGTTACGGGCCTGGCCCTCGGCCAGCATCCGGTAGCTGGTAGCCAGGCGCTGCCGCCACAGCCAGCGGATCGGCGTCTCCCCGACGCGGGCGAAAAGGCGGGTCAGGGACCGCGGCGACATGTTCTGTGCGGCCGCGATCGTGGCCAGGTCGAGGGCGGGATCGTCCAGCCGCGCGAGCATGAAGCGCTGGACCTGCCGCAGACGGGCATCGCCCTGGGCTGCGCCGGCCTCGCCCGCCAGCTCCGCCTCGAAGGTGGCGGCGAGGATATCGAGCGCGGAGATGCCGACCCGTCGCGCCAGCCCGTCTTCCGCCGCCTCGGAAAGGCGCAGCAGGTCGCGCATGATGTCCGCAGCCAGCGCGCCGCAGCGGGAGGCGGCGGCAACCGGCCGTGCCACCAGGGCCGGTGCCTCCGGCAGCCTGGCCAGCAGGAGTGGCCGCGGCACGGTGATCATCATCGCGTCGGCATGACGGCCGAACTGAAGCACGAAGGGCTGTGCCTGATCGTGCAGGAGCGTGTCGCCGCATCGCATGCGCAGGGCGCGGCCATCCTGCCTGAAGGCGGTCTCCCCCGCCATCGGCAGCCAGAACATGAAGTCGTCGCGGCCGTCCTTCCTGATGTCGCCGGCCGTGCGGACCACCCGCAGCGGATCGCCGCCGGCCACCGTGGAGGAGATGTGGGAGATGGTCAGCGGGCCGAAGGCACCGAGCGAGATCCGGGCGTTGAAGGCGCGATCCGGTACCGCGTTGCACTCGGTGACCGAATAGCTGCGGCAGGTGGCCGCATGCCAGTGGGCGAAGCCGTCACCGGGCCGCACGACGTCGGTTCTGCTGGTCACGGGCATGGGCCTGTCCCGTCTGGCGGCGCGGACCGGTCCCGCGCCGCGCGCCGTCCGCATTTAACCCCGTCCGGGTGGCAGGCTGTCAATCCGGTCCGGCGGGACGGTGGCATGCAGGTGCCAGGTTCTGGCGCGCCGGGCAAAGCGCCGGACCGACCGGCCGTGCTATCGCAGCGGATCGCAACCCGCGGAGCAGGTGAAGCCATGCCTTATATTTGCGAGACGATCGACCCGGCGAAGACGGCAATGATCGTGGTCGATATGCAGAACGACTTCGTGGCCAACGGCGCGGCCCTCCAATCGGGCCAGGCTGCCGCCATGGCGCCGCGCCTGGCGGAGACCCTGCAGACCTGCCGCGACAAGGGCATCCGCATCGTCTTTACCGCCCATGTGCACCGCCGCGACGGCAGCGATATGGGGCTGTACGACGATCTCTATCCCCCCATTGCCGACCGCGCGGCACTGGTGGACGGGACCGACGGGGCGGAGATCTTTCCCGTCCTGGCGCCGCAGCCGGGCGAGCATGTCATCAAGAAGCATCGCTACAGCGGCTTCTTCGCCACCGACCTGGACCTGCTGCTGCGGGAATGGGGCATCGACACCGTGGTGATCTCCGGCACGACGACGGAGAATTGCTGCCATGCCACGGCGCGGGACGCGATGTTCCGCAACTACAAGGTGGTCTTCCTGTCCGACGCCACCGGCAGCTTCGACTATCCCGATGTCGGCCAGGGCGCCCTGTCGGCTGAGGAGGTGCATCGCGCCACCCTGACGATCCTCGCCTTCTCCACGGCGCATGTGATGACCACGGACGAGTTCCTGTCGCGTATGGACTGACCTCTACCGGGGCAGCCCGCCCAGGAAGTCGAGCAGGATGCGGTTCACCTCTTCCGGCCGCTCCTGCTGGGTCCAATGGCCGGCGCCGTGCAGGAAGTGGGGGCCGTGCAGGTCCGGCACCTTGGCGGCCAGGTCCTGGCGGATCTTCTCCAGGCCGCGGACCTGCAGGACCATGTCGCGCTCGCCGGCGATGAAGCAGGCCGGCACCTCCAGCGGCGCGTCGTGATACGCCGCCATCAGCTCCCAGCTCAGGTCCACATTGCGGTACCAGTTGAGCGGGCCGCGAAAGCCGGAGCGACGGAATTCCGCGGTGTAGTGGTCCAGGTCGGCCTCGGTCAGCCAGGGCGGCAGATGGTCGCGCGGCGGCGCAGTGTCCAGCACGCCGCCGCCGGGCGGCACGATGGCGATCCATTCGCCGCCCGGCGCCACGTTGCCGGAGCCGACATAATAGATGCGCAGCAGGCTGTCGCGGATATCGGCCTCCAGTTCCGCCTCCGCCACGCCGGGCTCCTGGAAATACAGCATGTAGAAGCCGCTATGGCCGTGGTCGCGCATCGCCTGGGTCAGGCTGCGCGCGCCCCGCGGCGTGTAGGGGACGGAGAGGCCGGCGACCGCGCGCACCCGGTCCGGGCGCATCAGCGCTGTGTGCCAGGCGACCGGCGCGCCCCAGTCATGGCCGATGACCACTGCCGTCTCCGCCTCCAGCGCGTCCAGCAGCGCGATCGCGTCGCCGACCAGGTGCAGCTGTGTATAGGCGTCGACCGCTTCGGGCGCGAAGGAGCCGGCATAGCCGCGCTGGTTCGGCGCCACGACCCGGTAGCCGGCTTGCGCCAGGGCCGGGATCTGGTGGCGCCAAGAATAGGCGCTCTCCGGCCAGCCGTGCAGCAGCAGGACGACCGGTCCGTCGCCCTCGTCGATGGCGGCGAAGCTGCCGTTGCGGGTCTCGATGGTCTTCATGCGGTTCCTCCCCGGTGCGTGGCGAGGATGGCGGGGAAGCGGCGCCGGGTCGAGGGCTGTCTGCTGCACAGCCTTCTCCGTCATCCTCGGCCCCCGAGCCTACGGCATTCACACATCTCATCGACGCGCCTCCCTGCCGCCGTCGTCCTTTGGTCGAGTCCAATGAGGGTAGCAGTACGG
>NZ_JBHRTR010000009.1:20604-50494 GCF_042646425.1 Marinibaculum pumilum
AAGGTCGTCATTCCATGGCTTGACCATGGAATCCATTCCGCAGGCTTAGCGGGGCCGCGCGGCTTGCGGAATGGATCCTCGCCTCGAGGGCGAGGATGACGAACAGGCAGCAACGACCTGTCCATTTCCCGCCACCGCTAGATGCATGGCGGCAGGGGCCGTATCCGATCCCCTGACGAGATGTGTGAATGCCGTAGGTCCCCGAGCCGAGGATCACGACGATGCAGAGCCGCGGCGAAGTGGCGCCGTCGCGTGGTGGCAGCGGTCCGTCACGATCCTCGGGTCGAGCCCGAGGATGACGGCAAAGGTGGTGGCACCGCGAGGGAGACTGCCGCGTTCGTCGTTCCAGGCCTTGAGCCGAAGGCGACGTTCGTGAGCCCCGCCGAACCGGTCAGTCGAACGCCTCGTCCCAGGTGCCGCGGGTGGCCGCGCGGCTGTATTCGGTGGCGCGGCTTTCGAAGAAGTTGGCATGCTCCACGCCGTTCAGCATCGCCTCCAGCCAGGGCAGGGGGTTCTGGTCGATGCGGAAGATCGGCTGCAGGCCGAGCTGCGCCAGCCGGCGGTCGGCGGTGTAGCGGATATAGGCCTTCACCTCTTCCGCCGTCAGCCCCTCTACCCCGCCCAGGCCGAAGGCCATGTCGATGAAGCTGTCCTCATGGTCCACGATGGTGGTGCAGGCGCGATAGATGTCGCGCCGCAACTCGTCGTCCCAGACCTCCGGGTTCTCGGCGATGAAGGTGCGGAACAGCCGGATGATGGAGGCGGTGTGCAGGCTCTCGTCGCGCACCGACCAGGAGATGATCTGGCCCATCCCCTTCATCTTGTTGAAGCGCGGGAAGTTCAGCAGGATCGCGAAAGAGGCGAACAGCTGCACCCCCTCGGTGAAGCCGCCGAACACCGCCAGGGTGGTGGCGATCTCGCGCGGGGTCTCCACCCCGAACTGCTGCATATAGTCGTACTTGTCCTTCAGCACCTGGTAACGCAGGAAGGCGGAATACTCCGCCTCGGGCATGCCGATCGTGTCCAGCAGGTGCGAATAGGCGGCGATATGCACCGTCTCCATGTTGGAGAAGGCGGCCAGCATCATCTGCACCTCGGTCGGCTGGAAGACCCGCGAATAGTGCCGCATATAGCAGTTGTTCACCTCGACATCCGCCTGCACGAAGAAGCGGAAGATCTGGGTCAGCAGGTGCCGCTCATTGTCGGTGAGGTTGCGGTTCCAGTCCTTCACATCGTCGGCCAGCGGTACCTCTTCCGGCAGCCAGTGGATGCGCTGCTGGGTCAGCCAGGAATCGTAGGCCCAGGGATAGGCGAAGGGCTTGTAGACCGGGCTGGCGTCGAGCAGCGACATGGTTCCGCTCCCAGATTGTGGGGTGAGGTGCTTGCCGATCACTATATGTAGTGAGGTCGGGGCGGGCAAGCCTCAAGGGCTTGCGATTCGCCAATGCGCGGAGAAATCCCGGCGGACCGGATTCCGCACAGAAAAGGGGGGCGCCGATACTGTGGCGCCGCCCGAGTTGGAGAGGGAGGAGAAGTTAATGGCCGGCCCGACAGGGGACGTTACGGGCCGGTCCTCCCGACGAGGTCAGACTGCTTCTTTCTGGCAGCCCCGTCAGAAGCCCTTGGAAGGGGCGCCTTGCCGCCCGCATACCCGGACCCGCAGCCAAGCCGGGTCTACTGGCATGCCAGGCACTCCTCGTAATCGTTCGACTGGTACGCACTGCCGGTGGGTTCTGTCCTGAGGGCTTCGCCTCTTCCTGTGACCTTCACCCGCGGCACGGCCGCCAACGCGACCGGCGGCAGCGGCGTTTCCGTATCGTTGATCCGCCCCGCGAAGGGGACGGCGTTCAGGGCCGGCACGTCGACGGCCTGACTTTCGACAGACTGGGCGGCGACCTTGTCGGCGCGCTGGATCGACATGGAGCGGCAGTAGTAGAGGCTCTTCACACCCTTCTTCCAGGCCTGGAAGTGGATCTGGTGCAGGTCCCGCTTGTGCACGTCCGCCGGCAGGAAGACGTTCAGGCTCTGCGCCTGGCAGATCATCGGCGAGCGGTCTGCGGCCAGCTCGACGACCCAGCGCTGGTCGAGTTCGAAGGCGGTCTTGAAGACGTCCTTCTCCTCGTCGCTGAGGAAGTCCAGGTGCCGGACCGAGCCCTCGTTGGCGATGATCGAGCCCCAGGTGGCCTCGTCGTTGCGGCCATGTTCCGCCAGCAGCTTCGCCAGGTACTTGTTGCGCACCATGAAGGAGCCGGAGAGGGTCTTGTGGGTGAAGGCATTGCCCGCGATCGGCTCCACCCCGGGGCTGGCGCCCCCGCAGATGATGGAGATCGACGCCGTCGGCGCGATCGCCAGCTTGTTGGAGAAACGCTCGTGGATGCCGTAGTCGGCGGCGTCCGGGCAGGGGCCGCGTTCCGCCGCCAGGGTGCGGGAGGCCTCGTCGGCCGCCTCCCGGATATGGCGGAAGACGGTCTTGTTCCAGACCTTCGCCATCACCCCCTCGAACGGCACGCCGTTGGCCTGCAGGAAGGAATGGAAGCCCATCACGCCGAGGCCGACGCTGCGCTCCCGCATCGCGGCATAGGCCGCCTTCTTCATGCTCTCCGGCGCCTTGCGGATGAAATCCTCCAGCACATTGTCCAGGAAGCGCAGGCAGTCCTCGATGAACAGCGGATGCTCCCGCCATTCGTGGAAGAACTCGACGTTCAGCGAGGACAGGCAGCAGACCGCGGTACGGTCGTTGCCCAGATGGTCGCGGCCGGTCGGCAGGGTGATCTCGCTGCACAGGTTGGAGGTCTTCACCGACAGGCCGGCCAGCTTGTGATGCTCCGGCATTGCCGCGTTCACCCGGTCGATGAACACCAGATAGGGCTCGCCGGTCTCGATCCGTGCCGTCAGAAGGCGGATCCACAGCTGCCGCGCCGGCAGCCGCTTCTGCACGGTGCCGTCCAGCGGGCTGACCAGGGCCCATTCCTCGTCCGCCTCCACCGCGCGCATGAAGGCGTCGGAGACCAGCACGCCGTGGTGCAGGTTCAGTGCCTTGCGGTTCGGGTCGCCGCCGGTCGGCCGGCGCAGTTCGATGAATTCCTCGATCTCCGGATGGTCGATCGGCAGGTAGACGGCGGCCGAGCCGCGCCGCAGCGACCCCTGCGAGATTGCCAGGGTCAGGCTGTCCATCACCCGGATGAAGGGCACCACGCCGGAGGTCTTGCCGTTCTTGCCGACCTTCTCGCCGATGCCGCGGAGATTGCCCCAATAGCTGCCGATGCCGCCGCCCTTGGAGGCCAGCCAGACATTCTCGTTCCACAGGCCGACAATGCCTTCCAGGCTGTCGCTCGCCTCGTTCAGGAAGCAGGAGATCGGCAGGCCGCGATCGGTGCCGCCGTTCGACAGCACCGGGGTGGCGGGCATGAACCACAGCTTGGAGATGTAGTTGTACAGCCGCTGCGCATGGGCATCGTCGTCGGCATAGTAGCTGGCGACCCGCGCGAACATGTCCTGGTAGCTTTCGCCCGGCAGAAGGTAGCGGTCCTCCAGGGTCGCCTTGCCGAAATCGGTCAGCAGCGAATCGCGCGACCGCTCGATCTCCACCCGTCCGCCATTCTTCGTCTGGACGACATCCCGCACGCGACCGGCCCCCTTCACTACGCTTCGGCGGTGGTGGCGCCGGATGCGCCTGCCCGCCTCGGTTGTTTTGCTGCTGTCCCCTTGAGGAACCTAGATATGGTATCTTCATATCATCCGGCGTCAACAAGATGTATGATCGTTGATGGGAAACAGGTGAGGCGGTCGAACGTCAGGCGGGGATTCGCAAGGGCCCGGCCGTGGCGGCGGGGCGTGCCGGGACAATTGACCCCCAGCCGAACAGGCGGCAAACATGATTCAAGTGAATCGCCATGTTTCCGGCCGGTTCGCCCCGGCCGTGCCGGGACCCGCCGGATGGAATCCGGGACGGAACCTTGCCGGGTGGCGTCCGTCCGGTCGGGCCGTTGAGGCGCAGGGTACCGGCGTTGGGGCCCGCACGCCGGCGGCCGGCGGGTGCGTAGCCCCGGGGGGCGGCACGGGCAGGCTGCTCCCGGACAAGGTTCTCTCCTGGTCGAAAATGCCGCGGCCTGGCCGCCCGGGCGCTGGCGATCGCAGGCAGGCGCCTGCGGGCGACCGTCGCTCCGCCGGCGGCTGAAGGATGCGCAGGCCATGCGCCGCAGACAGACAAGCAAAACAGGCTGAGTGGAGGGCAGGGGCGTCATGTCGGCAGAGACGGAGAAACCGGCTTCGGCCGCCGCGACGGCCACGATCATCCGCGACCCCGACGCAGCGGAGGCCGACGCGGCCAGGCCCGGGGGGGAGCGGGAAGCGACCGCTTCGGCCGATGGTACGACGGAGGCGGCAGGGAAGCCGGACACTGCCGGGTCATCGGCCGGCGGGGACGGTGACACTGCCGGCGCCAGCGGGAGCGGCAGCACCCCGGCGGGCGATGACCCGGCCGAAGAGGCAGCCGGGGACGCAGGCACGAAGGATGCGGCCACCAGCGAGGGTGCCTCGGCGGACGGCGCACAGGGGGACGCCATTGCGGACAAGGCCGCTACGGAAAAGACCGGCGAGGCCGGCAGCGCTTCGAAAGGGCCCGCTCCGGGCGGCGGGCAGACAGCGGCCGCCGGCGGCGGCGGCAAGGCGCAAGGCCCGGTAGACCAGGAGCCGCTCGACTGGCGCACCGCGGGTCGCAACGGGACACCGGACCGGCAGCTGGACGCCTCCGGCGCGGTGATCCGCCCGGCCCTGCGCGGCACGCCCTATGCCGACGGACCGTCGGAGGCGGGCAGCGAAGCTGACAGTACAGCGGGTGGCGGAACCGCTGCCGCCGGGTCGGAAGAGGCCGGTTCCGCGGCATCGTCCGGCCGCAAGGGGCGCGGCCTGTTCGGCTTCATGCGCCGTGGCGACCGCAAGGCGGCAAAGGCACAGGAGGCGTCACGGTCGCACAAGGCGCCGGGCCGGGATGACGTTCCACAGGACGGATCCCAGCAGGCGTTGTCGCAGCGCGACGAGGCATCCGCCGCCGCGGACCGCCCGGCCGCATCCGATAGCCGGGCCGCATCTGACAGTCAGGCCGTTTGGGGCGATACCGTATCGCGGGAGGCGCTGCGGCGGCTCAGCGGCGAGGCGCCACCTGCCGGCCCTGCGGCGACAGACGGCGGCACATCGTTCCCGGGCGCCCGGCAGGCCGGCACCTCGCCGGGGGGCGCGGTGGCCGCGGGAGGCGGGCCGGCCGCTGACACGGACCGTGCCCGACAGGAAGACGCCCCGTCGCTGAAGGTGGCCGGTCGGCGCCTGCCGACCATCGGCGCGGGCCGTCCCACTGCCGCGGCCCCGTCATCGACTTCCCCGTCATCGACTTCCCCGTCATCGACTTCCCCGGCATCGTCTTCACCGGGTTCTTCCTCTCCGGCAACGCCGCTGGTGTCGCCGACCTCGGCTTCCACCGCCGGGCCGGGTACGGCGCCGGACAGGACGGCGCCGGTCGCGGAAGGGATGGATGCCCGGCCAGATGCCGGGGGGCAGGAGACGGACGGGCCGCAGGACAGCCAGGCGGACGCCCGCGACCGTGCCGCGGCGGAGCGGCCGCTCCTGGGCAGCGCGGCCCTGTCGAGCCTGGCGCGATCGGCATCCTTCACGCCGCCCGCGCGCACCGGCGCAAGTTCCCCCGGCAGTTACTCGGGCAAATCCTCTGGCACCACCACGGACAGCGCTGGGCGGACCGGGACGGCAATGGCCGAGCCCGGAACGGACGAGGCAGGCAAGAGCGAAGCCCGGCAGGACGGCGCCCGGAACGAAGCAGGCCGCAAGGACGAAAGCCGCAAGGACGAAGGCCGGGCGGGCGGAGATGCCTGGCAGAAGCCCGCGCCGTCCCTCGGCGGGGGCGATGACGGTCCGGCAGGCGCGCAGACGCGGACGGATTCCCCCTACATCAGGCCAGGCGAACAGACGGAACAGTATTGGTGGGGAACCGGCAGCGTCCGGAAGTCGGATGCGCAGGCGGACCCGGATACGGGTGGCAGGGCGACCGCCGCGGCGGAAGCGGCGGATGGCGGGCGCGTCCGGCCGGATGAAGCCGGAGAGAGAACCGGCACCGGCGCTGGACCCGCCACGATGACGGCCGCCGCGGCGACGGCGGCGGCCCGCGCATCAAGGCGCGGCGGGCAGCAGCCGGACGGCGGCACGCAGCCGGCCGGGGGCCGCGACATGGGGGCCGGCAGCCGGGCCAAGGCGGCGCCGGAAGCCACGCAGCCGAGCGCAGCGCCGGCGGCCATCTCTCAGTCCGGCGGCCGGCTCGACATGGCGGAGGCGGCGCAGCGGGCGGCGCTGGCGCAGGCGACAAGCGGCCATCGCGGCCTGCGCCGCCTGCTGGTCGCCCTCGGCATCGTGCTGAGCCTGGCCTGGCTGGCGGTTGCCTGGACCTATGTCGACACCGCGGTCGGCTGGGACAACTTCTTCTTCCTGCTGCCGGGCGAGATCGGCAGCTTCCTGGCCGGCATCGCCGCGCCGCTCGCCTTCCTGTGGATGTTCATCGCGGTGCTGATCAACGGCCGCGAATCCTCCGCCCGCGGCCGCGCCCTGCTGGACCTGATGGCACGCCTGGACGGCCCGACGCCGGAAGCGGAGCGCCGGGTCGCCGCGCTGTATCGTGCGGTCGAGGAACAGGGCGCGCGCATGGAGGGTCTGACCGACCGCATCCGTGCCGAGGCCGACGCCCTGCATGAGGGGATCGTGGCCAGCGGCGATGCGCTGCGCGCGGTCAGCGACGATCTGGGCCGGGAGATGGACGGCACCCGGCGGCTGGTGTCGGAGCAGTCGGAGAGCCTGCGCCTGCTGGTCACCGACATCGCCGCCCACAACGCCAAACTGGCGGACCTGTCGGGTGCGCAGGGGGCGGAACTGCGCCAGGCCTCGGAAGAGGCGCGCAACGCCGCCGAGGCGGTGAGCGCGGAGCTGGACCGCAAGCTGAAGGCGCTGGACGGCGCGCTGTCGCGGTCGCAGCAGGCGTTCCGTTCCATCGGTGGCGCCATCGAGATTTCCGCTGGCGACCTGGAGGGCGCCGCCGACAAGGCGGTCGGCTTCGTCCGCCAGGCCTCCAACGCGATGGCGACGGAGGCGCGCGCGATCGGCGAGGCCTCCGATAGTTCCGTCCGCCGGGTGGAACAGGCGGTGGCCGCGATCAAGCGCTACAAGGACGATGCCGACGGCATGGGGGCGGCCCTGCTGACCCGCCTGCGGCAGACCGGCGACGTGGTGCGCAAGGAGAGCGAGAGCTTCAAGGCGGGCCTGGTTGCGGCCAATGCGCAGCTGGAGGAGCTGGGCGCCGGTCTGCGCGAACACAGCGAGTCCGCCGACCTGTCGGCACAGTCGCTGCTGTCGCATGCGGAGACGATCCAGCAGGCGGGCCGCGCCGCCACCGCCAGCATCGAGGGGCTGGGCCGCATGCTGGAGGAGCAGCGCGGCGCGCTGGAGCGGGTCGGCCGCGAGAGCGACCGGGTGCTGAGCGAGGCGGCGCAGAGCTTCCGCCGCGAGAGCTCCGCCCTGTCCAGTGCCGCCGACCGGCTGAACGACCGCGCCGAGGCGTTCGGCGAGAGCATCTCCGGCCATACCCGCGCCCTGGACCAGGCCGGCGACCGGATGGACAACCGGGTCGCCCAGCTGGCCAGCGCGCTGGGCGAGCGGGTGGCCGAGCTGACCCGCCTGACCGGCGAGACCGGCCGCCTGGCCGGCAGCCTGCAGGCCACCCTGCAGGCGGCGACCTCAGGGGTCGACAATGCCACCGCCGCCGCGGTCCAGAAGGCGGCGGACGCCGCCGCCGCCCTGAAGGAGGGCAGCGACACCATCGAGGCGGTGGTAAACGGCGCCGCGCAGCACCTGGAGCATGTGCTGAACGGTACCGGCCAGCGGGTCGACGGCCTGGAATCCGCGGTCGAGCGGATCTCGATGGGCCTGCGGGAGGTGGGCGATTCCGCCCTGAAGGAGACCGGCGAGCTGCAGACCGCGGCGCAGCGGGTGGCGGAACGCCTGCAGCATGTGGGCGAGGTCGCCCGCCAGCAGGTCGCCACCATGGGCGAGAGCGCGGAGCGTACCGCGGTGCAGACCCGGCAGACCGGCGAGTTCGCCCGCCAGCAGACGCAGGAGCTGCAGGCGATCGCCGGCGAGCTGGGCGATGCGCTGGACGGGCTGGGCGAGATCCTGCTGCGCCGCCTGCGCAGCCTGAAGGAAGCGGGCGAGGAGGCGCGCGGCGAGACCGAGGCGCTGGGCGAGACGACCGAGCGGGTCGAGCACCAGCTGCAGGGCGCAGGCGAGAGCGCGCGGCGCGAGCTGGCGGAGATGAAGTCCTCCGCCGGCGCCGCGGCGGGGGAGATCGTCACCCTGCGCGATGCCGCGCAGAAGCAGATGGACAGCCTGAACCAGCTGGCCGCGCGGCTGGCGGTGCAGGCCGCGGCGATCGGCGAGACCCTGCAGGGCCGCGCCGCCCTGCTGGAGCAGGCCGCCAATGTCGCGGCGAACCGGACCGGCGAGATCGGCGACAATCTGGAGCATCATGCGGAGAGCATCGCCCGCAACGCCGACAAGGCGGCGGTGCGGATGGAGAGCCTGCGCAGCGCGATGGCCGGCGGTGCCGGCGAAGTCCAGCGCGCGACCGGCGAGGCGATCCACTCCATGACCTCCGCCAACGAGGCGCTGCGGCGCAGCGCCTCGGAGGTCAACCAGGCCGCCGGTGCCGCACGCAATGCGGCCGACGGCACGGTGGAGACCCTGCGCAAGGCGGCCCGCGGGCTGGAGGAGGCCGGCAGCTCCGTCGCGGAGCGGGCGGAGGCGGCGGCGGCGCGCTTCTCCGACACCCAGCGCTCGCTGGCGGAGCGGTCTGACGCCGCGGTGCAGGCGCTCTATTCGGTCAACGAGGAACTGGACGGCCATATCAACCAGCTGTCCGACCTGGCCAATCGCACCCTGGAGAACGCGAAGGACACCGCCGACGCGCTGCTTGCGCGGGCGGGCGAGATCGAGGCCGCCTCTGAGCGCGCCAGCGGCCGCACCGAGGAGCTGCGCCAGGCGGCGAAGGAGCTGTCGTCGGGCGACTTCCTGCGCACCGCAGCCTTCGTCACCGAGAGCCTGAACGACATCTCCATCGACCTGGCGCGGGTGCTGGATCGCGACCTGACGGAGGATCTGTGGCGGCGCTACTACAAGGGCGAGCGCGGCCTGTTCGCGCGCCGCCTGCTGGACAAGCGCGACGTGGCGGCGATCCGGCGCAACTACGAGAGCGACCCGGAGTTCAAGCGCTTCGTCGACAAGTACCTGAAAGGCTTCGGCGACCTGCTCGCCCAGGCCCGCTCCGCCGAGCACGAGGAACTGCTGAGCTCCGCCTTCATCTCGTCGGACATCGGCAAGGTCTACCTGCTGCTGCGCGAAAGCGTGGGCAAGGCCGGGGCGCGGGCGGAGGCGTAGGAGGCGGTTTCTCCGGCTTCCCCGTCATCCTCGGGCCCGACCCGAGGGTCGCGACGGCACGGTGCCGCTGCAAGACGGTGCGACCTTGACGCCGGCACCGGGATCCTCGGCTCGGGGGCCTACGGCATTCACACATCTCGTCAGGGAGCCAAATCAGCCCTGCGGTCCTCCCTTTTTGCCGTCATCCTCGGCCCCCGAGCCGAGGATCGTGGCAAGGCGGCGAAGCTGCGCGGCCTCCCTGTCCCGTCAGGCCCCTCGGGTCAAGCCCGAGGGCGACGGCAGCAGGGAGGCGTGTCGAAGAGAAGAGATATGTGAATCCCGTAGGCTCGGGGGCCGAGGATGACGGCTCTGGGGTTGGCGGCGTCGACGGTGTCGGCGCCGCTTCGGCCGGACCGGCGCCGACCGCCCTCTACGCCCCTGCCAGCACCCGCACTGGCGCACCGTCGAGCCAGGCGGCGATATCCTCCACCGCCTGGCCGTAGAAGATGCGGTAGGTGTTCTCCGTGACATAGCCCAGGTGCGGCGTGGCCACGAGGTTTTCGAGGCCACGCAGGCGGTGCCGGGGCGGCAGGGGCTCGCGGTCGTACACGTCCAGCGCGGCGCCGGCAATGCGCTTCTCGCGCAGGGCGGCGACCAGGGCCTGTTCCTCCACGATCGGCCCGCGGGAAGTGTTGGCCAGCACCGCCGACGGCTTCATCAGGCCCAGTTCGCGGGCGCCGATCAGGTTGCGGGTATCGTCGTTCAGGACCAGGTGGATGCTGGCCACGTCGACATCGGCGAGCAGTGCGTCCAGCTCCGGGTAGTGGCCGATGCCCGCCTCGGCTGCGCGTTCCGGGGTGAGGGAACGGCTCCAGGCGCCGACCTGCATCTCGAAGGCCTGGCCGAAGCGGGCGACCCGGGCGCCCAGCTTGCCATAGCCGATGATGCCCAGCTTCAGGCCGCGCAGGTCGCGGCCCAAGGTCGTCTGCCAGCGGCCGCCGTCGTGGAACAGGGCATTCTCCTGCGGGATGCGGCGCATCAGGGCCAGGATCAGGCCCCAGGTCAGTTCCGCCGTGGAACTGGCATAGCCCTCCGTGCCGCACACCGTGACTCCCGCCGTCGCGGCGGCATCGAGGTCGATGGCGGCGTTGCGCATGCCGGTGGTGACCAGCAGCTTCAGCCGGTGCAGCTTCGCGAACAGGGCCTGGTCGAACGGCGTGCGCTCCCGCATCGCCACCACGATGTCGAACGGCTCCAGCACCTTGGGCAGGGCCAGGCGGTCGGTCATCGGTTCGGTGAACACGGTGACCGCGACCCGGTCGGCGATCGCCGACCAGTCCGCCATCGTCCGGCTGACATCCTGGTAGTCGTCGAGAACGGCACAGCGCAGCAAGGCACTTCCCCCACATCTTCCCGGTTTTCGCGGCGCGCAGGGTACAGGCGGCCACCGGGGCTTGCATCCTTCGCGACATGGTGGATTATAACTACGACTTACAGAGTCGGAGTTATCGAATGGCGCTCTACGGAGCCAATGTCGAATACGGGCTGCACTGCCTGCTGCTGCTGGTGCGGATGCCGGGCGGGGCGGGGGCGGACGGCGCCACCCTGCCACCTTCCGCAGGGGACCTGGCCGCGTATCAGGGCGTCTCCCCCAGCTACCTGGCGAAGACCTTCACCCGGCTGGAGAAGGCGGGGCTGGTGCGTGCCACGGAAGGTGCAGGCGGCGGCTTCGAACTGGCGCGGCCGGCCGCGGAGATCAGCGTGCTGGACGTGGTGGACGCGCTGGAGGGCGGCAGGAAGCTGTTCGACTGCCAGGACGTGCGGCACCGCTGCATCCTCTATGCGGATGCCCCCCCGGCCTGGGCCACTTCCGGCACCTGCGGCATCCATGCGGTGATGCTGCAGGCGGAACGGCAGATGCGGCAGGTGCTCGGGGCGACCAGCCTGGCCGACCTGGCCGCCGGGCTGGCGCCGAAGGTGCCGGCCGAATTCGAGCGACAGGCGCGGGCCTGGTTCGCGGAGCGTGCCGCCCGCCGGGGCAATCGGCGGGCGGGCAGGGCAGGAAAGGATGCGGGATGACGGGCGGACTGGTTGTGGCGGGCGGCGGCTTCGCCGGCCTGTGGGCGGCTTTGGCGGCGGTGCGCGAGGCGAAGCTGGCCGGCGCGGAACTGCCTGTGACCCTGCTGTCGCCGGAGCCCTGGCTGGTGATGCGGCCACGGCTCTACGAACGCGACCCGGCCAAGCTGCGGGAGGACCTGCGACCGCTGCTGCAGGCAGCCGGCATCCGCTTCGTTGCCGGTGCTGCGGAGGATGCGGTGGCGGAGGGTGCGGGCGGCCGGCTCCGCTATCGCGACGGGGCGGGGGAAGCGGCAGAACTGCCGTTCGACCGGCTGGTGGTCGCCACGGGCAGCCGCATGACCTTGCCGCCGGTGCCGGGACTGGCGGAACACGGCTTCGACGTCGACAGCCATCATGGGGCGCTGAAGCTGGACAGGCATCTGGCCGCCCTTGCCGCTGCGCCGGCAGATGCGGAACATGGCGGCTTCGTGGTCGTCGGCGGCGGCTTCACCGGGATCGAGATGGCGCTGGAGCTGCGCGACCGGATCGCCGCCCATGCCGGCGCAGCGGCAGCGCAGGCGGCGGCAATTCATCTGGTGGAGCGCAGCGCGGAGGTCGGGCCGGAGCTGGGCGCCAATCCGCGGCCGGTGATCCTGGAGGCCCTGCAGGCGGCCGGTGTGCAGCTTCACCTGGGCCGCCAGGTGGCGGAGGTGACGGACCGGGCGGCGCTGCTGGACGACGGAACGATGCTGCCCGCCGCCACCGTGATCGCGGCGACCGGCATGGCGGCGGCCATGCCCTGGCCGGGACTGAAGGGGCCGCGCGACGCGACCGGCCGCATCGTGGTGGCGCCGGAGCTGCGCCTGCCCGAGGCGCCGGCCGTCTTCGCCGCCGGCGATGCCGCGCGGGCGGAGCTGGACGAGGCCGGCAACACCGCCCTGATGTCCTGCCAGCATGCGCTGCGCATGGGCCGCTTCGCCGGCCGCAACGCTGCCTGCGACCTGCTGGGCCTGGAGCTGCGGCCCTATCGCCAGCCGGACTATGTCACCTGCCTGGACCTGGGCCGGTCCGGTGCGGTGCTGACCCGCGGCTGGACGCGGGAGGTGGCGATGAACGGCGCGGAGGCGAAGGCGCTGAAGCGCCGAATCAACACCGAGGTGATCTATCCGCCGCCGCCGGCGATGGACGCCGTCATGGAAATGGCCGATGTCGACTATACGTGGCGGCGCTGAGCTTCGATTGCCGCCGCCCGCCGCCGTTCCAGTTCGGCGACGAGGGCGTCGAAATTGCCGCGGATGCCGTTGGCGGAAATCTGCAGCGGGCTGCCAAAGGCGGCATTGGCACGGCGCAGCAGCCGCTGCACCGGGCCGGCCGGCGGCATGAAGGGGGCGGGGTCGTCGACGATGACCAGGACGAAGCGGTTGCCGCGTAGCGAGATCCGGCGCAATTCGCGGATCCCGTCCCAGGGGATCGGCGGCAGCTCCGGCCGCGACGCGTAGAGGCGCAGACCGTCGGTGTCGAAGGCCAGCGCCGGCCCCGGGTCCTGCCAGGCGCGCAGCAGGGCGAAGAAGCCATAGCCGAAGAACAGCAGCGCGGGGATGCCGATCACCGGGACCGGCAGCAGAAGGACGGCCCCCAGCACCACGAAAGCCAGGCAGCCGGCCATCCCCAGGATGAGGGTCGTGCGGCTGCGGTCGGCCCTGCACGGCCCCGCGTCGCGGCCGGCCGCCGGATCCTGTCGGAACGGCGCCGTCGCGGCGCCGGATGCGGCGTCTGGCCCGGCCGTCACCTACCGCTTCGCATCCTCCAGGATCATCGCCGCGGCCTTCTCCGCGATCATCGTCGTCGGCGCGTTGGTGTTGCCGGAGGTGATGCGCGGCATCACCGAGGCGTCGGCCACCCGCAGGCCGGCGATCCCGCGCACCCGCAGCCGGGCATCGACCACGGCCATGTCGTCATCGCCCATGCGGCAGGTGCCGACGGGGTGGAAGATCGTCGTGCCGATACGGCCGGCCGCCTCCGCCAGCTCCGCCTCCCCCTGCACCTCGTCGCCGGGGCGGAACTCCTCCGGCTTGAACTTCTGCAGGGCTGGCTGTCCGACGATGCGGCGGGTCAGGCGGATCGCGTCGGCGGCGACCTGCCGGTCCGCCGGGTCGGAAAGGTAGTTCGGCCGGATCGACGGTTTTTCGCGGGCATCGGCGCTGCGGATGCGGACATGGCCGCGGCTCTCGGGCCGCAGGTTGCAGACCGAGGCGGTGAAGGCCTCGAACGGATGCAGCGCTTCCCCCAGCTTGTCGGTGGAGAGGGGCTGCACATGATATTCCAGGTTCGCGGTCTCCCGCCGTTCGTCGCTGCGGGCGAAGCAGCCCAGCTGGCTGGGGGCCATGGTCAGGGGGCCGCGCCGGGCGAGGAAGTATTGCAGCCCCATGCCCGCCTTGCCGATCAGCGAATTGGCCCTGAGGTTCAGGGTGCGGGTGCCGCTTACCTTGTAGACGCAGCGGATCTGCAGATGGTCCTGCAGGTTCTCCCCCACCCCGGGCAGGGCCTGCGCCACCGGGATCCCGTGTTCGGCCAGCAGCGCCGGGTCGCCGATGCCGGAGACCTGCAGCAGCTGCGGCGAGCCGATGGCGCCGGCGGACAGCACGATCTCCCGCCGTGCCACGACGCGCTTCGGCACGCCGGCATGGCGGAAGCGCAGCGCAGTGGCGCGGCCATCGGCGATCTCGATGCCGGCGGCTTCCGCCTCCGTCAGGATGGTCAGGTTGGGCCGCATCGCGGCCGGGCGCAGGAAGGCCTTCGCCGCGCTCCAGCGCACGCCGCGCTTCTGGTGCACCTGGAAATAGCCGCAGCCCTCATTGTCGCCGCGGTTGAAATCGTCGGTCTTCGGGATCCCGGCCTGTTCCGCCGCGTCGCGGAAGGCGTCCAGGATCTCCCAGCTCAGGCGCAGATCCTCCACCCGCAGCTCGCCGCCGGCGCCATGCATCGCATCGGCGCCGCGGGCCTGGTCCTCATGCCGCAGGAAATAGGGCAGCACGTCGTCCCAGCCCCAGCCCTCGTTGCCGAGCTGGCGCCAGCCGTCATAGTCGCGCGCCTGGCCGCGCATGTAGATCATGCCGTTGATGGAGGAACAGCCGCCCAGGGTGCGCCCGCGCGGGTAGGTCAGGGCGCGGCCGCCCAGGCCGGCCTCCTCCTCCGTCGTGAAGCACCAGTCGGTGCGGGGGTTGTTCATGGTGTACAGATAGCCGATCGGGACATGGATCCAGATCCAGTCGTCCTTGCCCCCGGCCTCCAGGAGCAGCACCTTGTTGGACGGGTCCGCCGACAGCCGGTTCGCCAGCAGGCAGCCGGCCGTGCCCGCCCCGACGATCACCCAATCGAAGCCGTCGCCCATGTCCTCCCAGCTTTCCGTCACCTTGCCTCCTCCCGCTGCATCGGTATCCGGCGCGGAGCCTAGCACGAACCTCGCGGCAGGCGAGGGGGCGGCCGGCCGGCGGATCCGCGTGGCAGACCCGGCCTGATGGCACCGGTCCCCGTCGATACCGCATTCGAGGCCGCCCTGGCGCTGGCGTCCCCCGTGGAGGGGACGGAACGGGTCGCTTTGCCGGCGGCGCCGGGCCGGATCCTCGCCACCGACAGTCCGGCCGCCGGCCCCTATCCGGCCTTCGATCATGCCGCTGTCGATGGCTATGCGCTGCGCGCCGCCGACGGCGCCGAAGCGCCGGTTGTGCTGCCCTGCACCGACCTGTCGCTGCCGGGCAGCCGGCCGGCGCCGCTGGCCCCGGGCCGGGCCGCACGGATCTTCACAGGGGCGCCGATCCCGGACGGTGCCGATTCGGTGGTGATGCAGGAGGCCTGTGCGGCCGTGACCCTGCCGGACGGCACCCCGGCGGTGCGGATCGGCACGGCCGCCGCCGCCGGCGGAAACCTGCGCCGGGCGGGGGAGGATATGCGCCCCGGCGAGGCGCTGCTGACGGCCGGCAGTCTGCTCGACGCCCGGCATCTGGCCGCCGCCGCGGCCGCCGATATCGGCGCGCTGGAGGTGCGCCGCCGGGTGCGGGTCGCCTATCTGTCCTGCGGCAACGAACTGCTGCCGCCCGGCGCGCCGGCGGCGGCCGGCATCCCGGCCGCGCGCGACAGCAACCGGCCGATGCTGGCGGCCCTGCTGGCCCGTCCCTGGATCGAGGCGCGCGACCTGGGCATCCAGCCGGACCAGCCGGAGCGGCTGCAGGCCGCGCTGGCCGAAGCCGCCGGCTGGGCCGACCTGGTGGTCACCTCGGGCGGCATGTCGGTGGGGGAAACCGATCACCTGCCGGAGGCGGTGGCGCGGCTGGAGGGCGAATGGGCGGCCCTGCAGGTGGCGATGAAGCCGGGCAAGCCGCTCGGTCTCGGCAGGCTCGGCGCAGCTGTCCTGCTCGGCCTGCCGGGCAATCCCTACGCCGCCTTTGTCGGCGCCGTGCTGTTTGGCGGACTGGTGCTGCGCCGGCTCTCAGGCCAGCCGGCGGTCCGGCCGCCAGGCCGGAGGGCGCTGCTGGCGGAGGCGGTGTCGCGCCGGCCCGGCCGCACCGACTTCCTGCCGGTGGCGCTGGTCCCGGCGCAGGGCGAGGGCCCGCCACGCCTGCAGGTGCTGGGACCGGGCGGCAGCGCGCGGCTGGCGCCGCTGCTCGCCGCCGACGGGCTGGCGGAAGTCGCCGGCGACCTGGCGGCGGCACCGGCCGGCACGCCGGTGCGGTTCCACAGCTTCGCGGAGCTGTTCGGGACGGGGTGAGGCGCGGTTCCGGTGGCGCCGGGGGCTATTGCTTGCCGCCCGCGACCTGGCGGAATTCCCGCCGGAACGGCTCCGGCGGCGGGGCGGCCGGCTCTGCCGGTACGGGACCGGCGGTCGCGTCCGGCTTTGCGGAAGGGGACTGCGCCGGAACCTCCTCCAGCCGCCGGCTGGCGGCCGAAGCCTCGTCCTGATGCGCAGACCGATCGGCGGCGGGATGATCGCCATTCCCTGCCTTGTCGCCATCCCCCGCCTTGTCGCCATCCCCCGCCTTGCCGGCATGCCCGGCCTTGCCGCCATGGATGGTCTCGGTCACCCAGCCCCAGGGCACGTGGGACCAGCCGCGCTCATGGACGTAGTAGAGCACCATCTTCGTCGCCACCTCGACGCTGGCGATCGAGCCGGCAAAGACCAGATTGCCGGTCACGACCCAGCTGATCGCGAAGGTGTCGGCGGTGGCCGTGACCCGCCAGGTCAATGTCTTCAGCAGCGAGCGGCTGCGGCTCTCCCGACGCACGAGCATCGGTGCCAGGGCGGCATCGAGAAGCATGTCACCCTCTCATGTCCACAAAGTGCCGGCGCCGGCCATGCCGGACGGGCAAGAGAACCAATCTACCCCGATCGAGGGCATTCTGGATAGCGAACCGGCCCCGGCTGCGGCCGTGCGAAGCGGTACAGCCGGTGACGGCTAGCCGGCGGCGATGCCGCCGGTCAGGCGGAGCGAAGCGGTGCCGCGGCCGAACTGCTGGTCGACATGGTCGACCAGCCGGGCCAGCGCGGCCTCAACGCTGTCGCGGCCGGTATCGATCACCAGGTCCGGCGCCTCCGGTTCCTCGTAGGGGGCGCTGACCCCGGTGAAGTTCGGGATCTGGCCGGCGCGGGCCTTGGCATAGAGGCCCTTGGGGTCGCGCGCCTCGCAGACCGACAGGTCGGCGCGGACATGCACCTCGCGGAAATGGGCGCCGGCGACCTCGCGGGCGGCGGCGCGGTCGGCGCGGGCGGGGGAGATCAGGGAGACGACCACGATCATGCCCGAATCCGCGAACAGCTTCGCCACCTCGGCGGTGCGGCGGATATTCTCCGCCCGCTCCTCGGCCGAGAAGCCCAGGTCGCGGTTCAGGCCATGGCGCAGATTGTCGCCGTCCAGCACGGTGACCTGCCAGCCGCGGGAGAAGAGCAGCGACTGCGCGCCCATCGCCAGGGTCGACTTGCCGGCACCGGACAGGCCGGTCAGCCAGATCACGCCGCCCAGATGGCCGTTCGCCGCGGCGCGCTCCGCCGGGCCGACGGAGGTGGAGACCGCCGTGATGTTCTGCGCCTTCACCGTATCGGCGCCTTCCAGCAGCAGGCAGCCGCCGGCGACCCGGTAGTCGCGCACCAGCACGCCGCGGCCGGTCACCGCATCCTCGTCATGGGCGTCGAAGACGATCGGCCGGGTGCTGCGCAGCACCAGGTCGGCGACGGCGTTCTGCGGCACCTCGTCGGCCGGCTGCTCGGCCAGGGTCTCCACGTCCACCAGGTGGCGGATCGCCTCCACCGTCACCGGATAGCTGGCGGTCAGATGCTTGAAGGTCAGCCGGTCGCCCGGCTTCAGCGGCGTCCGGTCCAGCCAGAACAGGCGCACCGCGACGGCATGGGACTGCGCCGCCGGGGCGGCGGGCGCCACCAGGACATGGCCGCGCTCCACGAAGACCGGCTTGTCCAGGGTCAGCGCGACCGACTCGCCGGCCGTCGCGGCCAGCTGCACGGCGCCGTTCCAGGTCTCCAGCCCGGCGACCTTGGCCTGCTGGCCGCCCGGCGCGATGTCGACGGTGTCGCCGACCCGCACCCGCCCGGCCTCGATCCGGCCGACCAGGATCCGCTTGTCGTCGCGGCGGTAGATGTCCTGCACCGGCAGTCGCAGCGCCCGCTCCCGCGGGGCCGCGGTATCGGGCAGGGCGTCCAGCGCCTGCAGCAGGGTCGGGCCGGTCCACCAGCGCATGTCGGCGGAGGGCGCCGCCACCCCGTCGCCGTGACGGGCCGAGATCGGCACCATGAAGTCGGCCTCCAGGCCGATCTCCGACAGATAGCCCTCCAGTTCCGTGGTCACCTGGGTGTAGCGGGCCGAGGCATAGTCCACCAGGTCCATCTTGTTGACCGCGACGATCAGGCGGCGGATGCCCAGCAGCCGCGCCAGATAGGCGTGGCGCCGGGTCTGCGCCTCCAGCCCGCGGGCGATGTCGACCAGCAGGATTGCCGCCTCCGCCGCCGCCGCGCCGGTCACCGCGTTGCGCAGGAATTCCGCATGGCCGGGCGCGTCGATGATCTGGTAGGTGCGCGCCGCGGTCGGGAACCAGATCCGGGTGGTGTCGACGGTGATGCCCTGGTCGCGCTCCAGCTGCAGGGCGTCGGTGACATGGGCCCATTCCAGTGCCGCGCCGCGCCGCTTCGCCGCCGCTTCCAGCTCCGCCAGCTTGCCGTCGGGCAGGCGGCCGGTGTCGTGCAGCAGGCGGCCGATCAGGGTGGACTTGCCATGGTCGACATGGCCCAGGATGACGACGGGATAGATGCCGTCGGTGCTCGGTGTGCCGGTCATGCTGTCCTCACATATAGCCGCTGGAGCGCAGGCGCTCGAAGGCGTTCTCCGCCTCGTGGTCCATGGTGCGCCCGGCGCGTTCCGGCGCGCGGGTGGTCTGCAGCTCGGCGATGATTGCGTCGATATCGGCGGCGTCGCTGTCGATCGGCTTGGTGATGCCGATCTCGCCGAGCGAGCGGAAGCGCTTGCCGTCCTTCGCGAAGTAGAGCGGCACGATCGGGATGTTCTCGCGCTGGATGTAGCGCCAGATATCCACCTCGGTCCATTGCAGCAGCGGATGCACGCGGACATGGATGCCGGGCGGGGTGTCCAGGTTGTAGTGGTTCCAGAACTCCGGCGGCTGTTCCTTCACGTCCCAGGAGCCGTCGTCGGCGCGCGGGCTGAACACCCGCTCCTTGGCGCGGGTCGCCTGCTCGTCGCGGCGGATGCCGGCGATGATGGCGTCGAATTCGTAGCGGGCGATGGCCTGCTTCAGCCCCAGGGTCTTGCGCGCGGCGACCCGGCTGTCCGGCGGCAGGTCCTGGTCGACCGCCTCGATCGGCGGGCAGTCGTCGGCGATCAGGTTGAGCCGCCATTCGTCGCGGTACTGGTCGCGGAAGGCATAGACCTCCGGGAATTCCAGCCCGGTGTCCAGGTGCACCAGCGGGAAGGGAATCTCGCCCAGGAAGGCCTTCCGGGCGAGCCAGAACATGACGTTGGAATCCTTGCCCAGCGACCAGAGCATCGCCGGCTTCTCGAAGCGGTGCACCGCTTCGCGCAGGATGTAGATGCTCTCGTGTTCCAGGCGGTCGAGATGGTCCATGGGGATATCCGTCGGGAGTGGGTCTTGCGGGATGGCGGTGGCTGTCGGCCGCTCAGCGGGCGGGGGCGGGCATGGCGAGGTGGATGCCGCATTCGGTCTTGGCCTGGCCGGCCCAGCGGCCGGAGCGGGCGTCGCCCGGGTCGCTGGCGCGGTCGGTACAGGGCATGCAGCCGATCGACAGGTAGCCGTCGGCCTTCAGCGGATGCTGCGGCAGGTCGTGGCGGTCGAAATAGGCGGCGATATCGTCCTGCGACCAGTGGGCCAGGGGATTGACCTTGACCCGGCCGTCCAGGCTTTCGACCACCGCCAGGCGGCTGCGCTCGCCACCCTGGAAGCGCTTGCGGCCGGTGATCCAGGTGTCGATGCCATCCAGTGCGCGCTGCAGCGGCAGTACCTTGCGGACATAGCAGCAGCGGTCCGGCCGGCCGGCCCAGAGGATGCCGTCGGGATCCTCCGCCTTCAGGTCGGCGGCATCGGGTTCGATGCTGCGCACGTCGGTCAGGCCCAGCCGCGCCACCAGCGCATCGCGATAGCGCAGGGTCTCCCCGAACAGCTTGCCGGTATCCAGGAAGATCACCGGCAGGGCGGGATCCACGGACGCGGCGATGTGCAGGAGAACGGCGGAGTCCGCACCGAATGAGGTGACCATCGCGATGCGGCCGGGAGCGGTGGCCGCGATGGCGTCACGCAGAACCGCATCCGCCGGCTTGCCGGCAACGCGGTCCGACAGTGTTGCAGCCCGCGCTTCCGCGGTCATGCGCGACTGTGGCGCGGCGGTCCTGTCCTGCCGGGCGGCGGGCGGGCTGGCGATGGCGGTCGATATCGGTGACATGGTGTCGCCTCAATTTCCGAACTCACATGTGAGAGTTCGAATTTTACACCATGCTTTCAAATGATCTTAATTCATACGAAAAATATGTGTGAATTAGGCATCTCCTGTTCCGAGGCTGCCGGCCCAGCGCTCCGCCCAGCCGGCGAGCGGCATCAGGGCATGCACCAGGTCCGCCCCCAGCGGGGTGAGCGCCCATCCTTCCTTCCGGGCCGGTTCGGCCAGCCCCGCCTCCTGCAGTTCCCGCAGGCGTGTGGACAGCACGCTGGCGGACATCCCGCCGCAGCGCGCCTGCAGGTCGCGAAAGCCGGCCGGCGCCTGGGACAGCTCCCAGACGATGCGCAGGGTCCAGCGGCGGCCCAGCAGGTCCATGGCGGCCATC
Organism: Marinibaculum pumilum; assembly: GCF_042646425.1. NCBI lineage: Bacteria > Pseudomonadati > Pseudomonadota > Alphaproteobacteria > Rhodospirillales > Rhodospirillaceae > Marinibaculum > Marinibaculum pumilum. The sequence goes on from NZ_JBHRTR010000009.1 coordinate 41,475, forward strand.
AGCGGCCGGCCGGTCCGGCTGCCGCGGACGGCCTGTCCCGGGCGCGGCGTGCGGCGGGAGATGCGACCGGTGCCGTCCGTCCCCCCTGCCTTGTCCCCGACCGTCTTGTCGTCGCTCTTGCTCAGGTTGGCCTCCCCAATCGGCGCGGCCGCCCACGCAGGCTGCGAGCGGCACCCGGCCAGCCGGCATCCCGCCCGGCAGTTCGCTGCCGGAGCCCGGCCTTCATGGGGCCGCGCGCCTGTTCCGCTGCTTGTCGGCGTACATGCGCCTGTCGGCCTGCCGCAGCAGGTCGCCGACCGTGCCACCGTCGGCGGGATGGTGCGCCAGGCCGATCGACACGGCAATCCGCACCACCTCCCCCCGGGAAGGCGCAAAGGGGGAAAGCGCAAAGGGCTCGGCGCAGGCCTGCCGCAGCCCGTCCAGCAGCGGTGTCAGGTCGCGCAGGGAGCGCCGAGCCGCGAGCAGGAGGCCGAACTCGTCCCCGCCCAGGCGGGCCAGCATGTCGCCCTCTTCCAGCCGCTGCGCCATACGCTCGGCGACAGCGGCCAGAAGCGCATCGCCCGCGGCATGGCCGTGGCTGTCGTTGACCGTCTTGAAGCGGTCCAGATCGGCGATCGCGACCGCAAAGGGTCGGCCCTGGTCCAGCTGCGCCTCCAACGCCCTGAAGAAGCCCCTCCGGTTGGCAAGCCCTGTCAGCTGGTCGCGATAGACGAGGTCCTTCACCCACTGTTCGCGGGCGCGCCGCTCGCTGACATCGGCGTAGGTGAAGATCAGGCTGCCATCGTCCAGCCGGCGGCCGACGGACTCCCAGGCGCCGCCGCTTTCGTCGCGGAACTCCGTGCGGTGATAGGCCTGGGAAAAGGCGAAATCGGCCCGCGCGGCCGCCAGGGCCTGCGGATCGCCCGGGCCATAGCCGCCGCGTTCGGCGACATAGCGCGCGACATGCGCGAACGGCATGTCATAGGCGATCAGATCCGCCGGCAGGTTCAGGATGCGCAGCGCCAGGACGTTCCAGAGCTTCAGCCGCCGGTCCGGGCCATAGACCGCCAGGCCGATCGGCAGCTGGTCCAGGACCAGCTGCAACACCTCCGCGTCGATGTCGGCGAGGCTCTCGGGCTGTCCGAGGTCCGGTTCCTTCATCGGCGCGGCTGGCTCAACGCGCGGCCCGGCGGCTGTTCTTGTCGTCGTACATGCGCCGGTCCGCGCAGCGCAGCAGGGCGGAGGCGGAGGTCCCGTCCTCCGGATGATGCGCCGCGCCGATCGACATCCCGATGGTCAGCGGCCCGGTGGCAGGCGCGACGTCGGTACGCGATCCGGCGGCCCGGCCGTCGTCCGGAATGTCGATCGGGACGGCACATGCCTCCCGCAGCCCGGCAAGAAGGCCGGCCGCCCGATCGGGCGCGTCGCCGCGGCGTTCGGGCAGCAGCAGGGCGAACTCGTCGCCGCCGATCCGGCCCATCACGTCCTCAGGCCCCAGCTGTGGCCGGCAGCGCTCTGCCACGATCTCCAGGATCCGGTCGCCGGTGGCGTGGCCGTGCCGGTCGTTGATCGACTTGAAGCCGTCCAGGTCGACGATCGCCAGGGTGAAGACCTGGCGCAGGTCCAGCAGGCGGTGCAGGGCCTCGAAGAAGGCCGCCCGGTTGGGCAGACCGGTCAGGTCGTCGTTATAGGCCAGGTCGCGGATCTGCCGGTTGCGGCGCTTCCGGTCGCTGACATCGGCATAGATGCAGACCAGGCGCCCGTCCGGCAGCAGGTGGAAGGCGACCTCCAGCACGAAGCTGGAAATGCTGCCGAATTCGGAGCGCCGGACCTGCCCGCTGTAGATCCGCGCCAGGCGCCCGGCCACGATCTCGTCATGGTCGCCCTCGCCGAAGGCGCCCTGCTGCGCCCAGTAGTACATGAACCAGTCGATGGTCTGGCCGCGCACCACCTTGTCCCGCGGCAGCCGCAGGAGCCGGATCACGGCCTCGTTCCACATCTCCAGCCGGCGGTCCGGGTCGAAGACGGCAAGGCCGAGCGGCATGTGCTCCAGCACCTCGCGCAATGTCTCGACCGGGACCGGTATCAGGCTCCGTGCTTCGTCGCGCATGCCGCAGCGGTCGTCCGCCCCTTGTCTGCCCGCAATCCTGTTGGGACTGCAGTCTAGCGGAAGGGCCGGGCGATCGCGAAGCGGTGCCGGGCATCCTCCCGGGCGTGGGGTGTCAGGCCGGGGTCGGTACCTCAGGCAGCGGCGCCCAGGGTTCGGGCGCGACGCGGGCGGCATTCACCACCTGGCTGATGGTGCGATACCAGCCGGACAGGAACAGGATCTCCAGCTGCGCCGGCACGTCGAACGACGCCCGCAGGTCCGGCCACAGCGCATCGGGGATATCGCAGTCCCGGTGCAGGGCGTCGACGGCCCGCAGCAGCAGCCGCTCCTGTGCCGTCCAGCAGGGCGCATCGGGACCGGCGCCCCGGGTGGCGGCGATCTGGGCGTCATCGAGGGCGGCGCGATCGGCATAGCTCTGCACATGCACCGCCCATTCGTAGAGCGCCCCGCAGAGCGCCGTGATGCGCAGGATCACCAGTTCCCGCTGGCGCACCGTCAGGCTGGCCGTGCCGCCGCCAGAGGTCAGGAACCAGCGGCCCAGCGGGTGCATCGCCTCCGCCAGCGGCAGATGGCGGGCGAAGACGCGGAACAGGGCCAGCGGCGGGACCGGGCTGTCCTTCGGCATGGCGGCCGCCAGCCAGGCCTGCGCTTCGGGCGGATAGGGCGGGTCGAGCGGTGCGATGCCGGGATCCACCGGCGGCGCGGCGGCGGGAGCGGTCTCGGGCGACGACATGGCAGGTTGCCTCTCGGGTAGGGGAACCGATTGCTTCTAAAACAGAAGCATTTTGCCACGGTCGCTTCTAAAATAGAAGCAATTTTGCAAGGAATCGCTGTCGGCCTGCCATGGGCCGCGGAGCGCCCGGGTGGGGGGCGTTCAGTAGCCGCCGTTGAGGGAGCGGTAGACCTTGGCGAGGTCGTCGCGGCCGCGGTCAAGCGATGTCAGGGGCTGGCCGCTGCCGGCTGCGGCTGCGGATGGCGGCATCCGGAATGCCGGCGCGGACAGGATCGTCGGTGCGGCCGGATCGGCGATCGTCCGCGACGCATCGGGAGTCGGCGCCGGTGCCGCAGCCGCGCCGAGCACGGCGACGCAGGATGCCAGCAGCAGGGCGCTGCCCAGCCTGCGCCAATACGGGCGGACGGTTTGCGTGTCGCCTGTCATGACATGCGGGCCGGCATCGGCCCCCTTCTGGCTGCTTCGACGGGCCGGGCGGATGTCCCGGCCATTCTCGAACGGAATACGCGGCAGCCTGGTTCCCGGATCACCGCCGAAGCCGGTCAGGCCGGCTGCGGCGGGCCACCGTCGGCACCGCCTGCATCGGCATTGCCGGCAGTGTCCCGCACCAGCCGGTACTGCACCCGCATCAACGACAGGCGCCGATAGAAGTTCAGCAGGTCGCGGGCCGGGTTGGTCATGCGCTCATAGCCGGACATGAAGGCGACGATGGTACCGACCTGCGCCTCACCCTGGATCACCAGCCAGCCGCCCAGCACCAGCACGCTCAACGGCCCCAGATGGTTGATCAGGTTGGTGACCGCCTTGGCCGCATACTTCACCGCCGCGAAGTGCAGGCGCAGATAGTAGATGCGCTGGATGTGCCGTTCCGGCCCCCGTGCACCGCTGTCGCTGCCCGTCTCCCGGTGTTCTTCGCCCCCGGCCTCGTTGCCATGCGCCCCGGCCTCGCCCAGGACCTGTTCGCCCAGCCGCCGCACCAGGGTGATCTTGTCTTTCGACAGCCGGTTCAGGCGCGGCTGGGTCAGGCCGACCACCAGAAGGGACGGCACCAGGAAGCCGATCGCCACCGCGGCGATCAGCGGCTGCACAACCAGCATGTAGGCGGCGACGCTGACGATGATGCCACCCTGCAGGAAGGGCAGCGCGATGCTCTCCGCAACGAAGCCGCCGACCTTCTCCGCCTCCGCCGAGAGGATCGCCTGCCGGGTGCCGTGGTCGGTTTCCTCGCCGACCGCCTCGTTGTCGGCGATCCGCTTGCGCAGGATGCGGACCACGCCTTCGCCGACCCGGTTGGCGTAGGTGTTGCGGACATATTTCAGCGCGGCGAGACAGATGATGGCGGCCAGGTAGACTCCGCCGAGCAGGAGCAGCAGCCGCAGGTCGCCGCCCTCGATCGCCCCGTCGACGATGCGGCGCTGCAGTTCCAGCGGCGCCAGGGTCAGCGGAAAGACCAGCAGGCTGAGCAGGCAGAGCCTGACCTGCTGGCGGGTGCTGACCTTCCAGACATAGCCGTAGAGGGTGGCCGGCATCTCCGGCAGCGGCCGGTCGGGCACCGATGGCAGGGCCGCCCGGTAGATGTCCGGCGAAAGCGGCGGCTCGCTCATCCCGGGGGCGGCGACGGTTCGAGGGCGGCGACGGACTCGGCCGGCTGCGGCGGTCTCAAGGGCGGCGCACCGGCACCGGGGTCGGCACGGGCGGCGGGTTCCGCCCGGCGAAGACCTGCCACTGATGCCAGTAGGGATAGACCGGCATGACGGCACTGGCCTTGTCCAGCCGCTCCATCTGGCCCGGATCCAGGGCGAAGTCCGCGGCGCCCAGATTGTCGCGCAGCTGCGCCTCGGTACGCGCGCCGATCACCACCGTGGCGACGGTCGGCCGCTGCAGCAGCCAGTTCAGCGCCACCTGCGAGACGCTGCGGCCGACCTCTGCGGCGATCGCCTCCAGCGCGTCGGTGACGGCATAGAGCCGCTCCTCCGGCACCGCCGGGCCGGTGCCGCCCAGGGCCGCCACCCGGCTGCCGTCGGGTGCGCTGCGGCCGCGGCCGACCTTGCCGGACAGCAGGCCGCCGGCCAGCGGGCTCCAGACCACGGTGCCGACCTTCTGGTCGAGCGCCAGCGGCATCAGTTCCCACTCGAACTCCCGCCCCAACAGGGAGTAGTAGGCCTGGTGCGCGACATGGCGGGGCCAGCCGTAGCGGTCGGCCACCGCCAGGGATTTCATCAGGTGCCAGCCGGAGAAGTTGGAACAGCCGATATAGCGCAGCTTCCCCGCGGTCACGAGGTCGTCGAGGGTGCGCAGCACCTCCTCCACCGGGGTGGTCGCGTCGAAGCCGTGCAGCTGGAACAGGTCGACATGGTCGGTGCCGAGCCGGCGCAGGCTCGCCTCGACCGCCGCGGTCAGGTGGTGGCGGGAGGAGCCGATATCGTTCGGCCCGGCGCCCATCGGGAAGCTGGCCTTGGTGGAAATCAGCAGCCGGTCGCGCCGCCCCTTGATCGCCTGGCCCAGGATCTCCTCCGCCAGGCCGGCGGAATAGACGTCGGCGGTGTCGAACAGGCAGGCGCCCGCCTCCAGGCAGATGTCGACCATGCGGCTGGCCTCCGCCACCTCGGTCGCGCCCCATTTGCGGAAGAACTCGGTGCCGCCGCCGAAGGTGGCGGTGCCCAGGCTCAGCACCGGGACCTTCAGGCCCGATGCGCCAAGCTGCCGGTATTCCATTTCAACCCTTCCTTTCCGCTACCCGTCCGTCATGCGGGCCGCATCATGCGTCGAAGCTGCCGGCGGAGGGAACCGGCCGTGCCGCAGGGAAGGCGCGCGCGCCCGGCATGACGGTTGCTTCCGATGCTGGAATGAACCATGCTTCATCAATGATGAATTGAGGTTCACATGGCGCGTGCGCAGCTCCGGCGGCAGCAGATCGACGACACCACCGAGGCCCTTCTGCGGGCGACCCGCGCCCTGGTCGCGGAGGGCGGCTGGCCGGCGGCGCAGATCTCCGCCATCGCCGCACGGGCCGGCGTGGCAACGGGATCGGTCTACCGCTACTTCGACTCCAAGGCCGCTCTTTGCGTGCAGGTGCTGGCCCGGGTGTCGGAGCGGGAGGCGGATGTGGTCGCGGCGATCATCGACGGCGGTGGCGATCCGGCCGGGCGGCTGCGCGACGCGGTGGCCGGCTTCGTGCGCCGTGCGGCGGGCGAGCCGCGGCTCGCCTATGCGCTGATCGCGGAGCCCTGCGACCCCGCCATCGATGCGGCGCGACTGCGCTACCGTGATGCGCTGGCGGCGCAGTTCGCCCGCCTGATCGACGAGGGGCGACGCAGCGGCGCCTTCGCCGACCTGCCGGCGGACCTGGTCTCGACCTGCCTGGTCGGCGCGATGATGGAGCCGCTGATCCTGCCGCTGGCGCGCGAGGCGCCGCCCCGCGGCGCGGAACTGGAGCGGCTGGCGGCACAGGTGGCCAGGGCCTGCTTGAACATGGTGCGGAATGCCGAAGCCGGGACCGACACCGGCGAAGACGGAGGAGACGAAGGATGAGCCAGGCCCGAGACCTCGTAGCACCGCAGCCGCGGACCCATGAGGTGCGCAACCAGGCGCGGCCCTGCAGCGGCTACAACGCTTTCACCGGCGATGTCGTGCTGCGCGAACAGGTGGCCCGCCATGCGCCCTGGTGCGCGGAACGTGCCGCGGCGGTCGGCGCGCTGGCCGGGGATCCGGATGTGCAGGAGGCCGCGCACCTGGCCAATGCGCATGAGCCGGAGCTGCGCCTGTTCGACCGCTACGGCCATCGCCTGGACTGGGTCGACTTCCACCCCGCCTGGCACGAGCTGATGGGCCTGGCCTTCGGCCACGGGGTGCACAGCCTGGCCTGGACGGCGAAGCGGGACGGGCAGGCCGGCGGCCATTTCGCCCGCGCGGTGCTGTCCCACCTGTGGAACCAGGTGGAGAACGGGGTCGGCTGCCCGACCGGCATGGCCTATGCCGCCGCCGCCGGCTTCTCCGACCGGCCGGAATTCGCGCTCTGGCACGACAGGACCATCGCCGCCGACTACGACCCGCGTCGCCTGCCGCTGGCGGACAAGCGCGCCGCGGTCATCGGCTATGCGATGACGGAGAAGCAGGGCGGCTCCGACCTGCGGCAGACCCAGACCATTGGCCGCTTCGCCGGCACCGAGGATGGTGCCCGGATCTACGAGCTGACCGGGCATAAATGGTTCTTCTCCGTCCCCACCTCCGACGGCTTCTACACCCTGGCGCGGACGGAGAGCGGTATCAGCTGCTTCCTGGTCGCCCGGGTGCTGCCGGACGGCAGCCTGAACCGGGTCTTCCTGCAGCGCCTGAAGGACAAGTGCGGCAACCGCTCGAACGCCTCCAGCGAAGTGGAGTTCGAGGGCACCCGCGCCATGCTGGTGGGGGAGGAGGGGCGCGGCATCGCGGAGATCCTGTCCCACGCCCACCTGACCCGGCTGGACTTCGCAATCGGCTCCGCCGGGCTGATGCGCCAGGCCCTGACCCTGGCGCTGAACCATGCCGGCAGCCGCAACGGCTTCGGCCAGGTCATGTCGGAGCTGCCGATGCAGGCCAATGTGCTGGCCGACCTGGCGCTGGAGAGCGAGGCAGCGACCCTTGCCGCACTGCGGGTCGCACGGGCGACCGATGCCATGGAAACCGACGACGGCGAACGCCTGTTCGCCCGCACCGCCACCCCGGTGATGAAGTTCTGGAACTGCCAGCGCGCCGCCGCCTTCGTCTACGAGGCGGTGCAGGTGCATGGCGGCAACGGCTTCATCATGGAGAACCCGGTCGCGCGGCTGTACCGGGAAGCGCCCCTGAACTCGATCTGGGAGGGCACCTCCAACATGATGTGCATGGACGTGCTGCGCGCCCTGCGGCGGGAGGAGGGCGCGCTGGAGGCCTTCATGGCGGAGGTCTCCGCGCCCGGCACGGCGGACGAAGCGCATGGCCGTTTCCTCGACGAGCTGAACGACGACCTGGGCGCCCGCGCCAATGACGAGGGCAATGCCCGCTCCATCGTCACCCGCATGGCCCTGGCCCTGCAGGCCGCTGAGATGCTGCGACACAGCCCGGAGACAGTGGCCGGGCGCTACATCGACTCCCGCCTGTGCGGCCGCCATGCCGGCGTCATCGGCACCCTGGCCAACGGCCCGGACCTGGCCGACATCGTCGCCCGTGCCGCGGTGGCGTGAGGTGCTGCCGCTCCCGGGCGAAAGCGGTGCCGCAACGCCAACCGTCATCCCGGCCCAGGGAAGTCCTCGGGGCCGGGATCCATTCCGCCAGCTTTGCGGTAACTGAGCGGCTTGCGGAATGGGTTCCCGGGTCAAGCCCGGGAACGACCTATCCCCAAAAAGGCCGGCAACGCTGCAGGGGGCAGCCGCTCAGCCGGCGCCGCTGTTGGACAGCGGCAGGGCCCGCAGCTCCGCCAGCACGCCGTCCAGGTCGCGGACCTCGCCCCAGCCGACCCGGATCATCTCCAGCGCCGGGTCGTGCAGGTGGGGCAGGGTGGTGCCCACCGCCTCCGCCACCACGATCGGCTTGAAGTCGCGGAAATTGGCGTCCTTGGAGGTGGCGGCGACGCACTGGTTGGTCAGCACGCCGCAGAACAGCACGGTCTCCGCCTGCACCGCCCGCAGCACGCCTTCCAGGTTGGTGTTGTAGAAGGCGCTGAGGCGAGTCTTCTCAATATACCAGTCGTCGGGCCGGGCGCCCAGGCCGTCCAGCACCTCGTAGCCCCAGCTGCCCTGGCGCAGGCCGCCCTCCTTCAGGAACGGGCGCAGGTGGTAGAAGACGCCGGCGTCGCGGCCGTCGCGAAAGCCGTGGCGGGTCCAGATCACCGGCACCTGCCGGTCATGCGCGGCCGCCACCAGGTCGCGGATCGGCCCGACCGTCGCCTGCATATGGGCCACGTCCACGCCGGAGGCGGCATACCAGCCCTCGTCGTGCAGGAAGTCGTTCTGCGGGTCGATCACCACCAGCGCGGTGCGGCCCGGCACCAGCGGCCACTGCACCGCGGCCCAGGGCTGCGTGCCGTCCGTCGCATCTTCATCCGCCATCGTCAGATCCCTGTCCTTCGCTCCGTCTGCCTGGACGTCATCCTCCCTATTGCCGTCGTCCTCGGCCGCCGAGCCGAGGACCGTGGCAGGACGGTGACGCTGCGCAGCGTCCTTGTATCGTCGCGACCCTCGG
>NZ_JBHRTR010000009.1:50558-132771 GCF_042646425.1 Marinibaculum pumilum
GGGGAGAACGTTGGAGCCGTTTCAGGTGCGCCGCTACACCGCTACGCCGTCTGCGCTTCCTTCAGCCCCAGTTCGCCGGTCATCTGTTCGCGCATGACGAACTTCTGTGCCTTGCCGGTGACGGTCATCGGGAAGGCCTCGACGAACTTCACGTAGCGCGGGATCTTGTAGTGGGCGATCTGGCCGCGGCAGAAGTCGCGGATCTCCTCCTGGTCCGCGGTCTCGCCCGGCTTCAGCACCACCCAGGCGCAGAGCTCCTCGCCGAACCGTTCGTCCGGCACGCCGAAGCATTGCACGTCCGCGATCTTCGGGTGGCGGTAGAGGAACTCCTCCACCTCGCGCGGATAGACGTTCTCGCCGCCGCGGATGATCATGTCCTTCACCCGGCCGACGATGTTGCAATAGCCCTCGGCGTCGATGGTGCCCAGGTCGCCGGTATGCATGAAGCCGTCCGCGTCGATCGACTCCGCGGTGCGCTCCTCGTCGTTCCAATAGCCCTTCATCACCGAATAGCCGCGGGTGCAGAGCTCGCCCGGCTGGCCGACCGGCACCACATTGCCGTCGCCGTCGACGGCCTTCACCTCCAGATGCGGGAAGATCCGGCCGACGGTGGAGACGCGGCGCTCCAGCGGGTCGGCGGTGGTCGACATGAAGGAGACGGGGCTGGTCTCGGTCATGCCGTAGGCGATGGTGACCTCCGACATGTGCATCTCGCTGACCACCCGCTTCATCACCTCCATCGGGCAGGGCGAGCCCGCCATGATGCCGGTGCGCAGGCTCGACAGGTCGAAGCTCTTGAAGTCGGGATGCGCCAGCTCGGCGATGAACATCGTCGGCACGCCGTGCAGGGCGGTGCACTTCTCCTCCTGCACCGTCTTCAGCACCGCGCCGGGCTCGAACGCCTCGTCGGGATAGATCATGGCGCTGCCATGGGTGGTGCAGGCCAGGTTGCCCAGCACCATGCCGAAGCAGTGGTACAGCGGCACCGGGATGCAGAGCCGGTCCTCCGGCCCCAGCTTCATGTATTCGCCGATGAAATAGCCGTTGTTCAGGATGTTGCGGTGGGTGAGGGTGGCGCCCTTCGGCGAACCCGTCGTGCCGGAGGTGAACTGGATGTTGATCGGATCGTCCGGGGTCAGGGTCTGCGCCAGCTTCTCCGCCTCGGCGCGGCCTTCGTCGGCGCGGGACATCACCTCGTCGAAGGACAGCATGCCCGGCGCCGGCTCCGGGCCCAGCTGGATCAGCATTTTCAGCGCGGGGAAGCGCGCGCTTTCCAATGCGCCGGGTGTCGCCTTGTCCAGCTCCGGGATCAGGCTCTGCACCATCTCCACATAGTTGGAGGTCTTGAACTGCGGCGAGAGGATCAGCGCCTTGCAGCCGACCTTGTTCAGCGCATAGTCCAGTTCCGACACCCGGTAGGCGGGGTTGATGTTGACCAGCACCAGGCCGACCTTCGCGGTCGCGTACTGGGTCAGCACCCATTCGTAGCGGTTGGGCGACCAGATGCCGATCCGGTCGCCCTTGGTCAGGCCCTGCGCCACCAGGGCGGCGGCCAGCTGGTCGGCCTTGGCGTTCATCTCCGCATAGGACCAGCGGATGTCCTGGTGGCGCACCACCAGCGCGTCGCGATTGCCGTGCCGCGCCGCCACTTCCTCGAAATTCTGGCCGATGGTCATGTCCAGAAGCGGCACGTCGGTGCGGCCGCGCACATGGGACTGGGTCAGTGCGGACATTGGTTCCTCCCGGGGATACGCAATCTTTGGGTACGCAAGGCTTTGAGGCGGATCTTATCGGGGCCGCCGGGCCGCGCCAATGCGCGAGGTGGGGACGGAGGTATGCATTCCCCCTTGCTGCGGCGCAGCAATGGTGGAACGATCCGGCTATGCTGCAGCTCACCAAGATCCTCGGCTATGCGGCCGAGCCGGACCTCGCCCACAGGCTCCACCATGTCGGCCATCACGGCGGCATCGAATACCTGCAGGTGCCGCCGCAGGATGTCGGGCGGCGGCGGCTGCGGATCACCGGCGACAAGGGCACCGACTGCGCCATCGCACTGGCCCGCGACGAACGGATGGGCGACGGCGCGGTGCTGCTGCTGGAACATGACCATGCCATCGTCGTGCGGCTGGGCGAGCAGGCCTGGCTGCGGCTGCGCCCAGCGGACGCCGCCGCGGCGGTGGAGCTGGGCTACAACGCCGGCAACCTGCACTGGAAGGTGCGCTTCGACGGCGCCGACCTGCTGGTCGCCCGCGACGGGCCCGTGGAACTCTACACCGCGCGGCTGCAGCCGCTGCTGGGCGGCGGCCGGGTCGCCGTGGTGGATGACTGACACCCCTGCCTCCTCCGCGACCGACCTGCAGCAGCTGCTTCTGCTGCTGCAGCACGGCGACGGCCAGTTCCCGTCCGGCGCCTTCGGCTTTTCCTGGGGGCTGGAGGGCATGCTGGCCGACGGCATGGTCCGCTCCGACGGGCTGCAGGCGGCGATCGGGTCGCTGCTGGCCGAGCGCTGGGCGCCGTTCGACCGGCTGGTCGTGCGCCGGGCCTGGCAGGCCGGTGGCGATGCGGATCGCCTCGCCGCACTGGACGCGGAGGTCGAGGCCTGCCTGCTGGTGCCGGCGGAACGCGCCGGCTCCGCACGCGCCGGCGCGGCCCTGCTGGCCAGTCACACGCGGCTGGGCACCGCCGGTGCATCAGCGCTGCAGGCGACAATCCGCGGCGGCGGCATGAAGGGTCACCGCCCGGTGGTCGAGGGCGCGCTGTGGCGCGGCCTGGGCCTGGCCGAACATGAGGCGCTGCTGCTCTCCGGCTACGGCTTCACCGCCGCGCTCTGCACCGCCGCCGTCCGGCTGGGCCGACTGGGCGCGCTGGGCCAGCAGGCGATCCTGACCGTGCTGCTGCCGCTTCTCGTAGACCTCGCGGCGGCGCCGGTCGAAGAGGATGCCGTCCTGGAAAGCTTCAACCCGCTGGCGGAAATCGCGATGCTGCGCCAGCCGGGCCGGTCCGCCAGCCTGTTCGCCACCTGACCGCCGCCTGACTTGCATCCCGATCCCCGCCGCGAAGGAGGAGTGCCGCCGATGATGAACCTCACCCCCACCGAGCTGGAGCGGCTGACGATCTTCACCGCCGCGGAGTTCGCCCGGCGCAACCGCCGCGACGGCGTGAAGCTGAGCCATCCGGAAGCGGTCGCCCTGATCACCGACGAGATGATGCATGCCGCCCGCCGCGGCATGCCCTACGAGGAGATCATCGACATGGCGGGCAAGACCCTGACCGCCGCCGACGTGATGCCCGGCGTGCCCGCGATGATCCCGGTGATCTGCGCCGAGGGCTGCTTCCCGGAGGGCACCAAGATGATGGTCGTGTTCTCCCCCATCGCGCCGGAGGCGGGCGCGGTGGTGCCGGGCGAGATCATCTGCGCCGACGACGAGCTGGAGCTGAATGCCGGCCGCGACGCGGTCGAGGTCGAGGTGGTGAACCGCGGCGACCGCGACATCCAGGTGCGCAGCCACGCCCATTTCTTCGAGGTCAACCGCGCCCTGGAGTTCGACCGGGAGAAGGCCTTCGGCATGCGGCTCGACAGCCCCTCCGGCGTCGGCCAGCGCTTCGAGCCCGGCATCCCGAAGACGGTGCGGCTGGTCGCCTTCGCCGGCAACCGCCGCGCGCTGGGCTTCGGCGGGCTGGTGCAGGGGCCGCTGGACGAGCCGAACGTGCGGGCGCGCGCGCTGGACGCCGCCCGCGCCCGCGGCTATCGCGGCGCCTGAGGGGGGACGGGGAAATGGTGAAACTGACCAGGCAGGATTATTCCGTCGTCTACGGACCGACCAGGGGCGACATGGTGCGGCTGGCCGATTCCGACCTGCTGGCGGAGATCGAGCATGACTACACCTCCTACGGCGACGAGCTGACCACCGGCGCGGGCAAGTCGATGCGCGACGGGGAGGGCTATAATCCCCGCGGCTCCTATGCCAGCGGCGCGCTCGACATGTGCGTGCAGAACTGCACCATCATCGACGCGGTGCAGGGTATCGTGAAGGCCGATATCGGCATCCGCGACGGCCGCATCGTCGGCATCGGCAAGGCCGGCAACCCCGACGTGATGGACGGCGTGACCCCGGGTATGGTCTGCGGCCCGAACACCACCATGGTGCATGGCGATCCCTATATCGCCACCGCCGGGGTGGTGGAGGGGCATGCCCATTTCCTGTCGCCGCAGCAGGCGGAACATGCCCTGGCCGGCGGCTGCACGACGATGATCGGCATGTCGCCGGGGCCGCATTTCGACACCTCCTGCTCCGGCCCCAACATCATGGGCCAGCTGATCCGTGGCGCGGATGAGTATTGCGTGAACTTCGGCTTCCTGGGGCGCGGCGCCTCCGACCCCGACGCGGTGGCGGAGACGGTGGCCGGCGGCGGCCTGGGGGTGAAGATCCACGAGGATCTGGGCGCGGCGCCGGCGGTGATCGACGGTTCGCTGATCGCGGCGGACCGGGCGGACTTCGCGGTGCACCTGCACACCGACACGATCAACGAGTTCGGCTATTGCGAAGACACCATGGCCGCCGTCGCCGGCCGGGTGATCCACATGTACCACGTGGAGGGGGCCGGCGGCGGCCATTCGCCGGACATCCTGAAGGTGAACTCCTACCCGAACGCGATCCCGTCCTCGACCAACCCGACCAACCCGTTCACGCCCCTGGCGCTGGACGAGGGCGTGCCGATGACGATGCTCGCCCATATCATGAACTACAACCTGCCGGAGGATATCGCCTTCGCCGAATGCCGGATCCGGCCGCAGAGCATGGCGGCGGAGGATTTCCTGCACGACATGGGCGCGATCTCCTGCTTCGCCACCGACACGCAAGGTATGGGCCGGCTGGCGGAGAACGCGGCGAAGTGCTGGCAGCTGGCCGCGGTGATGAAGGCGCGGATCGGTCGCTTGCCGGAGGAAAAGACGAAGCGCGCCGACAATGAGCGGATCAAGCGCTACATCGCCAAGCTGACGATCAACCCGGCCCGCGCCGTCGGCATCGACGACCATGTCGGCTCCCTGGAGCCGGGCAAGATGGCGGATGTCGTGCTCTGGCCGCGCGCGTCCTTCGGCATCAAGCCCTGGATGGTGATCAAGTCCGGCTTCGTCGCCTGGGCGGCGATGGGCGACGGCAACGGCTCCACCATCAATGCCGAGCCCATCGTCCAGCGGCCGATGTGGGGCGGCATCGGCACCGCCAAGCACCATCTGGGCGTGACCTTCGTGTCGAAGCTGGCGATCGAGGCGGATACCCGCCGCAAGCTCGGCGTGCAGAAGCGCTTCGTGCAGATCAAGTCGGTGCGCAACCTGTCGAAACGCGACATGCTGCACAACGACCTGATGCCTGCGATCGAGGTCGATCCGCAGAGCTTCGAGGTGCGGGCCGACGGCAAGCTGCTGATGTGCGAGCCGGCGACCGAGGTGCCCTTCTACCAGAAGTACATGCTGCGATGAGCCAGACAATTATTGACACAGAGGTCCCCTCGCCGGGGCAGGCGCCGGCCGCGGCGCGGGTGGGGATCGGCGGGCCGGTCGGCTCCGGCAAGACCGCCCTGGTGGAGCGGCTGATCCCCGCGCTGGGCGCGGAAGGGGTCGACCTGGCGGTGATCACCAACGACCTGGTGACCAAGGAGGATGCGGAGCGGGTGCGCCGGTCGGGCCTGATCGACCCGGAGCGGGTGCTGGCGGTGGAGGCGGGCGCCTGCCCGCATACCGTGATCCGCGAGGATCCGACCCTGAACATGACGGCAGCCGACCAGCTGGACCTGCGCTATGCGGGGCTGGACCTGATCCTGATCGAGAGCGGCGGCGACAACCTGGCCTCCACCTTCTCGCTGGACCTGGTCGACTACTGGATGTTCGTGATCGACGTCGCCGGCGGCGGCGACATCCCGCGCAAGCGCGGTCCCGGCGTCGTGCAGTCCGACCTGCTGATCATCAACAAGAGCGACCTGGCCCCCCATGTCGGGGTCGACCTGGCGCAGATGGAGGCGGAGGCCCGCGCGGTGCGGGACGGCCGGCCGGTGCTGCTGACCAACTGCCGCACGGGCGAGGGGATCGATGCCATCGTGGCGGCGCTGAAGCACGACGTCCTGTTCCGGTGAGCGAGGCCGCGTCGCCGGCCGCCCTGCTGTCGGAGGGAGGCACCGCACCGGCCTTCGCGGCCGGCAGCGGTGCCGGCATGCCGCAGCTTGACCTGACCTTCGCGCGCGATGCGGCCGGCACCAGCCGGGTGGTCCGGCGGCGGGTGCGCTATCCCTATGCCTTCCTGCGGCCGTTCTGGTTCGGCGACCGGCCCGAGGGTATCGCCACGGCGATCCTGCAGTCGGGGTCCGGCGGCCTGTTCGGCGGCGAGCGGCTGGGGCAGAGGGTGGCGGTGGAGCCCGGCGCGGCGCTGCACATCACCACCCAGGCCGCCGCCATCGTGCATGCGCGCCGCGGCCGGCCGGCGGCGGAGCAGCGCATCGCGCTGCACCTGGCCCCGGGCAGCCATCTGGAATACCTGCCGGAGCCGATGCTGGTCTTTCCCGACGGCGGGCTGGACCAGCGGATCGCGGTGGAGATGGCGCCGGATGCGGTCCTGCTGCTGGGCGACGGCATCGCCGCGCACGACCCGGATGCGGCCGAAAGCACCGTGCCGCAGCCGTTCGGCCTTTACCGCAACAGCCTTGAGGTGCGGCTGCCTGACGGCCGGCTGCTGTTCGCCGATCGCGGCACGGTGACGGGAGAGGGCTTCGCCGCCGCTTTGTCCGGGGGCGAACGGCCGCGTCGCGCCTGCGGCTGGTTCGCGGTGGTGGCCCCGGGCCTGCCGGACCGGCACGAACACCTGCAGGCGCAGCTGCAGACGGCGCTGGACGAACTGGCCGGTCCGGTCGAGGCGGCCGCCGGCATCCTGCCCGGCGGCGCCGGCGCCTGGTGCCGGATCGTGGCCACGGGCGGCGACGGCCTGAGGGCGGCCCAGCGCGCCTGCTGGTCGGCGGCGCGTCTGCTGCTGACCGGCGCGCCGCCGCCGCGCAACAGGAAGTAGCGCTGCCGGCATTGCCCAGCCTGCCCAAATTGCCACTTTTCAGTGCAGCATGCTGCCGTCTTTGCCTTTGTGATGAGCAAATGCTGCACACGTTTGCAGTTTGACGGGTGCGGGCGGCGCCCTCACGGCGTGAAGCCTGGGCATCTGCACAATGCTGCGCCGCAACAGAAGCCCCCTGCCTCCAGCTGTAGGCGTGGTGCAGACGACAGTTTTTCCGCGACGATGCGGCGAAGCCGCGGCGGCCTGCGGCCTGTGACCGTCGCACGGCGGCAGGACCGACGGCGCCGTGCGGCAACCGACGGTGTCCCGTGGCACATCCCTTGCGATGCCCTGCCTGTTGCATTCGGCGCCGCACAAGAGCGCCGCACGATAACAGGCAAGTCTAACAGGTGTGTCCGCACCCGGTCGGTGGTCTGCCGGCCGGGCGACGGGCACGGGGAACTCGGAGGCAATGATGGGGAATCGGATGAAGGTCGACCGGCGCACGTTCCTGGCGGGCACGGCAGCGGGTGCGTCGGCGGCGGCGATTGCCGGCATGTTCCCGGTGGTGGCGCAGGCCGCGGACGAGATCGTCGTGGGCGGCATCCATGACGAGAGCGGCTTCCTGGACATCGCCGGGCAGCCGATGTCGAAGGTGCTGCGCTTCGCGGTCGACGAACTGAACAAGAAGGGCGGCCTGCTGGGCAAGCAGATCAAGCTGAACGACTACGATTCCCAGTCGAACATGCAGCTCTATTCGCAATACGCCCAGCAGCTGGCGCTGAAGGACAAGGCGGCCGTCGTGCATGGCGGCATCACCTCCGCCAGCCGCGAGGTGATCCGGCCGGTGCTGCGCCGCTACAAGACCCTGTACTTCTACAACACCCTTTATGAAGGCGGCGTCTGCGACCGCAACCAGTTCGCCACCGGCACCACCCCGGCGCAGACGGTGGAAAAGCTGGTGCCCTATGTGATGAACCTGTGGGGCAAGAAGGTCTATACCCTGGCCGCGGACTACAATTACGGCCAGATCACCGCCGACTGGGTGAAGAAGTACGTGAAGGAAAATGGCGGCGAGGTGCTGTCCACTGACTTCTTCCCGTTGGACGTGACCAATTTCGGCCCGACGATCTCCAAGATCCAGGAAGCCAAGCCCGACATCCTGATGTCGGTGCTGGTCGGCTCCGCGCATCTCTCCTTCTACCGCCAGTGGGCGGCGGCGGGCATGACGAAGGAGATCCCGATGGCCTCCACCACCTTCGGTGCGGGCGGCAACGAGATCATCCTGATGGACCCGTCGGAGAGCGACGGCATCGTCAACGCGCTGGGCTATTTCCCGGAGATCCAGAACCCGGTCAACGACAAGTGGAAGGCCGACCTGAAGGCCTTCTACGGCGACGACATGCCGCTGCTGACCGAGCTCAGCTGCTGCACCTACGAGGGCTTCAACCTCTGGGCCCAGGCGGTGGAGAAGGCCGGCGACACCGACCGGATGAAGGTGATCGAGGCGCTGGAGAGCGGCCTGTCGATCGAGGGACCGTCCGGCAAGGTGACGATCGACCCGAAGACGCACCACACGATCCGCAACGTCTATGTCGCGCAGATCGAGAACCGCGCCTGGGGCATCAAGGAAGAGTACAAGCAGGTTCCTCCCGCCGACACCCAGGCGGTCTGCGACCTGCAGGCCAATCCGGACGACACCACGATGTACGTGATCAAGCTGGACGAATAGTCGCCAGCCCCGGCGGGGCGCCTTCGCGAAGGGCGCCCCGTCAGCGAACGACCGGCTTGACCGTACGGAAGGCTCCATGGACCTCGCGGCTATCGTCGTCATCGAGGTGCTGAACGCGATCGCCGGGCTGGTGCTGATCAGCATCGGCCTGGCGATCATCTTCGGCATGATGCGCGTCATCAACATCGCGCATGGCGAATTCCTGATGATGGGCGCCTATGCCGTCCTGATCAGCGTGAAGAACGGCATCAACATCTGGATCGCCATGCTGGTGATCGCGCCGATCGTTGTGGGGATCATCGGCGTGATCATCGAACGCTGCCTGATCCGCTTCCTCTACGGCCGGATGATCGACACCCTGCTGGCCACCTGGGGCCTGAGCCTGTTCCTGATCGGCGGCGTGACGATGATCTTCGGCAATACGGTCGAAGGTGTCTCCTCGCCGATGGGCAGCCTGCCGATCGGCACCTACACGGTCAGCTGGTACACCCTGTTCATGATCGTGCTGGCGGTGCTGCTGCTGATCGCCGTCTACCTGGTGATGAAGCGCACCCGGCTGGGCCTGATCGCCCGCGGCACGATGCAGAAGCCGGAGATGGCGGCCGCCCTGGGGATCGCGCCTTCCACCGTCTACATGGTCACCTTCGGCGTCGGCGCCGGCCTGGCCGGGCTAGCCGGCGGCGTCCTGGCGCCGGTCGCCGGCGTGGTGCCCAACATGGGCGCCGCCTATATCGCCAAGGCCTTCATCACCGTGGTGGTGGGCGGCGAGGCGATCGTCGTCGGCACCTCCGTGGCCTCCGGCCTGCTGGGCACCATCAGCCAGGTCATGACCTTCCTGACCACACCGGTCTGGGGCGATGCGGCGATGCTGTTCGTCGCGGTGATCCTGCTCAGGATCCTGCCCCAGGGCATCACCGGGCGGTTCTTCCGCCGGTCGATCTGAGCGGAGATGCGACGATGAGATTCTCCCTCGAAGATGCGGGCACCGTGGTGATCCTGGGCCTGGGGATCATCCTGCTGGTCCTCGGCCCGACGATGATCGACCTTTTCGAGTTGCTGACCCTGACGAAATACCTGATCCTGTCGCTGTTCGCGATGAGCCTCGCCTATATCTGGGGCTTCGGCGGCATCATCTCGTTCGGGCAGTCGGCCTTCTTCGGCCTGGGCGGCTATGCCTTCGGCGTTGCCGGGCTGAACATGATGGGCGACACCACCACGCCGCTGATCCTGTCGGTGCTGTTCGCCGGCGGCTTCGCCGCCGCGCTCGGCTACTTCATGTTCTACGGCCGCCTGACAGAGGTCTATATGGGCATCGTCACCCTGGTGGTGACCCTGATCCTGTACAAGCTGATCGGCCATACCGCGGGGTCGGAATATGCCATCGGCCAGGCCCGGCTGGGCGGCTTCAACGGCATGCCCAGCCTGCCGGTGATGGTGGACCCCTTCACCGGCGAGGAGATGTGGCCGGAGACCCTGTTCCAGGTCGTCCTGGGCCTGCTGCTGCTGGTCTATGTCATCCTGAAGCTGATCCAGAAGACCCGCTTCGGCCGGGTCTGCCTGGCGATCGCCAACAACGAGACCCGCGCCTCCCTGCTGGGCTACGACGTTCGCCTGCACAAGGTGGCGATGTTCGCCATCGGCGGCGGCATCGCCGGCCTTGCCGGCGGCCTCTATGCCAGCAACGAGGCGTTCATCGACCCCAATGCCCTGACCCTGATCATGTCGGCGCAGTGCCTGGTCTGGGTGATGGTCGGCGGGGTGGGCAGCTATATCGGCCCGATCCTGGCCTGCTGCGCGCTGAACTACCTGGCGGTCTGGCTGGGCGGCGTCGACTGGGGGATGAGCGGCTTCGAGCTGGAGAACCAGTTCATCGTCGGCACGATCCTGATCGTCATCGTGCTGGCCCTGCCGAAGGGCCTGGTGCCGACGATCCGCGACTGGATCTTCCCGCACTGGCCGCATCTCCGCGGACCGGAGGCGCGCGCCAGCGGCGGCGGCGGCGGCGCGACTGCAGCGCCGGCCGCCACGGCACCGCAGGCCGAGAGCGGGGAGCGGCCGGCATGAGCGAGCAGCTTCTGCTGGAGACCAGCGGCCTGACCATGCGCTTCGGCGGCGTGGTCGCGGTCAACGATGTCGACTTCAAGCTGCGCGAGGGCGAGCTGCGCTGCGTGATCGGCCCGAACGGCGCCGGCAAGAGCACCTTCTTCAAATGCATCACCGGCCAGCTGGAGCCGTCGGAGGGCAAGATCGCCTTCCTGGGCCGGTCGATCGCCGGCATGAACAGCCACGACATCGCCCGTCGCGGCATCGGCATCAAGACCCAGGTGCCGAACCTGTTCGACGGCCTGACGGTGGAGGAGAATATCTGGCTCTCGGCCCGCCGCCACCATATCGGCCGGGTCGCCACCCGCATCGCGCGCGAGGCGATGGAACGTGTGAAGATCGGCCATCTGGCGGGCTATGCCGCGGGCCAGCTGGCCCACGGCCAGCGCCAGCTTGTGGAACTGGCGGTGGTGCTGGCCGGCGAACCGCTGCTGGTGCTGCTGGACGAGCCGGCGGCCGGCATCACCGCGGAGGAGACCGTGCGCACGGCGGAGATCATCCGCGAGATCAACCGCGACACCACCCTGATCGTGGTGGAGCATGACATGCAGTTCATCCGCCAGATCGCCAAGACCGTGACGGTACTGCACCAGGGCGCAGTGCTGGTCGAGGACAGCATGGACAATATCCTGCGCAATCCGATGGTGCGCGACGTCTATCTGGGCAAGAAGGCCGCGCAATGAGCATGCTCTCGGTGAAGGACCTGACGGCCGGCTACGGCCAGGTGCGGGTGCTGAATGGCATCTCCTTCGAGGTGGCGCAGAACGAGTTCGTCGGCATCCTGGGCCATAACGGCATGGGCAAGACCACCCTGCTGCGCACCCTGATGGGCTATATCCGGGCGACCGGCGGCACGGTGGAGCTGGAGGGCCAGGCGATCACCCGGCTGTCCACCCATGCCCGCAGCCGCGCGGGGATGGGCATCGTGCCGCAGGGGCGGGAGATCTTTCCAGGACTCAGCGTGCGGGACAATCTGCGCATGGGCATGGCCGCCCGCAAGGTCGACGAGGCGGCGGAGATCGCGCAGATCCTGCAGGAATTCCCGCGGCTGGAGCGGCTGCTGGACCGCACCGGCGGCGCGCTGTCGGGCGGCGAGCAGCAGCTTCTGGCGCTGGCGCGCTGCCTCTGTGCCGCCCCCCGCTTGGTACTGCTGGACGAGCCGACCGAGGGCATCCAGCCGTCGATCATCGAAGAGATCGTCGAGACCCTGCATGCGCTGCGCAAGAAGCGCGACCTGACCGTGGTGCTGGTGGAGCAGAACCTGGACTTCATCGCCGAACTGGCCGACCGGGTGCTGATCATCCAGAAGGGCGAGTTTACCAACACCCTGGCGCCGTCGCAGCTGGCCGATGTGGAGATGGTCGGCGAGTTCGTGGGGTTCGGCGCCGGCTGAATACCGATATAGTCTGGCGCGGGCCCCGGGGGCGCCAGCGCCATCGCTGTGCCGGCGCGCCGGCCCGGACCGAACACCTCAACCGAAGGGGGGACATCATGGCAGTCCAGTTGCCGACCATGGAGCAGATGCGGGAGATCGCCGAGCAGTGCGGCATCACGCTCAGCGACGAGGAACTCGCCGAATATCGGGAGAACTTCAAGGGCAATATCGAGGCGTACAACATCGTCGACCGGATGCCCGACTACCTGCCGCAGGTGAAGTATCCGCGGACGCCGGGCTACCGCCCCGAGGGCGAGGAGAACAAGTACAACGCCTGGTACGTAAAATCCGTGATCAAGGGCGCCTCCGGCGGCAAGCTCGCCGGCAAGACGGTCGCGGTGAAGGACAATGTGATGGTCGCCGGCGTGCCGATGATGAACGGTTCGGCCACGATGGAAGGCTATGTCCCCGACGTCGATGCGACGATCATCACCCGGCTGCTGGATGCCGGCGCGGAGATCCGCGGCAAGGCGCATTGCGAGAGCTTCTGCCTGTCCGGCGGCAGCCATACCAACAGCACCGGCAATGTCCATAACCCGCGCAAGATGGGCTATTCGGCAGGCGGCTCTTCCTCCGGCTCCGCGGCCCTGGTTGCGGCCGGCGAAGTCGACCTGGCGGTCGGCGGCGACCAGGGCGGCTCGATCCGCATGCCGGCCGCCTATTGCGGCATCTACGGCATGAAGCCGACCCACGGGCTGGTGCCCTACACCGGCATCATGCCGATCGAGATCTACATCGACCATACCGGGCCGATGACCGCCAACGTCAAGGACAATGCCGCGATGCTGGAGGTGATGGCCGGCTCCGACGGCATGGATCCGCGCCAGTACGACGTGAAGACCCACCCCTATGCCGACATGCTGGACGGCGGCGTCTCCGGCATGAAGATCGCGGTGGTGAAGGAAGGCTTCGGCCACGCGAATTCCGAGAAGGACGTGGACGAGAAGGTCAGCACCGCGGCGGAGACCCTGCGGAAGATGGGCGCCCAGGTCGAGGAGGTCTCCATCCCCCTGCATGCCGAAGCCGGCGCGGTCTGGCTGCCGATCGGCGTCGAGGGCCTGACCCAGACCATGATGTGGGGCGATGGCTACGGCAACAGCCGGCAGGACATGTACGTCACCAGCCTGATGGACTTCCACCACCGCTGGCGGGACC
This sequence comes from Marinibaculum pumilum, assembly GCF_042646425.1. Classification (NCBI taxonomy): domain Bacteria; kingdom Pseudomonadati; phylum Pseudomonadota; class Alphaproteobacteria; order Rhodospirillales; family Rhodospirillaceae; genus Marinibaculum; species Marinibaculum pumilum. The sequence continues at coordinate 64,018 of NZ_JBHRTR010000009.1, forward strand.
GTGCCAACGAACTGGCGCCGACGGTGAAATACCTCACCATGCTGGGCACCTACATGCGGGAATATTACGGCCTGCGCTACTACGGCAAGGCGGTGAACATCTCGCGCAAGGTCCGCGCCGCCTATGACAAGGTGCTGGGGGAAGCCGATCTGCTGTTGATGCCGACGGTGCCGATGAAGGCGACGAAGCTGCCGGGGCCGGATGTCAGCCCGACGGAGTACTTCACCCGCGCCTACGAGATGCTGGCGAATACCTCGCCGTTCGACTACACGCACCATCCCGCGATGGCGATCCCCTGCGGCCTGGGCGACGGCCTGCCGATCAGCATGATGCTGGTGGGCAAGCATTACGACGAGCCCACGATCTATCGCGCGGCCTATGCCTTCGAGCAGGCCGGCGACTGGACCCGGATGTAGGACCCGCGGCGGGCGCCCGCTGTCAGGGCGCCCGCCATTTCCGCCCGCCACCTGCAGGGAGATGCCGCGATGCCCCGATCCTCCAGCTTCCCGATGCCGACCGTGTCCGATCTCCAGGATGCCGGGGCTCTCGGCGGCCTCGACATCTCCGAAGCCGACGCCGCCCGGTTCCGCGACAACCTGTTCCCGTTCTTCGACATGGCCGGGGAGATGCTGACGGTCCCCGACTATCTGCCGGAGGTGAGGTATCCGCGCACCCCGGGCTACCGGCCGGAAGGCGAGGAGAACCGCTATAACGCCTGGTACTACAAGACCTCGGTGAAGGGGACGCCGGGCGGCCGGCTGGCCGGCAAGACGGTGGCCCTGAAGGACAATGTGATGCTGGCCGGGGTGCCGATGATGAACGGCGCCTCGATGCTGGAGGGCTTCACGCCGGAGATCGACGCGACGATCGTCACCCGCATGCTGGACGAGGGCGCGGAGATCGCGGGCAAGGCGCATTGCGAATTCTTCTGCCTGTCGTCGGGCAGCCAGACCAACGCCACCGGGCCTTGCCATAACCCGCACAGGATCGGCCATACCGCGGGCGGCTCTTCTTCCGGCTCCGCGGCCCTGGTGGCGGCGGGCGAAGTCGACATGTCGATCGGCGGCGACCAGGCCGGCTCGATCCGCATGCCGGCGGCGTTCTGCGGCGTCTACGGCATGAAGCCGACCCATGGCCTGGTGCCCTATTCCGGCATCCTGGGCATGGAGGCGACGATCGACCATGCCGGGCCGATGACGAACTCGGTCGCCGACAATGCCCTGCTGCTGGAGGTGCTGGCCGGTCCCGACGGCATGGACGGCCGGCAGGTCGGCGTGCAGACCCACGCCTATAGCGAGGGGCTGGATGCCGGCATCAAGGGAATGAAGATCGGCGTCGTGAAGGAAGGCTTCGGCCTGCGGCAGTCGGAGGCGGCCGTCGATGCCAAGGTGAAGGCGGCGGCCGAGAAACTCGCCGCCCTGGGCGCGGAGGTGGAAGAGGTCTCCGTGCCGCTGCACGCCCAGATCGGCGTCTGGTACATGCCGATGCTGGCGGAGGGCATGGCCCGGCAGATGTTCTTTGGCGGCGGGGTTTCCTACGGCCTGAACCAGCTCTATCCGCCGGGCTATGTCACCCGGGCTGCATCCTGGAAGGACCGCGCCAACGAGTTCCCGGTCAACGTGACCGCGTTCCTGCTGTACGGCAGCTACCTGATGAAGGTCTCCAGGGGGCGGCTCTACGGCAAGGGCATCAACCTGCGGCGCAAGGCGCGGGCGATCTATGACGAGCTGTTCGGCCGCTACGACCTGCTGGCGATGCCGACGGTGCCGATGACCGCGCAGAAGCACGCCGAAGCCACCGGCAGCTGGGAGGACTGGCTGGCCCATTGCTGGGACCCGCTGCCCAACACCTCGCCCTACAACTATACCGGCCTGCCGTCGATGAACGTGCCCTGCGGCATGGTCGACGGCCTGCCGGTGGGCCTGATGCTGACCGGCAATGCCTGGCAGGAGCAGAAGATCTACCGCGCCGCCTATGCCTTCGAGCAGGCCGGCGACTGGAAGACGATGTAGGCGCCGGCGCGCGATACGGCAGTACGACAGGCAGGATCTGCTCCAGCTTCGTCACCGCCGCACTTGTTGCGGCGGTCCATGGTGCCGCCGGGCTCAATATTGGCAGGATGCTATTGAGGCGCGGCGCCATGGACACGCGGAACAAGTCCGCGAGTGACGCAGCAGGGGATGGCCATTGTCCCGTGATCCGTCAGCCGCGATGACAATGAGACTGCGGCGCCGCTATTTCGCCGTCTCCGCCGGGAAGGGCACCCCGCCGACCACGGTTCCGAGCACCTTGATCTCCTTCAGCTCTGCCGGGTCCGTCACCTCCAGCGGGTTGCGGTCCAGGACGGTGAAGTCGGCCAGCTTGCCGGTCTCGATCGAGCCTTTCTCACCGTCCTGTTTCATCAGTTCGGCCGCGCCCATGGTGACGGCGTAGAGCGCCTGCGGCACGGTCAGGCGTTCGCTGGCGCCCAGGACCCGGCCGGACATCGTTTCCCGGGTGGTCGCCACCCACATCGCATGCAGCGGATCGACCGGGGTCACAGAGGCATCGGAATGGATGCTGAACGGGATGCCGAGCCGGGCGGCGGAGCCGGCAGGATCCATTCGCTCGGCACGGTCCGGGCCGACCAGCTGGTCGTAGTGCAAATCGCCCCAATAGTAGATGTGGTTGGTGAACAGGTTGGTGCCGACCCCCAGTGCCTGCATCCGGCGCAGCTGCGCCTGCGAGGGGAACTGGTTGTGCTCCAGCCGGTGTCGCGGGTCCGGCATCGGATGCGCCTTCTGCGCCGCCTCGATGGCGTTCAGCGCCATCTCCGTCGCCTGGTCGGCATTGGTGTGGATCACCGCCTGCAGGCCGCGCCGGTTGACCTCGGTGACACCCTTGGTCAGCTCCGCCTGGGAGAGGTTCGCGACCCCGTTCTCGAAAGTGCGGTAGTAGTAGGGCCAGCGGAACAGGCCGGTGCCGCCCTGGATCGAGCCGTCTACGATGAACTTCACGCCCCCCAGGGCGAGGCGGTCATTGTCCTGTTCGTGCAGTTTGACCAGATAGTCGAGCCCGCCCTTTTCGGCGATCGGGCCGTCCTCGAAGATCTGGATCACCGGATGCAGGACCGTGCGCACCGGGAATGACGGGTCCTCGGCGGCCGCCCGGTAGGCCTTGTAGGCGCCGGGCACGGTGCCGAAGTTCATGTCGGTGAAGGTGGTGACGCCGACCCGGTGCGCCATGCGTCCGACATCGCGCACCGACTTCTCCATCACCTCTGCGCTGATCGGCGGCAGGCTCGGCAGGAAGGCGAGGACGGCCTTGATCTCCTCCAGCTCGCCGGTCGGCGCGCCGTCCTCCTTCACGATTCCCTCGATATCGGTATCGCCGGTGACACCGGCTGCCTTCAGGGCCGGCGAATTCACGTAGTAGATGTGCATCGACAGGTTCTCGATGAACATCGGATGGCCCTTGGAAATCGGGTCCAGGTCGGCCTTGGTCAGCGGCGCATTGCCGTAGAATTCCGGCTGGTAGCCCCAGGCGATCAGCCAGCTGTCGTCGTCGGGCATGGCGGCGGCGGCCTTGGCCAGCCGGTCCAGCACTGCCTGCTTGCTTTCCAGCCCCTTCACCAGGGTTCCGTCGGGCGCCACCCGGTCGAAGCGGCCGACATAGACGCCCTGCCAGAGGAGACCGGTGAAGAGGGCATGCATATGCGCCTCGATGAAGCCGGGAACGAGGACCGCATCGGCGAAGCTGTCGTCGATCGTGACCGGCACCGCTTCGCTGCCCCATTCCTCCAGCTGCTCGACCGTGCCGGTGCCCAGCACCCGGCCGTCCCTGACGGCGACGGCCCGGGCGGTCGGCATGACCGGATTCTGGGTTACCACGGTCCGGGCGGGAAAGATGGTGATGCCGGTCTCGGCGGCGGGTGCCGGCGGCGGACCTGGCGCGATCTCGTCCACGGCGGGCCTGGCGCGGGCGATCTCGCCCCCGGCAGTGCCGGACTGCGGGGCGAGCATGCCGGCCAACACCAGGATCAGGGCGGCGGCACAGGCGAGGCGGCGGATCGGCAACATGGTCTTCTCCGGGCAAAGGGTAGCCGGGGCGACCCTACCGCTTCGTTTTGCGGCCCCGCAACCGGGCGCCGTTTTCCATGGGCCGCACCCGTCAGGCCAGCTGGCGCGCGGGCCGTATCCGACCGGCGGCACGCACGCGCCGGCGTCGCAGACGCAGGGCCGTCCAAAGGCTCTGCCAGAGCTCCGCCGCCGCTTCCGCCCGCAGGCGGCGCGCCGCCAGCAGATAGTCTTCCTTGGTCAGGCGATCGCCTGTGCGGGCCTGTTCGGTCGCTGCATCGGCATTCAGGGATATCCGGGTCATGGTGTCCTCCATCGCTACGGGACGGAGATACGCCTCTTGCCACAGCTTGATAATTGGTGCTGTCTTGAAAGGATCTTTCGGAAATTCAAGAAGGTGAGGGATGCAGAGCCGCGATCTTGCCCTGTTCGTCCAGGCCGCCCGGTCCGGCAGCCTGTCCCAGGCGGGGCGCGACCTGGGCCTGTCGCCGGCGACGGCCAGCGCACGCCTCAGCGCCCTGGAACAGGATCTCGGCGTGCGCCTGATGCACCGGACCACGCGCAGCCTGACCCTGACGGCGGAGGGGCAGGCCTTCCTGGCCTATGCGACCCGCATCCTCGATGACCTGGAGGAGGCGCGGGCGGCCGTGTCGGGGACGGAGGCGCCGCGCGGCCGGCTGCGGGTCGCGGTGCCGGCCTTCTTCGGGCGCATCACCATCACCACGGCATTGCCGGAATTCCTGCGCCGCTATCCCGGACTGGTGCTGGACATGGACTATTCCGATGCCTTCGTGAACCTGGTGGAGCAGGGCTTCGACGTGGCGATCCGCATCGGCAACCTGCCGGACAGCGCCCTGATCGCGCGTCGGCTGGCGCCGAACGCCCGGGTGATCTGTGCCGCGCCGTCCTATCTGGCGACGCATGGCGCGCCGCAGCGGCCGGAGGACCTGGCCGACCATGACTGCGTCACGATGGCGAACATGCGGCGCTGGAGCTTCGCCCGGCCCGGCGGGCCCCTTACGGTGGAGGTTTCCGGCCGCCTGCTGGTCAACAGCGGCGACGCCCTGCGCGATGCCGGCCTGGCCGGCCTGGGCCTGGTGCTGAAATCGACCTGGGACGTGGGCGAGGACCTGCGCCGCGGCGACCTTGTGCCGGTCCTCGCCGATCATCCGCTGGTCGACCAGGGCGCGATCTGGGCGGTCTATCCCAGCGCCCGCCTGCTGGCGCCGAAGGTGCGCGCCTTCGTCGACTTCTTCGCCGACCATTTCGCGACAAAGGCCGCGGATCTGCCGCCCGCCTGACCGGCGAGGATGTCGAGTCCCGTGCACTCGCCCTTGAAAAATTCCAAGGAATGTAAATATATATTCCCAGGAATTGAAAGAGGAGGCGGCGATGCGACGGTCGCGACGGAACTTCATAAGGGTGGCGGGGGGCGGGGTCGTCCTGGGCGCTGGCGCGCTGGCGCTGGCACGCTGCGACGGCATGCCGGACAGCGCCGTGGCGGCCTGGTCGCCGGCGGCACCGGCCGCGGCGGGCGATGTGCGCCGGCAGGCCCTGGCCTACGCGATCCTGGCGCCCAACCCGCACAACATCCAGCCCTGGCTGGTCGACCTGTCGGAGCCGGACACCGTGGTCCTTCACGTCGACCGGACGCGGCTGCTGCCGATGACCGACCCGCCCAACCGGCAGATCGTCATCGGTCATGGCACCTTCCTGGAACTGCTCGACATCGCGGCGCGGGAGGAGGGCCATCGCCTGGAGATCACGCCGTTCCCGGACGGCCAGTTCGGCGCCGATTCCGTCGACGACCGGCCGGTCGCCCGGATCCGGTTCGTCCCGGACCCCTCAGTGGCCCGCGACCTGTTGTTCGCGCAGGCGCTGCGCCGGCGGTCCACCAAGACGCCGTACGACACCGACCGGCCGCTGTCGGCGGACCATCGGACCGCCCTGTCGGCGTTGCTGCGCATGCCGGAGGTTGCAGCGGCGGGATGCCGGCTGCACCTGGCGGACGATCCGGAAACGGCGGCGGACCTGAGGGAGATCACCGGTGCCGCGGTGGATATCGAGATGCAGACGCCGCGCACCCATCGCGAGAGCATCGACCTGCTGCGCATCGGCGCCGCGGAGATCGCCGCCCATCGGGACGGCATCGACCTGCACGGGCCGATGTTCTGGTGGATGAAGCGGCTCGGCCTGATGACCCGCGAGAAGGCGATGACCCCCGGCACCATGGCCTGGCAGGGCGGCGTCGACTATGCGCGCGGCTGGGTGGCGGGAACCGGCGCGTTCGGCTGGCTGACGACGGAGGCCAACGACCGGATGGCGCAGCTGGCGGCCGGGCGCCTGTACATGCGGCTGGACCTGACGGCCGCCGCCCTGGGGGTGGCGATCCACCCGGTCAGCCAGGTGCTGCAGGAATATCCCGAGATGGCGGCGCTGCAGGAGCATTTCCGCACGCGGCTGGACGTGGCGCCGGGACAGAGCGTCCAGATGCTGTATCGTCTGGGCTATGCCGCGGCGGCCGATCCCGCGCCGCGGCGCGGTGTGGAGGCGATCGTGAGGCAGGGGTGACCAGGCAGGGACGAGGCACGGGCGGCGGCGCCGCCGAAGCGCCGTCCGCCGGCGATGCGCCGCCGGCGCAGGACCTTCGCTTCCGGATCGTCAACTGGATCGGCATCATCGACCAGCTGGCGGGCGCGCGCGCCAATACCCTGCTGGCGCCGCTGGACCTGACCCTGCCGCAGTTCGCGCTGCTGAACCATTTCAGCTGGCGCGGCGAGGCGGGGCTGACCGTCGGCGCCGTCGCGCGGGCGATGCAGCAGCCGCAGCCGGGCATCACCAAGACCCTGCAGAAGCTGGAGGATCGCGGCTTCCTGTGGTCCGTGCCGAACCCCGTAGACGGCCGTTCGCGCCTGCTGCATATGAGCGAGGCGGGCCGCACGGCGCATCTTGCCGCCGTAGAGGTGCTGGGCCGGGCGCTGGCCGCACCCTTCGCCGACTGGACGCCGGAGGAACTGGACCTCTGTTTCCGCCTGCTCGACCGGCTGAAGGTCTGGTTCGACGCGAACCGCTGACCGCAGATCCGCATCCCGTCTTTCCTCGCGCCCGCCATGCTGCAACACTGCGGCCGATTCAGCACAGCCTCAGGGGAGCGAGATGGCGGCCATCGACGTGAAGACGGAAGTGACGGGCAAGGTGTGGAAGGTGGTTGCCAAGCCCGGCGACAAGCTGGCCGCCGATGACGAGATCATGATCCTGGAATCGATGAAGATGGAGATCCCGGTCGTGGCACCCGAGGCCGGCACGCTGAAGGAACTGAGCGTCGCCGAGGGCGATGCGGTCACCGAGGACCAGGTTGTCGCCGTCGTCGAGAGCTGAGCGACCGGGCCGGCCGGCAGGGAAGCGGGGCGACATCTCGGAAAGGCCCGTGACACCGCGATGATGGCCGAGACCTCTGCCGGTCCGGCGCAGGGCGGACCGGGAAATGCCTTCGACGATAGCCTGGAGGCCTCGGCCGGGGCCTTCGCCATGGTCGAGACCTCTCTCGACCGCTGCGGCTATGCAGTTCTTCGAGCCTTTCTCGATCCGGCACGGCTTTCGCACCTGGCCGGCCTGGCCAGCCTGGCCAGGGACGCGGCTGCGATGCCGGAAGAACGCCGCGGGCGCAGGGTCCCGCAAGCGGCGCTCGAGCAGGCGGCGCCAGGCCTATCGCTGCTTGCGCCCTGGCCGGTGCCGCACGGGTACAGGCTGCTTCAGCATCTTCTGGGCCGCAACTATGCCGTGGGCCGCGCATTCATTGTGGCAGCCGGAGAGCCTGCGTCCGACCTCCCGGCAGGCGCTGCGGAGACGGCCCCCCCTGCGGGCGCAGTGCTCGAGGCCTGGTTGCCGCTGCAGGCGCCTGTCGGCGCGCAGGCCGGTGTCATGCTGCCTGGCGACGTGCTGCTGCTGCGGGGTGCCGGAAGGCCGATCTCGGCAGCGGCCGCGGCGATGCGGGCGCCCGGTGCCAGTCTGGTCCTCGCTTTCGGCAACAGGCCGCCGCGAACGCCCTCGCGGGGCATCCCGAAATCGGTTCCGGCACCCTTTGCCGTCCACCTGACACAGTTGGACGAACTTGTTTCGCTGGCCTCCCGGCTCTCGGGAAGGGGCGCAGCGGCCGTGGCGCAAGGGCCGTCGAGAGAGGTCGACGACGACGCAGCGGCGGGGCGCCTGGTCTCCCTCGCGGGAACGATACTGCAGCACGTGGTGCCGCAGCAGGTGTTGCCGCCGTTGCGCGCGGCACTCGACGCAGCGGGATTGATCCCGGCCGACGAGCCGGCCTGGCCCCTGTGGCAGCAGGCGGTCCCGGGCGAGGCTGGGAGCGTGACGGCAGACAGTCTGCCGCCGCTGCGGCAGCCGACTTTCGGCCTTTGCATGGCCGTACGCAATCATGCGGCCGACCTGCGCCGTTCCCTGGCGGGCATCGCAGGCCAATGGCGCCCCTTCGATCGGGTGGTGCTGGTTGACGATGCATCCGACGATGAGACGGCCGGGGTGATGTCGGCCTTTGCGGCGGCGCGGCCTGGGGTCGAAGTTCGCCGCAACGCGGCGCAAATCGGACCCGTCGCCACGGTGTGCCATGCGCTGGAAGACCTGGGAACCGACTACATTGCCTGGGCCGCCGCCGACGACTGGCTGCTGCCTGCCATGCTGATGCGCCTGTCGGAGGCGGCTGCCCGGCAGCCGCAGGCCGGGCTCGTGCTGGGCGAGACAGGCGTGGTGCCCCGGCACCAGGGGCGCTTCGGAAGCGTGGCGCCGCTGATCCACGGCACCAACCGCCTTGCCAGTCTGCCGCCGGTTTTGCCGCCGGCCGAGCTGCCGCAGCTATTTGCCTGTCGCCGGTTGTGGTTCGGCACCGCCTGGCTGGTGCGTGCAGATGCCCTTGCCCGCGTCGGCGGCTTTCGTCCCGCGGAAGGCTCGCTGGCGGATTTCTCCGCCCTGCTTCACGTTCTGATGCGCTTCGGGGCCGTCCTGGCTCCGGAACGGCTCAGTGTCATGACATCGGAGCAGGCGACCTATTCCCAGGCGATCGGCCGGAGCACCGAACGTGCTGCGGCACAGCGCGACGCGGTCCTTGCCAGGTTGAAAGCCCCGGACGCCCGGCCCGTCTACGAGACGCTCGCCGCGACTCCCGCCTTCATCCATGACCTGCAGTCTGACGCCGAGCTGTTTTCCGGCTATCTCGCCCGGCGTCCGCAGCACTGGGACCTGCTGTTCAGTGGTATCTGGTGGGCGCTGCGTCACGGTCAGGCGAGGCGGCATTCCGGCAAACGGCAGGAACAGGATGCCTGAAGGCAAGCCACAGGCGCTTCCCGTCCTGCCGTTCGCTGACGCCCTGGCGACACCACTTGCGGAGATTGTCGACCTGCATGGCGGGGTGGTGCTGCGCGGCGCCGTATCCGCGGTGCAGCTTCAGGCCTTCACCGCGCGGCTGCCGGCGGGCGGCAGGCCGCTGGACGCCGACAGGCTTTCGCGTCGGAATCCGGGCCATGCGCTGACCGACATCCTGCCTGCGCCGCAGACCTACCAATTGCTGCAGAGCCTTCTGGGCGATGACTACGTCCTGGTGGATGCCTGTCTGGGTTCGGGTGCGCACGGTCCCATGCCGCCCGGCGCGGACGCCGTCGAACTGCGGCTGCCATTGCGTCCGGTCGCCAAAGGCCCCGCCGCCGACCTGATCCTGTTGCGAGGGCCGGCGGCGACAGCGATGCCGCCCGACGCACTGATGATATTCTACCGCTTTGCGCCTCGTCATCCGCCGTCGCCGCGCCTTTCGGCCGAACTCCTGCCGCGGCTTCGCGTCATCGCCGGCCTGATTGCCCCGCACGATGCCACCGGCCCGGACGATGCCGGCACCCCGGCCGGCAAGGGAGCGGAGATTGCCATTGCGCAGGCCAGGCTGATGCAGGACTTCCGGCCCGGCGAGGTCCTCCCCCTGCTGCGCGGCGTTCTGGAGGATGACGGCCTCCTGCCGGCCGGTACTGCGCGCTGGGCGATGCCGGAATACGATCCGCCGCCGGAATCGCCATCCCTGCCGGCGTCGGCGGGCCATGGCTTCGGCCTTGTCCTGGCCGTGAGAAACCAGGCGGAACTGCTGCAGCGTGCACTGGACGGGCTGGCCGCGCAGGAACGCCCATTCGATCAGATCGTCCTAGTTGACGATGCGTCGGAGGATGCCAGCCTGAACGTGCTGCAGCGCTTCGCGGCTGACGACGGCCGGGTTGAAGTGATGAGCAATCCCATCCGCCTTGGCGGCGTCGCCAGTGCGGCGCTGGCGCTCCGGCAGTTGCGGACCGGTTATGTCAGCTGGGCGTCGGCCGACGACCTCCTGCTTCCCCATGCGCTCGCCCGGCTTGCCGCCGCTGCCGAGGAATATCCCGCCGCCGCGCTGGCCCTGGGAGAGACCGGGGTCGCCGAACGCACCGGAGGGCGGATCGGCCCGGTCGGCCGCATGGCCAGTGGCGGCGCTGAGATGGGAAGCCTGGCGCCCTTCCTCGCGCCGCATGACCTGCCGCGCATGCTGTGCTGCCGCCCGCTGTCCTTCGGGACCGCCTGGGCAATGCGCAGGGATGCCCTTCTGGCAGCGGGCGGGTTCGAACCTGATCTGGGCCCGCTGGCAGATTTCTACGCGGCGCTGGCGCTGAGCTTCAGGCATGGCGTGGCCGTGGTGCCGGAGCGGCTCTCGTCGATGAGTGTCTCTGCGACAAGCTATTCTCGCAGGGCCGGCCGCGACGTGGCGGCGGCGACAGCGTCACGGGATGCCGTCATGGAGCGGCTGAAGGGACCAGGCGGCCGCGATGTCTATTGGTGGCTGTCGGCCACGCCCGCCCTTATCGGCGACATGCAGTCCGGCGCGGAGCTTTTCTCGACCTATTTTGCCTTGCGACCCTGTCACTGGGACCTGATGTTGCGCGCGCTGCACTGGGGCCTGCGACATGGCACCCTGTCCGTGGCAAAAGGGCCCTGAAATCCCGTGCACTGCCTCCCTGTTCCGGCATCCTGGCAGCGGGACAAAGCCGCGCCTGCGCTCCCCACTGGCGACTGCGGCGCTTCCGTCCTTCCCGCTGCGCTGCATGCCTTTCGAACAGCACGCGATACTGCAACGCTGCCGGCGCCTCGGTATGGTCTGCATGAAGTGACATGCCGGTCCGAGACGCAGACCCGGGAAGGCCGTGAGGCGCGGTGCTGGCGGCACGACTGGAAATTGGTCCGATGAGCCCAGCCGCTTCTTTCGACATGCGCTTCGGCGATTGCGCGGCGGACGGTCCTCCGCTGCGCCACGCCCTGCTGCAGCATGGTCATGCCGTGCTGCGTGGGTTTGTGACCCCGGCACAGCTTCAGTTCCTGTCCGAGGTCGCGAACGCCGCCGCACCACAGATGGCCGGCGACGGCAGCCGGATCGTACCGCAGGAGCTTTTCGACAGGCTTTCGCCCGACCGCTCGGTACTGGTCTCCTGGCCGGCGCCGATGGGCTATCGCCTGCTCGAGTTCTTGCTGGGCCCGGGATACCGGCTGAGCGATTCCGCATTGGTGATGGCCGGGCCCTCCGATTCGGCTGCCGGGAAATCATGGGCCGCCGCGGGACTTCAGGCCTGGCTTCCCCTGCAGGTACCCGAGGGAGGGGCGCCGGGCAGCATGCAGCCGGGCGATGTGTTGCTGCTGCAGGAACCGCGAATGCCGATGAGCGCCGTCGCCGCCGCGACGAGCGTGCCGGGCGCCAGCCTGGCGCTCACCTTCGCCGGTCGTCCCGCCGCCCTCGCCCCCGGCAGATCGCGCGACAGCGGCGGTGCCGCCGCCTTCCAGCTCCATCTGGCAAGGCTGCAGGAGCTTGTCGGCCTTGGTATCATGCTCGCACGGGTGCGGGGGATGGACGCCGCCGCGGCGACCGGACGGCTGCAGACGGTCCTGGGAGAGATCCTGCAGCAGGCCTTGCCGTCGCAGCTGCTGCCACAGTTGCGCGAGGCATTGGGAGCAGCCGGGCTTGTGCCTGACGGCAACCCACCCTGGCCGATGCCGGAGCGGGACGGGCCCATTGTTCCTGCGCCTGCGTTGTCGCCGGCGCATGGGGCCAGTTTCGGGCTGTGCATGGTGGCGCGCGACCAGGCCGGTGACCTGCCGCAGGCCCTCGCCGGCATTGCCGGGCAGTGGCGCGCTTTCGACCGGATCGTCCTGGTCGATGACGCATCACACGACGACACACACGACCTTCTGACCGCATTCGCGCGGGGGCGGCCGGGGGCGGAGGTGCTGCGAAACGCGACGCCCCTGGGGCCCTCCGCGAGCCTTCGCGAGGCACAGGAACGACTGGCCACGGACTATCTGGCCTGGGCTGCGGCCGACGGCTGGATGATGCCGGGCATGCTGCACGCCCTGGCGGCAGCCGCGGTGCGCTGTCCGCGGGCAGGGCTGCTGCTGGGAGAGACAGGCATCTTGTCCGGAGATGGAAGGCGGCCCGCAAGAGCAGCGTCCCTGGCCGGCGCTGCAAACCATCTGGCAGACCTGCCTGAACGGCTGAACCCGTGGGAGCTCCCCGTGCTGTTTGCCTGTCGCGGCCTGCGGTTCGGTGCCGCCTGGATCGTCCGCACCGAAGCCCTTGATCGTGTCGGCGGCTTTCAGGCGGAGGATGTGTCGCCGGCGGATCCTTCCGCTCTGCTGCACGTGCTGTTGCGCTTCGGTGCGGCACTGGTGCCGCAGCGCCTGGCGGTCATGCCCGCCGACCCGGAGGGTCGCCGGGGGCGAAGTTGCGGAGGCATTCAACGGAGTGCTGCGCAGACCGATGCCATGCTTGACAGGCTGTTGACGTCCGAGGCGATGGATATTCGCCAGCGGCTGGCCGCGACGCCGGGCCTGGTTCATGAGATCTGTTGCGATGCCGACCCGTTCGCCAGCCGTCTGGTTCACCGGCCGCACCATTGGGACCTGCTGGTCAGAAGCCTGTGGTGGGGGGAGCGGCACGGTGGAATGCGCGGCGGGTCGGTACCTGGCAGCGGAGCCGAGCCATGATGGCGGACGATGGCATGTCGCCTGACGCCCAGCGCGAGGCAGCCTCCGTCCCTTTGGCAGGCTCGGCTTCGGCAACGCCCCCGGTCGTGGCGGAACCTTTTCCGGCAATCGATGCGGCTGCGATTGCCACGTGCATCGACCGCGAAGGGCATGTGGTCGTACGCGGGGCCGTGCCACCTGCTGTCGTGGCGAGCTTTGCGGCGCGGCTGCCCGGAGAGCGTGCAAGGCTTTCCGCTTCGGATTTCGCACGCCTGTATCCCGGCCGGTCGCTGACCGACATTCTGCCTGCGCCTATCGCCTACCAGATGGTGCAGGCGATCCTGGGCGGCGCCTATATCCTGCAGGATGCATGGCTGGGCTGCGGTCCTCCGCCGCCAACGCCGCCTCATCGCGATGCCCTGGCTATCTGGCTGCCGCTCGACGATGCCGGATCAGGGACCGGGACCGGACATGCCTTGTCGCTGGCGCCCGGCGATATGGTCCTGGTCCGCGGTGCGCGGTCGGGCAAGCCGCCGGATGGGGCGGCGGCGGGCTTTCTGTTCGAACCTCGTGCCTGGCCGCTCACCGCGCTCCGCAGCGAGGTGCTTTCGGCTATCGAAACAGCCCTCCGCGGCCGGTCTCCCGAAGGCGTGGTGTTGCCGAGTGAGCGGTTGGCCGGCGGCGCAGAAATATCTATGGCACTGGCACGGCTGGTGCGGGACTTCCGGCCCGTCGACATCCTGCCCCTGCTGCGCGGCGCCCTGGAGGACCGCGGCGGGCTGCCGGCAGGAACGCCCCGCTGGGCGATGCCCGAATACGATCCGGCGCCGCCGGAACCTGCCGCCCTGCCGCCGCCCGGAACGGAATTCGGCCTGGTCCTGTCGGTTTGCAACCAGGCCGGATCTTTGCGACGGGCATTGGAAGGTCTGGCGAGTCAGGAACGTCCATTCGACCAGATCCTGCTTGTCGACGATGGGTCCAGAGACGACAGCCGGCAGATCCTGATGGATTTCGCAGCGGATCGCCCAGGGGTCGCAGTGCTGAGCAATGACGGCCGGCTTGGCGAAATTGCGAGTATTGCCAAGGCAGTGGAGCAGCTGCGGACAGGATATGTGACCTGGGCGGCGGCCGAGGATCTTCTGCTGCCGGAAGCCGCTGCCCGCCTTGCGGCCGCCTTTGCCGCACAGCCGGCTGCCGCCATGGCCATGGGCGAGACCGCGGTGGCCATGGTGGAGATCGAACGGCGGGGACCGGCGGAACGCATGGACCATGGCGGCAGCAATCTTGGCAACCTGCCGCCCTATCTTGCGCCGCGCGAGGTGCCGGAGCGGCTTTGCTGCCGTCGCCTGTCCTTCGGAACAGCCTGGGCCATGCGTCGCGATGCGGTGCTGGAAGCGGGTGGCTTCGATGCCCGTCTCGGACCGTTCGCGGATTTCTTTACCGGCCTCGTGCTTCTGTCCCGTCACGGCCTGGCGATGGTGCCGGCGCGGCTTTCCGTGATGAGCGTCTATGACGCCGACTATACGCGCACAGCCGGCACCGATCCGGAGGTCGTGAGCGCCTGCCGCGATCGCTTTCTGGCACGCCTGAAGCGGCCGGAATTCCGCGACGTCTATTGGACGTTCGCCGCGACGCCTGCGCTGGTGGCCGGCATGCCTGCGCAGTCCGAGGTCTACACGACATACTTCGCCTGGCGGCCGCAGCATTGGGATCTGATGCTGCGCGGCCTTGCCTGGAGCCTGCGTCATGGAGAACTCCCGCTGGCGAGGGACGGCTGAGGCCGGAGGCGCGGAATCCGGTCGGGGACATTGGCCCACAGGGACGCGGCGCGCTTGTCGCGCCCGGCCCCTGCGGGGGCAGCTGCCAGCCGGGGCAGCTGCCCGCCGGCGTTCCTACGCCTCGCCGGTGGTGCCGCCGCGGTTGCTCTTGCGGCCGGGCAGGGTGCCCATCAGCTTGCAGATGATGGTCAGCATAACCTCGTCGGCACCGCCGCCGATCGAGGTCAGGCGGCTGTCCCGCCAGAAGCGGGAGATCGGCGTCTCGTTCATGTAGCCCATGCCGCCGTAGTACTGCAGGCAGGCATCGGCGACCTCGCGGCCCAGCCGTCCGGCCTTCAGCTTCGCCATCGAGGCGAGCTCGGTGACGTCGGTCCCGGCCACATATTCCTCCACCGCGCGATAGATCAGCGAGCGCAGCAGTTCGACCTCGGTCTTCAGCTCCGCCAGGCGGAAATGGACCACCTGGTTGTGCAGGATGGGCTGGCCGAAGGCGATGCGGTCGCGGGTATAGTCGATGCACTGCTGGATCGCGCGCTCCATCGGCAGCAGCTTCGCCACCGCGCCCCAGAGCCGTTCCTCCTGGAACTGCAGCATCTGGTAGGTGAAGCCCATGCCCTCTTCGCCGATGCGGTTGCGCTGCGGCACGCGGACATCCTCGAAATGGATCTGTGCGGTGTCGGAGGAGCGCATGCCGACCTTGTCCAGCTTGCGCGCGACGGTCACGCCCGGTGTCTTCATCGGCACGCAGATCAGGCTCTTGTTGCGGTGGACATCGTCCCCGCCGGTCCCTGCCAGCAGGCAGATCCAGTCGGCCTGGGTGCCGTTGGTCGTCCACATCTTGCCGCCGTTGATGATGTAGTCGCCGCCATCCTTGCGGGCGGTGGTCTTCACCGAGGCGACGTCGGAACCCGCGCCGACCTCCGACACACCCAGGCAGGCGACATAGTCGCCGGAGATCGAGGGGGCGAGGAATTCCTTCCGCAGCTCGTCGGAGCCGAAGCGGGCGAGCGCCGGCGTCGCCATGTCGGTCTGTACGCCGATCGCCATCGGCACGCCGCCGCAGCGGATATGGCCCAGCGCCTCCGCCATCGCCAGGCCGTAGGAATAGTCGAGACCCTGGCCGCCATATTCGACCGGCTTGCAGACGCCGAGGAAGCCGAGCCTGCCGAGTTTCCCGAACAGCTCATGCCCGGGAAAGATCCCCGCCTCTTCCCAGTCGTCGACATGGGGATTGACCTCGGTGTCGATGAACCGGATCAGGGAGCGTTGCAGTTCCCGATGTTCCTCGCCGTACAGCATGGCGGCACTTCCTTCCTCGTTGAACGTCCGGCCGGGAAGGTCTGCAGACAGGCCGTCCGGGCGGATGCCATTCGTTATGCCCGGGCGGGCTCACCGGTCAAACGGTTCCGTCTTCCCAATCCCGGCAGATGCACTGCCGCCGTTTCCAGGCGTCGCCCCGCAATCGCAACGATCTCATCCACCGCCCGCGATCCCCGCTAGGCTTCCGGCCAGCCGAAGCGTGTTCGCAGCTGCGTCGGAAGCAGGTCGTTCATCCACGCCTGCACAGCCCCTGGAAAAAGCTGCCGCCACTCGTCGTTCGTGCCCTGGCGGAAATGATCGATACCTTCCCGCTGCGCCGGCCGCAGCGCCGTCTCGGTCACCGATGCGGGATCCGCGCCGAAATGTGCCAGCAGTTCCCGCAGGACCGTCAGCGGCGCCGACCGCAGCACCGCCTGGTCGGTGAAGCCGATGCTGAAGCGGCTGTCCTGCTCCGCCACCCGGACCCATTGCAGGATCCAGCGCAGGCAGGCCGGGTAGTGGTTCGCCGCATGCCATTCCAGGCGACGGTCGAGAGGCCATTGGTCGAAGCCGGCGGGCGGCAGTGGATCGGTCAGGTGCCGAAGGAAGGCACCCTCGCCGGTCAGTTCGCTGGCCATATGGGCGGTCCATGACGCTGTGGCTTGCCGGGGATCGCGTACATGGACATGGATCGCCCGGATGCCGGCCGCCGCCAGGGCGTCCAGGTTCTCGCGGCTGGCGTCGAGATGGCTTTGCGCGACTGCGCCACCGGCGGCGAACAGGCGGAGCGCTTCATCCAGGAGCATGTCGTTCGGAAAGCGCGACAGGCTGATCCGGATATGCGGGACCCGCAGCATGCCGATCAGGCTGTTCTGCAGATAAACGCTGCCGCTCTTCGGCAGGGAGACGAGCATCACCGGCGGGACACCGCGCGCGATCGCGGCGTCCCGCAGCCGGCCGATCGCTTCCGGCCAGAGGGGCCGGCCGCGACGGGTAAGTTCGTCATGCAGCGCGCGGGCACCCGCGAAGTCCCGCCTGGCCGAGAAGCGGACATAAAGGGGGGCCGTCGTGTCGCCATGGTCCCAGCCCTCCCAGCCCTCGAAGCCTGCCTGCTGGAGGCTGTCCAGCTGTTCGAAGACCGCCTGCTCGCCTTCGTTGCGGAGCCGGGCGGCGATCTCCTCCGCGCTCGGCAGGGTTGGCGGCGATGACGGTGCGGATTGCGAGGACGAGGGCGGCGCACCCACTGTTCCCGCAGGCTCCAGCATGGCCTGGCAGAGCGCGACAGCGGCACCGATATCGGCGATGCCGCAGCTTCCCGTGTCGATCACCAGGCGTGTGTCGTCCGGCGTCGGATGGTGCAGGCCCCGGTGCGGGCGCCGGATCGGGCGTCGTGCTGGCATGGGGATCGGTGGCGGGGTGATCCGCAGCCAGTTTGCCAGCTGCCTGAAGCCGGATTGCAGGTCGGGCTGCCCGACGGTCGTCGCGCTGGCCTGGTCGTCGACGCCGCCGTAGTTGGCGGAAGAGGCAATGATCCAGCGCAGCAGGCGCTCTGGGTCATAGCGGAAGCGTGCTTCGTCCGGGAAGTGGCGGGCCCGGACCCGCTCCTGGCAGCCGGCGACCACCGTGGCGTGGTAGAGGGGCAGGTCGACATTGCCGGGCGTGAGGTCGCGCGGTGTCAGCCCGGCTTCGGCCGCGAAACGGTCATAGGCTGCCGACAGGGTTTCCTGCCGGCCGTTGGCGCCGCCGTTGCTGGCGCCCGAATGGCCGTTCATCGAGACCGGGCGTTGGGTGACAATCGCGCTCCGGCCGTACCAGGCATTCAGCAGTTCGGACTCGATGTCGCAGACCGGATCCCGGAAATAGCTGCCGCCCTGGGCGTCGCGGACACGGTCGATGAGCCGCGCCGACACCGCCCCATGATAAATCGACGTCAAGTAGACTTCCGCCGCGTCCAGCGCGAAAGCCGCAGCCAGATGGGCCTTCAGGTCGAGGGGGCCGGCAAGCTCGCCGAAGCGGACGACCATCTGGCCCGCCAGGGCGGCGGCGTCCGGCCATTTGTAGTCGTGGGGATGCCAGCACAGGAGTTCGGCCTCGCCGTCGCGCAGCAGCGCTTCCGCCTGGCGCAGGCCGTCCCGCATCAGGGCATCGTCGTCGCCGATGAAGATCACGTAGCGCCCGCGGCAGGCGGAGAGCCCGAACTCCCAATTGCGGTGCATGGCCAGACGCTGCGGTGCCCGCAGGATCCGGAGCCGGTCGTCCTGTCGGTCGGCCAGGGCCTGGGTGGCGGCGATTGCGCTGGCATTGTCCACGACGATCAGCTCGAAGTCTTCGCAGTCCTGGCGCAGCACGGAATCGACCGCGGCAGGCAGTGTGCGGGTGCGGTCCCGCGTCGGGATGACGATGCTGAAGAACGGCTGTATCGGCGGGGTCATGGTCCGTGCGGCGTGGATCGGGATTGATCGGCAGAGCAGGAGACGGCAGTAAGGCGCGGTTGCACCGACCGGCCGGAACGCATGCGAAGGGGAGCCGCCCGAATGATCAAGCTATATCACTGCCAGCGCGCACGCTCCATGCGGCCGCTCTGGGCGCTGGAGGAGATGGGGCTGGACTACGAGCTGGTGACCCTGCAGTTCCCGCCGCGGGTGTTCCACAAGGAGTACAAGGAGGTCAATCCGCTGGGCACCGTGCCGGCGCTGATCGACGGCGAGGTCATGCTCACCGAATCCGCCGCCTGCTGCCAGTACCTGGCCGAGCGCTACGGGCCGACCGAGCTGGCGGTGCGCCCGGACGAGCCGGACTACGGGCTGTGGCTGAACTGGCTGCATCGCTCGGATGCGACCCTGACCTTTCCGCAGACCCTGGTGCTCCGCTACAGCCGGCTGGAGCCGGAGGAGCGCCGCAACCCGCAGGTCGTAGAGGATTACCGCCTCTGGTATCTCGGCCGCCTGCGGTCGGTGGAGGCGGCGCTGGCCGACCGCGACTGGCTCTGCGCCGGCCGATTCACCATGGCCGATATCTGCATAGGCTATTGCCTGGTCCTGTCGGCCGAGCTGGGCATCGAGGAAGCCTTCACCCCCGCGATCCGGCGCTGGTACGAGCGGCTGGCGGAGCGCCCGGCCTTCCAGCGGGCGCACACGCTGTAGCGGGCGCCCGCTCCGCAATTTACTTGCTGGTTGACCAGTAATTGCGATAGCCTCCGGCCAGAATGACAAAAGCGGAGGAAGCGCCATGAAGAACTGGCCCGGGAAGATGCTGCGTGGGACCATTGCGGCCGCCTGCATGGCGGCGATCGGCGGGGCGGCGGCGGCCGTGCCGGCGCAGGCCGAGGAACTGCGCATCGCGATCGGCCTGACCGGTGACAACGGCCTGGTGCGCGGCATGCAGAAGTTCGCCGACAATGTCGCGGCGAATACCGACGGCGCCTATACCGGCAAGGTGTTCCCGAACAGCCTGCTGAACTTCGCCGAGGCGATGACCGGGGTGCGCGACGGCATCGCCGACGTGGCCTTCGTGGTGCCCGCCTACAACCGGGCGGAGTTCCCGAACTCCAACCTTGTGGTCGACATGGCGACCGCCTCCACCGACCCGGTCGTGATGACCGGTGCGGCGAACGAGTTCATGTTCTCCTGTGCCGCCTGCCTGAAGGAATATGCCAACCAGAACCAGGTCTTCCTGGGGCTGTCCTCGATCGGGCCGTACTACCTGATGTCGAAGCCGAAGGTCGCCACCCTGGACGACTTCAAGGCGAAGAAGTTCCGCGGCTTCGGCCCGTTCGGCCGCTGGGTGGAGGCGATGGGCGCCACCCCGGTCGTGGTCTCCGCCAACGACGTCTACGAATCGATCAGCCAGGGCCAGCTGGACGGCAATACCCACACGATGGACGTGCTGAAGAGCCTGTCGATCGGCGAGGTGACGGACTATGTGCTGGACGCGCCGATCGGCCTCTATATCGGCAATTCCCTGTTCAACCTGAACCGCGACGTCTGGGACGAGCTGTCCCCGGAGCAGAAGAAGCAGTTCCTGCTGGCCGCCGGCGACGCGCACGGCTTCACCACGGTGGAGTACCTGGCCGAGAACCAGCGCTACCTTAAGGACCCGTCCCTGGTCGGCGTCGAACTGGTCGAGCCGTCGCCGGAAGTGGCAGAGGCCTCCGCCGCGTTCCGTAAGCAGGACCTGGAGACGGTGGCGGCGCTGAACCGCGACAAGTACCAGATCGCCGATGCGGAGGACCAGGTGCAGCGGATGCTGGGCCTGGTGGCGAAGTGGGAGAAGCTGGTCGCCGGCATCGACAAGAGCGACCCGAAGGCCGTCGGCGAACTGTACAACAGCGAGATCTTCAGCAAGGTCGACCCGGCGAGCCTGGACTGACCGGGTCCTGACCGGCAGCGGCCGTCGGCGGGGATCGCGCCATGACCCTCCTGGGGCGGATTCTGTCCTGGGCCGTGACCGCCTCCACGATGGTGGGGGCGGTCGCGGTGATCCTGATGATGCTGCAGATCGTCGCCGACGTTCTGCTGAAGAACATCCTGTCCTGGCCGCTGCCGCTGACCTCCATCTTCGTCGCCAACTACTACATGGTCATCGCGGCCTACCTGCCGCTGGCGCTGACCGAGAAGCTGGCCCGCCACATCTCGGTGGAGATCCTGTTCCGCTATCTCTCCGCCCGCTGGCAGCGCTGGGTCGGCGGCACGGTCTGCCTGTTCGCCGGCATCGTCGCCGCCGGCATCGCCTGGGAGCTGTGGTTCGAGGCGATGAAGCGCGCCCGCGCCGGCACCTTCATCGTCGAGCAGAGCATCGTCATGCCGATCTGGCCGACTTATTTCGTGCTGCCGGTCGGCTTCGGCCTGCTGGCGCTGGTGCTGTTCTACCGCTTCGCAGGCACGGTGACCGGCCTCGCCGGGGGGCTGGGCGAAGTGCCGCTGGACGACGACAGCATCCCCGGCGAGCAGGCCGGCGACAGCCACGCGGGACGCTGAGCGATGGACAGCGAGATCATCGGCCTGCTGGGCCTGGGCGTCCTGGTGCTGATGCTGCTGGCCCGGGTGCCGATCGGGATCACCCTGATCACCGTCTCCTTCGCTGGCATCTGGGTGCTGATCGGCCCGCGGCCGGCCTGGGGCATCCTGTCCGCGGTGCCCTACGAGTTCGCGGCGAAATGGACCCTGTCCTCGGTGCCCATGTTCCTGCTGATGGGCTATGTCTGCTACCACGCCGGCCTGACGCAAGGGCTGTTCGCGGCCTGCCGGTCCTGGCTGGCGCGGCTGCCCGGCGGGCTGGCCATCGCTTCCGTCCTGGGAAGCGCCGGCTTCGCCGCGGTCACCGGATCTTCCGTCGCCTGCGCCGCCGCCATGGGCCGGATCGCGGTGCCGGAGATGGTGCAGAAGCGCTACGACCCGGCGCTGGCCACCGGCACCATCGCCGCCGCCGGTACTCTGGGCGCGCTGATCCCGCCCAGCATTCTGCTGATCCTGTTCGGCGTCTTCGCCGAGGTGCCGATCAGCAAGCTGTTCATCGGCGGCATCGGCGCCGGTGCGCTGACGGCGCTTCTGTATATCGCGCTGATCTGGGTGCGGGCCTCATTGAACCCGGAGCTGGCGCCACGCGAACCGGTGACGCCGCCGCTGTCGGAGCGGTTGGACCATCTGCGCGAGACCTGGCCGATCCTGCTGCTGCTGGTGGTGGTGATCGGCGGCATGTTCATCGGCCTGTTCACCGCCACCGAAGCCGGCGCGGTGGGGGCCTTCGCCTCCATCGTGATCGCCCTGGCGAAGCGGGCGCTCACCCTGTCCGCCTTCTGGGAGGCGGTGGTAGAGACCCTGACCACCACCGGCGCGCTGTTCGTGATCGCGGTCGGCGCCAACATGCTGACCCGCTTCCTGGCGCTGTCGGGGTCGGGCGAGCTGATCGCCGACAGCGTGGTCAGCCTGCAGGCCGACCCGCTGCTGCTGCTGCTGGGCATTTCCGCCCTGTACCTGCTGCTGGGCATGTTCCTGGATCCGATCGGGGCGATGCTGCTGACCCTGCCGGTGCTGTTGCCCGTGCTGGACCAGAGCGGCATCGACCTGATCTGGTTCGGCGTCTTCCTGGTGAAGTTCCTGGAGATCGGCATGATCACCCCGCCGATCGGCCTCAATGTCTTCGTCATCAAGGGCGTGGTCGGCAACATGGCGAGCCTGACCACGATCTTCCGGGGCATTCTCTGGTTCCTGGCCGCGGACGCGGTGGTGGTCGCATTGCTGATCGCGGTGCCCGGGATCATTACCTGGCTGCCGGGCCTGATGGAATGACGAGACGACCGGAGGACGGAATGAGCGGGGTTGCCCCCAACCTGACGACGCACAGCGCAGGCGGCGGCCTGCCGCGGCGGCTGCTGATCGCCAATCGCGGCGAGATCGCGATCCGCATCGCCCATGCGGCGGCGGAGCTGGGGATCGAGACGGTCGCCGTCTTTGCCGAGGACGATGCCGGTGCCCTGCACCTGCGCAAGGCGGACCGGGCGGTGGCGATCGGCGCGGCCGGCGTGCGCGCCTATCTGGACGCCGCGCGGCTGGTCGCGCTGGCGGCGGAAGCCGGCTGCGACGCCGTGCATCCCGGCTATGGCTTCCTCAGCGAGAATGCCGGTTTTGCCCGCGCCTGCATCGATGCCGGCCTGACCTTCGTCGGCCCGGCGCCGGCAACCCTGGACCTGTTCGGCGACAAGGCGGCGGCGCGACGCCTCGCGGCGGAGGCCGGGGTGCCGCTGCTGCCCGGCACCGGCGGCGCTACCAGCCTGGACGAGGCGGCCGCGTTTCTGGAGAACCTGGGGCCGGGCGGGGCGGTGATGGTGAAGGCCCTGGCCGGCGGTGGCGGCCGCGGCATGCGGGCGGTCACCGACCCGGCGGCGCTGGCCGACGCCTTTGACCGCTGCCGGGCGGAGGCGGAAGGCGCCTTCGGCCGCGGCGACCTTTATGTTGAGCGGCTGATCCGCAGCGCTCGCCATATCGAAGTGCAGGTGGTCGGCGACGGCAGCGGCGCGGTGGCGCATCTGTGGGAGCGCGAATGCACCATCCAGCGCCGCAACCAGAAGGTGGTCGAGATCGCGCCGGCGCCGGGCCTGAATGCGGCGCTGCGGCAGCGCCTGATCGACGCCGCCTGCCGGCTGGCCGGGCATGCTTCCTATCGCAACCTGGGTACCTTCGAGTTCCTGGTCGACCGCGACGCCGTCGGGTGTGACGGGGCGGATGCCGATGGCGCCTTCGCCTTCATCGAGGCCAATCCCCGCCTGCAGGTGGAGCATACGGTGACCGAGCAGGTCACCGGCCATGACCTGGTGAAGCTGCAGCTGCGCATCGCCGGCGGCGCCTCCCTCGCCGAATTGGGCCTGGACCGCGACCCGGAACCGCCCCGCGGCCATGCCATCCAGCTGCGCATCAACGCGGAAAGCATGGATGCGCAGGGCGAGGTGAAGCCGGCCGGCGGCACCCTGTCCGCCTTCGAGATCCCCTTCGGCCCCGGCGTACGGGTCGATACCTGCGGCCATGCCGGCTTTCGCGCCAGCCCGAACTACGATTCGCTGCTGGCGAAGCTGATCGGCCATGCGCCCGGCGATTTTGCGGATGCGGTCGCGCGCACCTACCGCGCGCTCTGCGAGTTCCGCATCGAAGGGGTGGCGACCAACATCCCGGTGCTGCAGAACCTGCTGCGCCATCCGGCCTTTGTCGCCAATGACGTCGATACCGGCTTCCTGCAGGCCCATGCCGCGGGACTGGCGCAGGCCGGCGACAGCCATCCGGTGCGCTATGCCGCGGCCGCGGCGGGTGAGGCGGTGGCCGCCGGTGCGGTCGCCCGGGCTGCGCCGGAAGGCACAGTCGCGTTGGCCGCACCGCTGCTGGGTACGGTCTCCGGCCTGCTGGTCGCCGAAGGCGATGAGGTCCGCGCCGGGCAGCCGGTCGTCGTGCTGGAGGCGATGAAGATGGAGCATGTGGTCGCGGCGGAGACCGCGGGCCGCATCCATTCCCTGGCGGCGGCGATCGGCGACACGGTGGCGGAGGGCGGTGCGCTTGCCTTCGTCCTGCCCGGGGAGGTTGGCGATGGCGGCACCGCGGAGGATCGCCAGGTCGATCCCGATCACATCCGCCCCGACCTGGCGGAGACGCTGGCACGGATCGCGAAGACCCGGGACGAGGCGCGGCCGGCGGCGGTGGCGCGACGGCGCAAGACCGGCCAGCGCACCGCGCGGGAGAATATCGCCGACCTGGTCGATCCCGGCAGCTTCCTGGAATACGGCTCCCTGGTGCTGGCGGCCCGGCAGTCGCGCAACACGATCGAGGAACTGATCGACCGCACGCCGGCCGACGGCCTGGTGGCCGGCGTGGCGACGGTCAACGGCGAGCTGTTCCCCGGCGAGCGCGGCCGCGCCGCGGTGATGTCCTACGACTACACCGTCCTGGCCGGCACCCAGGGCATGAAGAACCACGAGAAGACCGACCGCCTGCTGGACGTGGTGCGCCGGCGGCGCCTGCCGTTGCTGTTCTTCACTGAGGGCGGTGGCGGCCGGCCCGGCGATACCGACGTGATCACCGCCGGCGGCCTGCACACGCCGACCTTCCACAACCTGGCGGGCCTGAGCGGCCTGGTGCCGCTGGTCGGCATCAATTCCGGCCGCTGCTTCGCCGGCAATGCCGCGATCCTGGGCTGCTGCGACGTCATCATCGCCACCGAGAATTCGAACATCGGCATGGGCGGCCCGGCCATGATCGAGGGCGGCGGGCTCGGCGTCTTCAAGCCGGAGGAGGTCGGGCCGATGTCGGTGCAGGTGCCGAACGGCGTGGTCGACATCGCCGTCGCGGACGAGGCGGAGGCGGTCGCCGTGGCGAAGCAGTACCTGTCCTATTTCCAGGGGCCGGTGGCGGACTGGGACTGCGCCGACCAGCGGCTGCTGCGCCATGTGGTGCCGGAGAACCGGCGCCGCACCTACGAGGTGCGCGACGCGATCGACCTGATGGCGGATACCGGCTCGGTGCTGGAACTGCGCCGCGCCTACGGCATCGGCATGATCACCTGCCTGATCCGGGTGGAAGGCCGGCCGTTGGGGGTGATCGCCAACAATCCGCAGCATCTGGGCGGCGCCATCGACACGCCGGCGGCGGACAAGGCGGCGCGCTTCATGCAGCTCTGCGACGCCCACGACATACCGGTCATGTTCCTCTGCGACACGCCGGGCAACATGGTCGGGCCGGAGGCGGAGAAGACCGGCCTGGTGCGCCATTGCTGCCGCCTGTTCCTGGTCGGCGCCAACATGACCGTGCCGTTCTTCACCGTCGTGCTGCGCAAGGGCTATGGCCTGGGCGCACAGGGGATGGCGGGCGGCGGCTTCCACAAGCCCTTGTTCCTGGTTTCCTGGCCCACCGGCGAGTTCGGCGGCATGGGGCTGGAGGGCGCCGTGCGGCTGGGCTTCCGCGACCGGCTGGCGGCGATCGCCGACCCCGAAGAACGGGAGGCGGAATACCAGCGCCTGGTCGACGAGATGTATGGCAAGGGCAAGGCGCTGAGCGCGGCCTCCCTGTTCGAGATCGACGAAGTGATCGACCCCGCCGATACCCGCGCCTGGATCATGGGCTCCATCGACCAGGCGCCGGAGGGGCCGCCGCGGGACGGCAAGAAGCACGCCTGGATCGACGCCTGGTAGGCCCAGGCCGCCTGCGTGACAACGGGAGGGAGCACCACGATGACCGAGCCGCATATCGACCCGCGCATCGCAACGCCCGAGGACTGCGTGACCGGCGTCCTGATCGACCGCTGGGCGGCATCGCAGCCGGACAAGGTCTATGCCGTCTTTCCCGACGGCTCGGAATGGACCTATGGCGAGCTGCGTGACCGGGTGCGCCGCACGGCGCTGGGCCTGCAGCGGCTGGGGGTGCGGCAGGGCGACCATGTGGTGAGCTGGCTGCCGAACGGCCCCGACGCGCTGCGGGTCTGGTACGCGCTGAACTATCTGGGCGCGGTCTATGTCCCGATCAACATCGCCTATCGCGGCGGCCTGCTGGCCCATGTCATCGAGAATTCGGACGCCAGCCTGATCGTCGCCCATGCCGACCTGGCACCGCGCCTGGCGGAGGTCGACCGCGCGCAGCTGCGCACCCTGGTCTGCCTGTCGGGGAAACTGGAGGCCTGCGGCGACCTGGAGGTTCTGGGCGCCGATGTGCTCGATCCTGAGGAGGGGGAACTGGCGCCGCTGGAGCGGCCGGTGATGCCCTGGGACACCCAGTCGATCATCTACACCTCGGGCACCACGGGGCCGTCGAAGGGGGTGATGTCGTCCTACCTGCACCTCTACACCACCGGCGCGGTGCTGCCGAACCTGACCGGCGACGACCGCTACATGGTGAACCTGCCGCTGTTCCATGTCGGCGGCACCCTGCCGGCGCATATCATGCTGGCCAAGGGCGGCTCGATCAGCATCGTCGAGAGCTTCAATACCGAGAGCTTCTGGCCGACGGTGCGCCGCACCGGCACCACTTTCGTCGTGCTGCTGGGGGTGATGGCGCAGTTCCTGGCGAAGCAGCCGCCGAAGCCGGACGACGGCGACAACCCGCTGCGCACTGTGATGCTGGTGCCGTTCGACTTCGACCAGCGCGAATTCTCGAAGCGGTTCGGGCTGCACTCCTTCACCGTCTTCAACATGAGCGAGATCTCCTGCCCGATCATCTCGGAGCTCGATCCGACCCAGATCCATTCCGCCGGCCGGCCGCGGGCCGGCGTGGAATGCCGGGTGGTGGACGAGAATGACTGCGAGCTGCCGGCGGGCGAAATCGGCGAGCTGGTGATCCGCGCCGACTGTCCCTGGACGATGAACCACGGCTACTACAAGAACTCGGAGGCGACGGCGCGCGCCTGGCGCAACGGCTGGTTCCATACCGGCGACGGTTTCCGCCGCGACGAGGCGGGCAACTTCTACTTCGTCGACCGGATGAAGGATGCGATCCGTCGACGCGGCGAGAACATCTCCTCCTACGAGGTGGAGGCGGAGGTGCTGGCCCATCCTGCGGTCAACGAATGCGCCGCCATCGCGGTGCGCAGCGATGTCAGCGAGGACGAGGTGATGGTGGTGGTTGCCCCGGTACCCGGCCAGGAGGTCGACCCGGCGGCGCTGCTGGAGTTCCTGATCCCCCGGATGGCGCATTTCATGGTGCCCCGCTTCGTGCGTATCGTCGACGAACTGCCGAAGACCCCGACACAGAAGGTGCGCAAGACCGTGCTGCGCGACGACGGCATCACATCCGACACCTGGGACCGCGAGGCGGCCGGCATCCGCATCCGGCGCGAGAAGCTGGGTGCCTGACCGCGCCGCCACCGCCGGCAGTGCAGGCGCCGGCGGCGCGACTCCGATCCGGCGCCGCCAGGCCGACCGCCGGGCGGAGAGCGACCGCCGGATGATGCGGGCGGCGATCTCCCTGATCGCCGCCAACGGCTCCAAGGGAGTCAGCATGGCGCAGATCGGCATGGCGGCGGGCTTCAGCCGCGGCCTGCCGGCGGAGCGCTTCGGCACCAAGCTGGCACTGCTGGAGGCGGTGGTCGATGTCATCGAGGCCTGGTTCACCCGCCGGGTGCCCGGCATCCTGGCCGGCCGGACCGGGCTCGCCGCGCTGGAGGCGCGGATCCTGGGCCATATGGAATCGGTCCGCGATTCCTCGGAAGCGGCGATCGCGCTCTACCACCTGATGGTGGAGGCGATGGCGACGGAGCCGGAGTTGCAGGCGCGCATCACCCGGCTCAACGCCGGCTATCGCGCCGGCATGCTGCTGCACCTGCAGGAGGCCCGGGCGGCGGGCGAGCTGCGGCCCGGGGTCGATATGGAGGCGCATGCGATGGCGATCGTCAGCGGCATGCACGGCACGGCGATCCAGGCGGTGATCGACGGCGAGACCGCCGCCCTGGGCCCGCGCGCCAGATACCTGGCGGAGGTGCTGATCACGGCGATACGGGCGGAGGACGGGACGCGATGAGTGCGGCGACGACGGCGCAGGCGGAGATGCGCGACCTGCTGGACCTCCTGGAGGCGGAGCAGGCGCAGCTGGCCGATGCCGCGCGCCCCGACGCGGTGGCACGCCAGCACCGCCGCGCGGCGATGACCGCGCGGGAGCGGATCGCCGCGCTCTGCGACCCCGGCAGCTTCGAGGAGCTGGGCGGCCTGGTGCGCGAAGCCGCGGATGCCCGGCTCGACAAGCCGGCGGACGGCCTGGTCGCCGGCATGGCCCGCATCGACGGCCGCTGGGTGACGGTGATTGCGCAGGACTTCACCGTGCAGGGCGGTTCCTCCGGCGTGCTGGGCAGCGAGAAGATCGAGCGCGCGGCGAAGGGCGCGATGCGCCAGGGCACGCCGCTGGTGATGCTGCTGGACGGCGGCGGCCACCGCATCCAGACCGGCCAGGATTCACGGCATTTCGCGCTGGCCAACCCGCTGTTCCACGACCTGGCCCGGATGTCCGGCTGGGTGCCGATGGTGGCCGCGATGCTGGGCGCCGGCTTCGCCGGGCCGACCAACTATGCCGGCCTGGCCGATTTCGTGGTGATGGTGCGCGGCCAGTCCTGCATGGGCCTGGCGGGCCCGGCCCTGGTGAAGGCCGGCACCGGCGAGGAGATCGACATCGAGGCCCTGGGCGGCGCCGCGGCCCAGGTCGACCGCAACGGCCTGGCCGATCTCGGCGTTGCGGACGAGGGCGAAGCGCTGGATGCGGTGCGGCGCTTCCTGTCCTACCTGCCGTCGAACGCGCAAGAGCCGCTGCCGATGACCCCGGCACCGGCGGAGGATGCGGCGCGTGACGCAGGGCTGCTGGACCTGGTGCCGGCAAATACCCGCAAGGCCTATGACGTGCGCAAGGTGGCGGCGCTGATCGCCGACCCGGACAGCCTGTTCGAGATCAAGCCGACCTATGCCCGCAACGCGGTGACGGCCTTCGCCCGGCTGGGCGGCCGCCCCGTTGGCATCATCGCCAACCAGCCGATGCAGATGGGCGGCATGCTGACCTCCCCCGCCTGCGAGAAGATCGCCCATTTCGTGGCAATCTGCGACGCCTATGGCCTGCCGCTGGTCTACCTGATCGACGTGCCCGGCTTCTCCATCGGCTCCGCGGCGGAGAAGAGCCAGCTGGGCCGCCGCAGCGCGAAGCTGATCTACGAGCTGGGCCATGCGACCGTGCCGCGGATCTCCCTGGTGCTGCGCAAGGGCTATGGCCTGGGCTATTTCGCGATGTGCGGCGGCCGCAGCTTCGACGCCGATGCAGCCCTCGCCTGGCCGACGGCGGAGATCTGCGCGATGTCGATCGAGGGCGCGGTGAACGTCGCCTACCGCAAGGAGATCGAGCGCAGCCCCGACCCGGAGGCCCGCCGCGCCGAGCTGGTGGCGGAGATGCGCGCCCGCATCACCCCGCTGGGCGGCGCGGAGGGCTTCGGCCTGGACGACGTGATCGACCCCCGCACCACCCGCGCCCGCCTGATCGCGGTGCTGGAGCGCAGCCCCGCCCGCCGCCAGAACCCGATGCCGCCGAAGTTTCGGTCGATCGTGCCGATCTAAGGGGGCAGCGGCAGGGCCGCATGAGCCGAACCCACGCCGTCGTCCTCGGGCCAAGCCCGAGGAGGACGGAACCGGTGATGGTGTGGCGGGGAACCAACGGCCGCGACGCGGCCCTACGCCAGCCGCCGCGCCGTCGCACTCCCCGCCTTCGACAGATCATCCTCACCGCAATCGCCGGCCATGGTGCCTGCACAGGGCGTGGAACTCCCGCTCCAGGCCGGCGGCAGGGCCTTTCGTACGCATATATGCAGGCAAATACCTGCATGTATTGACATGCAGGTATTGGCCTGCATATATGAATCTCGTCGCGGATGGAGACAGCGATGGATGACGACAAGGTGTTCAAGGCCCTGGCCGATCCCGGCCGCAGGACCCTGCTCGATCGTCTTTGCGAAGCGAACGGTCAGACGCTCGGGCAGCTCTGCGAGGCCATGGACATGAAGCGCCAGTCCGTGAGCCAGCATCTCGACATTCTGGAACAGGCCAATCTCATCAGCACGGTGCGACGCGGGCGGGAGAAGCGGCACTTCATCAATCCGGTCCCGCTCTACGAGGTCTACGAGCGCTGGATACGGAAGTTCGAGGAAGGACGGCTGAGCCTGCTCCACGACCTGAAGCAGGAACTTGAAGGGAAGAACCGATGACGGACAGATCAGCCAGTTTCGTCTATGTCACCTTTATCCGAACAACGCCCGATAAGGTCTTCGAGGCGATCACCCGGCCGGAAATCGCCCGCCGCTACTGGGGGCACGAGAACGTCTCGAAGGACTGGCAGCCGGGCTCCGGCTGGCAGCATGTCCGCACCGACGATGCGCGGACCGTCGATCTGGTCGGGAAGGTCCTGGAAAGCGACCCGCCGAAGCGGCTCGTCATCAGCTGGGCGAACGAGAGCCAGCAGGACGATCCCGACCAGTACAGCCGGGTCGCCTTCGACATCGAAGCTCAGGGCGAGTTGGTCAAGCTGACCGTCACGCATGACGAGCTGCAGCCGGGCAGCGGCATGCTGAAGGGCATCAGCAGGGGCTGGCCGCAGGTGCTCTCGAGCATGAAGTCCTACCTCGAAACCGGGCAGGGGTTCGACCTGTGACGGCGCAACGGCATCTTCCGACATGCGGAGCAATGCGATGAGCGGCAATATCTACAAGGGCGGCTGCGCCTGCGGTGCCATTCGCTATGAGACGACGAGCGATCCCGTCTTCGAGAACCACTGCCAGTGCAGGGATTGCCAGAGGCGAAGCGGTACCGGGCACGGATCCTATCTGACCTTTCCGCAGCGCGCGGAGGTGCGGATCACCGGCGAAGCGTCAGAATGGCGTGTCGCCGCCGATAGCGGCAACGACAAGGTCCATGCCTTCTGTCCGACATGCGGCACCCCGGTCTATCTGACATTCACGGCGATGCCGGAGCTGATCGCGGTCCATGCGACCAGCCTGGACGACCCGAGCCTTTTCGCGCCGCAGGCGCTCACCTACAGCATCCGCGGCCATGCATGGGATGCGATCGACGCCGGGTTGCAGACATTCGAACGGATGGTGCCGGCCTGAGTCTGGCGTGGCGATCTGAGAGCAGCGCCGTGGCGGCGCCCCTGCGTCATCCTCGGGCTCGACCCGAGGATCCATTCCGCATGCGCCGACGTGCTGCACCGCTGGCGGAATGGGCTCTCGGGTCGAGCCCGAGAGCAACGGTCCGAGAGGGCTGGTCGGCTGCCGCCAGCCGATCTGCCGTCGCCTCGCCAACCTTCGCCAGATAGTCTTCCGTCGCCGCCATCGCCGCTGCCGGGTCGCCGGCGATGACCGCGCGGCAGATCGCCTGGTTGGCGCGGTGCACGGCGGCCGCCTGCACGAAGGCGCCATAGGCGATGCGGATGTAGAAGTCGCTGCGGTCCCACATGTTGGCGACCAGGTCGCCGGCGATGGGGGAGCCGGCGATCGCGTGCAGCGCCTCGTAGCGGCGGCGGTTCAGGGCGCGCAGCGCCGGGCCGCCGGAATCGGCTTTTCGCAGCGCGCGGAAGTCCCGTTCCAGATCCGCGGCCAGCCGGTCCAGCGCTTCTGCCTCTGCGTCACTGCGCCGTTCGGCGGCGAGGCCCAGGATCACCGCCTCGGCACGGGCGAACAGCCGGAAGAAGTCGGCCACGTCGCGCGGCCCGGGCGCATTCACCCGGCAGCCGACCTGCGGGATCACTGTCAGGAAGCCGTCGCCCACCAGGCGCTTGATCGCGTCGGTGACCGGCGCGCGGCTGATGTCCAGTGCCGCCGCGACACCTTCGCTGGAAATCGCCTGGCCCGGCTCCAGCCCGCCATCCAGCAGCAGGTGCCGCATATAGGCAAAGGCCCGGTCGTGGCGGTGGGGATGGCGGGCCTCCAGGTCGGCGGGCGGCGCCGGTAAGGACATCGGGGGCAGGGGCATGTCCAGGCTTTCGCTTTTGACTCGTTTCAGTGGACTAGTATACTAGTCTACAAGAGCAAGATGCGGAAGTGGGAGAAACGCCATGCCAGCCGCGACGACGTCCGTTCACGACAATGCCAGGGCGGGCAGTTTCGACCTGGAAGCCGCCGTGGCGCCGGTCCTGCCGGTGCTGCGCGAAACCAGCACGAATTCCGAGATGCTGCGCCATGTCGACTCGCGGGCGATCGCGGCGATGCGGCAGGCGGGACTGGCCCGCCTGCTGTCGCCGCGCGCCTATGGCGGGCTGGAACTGCCGCCCAGCGCGCAGTTCCGCGCCGGCATGATGCTGGGCGGGGCCTGCTCCGCGGCGGCCTGGGTGAACATGGTCTGCGCCGCCCACACCTATGTCGTCGCCCGCTATCCGCAGGCCTGCCTGGAGGAGGTGTTCGGCGACGATCCCGATGTCCTGATCCCCGGCACCCTGGCGCCGCAGGGTGTCGCCGCCCCGGTGGAAGGCGGCTGGCGGTTGAACGGCCGCTGGCAGTTCGGCAGCGGCATCGACCACGGGCCCTGGGTGCTGCTGGGCGCCCTGGGCGAGAAGCGGGACGATGGCAGCCGCACCCCGCCGGTCCATGTCGTGCTGCCGGCATCCGGCATCCGCGCCGACGACACCTGGTACACCCTGGGCATGCGCGGCTCCGGATCGAAGGACCTGGTGGCGGAGGATGTCTTCGTGCCCGCGCATCGCGGCATGGAAACGGTGCCGCTGTTCACCGGCACCTTTGAAGGCGATGTCGGCCCGCTCTACCGCCTGCCGGTGATGAGCGGCCTGGCCACCATGCTGGCCGGCACCGTCGTCGGCTTCGCCGAAGCCGGCCTCGCCACCTTCGTCGACGCGACCCGGGTGCGGCGTGACGTCTATGCCGGCAGCGCCAAGGCGGCGAAGGTCGGCATCCAGATGCGGGTGGCGGAAGCCCGGGCGGAGCTGGCCACGGCGCGCCGGCTGATCGAGGAGAACGGCGTGCTGATGGACGCGGCGCTCGCCCGCAACGACCCGCCCCTGCCTTTGGCGGAGCGGGTGCAGCTGCGCTGGAACGCCGCCTATGCGGTGGAACTCTGCCGGCGCGCGCTGGAGCGGGTCTTCGCCGCCTCGGGCGCGCATGCGATCTATGACGGCCATCCGCTGCAGCGGGTGCATCGCGACATAAACACCGCCAGCCATCACGCCATCGTCGATTTCGACGGGGTGGCGGAGGTGATGGGCCGGCTGCAGCTGGGCCTGGAGGACGGGATCGGGCTGGTCTGAACCGGCCTCAGCCGGCGCTGTCGGCGGCCCCGCCATGGCTGCAGGCGCTGTGGTCGCTCAGCGCCTCGATCACCCGGCAGTCGGAGATCCGGCCGCCTTCGCACTGCCGCACCATGCGCTGCAGTTCGGTTTCCAGCGCCTGCAGGCTGCGGATCCGCCGGCGCACCTCCGCCAGCTGGGCGCCGGCGATGGCATCGGCGGCATCGCAGGGCCGGTCGGGCTCGTCGGCGAGCGACAGCAGGTCGCGGATCGCCTCCAGTGGAAAGCCCAGTTCGCGGGCATGGCGGATGAACCGCAGCCGCTCCACGTCGGCGGTGCCGTAGCGGCGCTGGTT
Source organism: Marinibaculum pumilum (assembly GCF_042646425.1). Lineage (NCBI taxonomy): Bacteria > Pseudomonadati > Pseudomonadota > Alphaproteobacteria > Rhodospirillales > Rhodospirillaceae > Marinibaculum > Marinibaculum pumilum. Next base: position 97,745 of record NZ_JBHRTR010000009.1, read on the forward strand.
GCCGTCCGTGCGGTCGGGATGCCGCAGCAGGCCGATCTGCTCGTAGTAGCGGATCGTCTGCACCTTGGCCTCCGCGGCCGCCGCCAGGCGGCCGATGCCGAAGCTGTCCTGCATTTTCCGAACGAACCCTCTTGAACCTACAGCTACTGTAGACTGTAGATATAGGGGCAGCCGGCCGGAAGGCCAGGAATGCAGGAGGGATGCATGTCCGCCGGATGCTGCAGCACCGAAGCGAAGTTCGAGGGCGCCTCGCGCGGGTTCCGCCGCGCGCTCTGGATCGTCATCGCCATCAATGCCGCCATGTTCGCCGTGGAGATGGCGGCCGGCGCCCTGTCGGGATCGCAGGCGCTGCAGGCGGACGCGCTGGATTTCCTGGGCGATACCCTGACCTACGGCATCAGCCTGTTCGTGCTGGGCATGTCGCTGCGGGTGCGGGCGACGGCCGCGCTCGCCAAGGGGGTCAGCCTGGCGGCGATGGGGCTGTGGGTGCTGGGGTCCACCGCATACCAGGTGCTGATCCTGGGCCTGCCGAATGCCGGCGTGATGGGCGGCATCGGGCTGCTGGCGCTGGCTGCCAACCTGGCCAGCGTGGCGGTGCTTATGCGCTATCGCGACGGCGATTCCAACGTGCGCTCGGTCTGGCTGTGCAGCCGCAACGACGCGATCGGCAATGTCGCGGTGATGGCGGCGGCGGGCGGCGTCTGGCTGACCGGCACCGCCTGGCCGGACCTGGCCGTGGCGGCGCTGATGGCCGGCCTGTTCCTGACCTCGGCGGTGCAGATCCTGCGGCAGGCGCTGGCGGAATGGCGGTCGGTGCCGGCCGCTGGCGAGGAGCGGCTCAGCGCCCCGCATGCGCCATGAAATGGGCGAGCGCCTCCAGGTCGGCTTCGTCCATGTCCGACAGGACCTCCGCCATCGCGGCCTGGATGCCGACCCGGCGGCCGGCCTTGTAGTCCTGCAGGGTCTTCAGGAGATAGGCCTCCTGCTGGCCGGCCAGCCGCGGCATATGCTCCCGTCCGGTCAGGTCCGGCTCATGGCAGTTGCCGCAGCGATGGCTGCGGGCCAGCTCGGCACCGCGGTCGAACCGCTCCTGGGAAAGCGCAGTCCGCTCGACCTCCGCCTCGATCGCCGCAGGCGGCGGCAGGGTCCCGACCCAGGCGGCGAGGGCCCGCAGCTCGTCGTCGGACATCTCTGCCACCAGTTCGGTCATCACGTCGTGCTTGCGCTGCCCCTGCCGGAAGAAGACCAGCTGATACAGCGCGTAGAGCTCCGGTTGGCCGCCGAGCAGGGGCGTGTCCGCGGTGGCGGGCGCCTGGCCGGGACCGCCGTGGCAGGACAGGCAGAGCCCGGTATCGGGCGCTTCGGCATGGGCCGGTGCTGCCGCCAGCAGCAATGCCAGGAAGGCGGCACGAAACGGGGCCGGAACGGCGAAGGGGCGGGCGGCGTGCCGCCCGCCCCCCAGGCAGTGTCCGCTAGCCTTCATAGGTGATGCGGTAGATCGCGCCGTTGAAGTCGTCGGAGACCAGCAGCGAGCCATCCTTCATCACCATCACGTCGGCCGGCCGGCCGACATAGGTGTTGTCCACCACGAAGCCGGTCATGAACGGCTCCACGGCCCGCACCGAGCCGTTCCTGTCCAGGAACGCCACCGCCACGTCGGCATATTTGGCATGGCGGTTCCAGGGCCCGTGACGGGCGATGAAGATCGCGCCCTGATAGGCCTCGGGAAAGGCGGTGCCGCTGTAGAACCGCATGCCCAGCGGTGCCGAATGCGCGCCCAGCAGGGCGGCGGGCGAGGAATAGTCGTCGCAGGACTTGCCCCAGCCGTACTGCGGATCGGTCATCAGCCCGGAATGGCAGAACGGATAGCCGAAATGCTGTTCGCCGGGCCGGGTGACATGGTTCAGCTCGTCGATCGGCATGTCCTCCGACAGCCAGTCGCGCTGGTTGTCGGTGAACCACAGGTCGCCGGTCTGCGGGTCGAAGTCGAAGCCGACCGTGTTGCGCACGCCGCGGGCCACCGTCTCGCGGCCGGTGCCGTCTGCATTGATGCGGAAGATCTCGGCAAAGCCCTCCTGCTCCTCGCAGATGTTGCAGGGCGTGCCGACCGGCACGTAGAGCTTGCCGTCGGGGCCGAACTTGATGAACTTCCAGCCATGCGGCACCAGGCCGGGCAGGTCGCTGTAGACCGTCACCGGCGCCGGCGGATTGTCGAGGCTGTCTTCGATCCCGTCATAGCGGATGATCTCCTTCGGGGTCGCGACATAGAGGGCGCCGTCCCTGAACTCCACCCCGTTGGGCAGGAACAGGTCCTTGGCGATCTCCATCGTCTTGCCGTCCTTCAGGGCATAGATCCGGCCGCCGCCGCCGAACAGGGTGGAGACGAACAGGGTGCCCTTGTCGCCCTCCCGCAGGCCGCGGGCATCGGCGACCCCGCTGGCGAAGACCTCCACCTTGAAGCCGGCCGGCACGTTCAGCTTCGGCAGCTGGGCTTCCGGGGTCGGCAGGGGCGGTGCCGGGACCGGGGCCAGCTGCGCGCCCGGGCCGCTGTCGGGGCGGCCCACCGCCCAGAACGGCACCTCTTCCTTTTTCTCGTCCTGGGCCGCAGCCGGGGTCGCGGCCGCGACCGACAGCAATGCGCATGCCGCCAGGGCCGCAAGCCCGGCAGCACAGATGATCGTCTTCATCGCTTTCCCTCCCTGGGTCGCCCGCGCATGCGTTGCACCGCATATCTGTGGCGGGTGGTCTTGTTCTCGCATCGCTCAGGGTGCGGTGGAATTGCACAATCATCAAGCGACACTGCCCGTCCCATTGCTCGCATGACCTCTCTGCACTGCGCCGCCATCTCACGCGATTGCGACCTTCGGCCGCCGGCCGGCCGCCTTGAAGGCGGCGGTGACGATGCCATCTCTACTGCGAGAAGGCCTTCGGGCCTGTGGATTTATTGTACGGTGTCGTGATGGAGAATGAGCAGAAGAAGCCGAGCCGGCGCGAGGCGTTGGCCGCACTGGGCATAGGCGCAGCCATGGCCTATGCCGCGCCCACCATCACCAGGATCGACCAGGCGCATGCCGCAGCACCCAGCCACAGCTGTCCGCCGGGTGCCCCCGGTTGCGGCGGCGGCCCGCCGGGCCGTGGTCCTGGCGGAGGCGGGCCTCCCGGCCTGAATCGCTGACATAGAGGCGGCAGACCCGGCGCGTCGCCGGGTTGTCGCTGGCCGCGCAGCTGACGCGGCTACCGCCAGTCAGGCGACCACCGCCAGCACGAAGCCGTCCCAGCCCTTTGCGCCAACGGTCTGTATGGCCGTGGCCGTCAGTCGCGGCTCGGCGGCCACCATTTCGGCGAAGCGGCGCACCCCCTGTACCCGGTCATCCGCGCTGGCGGCATCCAGGACGGCGCCGTCGCGCACCACATTGTCGGCGAGGATGACGGTGCCCGGGCGCGCGAGGCGGAGCGCCCAGTCCAGGTAGTGCGGGTTGTTCGGCTTGTCGGCGTCGATGAAGACCAGGTCGAACGGTCCCAGCCGGTCCGCCTCGACCTGCGGGAGAAGCATCAGCGCCGCGCCCTGCCGCAGGACGACCCTGCCGGCGACGCCCGCCGCCGCGATGTTGGCGCGGGCGATGGCGGCATGGGCCGGGTCCGCCTCCAGGGTGACGAGGCAGCCGTCCGCCGGCAGGGCGCGGGCCAGCCAGATCGTCGAAGTGCCGCCCAGGGTGCCGATCTCCAGGATCCGCCGGGCACCGGCGATACGCGCCAGCAGCTGCAGGAACGCTCCCTGCAGCGGCGAGATGTCGTGCGGCGGCAGGCCTGCGGCCGCATTGGCTTCCAGCGCCGCATCGAGCGCGGGATTGGGGGGCAGGAACAGACCCGCGAACCAGTCGTCGACCGCCGTGCAGGCGGGTGGCTGGCCGGGAGCGTTGCTCACGGTCGCAGGATCGACGACAGGGCGGTCGGATCATCGACCACCTCGAACAGGTCGGCCGGCGGCGCCGGCGGCGCCTTCGCGGCTACCCGTCCCGGCCGGCCGATGGTGAGGAAGCCGGCGAGCTGCACATGGTCGGGCAGGCCCAGCGCGGCGCGCAGGCCCGGCCGGCGCACCCGTTCGCCCGACAGCATGATGCCGGCATAGCCCATCGCCTCCGCCGCCAGCAGGAAGCCCAGGATCGCGGCGCCGGTACTGGCATGCTGTTCCGGCAGGGGCACATCCGGGCGCCGCGGGTCCAGCGGTACCAGCACAGCCACCAGGCAGGGACCGGCGGCGATCTTCTCGCGCTCGCGCTGCAGCCTTTCCGGCCCGGCAGCAGGGTCATCCGCGGCCAGGGCGTCGGCGCAGGCCGCGCCCAGCGCGGCCCGTGCGGCGCCCTCCACCAGGCGGAAGCGCCAGGGGCGCAGGCCGCCATGGTCCGGCGCCCGTGCCGCCGCCTGTGCCATCAGGCGCAGTTCATCGGGCCCGGGGCCGGGCGGCAGCAGCCGCCGCGGCGACACGGAGCGCCGTCCCAGCAGGGCGCGCAGCACCGCCGCACCCTTGGGCTGCGGCGGGACGGGCAGGGCGGCCAGGGGGTCGGTCTCGTCCATGGCGGGTCGTTCCGGAGGCAATTGGTTCCGGGCCGCCGCCGTCAGATATCGGCCAGGCTGCGCCCGTTCTCGCTGTCGAACAGGTGCAGCATGCCGGCCTCGGCGCGCAAGGGCAGGCGGTCACCTTCCGCCACCCGGGCCTGGCCGGGCAGGCGGACGGTGACGATCCCGGCACCGCCCTCGCCCTGCGGCGGCACCTCCGTGGCGCCCGCTTCCGCGATCCGGCCATGCGCCAGGGTGTCGGCGCCCAGGGTCTCGACGACCTGGACGGCGAGATGGAAGTCCTGCGCGCCTTCCGCCACCGGCGCCAGATGCTCCGGCCGGATGCCCAGGGTCAGCGGCCGCCCGGCATGAGGGGAGAGCTGGCCATTTCCGCCGCGCAGCCGCGGCCCCTGGTCCAGCGCCACCCCGCTGCCGTCGCCATCGACCCGGCCGGGCAGGAAGTTCATCGAAGGCGAGCCGATGAAGCCGGCGACGAACATCGTCGCCGGATGCTCGTACAGGGTCAGCGGCGTGTCGATCTGTTCCGCCACCCCCTGGTTCATCACCACCAGCCGGTCCGCCAGGGTCATCGCCTCCACCTGGTCGTGGGTGACGTAGAGGGAGGTGATGCCGAGCGAGCGCTGCAGCCGCTTGATCTCCAGCCGCATCTGCACCCGCAGCTTGGCGTCCAGGTTCGACAGCGGTTCGTCGAACAGGAAGGCCGACGGGTTGCGCACGATGGCGCGGCCCATCGCCACCCGCTGGCGCTGCCCGCCGGAGAGCTGCCGGGGTTTCCGCTCCAGCAGCCCGCCCAGTTCCAGCAGCCGGGCGGCATTCTCCACCCGCTCGCGGATCTCCGCCTTCGGCCGGCCGGCGATCTTCAGGCCATAGGCCATGTTGTCGAAGACGCTCATATGCGGATAGAGGGCGTAGTTCTGGAACACCATCGCGATGTCCCGGTCCTTCGGCTCCAGCCGGTTGACGACCCGGCCGCCGATCGCGATCTCGCCTTCGGTGATCGCCTCCAGCCCGGCGACCATGCGCAGCAGGGTCGACTTGCCGCAGCCCGACGGGCCGACGATCACGATCAACTCGCCATCGGCGATGTCGATGGACACGCCGTGGATCACGGCGACCTCGCCGTAGCTCTTGTGCACGTCCCTGATGGCGATCTCGGCCATGCGCCTATCCCGTCACTGTGGTTGGGGCCTGTCGACTCTGGTTTGGCCGGCGATTGCCGGCTACTTCTCGGTCTCCACCAGGCCCTTCACGAACAGCCGCTGCATCACCAGGACCACCACCACCGGCGGCAGCAGGGCCAGGGTCGCGGTGGCCATCACCAGCTGCCAGTAGGGCTGCGTGTCGGCGACGTTCACCATGCGCTGGATGCCCATGACGATGGTGCTGTAGTCCGGGTCGGTGGTGATCAGCAGCGGCCAGAGGTACTGGTTCCAGCCGTAGATGAACATGATCACGAAGATCGCGGCGATGTTCGTGCGCGACAGCGGGATCAGGATGTCGAGGAAGAAGCGGAACGGGCTGGCGCCGTCGATCCGTGCCGCCTCGGTCAGCTCGTCCGGCACGGTCAGGAAGAACTGCCGGAACAGGAAGGTGGCGGTGGCAGATGCGATCAGCGGGATCGACAGGCCGCCATAGCTGTTCAGCATGTCGAGGTTGGCCACCACTTCGAAGGTGGGGAGGATCCGCACCTCCACCGGCAGCATCAGGGTCATGAAGATGATCCAGAAGCAGAGCATCCGGAACGGGAAGCGGAAATAGACCACCGCGAAGGCCGACAGCAGCGAGATCGCGATCTTGCCGATGGCGATTGCCAGCGCCATCACCAGGGAGTTCGCCATCATCAGGCTGACCGGCACGGCGCCAGCCTGTTCCACTCCGCTGCCCAGGATCTGGGAATAGTTCGCAACGAACTGGTCGCCTGGCAGCAGCGGCAGCACCCCGGCGATCAGGGCGCGCCCCTCATGGGTTGAGGCGACGAAGGCGATCCAGATCGGGAAGGCCACCAGCGCCACGCCCGAGAGCAGCAGCGCATGCCGCAGGATCGTCAGCCAGGGCCTGTTCTCTACCATCGCCGGACCCTCCCTAGTACTGCACGCGGCGTTCGATGAAGCGGAACTGCACGGCGGTCAGCAGCGCCACGATCAGCATCAGGATCACCGACTGCGCCGCCGAAGAGCCCAGGTTGAGGCCGACGAATCCGTCGGAATAGACCTTGTAGACGAGGATCGTGGTCGCCTGGCCGGGGCCGCCCACGGTGGTGGCGTGGATGACGCCGAAGGTGTCGAAGAAGGCGTAGGCGATGTTCACCACGAACAGGAAGAAGGTGGTGGGCGAGAGCAGCGGGAAGACGATGCTCCAGAAGCGCTTCCAGGGACCGGCGCCGTCGATCGCTGCCGCCTCGATCAGGGAGCGCGGGATCGCCTGCAGCCCGGCCAGGAAGAACAGGAAATTGTAGCTGATCTGCTTCCAGGTGGCGGCGATGATCACCAGGATCATTGCGTCGGTGCCATCCAGCTGGTGGTTCCACTCATAGCCCAGGCCGCGCAGGACATAGGTGAGAATGCCGACCGAGGGGTTGAACATGAACCACCACAACACGCCGGCGATCGCCGGTGCCACGGCGTAGGGCAGGATCAGGAAGGTCTTGTAGCCGGAAGACCCCTTGATCACCCGGTCCGCCATCACTGCCAGCAGCAGCGCAATGGCCAGGCCGAAGAAGGTCACCGCGGCGCTGAAGACGATCGTGACATGGAAGGAATTCAGGTAGCTGGGGTCGGAGAACAGCCGCTCGAAGTTCTGCAGGCCGACGAACGAGGTGCGCAGCCCGAACGGGTCCTGACGCAGCACCGACTGGTAGAGCGCCTGTGCCGCCGGCCAGATAAAGAACACCAGGGTGATCGCCAGCTGCGGCAGCAGCAGCGCCAGCGGGAAGGCGAAGCCCTTGAAGGTGACCTTTTTATGCATCTGCGGATGACGTGTGGCGAGAGAGGCAGAGAGGGGGGCCGCCCGGCGGGCGGTCCCCCTCCTGCCCTACTTGCCTGCCGCCTGCGCGGTCAGGAATTGTCGGACTGGAACTGGCGCAGCAGCTCGTTGCCGCGCTTCGCAGCATCGTCGAGCGCCGCGTCGGCCGGCTTGTTGCCGGTCCAGACCTGCTCAAGCTCCTCGTTGATGATGTCGCGGATCTGCACGAAGTTGCCGAGCCGCAGCCCGCGGGAATTCTCCGTCGGGTTGTTCAGGGTCATCTGCTTGATCGATACGTCGGTGCCAGGATTCTTGGTGTAGAAGCCCTGCGTCTGCGACAGCTCGTAGGCCGGCATCGTGATCGGCAGATAGCCGGTGTCCTGATGCCACTTCGCCTGCACTTCCGGCCGGGACAGGTACTTGAAGAAGGCGGCGACCCCCCTGTAGTCCTCGTCCTCCTGGCCCTGCAGCACCCAAAGGGTGGCGCCGCCGATGATCGAGTTCTGCGGCGCACCCTGTACGTCGTCATAGTAGGGCAGCATCGCCACGCCGTAGGGGAACTCCACATTGGCGCCGACGCCGGCCTGGGCGGCGGAGGAGTTCATGTACATGGCGCATTCGCCCGTATAGAACAGCGGCGCCGAATCCGACCGGCGGCCGCCATACTTGAAGACGCCTTCGTCCTGCCACTTCTTCATGTTGCCGATATGGCGCTTGTGCAGGTCGCTGTTGAAGCGGAACTCGGTGTCGATGCCCTCGAAGCCGTTCGCCTTGGTCGCGAAGGGCGTGTTGTGCAGGGCGGAGAAGTTCTCCAGCTGCACCCAGGACTGCCAGCCGGTGGTGAAGCCGCAGGGCGCGGCGCCGGAGGAGATGATCTTGCGCGACGCCTCGGCCAGCTCGTTCCAGGTCTTCGGCGGCATCTCCGGGTCCAGGCCGGCCTTCTTGAAGATGTCCTTGTTGTAGTACATCACCGGCGTGGAGCTGTTGAACGGCATCGACAGCATGTTGCCGTCCGGATCGGCGTAGTAGCCGACCACCGCCGGCAGGTAGATCGACGGATCCCAGTCCACGCCGTGCTCCTGCATCAGCTGGTAGACCGGAAAGATGGCGCCCTCGGCGGCCATCATCGAGGCGGTGCCGACCTCGAACACCTGCACGATGTGCGGCTGCTCGCCGGCACGGAAGGCGGCGATCGCGCCCGTCATCGTCTCGGTGTAGTTGCCCTTGTAGACCGGGTTCACCTTGTAGTCGGACTGGCTGGCGTTGAAGCCCTCGGCGATCTCGTTGACCCGCTCGCCGAGCTTGCCGCCCATCGCGTGCCACCAGTTCACCTCGACCTGCGCCGACGCGGCCCCGGAAAGGCCGGCCAGCGCGACAGCCGTGGCGGCGGCCAGGCTGATGCTCCTGAACGACATGGTTCCATTCCCCTTGTAAACGTTTCACTTCCCCGGCGCACGTCGCTCCTGGTTCCGGCAGCCGGGACGGAGCGCGCACATTAGCGACGGGCTGTGACTCTTCTGTTACGGCCGCCATGCCCGCCGCAAACCGTGCCTGGGAGTATGTGGCCGGAGGCCGGATCGGGCAAACCGGCAGCTTCCGCGGCGCGGCATGAGCAATATCCGACCCGTCGGTCACTTTTGTCCTGTCGCACCTGCCCCGGCTTCCGCTAGGCTGGCCTCAGACAGATACCGGCCGCGAATGGCCGGCCCGGCAGATCAGGGAGGATCGGGCAAATGCGGATGAGCGAGACCATCAGCCGCGCCGTGCAGGTCAATGGGCGGGGCATTGCCACCGCCTTCAAGGGACGCAGGCGCAGCTGGGCGGAGGTGGCCGAACGGATCGCGCGTCTTGCGGCGGGGCTGCAGGCCGAGGGGCTGAAGAAGGGCGACCGGGTGGCGATGTATGCGGTCAATTCCGACCGCTATTTCGAATATTTCTTCGCCGTGGCCTGGGCGGGCGGCGTGTTCGTGCCGATCAACATCCGGCTGGCGCCGCCGGAGGTGCAGTACTGGCTCGACGATTCCGGTTCCCGTTTCCTGTTCGTCGACGATGCCTTCCTGAAGGTGGTGCAGGGCCTGGCCGGCAAGCTCGCCAGCGTGGAGAAGGTGTTCTACGCAGGCGAGGCCGAGGTGCCAACCGGCATGGGCAGCTACGAGGGGCTGATCGAGGGCGCCTCACCCGCCGCGGCGGTGGAGACGGCGCCCGACGAGATGACGGCGATCTATTACACCGGCGGCACTACGGGCCGGTCGAAGGGCGTGATGCTGAGCCAGCGCAACCTGCTGCTGAATGCCCTGCAGACCATGGCCTGCATCGGCATGACGCCGGAGGACAATTACCTGCATGCCGCGCCGATGTTCCACATGGCCGACGGGGTGGGCAGCTTCTCCTGCGCATTGTTCGCGGCGCGCAATACCATCATCCCGCTGTTCGACCCGAAGCTGTTCATCGAGACGATGCAGGCGGAGAAGGTCAGCCATGCCCTGATCGTGCCGACCATGGTCAACATGGTGCTGAACCATCCGGACCTGGAAGGCGCGGACCTGAGCAGCTGGCGGATCCTGATGTACGGTGCCTCGCCGATGCCGGAGGCGCTGATCGCGATGGCCCTGAAGAAGCTGCCGCATGTGCGGATGTGGCAGGCCTACGGCCAGACGGAGGCCGCGCCGGTGCTGACCCTGATGCCGCCGGACTACCACACCATGGAGGGGCCGCTGTCCGGCAAGCTGCGTGCGGCCGGCCGGGCGGTGCCGGGGCTGCAGGTGGCGATCCTGGATCCGGAGGACCGGGAGCTGCCGCGCGGCGAGGTCGGCCAGATCTGCGGCCGCGGCGACAATGTCATGATGGGCTACTGGAAGATGCCGGAGCAGACGGCGGAGACCCTGTCCAGCGGCTGGCTGCACACCGGCGATGGCGGCTATATGGACGAGGACGGCTTCGTCTTCGTCGTCGACCGGGTGAAGGACATGATCGTGTCCGGCGGCGAGAACGTCTATTCTGCCGAGGTGGAGAACGCCGTGTACCAGCACCAGGCGGTGGCTGAATGCGCGGTGATCGGCATCCCCAGCGACCAGTGGGGCGAGCAGGTCCACGCCGTGGTCCGCTGCAAGGAGGGGCAGACGGTCGACGAGGCCGGCCTGATCGCCCATTGCAAGACCCTGATCGCCGGCTACAAGTGCCCGCGCAGCGTCAGCTTCGTGACCGAGCCGCTGCCGCTGTCGGGCGCCGGCAAGATCCTGAAGCGGGAACTGCGCGCCAGCTACTGGGAGGGGCAGGGGCGCCAGGTCAACTGAAAGGCCGGGCGGAAAAAAGGGCGGGCGACCGGAGCCGGCACAGGTCCGAAGTCAGCTCCGGCCGCCCGAGTGCCGCATAGCCCGCGGGGCTGGGCTTTTGCGGCGTACCGACCGGACGGTGGGGGTTGCGGGGGGGCACCGGCCCGGTCGATGGCAGAGGCGTCGGCGGCGGTCAGGCCATTCCCAGAACGCTGAGGACGGCCAGAACGACCACCACCACGCCGATAATGTAGAAAATGCTGTACATGGCGGGTCGGTTCCCGACGAAGTTCACCGGGCCGGCCGATTTCTTGGCCGGCCCGGCTTTTCTGCGATCAGCTTGCGCTCGACCCGGCCGACTTGCCGTTGCCGGCGGCCTTGGCACCCGCCTTGGCGGAGCTGCCGCCCGACGCCTTGGCCGGGGCGGCCGAGCCGGCCTTCCCGCTCTCATCGCCGACCTGCGCATGCAGCCGATCGGTCAGGGCATGGCTGGCATCCGTCACCCGCTCGGTGCCCTGGCGGACGGCCGTGGCGGCGGTCTCGTCGGCATAATGCTCCGCCGCCTCGCGGTACGGACCGACATACTGCCGCTCCTTCCGGGTCGCGGGCAGCATCGCCCCGATCACCGCGCCGGCCACCAGGCCGAGCGCGCCGACCGCGAGCGGGTTGCGGTCGACGAACTCGCCGGTCGCATCCTTCGCGCGGATGCCGCGCACCTTCGCCTCATGCGCCAGGTGACCGGCCTTGTCACGGGCCTGACGATAGCCGGCCTCGACCTCGCCGCGGGCAACCGCTGCGCGGTGACGGGCCTCATGGCCGGCCTCGGAGACGCCATGGCGGACGCGCTCCGCGACGGCGCCGACCTTGCCAGATGCGCTTCCGCTGCCGGCCTCGCCCGGCGCGGGCGGCAGGTCCGGATAGGTCATGCCGCCATAGTTCGGGCGCTCCCGATCATGGCCGTAGGCGCTCTCGGAGCGGCGCGAACCGCGGCTGGAGAACAACAGCCAGCCGACGCCGAGGCCGATCAGCGCCACCGGCACCGGGTTCTCGCGTACGGTGCGGGCGACGCCGCTGCCCAGCTGCGCGCCGGTCGTCTTCACATAGTCGATGGCCTCACCGGCCATTTCGCCGGGGCCCAGCCGTTCCTGCAGCGTGTCCAGCTTCCGGCCCAGGCCTTCGCGGGTGCGCTGGATGTCGCGCTGGATCGCATCGGGGGTGTCGTACTTGTCGCTCATTGCATCTTCCTCATCAGCATCTCGGTGTCCTCGCGCACTTCGTTCACGGTGCGCCGGGGATAGGCGGCTTTGAGCCTGAGCTTGCGCTGCGCCAGCCAGACCAGCGCCAGCGCGGTGGCGGCCGTGGCCAGGGCCACGATGGTCGTCGCGAGCCAGGGCTCCCAAACCCGCGACAGCCCTGCGACCAGCGCCTGCAAAAGCAGCAGCAGGGAGCAGAAGCCGAGCAGCAGGCCGGTCGCCAGGATCACCAGCCCGGCCTGTATCCGCGCGAGTGCCTCCGCGGCCTCGGCGCGAGCCAGGCGCAGTTCCTGGCGCAGCAGGTCGCTGACATCGCCCAGCAGGTCGCCGAGCAGGCGGCTCAGGGAAAAGACCTCCGCCCCCAGGTCGCGCTGCGGCGGTGCCTCGGTGCCGGGGCCTTCCTCGTGCGGCATGCGGTTATCCGCCTGCGCCATGGTCAGCCGCCGCCTATTCCGCCGCCGCCGGCACTGCAGGCGCCGCCTCGGGCTCCTGCTCCGGGTTGCTGCGGATGAACCGCGCCGCGGCGAAGCCGATCGCGAACGCCGCGCCGAAGAACAGAAGCGGCCGGTCGCGGGCGAAATCCTCCACCTCGCGGAACAGATCGCCGGTGCCGCGGCCACGCACGTCCTGCGCCCAGCCGCCGACCTGCTCGGCCGTGCCGTGGACAAATCGGGCGCTGGTGTCGCGCCCGCTCTTGCGCAGATGGTCCGCGCCGGATTCGGCGGCGGCGACCAGGTCGTCCACATATCGGACGGCCTCGTCCTTCTGCTGGTCCGCGAAGCTCTGGCCGATGGAGCGGATCTCGTCGGCGAGACGGCTGCCTTCGCTCTTCAGCTTGCGGCCGCTGTCGCGGACCGCATCCTTGGTTTCCGGCGCGTGTCCGGCCGGATGCGTCGTCATGGGTGCCATGCTCGATCCCCTTCGTCCCGGGGGCGGCGCCGCGCGTCATCGGCGGTGCGGCTCCCCTTGCATTCTGGCCCCATAACGCGGCAGACCGCCGCCGGGTTCCGCGCTATCGTCGCCGCTGCCGGCCTTGCCGCGCCGGGATCCTGGGGGAGGCCATGCAGCGGGATTTCATCACCCTGGACGTGTTCACGGATCGCCCTTTCGGCGGCAATCCGCTGGCCGTCGTGCTGGACGGGCGCGGGTTGGACGGCGCGGCGATGCAGCGCATCGCCGCGGAGTTCAACCTGTCGGAAACGGTGTTCCTGTTGCCGCCGGTGGATCCGGCCAACGACGCCACCCTGCGCATCTTCACGCCACAGCTGGAACTGCCGTTCGCGGGGCATCCCAATGTCGGCGCGGCGGTCGCCTGCGCCATGGGGGGCGGGCCGTTCGGCAAGGCCGGCACCCGGCAGGTCCTGTTCGAGGAGCGCATCGGCCTGGTCAGGCTCGACCTGGACTATGACGGCGCGCTTCCCCGCGGCGCCTGGCTTGCGGCGCCGGCGGCGCCGGTCGTCGGTAAGGTGGTGGATGCCGCGCTGGCGGCCCGTGCGGCCGGCCTGCCGGAAGCGGCGATCCGCTGCACGGGCCATCCGCCGCAACGGGTCGCGCTGGGGCCGGAGTTCGTGATCGCGGAGGTTGCCGACGGCGAATCCTTCGCTGCCGCCGGGCCGCAGGCCGGCGCATTCGGGACGGCCGCGACGGGCCGGCTGGACGCGATCCTGGTGCTCTACCGCCGCGACGGGGCGGGCCTGCAGGTGCGGGTCTTCGCACCCCTGGCCGGGGTGGCGGAGGATCCGGCCACCGGCTCCGCCAATCTCGCGCTGGGCGGCTTCCTTGCCCATCTGGCGCCGGGTGCAGATGCCTCGCTCGACCTTTCGGTGCGGCAGGGGGCGGAGATGGGGCGCCCGTCGCAGCTGCGGGTCCAGGCGACGAAGCGCTGCGGCACGGTAGAGCCGCCCCGGATCCATGGCCATGCGGTGCCGGTCATGGAAGGCCGGCTGCGAGACCCGGACTGACAGGCCGGCCCCGGCTGCGGCGGATTCAGCTGCCCACGGCCTCCCGCAATGCCGGCGCGAAGCGGTCCAGGAAGGCGCGGGTCGCCGCGGTGAGCGCGGCGCAGTCCTCGTCCGTCAGCTCGATGTTCAGTGCCATATAGCCGCGGCGGGCGAGATAGTGCCCGGCCTCCAGCATCGCCAGATGATAGAGCGCCAGGGCCTGGTCGCTGCGGCCGTAGGTGTCGCGGGGGCTGCGGACCTCGCCGGCGACCGGGTGGATGCCGATCAGCGACCCTGCGCCGGTGAAGCGGAACGGCACCTCTGCCGCCGCCGCTTCGGCGTTCAGGGCGTCGCGCAGCCGGTCGCCGCGCGCATTCACCTCGATCGCGCGGTCCGGCGTATAGACCCGGGTCAACCCAGCAAGCCCCGCAGCCATGGTCATGACATTGTTGTTGAAGGTGCCGCTGGCGGAGAGCGCGTCGGGTCGCCGCGGGTCGAAGCGCGCCATGATATCGGCGCGGCCGCCGAAGCCGCCGAAGCTGAAGCCGCCGCCGATCCACTTGCCCAGGACCGTCAGGTCGGGATGGATCCCCAGCTTGCCCTGCATGCCGCCGGGCGCCAGGCGCGAGGTCATCACCTCGTCGAACACCAGCAGGCTGCCATGCGCGGTCGTCCAGTCCCGCAGCGCCTGCAGGAAGTCCGGGTCGGCCGGGAGGCAGCCGCCGGCGCCCATCACCGGCTCGACCACCACCGCGGCGAGGCTGTCGCCATGCGCCGCCAGCACCGCCTCCGTCGCCGGCCAGTCGTTGAGCTGGCCGAGGACGAACTCGAACGGCACGTTGAGGGGGCTGCCGCCGTCCCCGCCCGGGGCGGCGGGCCGGCCGAAGGTGAAATGGCCGCCATGATAGGCGCTTTCCATCACCATCACTTTCGGCCGCCCGGTCACGGCGCGGGCGGTGGCGATCGCCATGTAGGACCCTTCGGAGCCGGAATTGGTGAAGCGCACCAGCTCGATCGCCGGGAAGCGGCTGCAGACGGCCTCCGCAAGGGCCGCCTCGTAGCGGTTGGGGCCGCCGAGGGTCAGGCCGGCGGCCAGCGCCTCCTCCGCGGCAGCGCGGATCTCCGGGTTGGAATGGCCGAACAGGCCGGCGGACATGTCGCCCAGCCAGTCGGTATAGGCATGGCCGTCGGCGTCCCAGACCCGGGCGCCCTCGCCGCGGACGATGTTGAGCGGGAAGGGCGGATAATAGAGCACGTTGCGCGTGGTGCCGCCGGGCATGCCCTCGCAGGCATGGGTGAAGGCGGCGAGGCTGGCGGCATTGCCGTCGATGAAGCGGCTCTCCGCCTCGGCCAGGGCATGGTCGAGGTTCAGATTGCTGTGTTGCGCCCGCGCCTCCGCCATGGCGGTCGTCCTCCCGAATCTCATTGATGCCTGCGCCGCCCCCTGACCGGGGCCGCCGCACACGGAAGTATGTCACGGCGGCGGAGCCGATATCCATCCTGCCGGCGGCGGTCGTCGTCGGGCTCAGCCGGACGGCGGGACGTTGCTGCAAGGCAGGCGTACCGTCACCGCCGTGCCGGTGGCGGAGGAGCGGATCTGCAGCATGCCGCTATGGGCCTCTGCCAGTCCCTTGACGATGGCCAGGCCAAGGCCGGTGCCTGTGTTCGTATCGGCATAGATACTGCCGGCGGCGATAAAGGGCTGGCCCAGATTGTCCAGCACCGCGCCGGGCAGGCCGGGGCCGTTATCGGCGACGGTGAGGGTCAGCTGCGGTGCCGGACCTTCCGGCGGATCGAGCCGGGCGACGATCTGCGCTTCGCCGCCCGGCTGCACGTAGCGGACAACATTGGCCAGGAGGTTCAGGAGGATCTGGCGCACCACCCGCCGGTCGGCGGTGACATGGCGGGCCTCCGGCGCCAGATCGACCGCGATCCGCTGGCCCCGGCGCTCGCGCTCCATCTCGACCATGCGCAGCGAGTCGGCGATCTCCGCCGCCATGTCGAGGGCTTCGAAATGCAGCACCACCTTCTCGCTCTCGATCCGGGAGAGGTCGAGGATGTCGTCGATCACCGACAACAGGTGCTGCCCGCCGGCGTGGATATCGTCGATATAGTCGCGGTAGGCAGGCGGCTGGATCTCGCCCAGCAGCCCGTCCCGGATCATTTCAGAAAAGCCCAGGATCGCATTCAGCGGCGTGCGCAGCTCATGGCTCATCTTCGCCAGGAACTCCGACTTCGCGAAGCTGGATTGCTCCGCCCTGCGGCGCTGGTCCTGCAGTTCCCCGATGGTCGCCCGCAATTCGTCCTCGTGGCGCAGGGTGGAGGACATGTCGCGCATGAAGACGGTGAGGGTGGGGACCCCGTCCACGCTGATCTTGGAGATCGATGCCAGCAGGGGGATCAGGTGCCCGTCGCGGTGAAGGCCGCGGACCAGGCGCCACTCCGACATCCGCAGCGACCGGTCGGGCCCTTCGGCGAACGCGTTCACCAGGGCCGTGTGCCGCGCCCGCAATGCCTGCGGCAGCAGGTCGTCCAGGGACTGGCCGATCATCTCTGCCGCGCGATAGCCGAACAGCTGCTCCGCCGATGCGTTGAAACTGGAGATGCGTTTCCGGCTGTCCAGGGTGATGATGCCGTCGAGAGCAGAGTTCAGGATCCGGTGCAGCCGGCGTTCCGCGAAGCGGACCTTCTCCTCCGCCACCTTCTGGCCGGTGATGTCGGTCATGTTGACCAGCACACCGTCGTCCAGGCGGGCGGCCGAGACCTCGAACCAGCGTTCCTTCTGGTTCAGGTAGAGCATCTGCTCCGAATGCGCCGGCCGGCCGGTCAGGACGACCCGGGCCCAGCTGTCCAGCAGCCCGCCGGTGACCGCGACTGTCAGTTCCTCGGAAAGCCGGGTGCCCAGCGGGGTCCCGCCGCTCCACTGACGCAGGCGCCGTGCCGCCGGATTGGCGAGGGTGCACCGGAAATCGACGATCCGCCCGTCCCTGTCGCGGTCGGCGGCAAAGCCCAGTACAGGCGCCGGCGACAGGTTGAAAATCTTTCGCAACTGGGTGCTGCTGGCGGTGTCGCCACCGGTCCCGTCGGGCGGGTCCGCATCGATTTCATTCGGAGATGGCCGGCGGTTTTCCGCCGCAGGGTCGCACATTCGCCGCTCTCCGGGAATAAGTTCCGGGCGCCGAATCCACAATAGTATTCGGACGCACTACCAAGTCTGAATGCACGTTAAGATTTAGCCGATTTCGGCGTCAAGCTGTGCGCATCGTTAACCAAGACGAAAGACCTGGGGACTTAGACCTGGGATGGCTCGGCGTCGCGTGTGCGGCGCCCTGCGGACTTGTGCCGATTGGGACAGGCAGGAACGGGACTACGACGGTGGCAGGTGCCGCCGGCGCCGGCCGGACTGCCCGCCGGATTGCCAGTCCTGCGGGCATCTGGACGCCGCATGCGTCGTCGATATTATGCGGGGTTCCGCGGCCGGGTGGATGCCGGGTCGGCCGGCAGGCACGCCAAGACCGCTGTCGAGGCAGGTGCGCACAGATGGTGCGCGCCGCGATCGGCAGGGGATCGATAGAGGAAACGAAGCGGAGCGTCGATGCCGTCGCGCAGCGTCTACGAGGTGGTGGTCAACCACGGAGGGCAGTGGGTCGTCCAGACGACGACGGAGACCCAGGGCGATGCCATTCGTCTGGCTGAGCGGCTCGTTTCCTCCGGGCGCGAGGAGGATGTCCGCGTCCTGCAGAGCTTCTTCGACGACAAGAAGCGTACCCTGGTCGAGAACGAGCTGAAGCGCTTTCGCCGCAAGGCCGCCTCCAAGTCCGATAGCGCCCCGGTGCGGCCGCCGACCCCGCTGTCGGCTCGGCCATGCAACAGCCATACCGAGTTCTACAGGTTCGAGACCCGCCGGGTGATCCGCGCGGCCATCATGGACGACCTGGAGCGCTGGGTGATCACGCCTCTGGAGCTGCTTCACAACCTTTCCCACGCGCAGCGTCTGAACGCCGCCGGCACCGTCCTGCAGGGCGGCGTGCAGCGGGTCGCCATGGTGCAGTCGCGCGAATACGGCCTGTCGATCCACCAGCGGATGAAGGCGCTGTTCGACTTCTGCACCGAGATCGAGCGCGAGATGCGGCTGATCTGGCGCAATCACGAGATCAAGGCCGTCCCGCCGGGCGGGCTGCGGGCGCGCATGGCCGCGCTGAAGGACGAGAAGAACGGCGAATTCCTGCTGCATGCGGAGATCAGCGAAAGCCTGTCGGAGGCCAAGGACTGGCCGGCCAAGCTGACCGTGATGTTCGGCCTCCTGGCGGAGGAGGCGGACGAGGAGGAGATGGCGGTCTTCGACTCCTACGCCGCCGAGATCATCGAGAGCGGACCGGCGATCAAGGCGCTGCTGGGCGATATCGGCGACCGCGCCGACGCGATCATGGCGCTGCTGGACATCCAGGCGGGTTTTCCGCCCGCGGACGTGACCCTGACCCCGGTGGTCGAACGGCTGATCCGCCTGTTCCGCGAGGGCCGGCTGAAGGATTGCCGCGGCGTGCTGTATCGGCGGATCCGGCAGGAACTGGAATCCCTGCGTTCGGTGAGCGGCAATGCGACCGACCTGATCCGCGAGACCCAGGTCCTCAAGGCCCTGTACGTCAAGCTGCAGCGCGACGCCGACGAGCGTTCCGACGCCCGCCTCCTGCTGGGCACCCTGGAGAACCGCGCCGGTGCCATCCTGCGGTCGGAGACCCTGGGCACCAAGCTGCAGTCCCAGAAGACGCCGATCGGACAGATCGACCTGCTGCTGCGGCTGGCGCCGGGCATCCTGGGCGCGGCCAACAAGCGCAAGATCTCCGCCTTCATCGTCGGGCTGATCGATTCCGAGGAGAACAAGGGGATCGTGATCGGCGGCGAGAATGTCGCCGAGGCCCGGATGCGGCAGTTCCGCAAATGGGAGGAGAGCGCTCGTGGTGCGGAGTTCGACCAGCGGTCGGAGCAGGAGCTGTGCGGTCTGTTCGACCGGCTCTGCGTGGAGGCGATGCGCAAGGCGCAGTACTTCGCACGCCTGCAGCGCGAAGAGCCGGTGCCGGCGGTACGCGCGCTGAAGCTGATGGAACTGGCGGCCGAGAACGGCGTCACGACGGGCACCGCGATGCGGGCGGTGCAGGCGGAACTGATCAAGCTCCTGAAGGATCCCGGCACCCTGACGGCGCTGGCGGAGTCGGTACAGAACGACCCGGAGAAGACCGCGCGCCTGCGCGAACTCTACACCCTGCTGTCGCAGCAGACGGCGGCCTCGGCCTGACAGGCGCTACTATGCAAGAACAGCAGTCAGCCGCCTGCAAGCTTCCAGAGCATCGTCGAAGCTGACTATATCGTCCGGGTCGCCGAACGACACCTGATGCACGAGGCTCCTGTAGTTCACGCTCCACTGCTTGTAGTTTGAAAGGCAGTCCAGCATCAACGCGACGCGCGCGGCAGGATTGGCAGGAACCCCTTCGCCGCCGCGGTGGGCATCGGCAAGCATTGACTGTTGCAGCAATCGGATAAATTCCGGCTGCTCGGCGACCAGTGACTCAAGTGCCGCAAGGTCGTGCAAATGCCGGATGACGCTGGGATCTTCCCTATCCTCACCGTGCTGATCGGCGCAGACCCGCCAGGCGAGAGCACTCAGCTTGTCCGCCGCGGTCTCGATCGGATCGACACAGGGGAAGCCAGCTATTTCAGGCCCTTCGCCGCCCACCAATGCGACCAGCGAACTGACCGGTCGTACGATCGGGGGGAGTGCAGGCGGAGCGAACGTCATCTCTATCTTGATATGCGGTCGAAGCCCGGGACCCGCCCCGAACTCCATTGGGTAGGCAAGATCGGCTGAAAAGAAGCGACTTGCATTGCCGCGCAACGGTTCACCGAGGAGAGTGAATTGAGCGTCGGCGAGTGCGGCGAGGATCCGATTGCGATAGGTGCGGCGCGACACTCGGGTTGCGTCGGACGGCATCGACACCTTGAAGTCGACATCCTCAGAAAATCGTTTGATCAGGCCCCAACCTTTGAAGAGCGACGTACCGCCGGCAAACACTGGAGACGTGCTGTCGTGATCCATTCCTGCGATCACGCCGATCGCGCGGACGACGTGCCAGTCTTTTTCGATCAAACCGGGATTGGTGCCGAGTTCATCGGCTACGCTCTCAACGCGGCGCCTGTTCAGCACGTTCGAAGCCAAGTTGCACGCTGCCGTAGCCGATTTTTCGTCTAACGCGTGTCCGAACGCCAACCACACGGCCAGTTGGTACTTGCGTGGTTCGCCCGGCCTCATAGTCTCGCTCGAGTTGCGTCGGGACCGGCTCGATCCCAACGCGCTCCAGAGCCTCGCGGAGCGTCCCGAGGCCCTCCACCGGTACGAGCTTGCCGCTCAGCTTCGAGGTTTTGGCGCGCGCGTAGATCCCTTGCCCAACCCGCAGCAACTTCCCTTTGCGCACAAGTCCGTTCAGGGCGCGACCGACCTGGTCATAGCCCCCGAGGTCTGTGAAATCCGCACGCAGAAAGACGTTGCGGCGCATCCGCCGGATACGTCCCCATAGCCGTGCTTCGAGATTGTCTCGTTTCATCACTCAACCATGCCTTTTGTGTCAAGATACGACATCAGAGAGGGAAAATCACTATATTAAACAATAAATTATGTGGCGTCGTGTTGCAGGGCTTCAAGGGCGCCGTCTCCGCCCAGACCGGCGATCTTCCGTCTGCGCCCCGTGGGCATGCGACGCGGAATCCGTTAGAACCCTCCGCAACCGGTCCGTCGGGCGATCCCGGCGGGCCGCCGCTGCCGCCCGCCCGCAGGGGCCGGGGCGGCCACCTCAACGAGACATTCCGGATCAGGGCAATCCCGACATGGCGAGCTATCAGTACATCTATGTGATGAAGGGTCTGGGAAAGACCTATCCCGGCGGCCGGCAGGTGCTGCGCGACATCTACCTGAGCTTTCTGCCCGGCGCGAAGATCGGCGTGCTGGGCCTCAACGGCGCCGGCAAGTCGACCCTGCTGAAAATCATGGCCGGCATCGAGAAGGACTTCCAGGGCGAGGCCTGGGCCGCCGACGGGGTCAAGGTCGGCTACCTGCCGCAGGAGCCGGAGCTGGATCCCGCCAAGACCGTGCTTGAGAACGTCATGGAGGGGGTGGCGGAGACCAAGGCGCTGCTGGACCGCTTCGAGGAAGTCTCGATGAAGTTCGGCGAGGTCACCGACGACGACGAGATGAACGCCCTGATCGAGGAGCAGGGCCGCCTGCAGGAGGAGATCGACGCGAAGAATGCCTGGGACCTGAACCGCCAGGTGGAAATCGCGATGGATGCCCTGCGCTGCCCCGACGGCGAGGCGTCGGTGGAGAAGCTCTCGGGCGGCGAACGGCGGCGCATCGCGCTCTGCCGGCTGCTGCTGTCGCAGCCGGACATGCTGCTGCTGGACGAACCGACCAACCATCTGGACGCGGAATCGGTCGCCTGGCTGGAGCGTTTCCTGGCGGACTATCCCTCCACCGTGGTGGCGGTGACCCACGACCGCTACTTCCTGGACAATGTCGCCGGCTGGATCCTGGAGCTGGACCGCGGCCATGGCATCCCCTGGGAGGGCAACTACACCAGCTGGCTGGAGCAGAAGGAGAAGCGGCTGGAGCAGGAGGGCAAGGCCGAGGATGCCCGCCGCCGCACCCTGAAGCACGAGCTGGAATGGGTGCAGGCCAGCCCGCGCGCCCGCCAGGCGAAGTCGAAGGCCCGCATCAAGGCCTATGAGGACCTGCTGTCGCAGGAGGCGGAAAAGCGCACCGAGCAGGCACAGATCGTGATTCCTGCGGGACCCCGCCTGGGCGACCTGGTGGTGGAGGCGGAGAACCTGCGCAAGGGTTTCGGCAACCACCTGCTGATCGACGACCTGTCGTTCCGCCTGCCGCGCGGCGGCCTGGTCGGCGTGATCGGCCCGAACGGCGCCGGCAAGACCACCCTGTTCCGCATGCTGACCGGTCAGGAGCAGCCCGATGGCGGCGCCCTGCGGGTCGGCGACACCGTGAAGATGGGCTATGTCGACCAGTCGCGCGATGCGCTGGACGGCAACCGCACCGTCTGGGAGGAGATCTCCGACAAGCAGGATGTCATCCAGCTGGGCAAGCGCGAGGTGCAGAGCCGGGCCTATTGCGCGGCCTTCAACTTCAAGGGGGCCGACCAGCAGAAGAAGGTCGGCCAGCTGTCCGGCGGCGAGCGCAACCGGGTCCACCTGGCGAAGATGCTGAAGTCCGGCGCCAACCTGCTGCTGCTCGACGAACCGACCAACGACCTGGACGTCGACACCCTGCGGGCGCTGGAGGAGGCGCTGCTGGACTTCGCCGGCTGCGCCATCGTGATCAGCCATGACCGCTGGTTCCTGGACCGCATCGCCACCCACATGCTGGCCTTCGAGGGCGACAGCCATGTGGAATGGTTCGAGGGCAATTTCGCGGACTACGAAGAGGACAAGAAGCGCCGCCTCGGCGCCGATGCCACGGAGCCGCACCGGATCAAGTACAAGCCGCTCAGCCGCTAGGCGCCGCGGGCCGCAGGGCAGGGGGAGGGCACAGCCATGAACGATGCCGCGGGGCTGGATACCCGGACCTGGATCGACCATTGGGACCGGCTGGGCCCCGGCTGGGAGAAATGGGCCGACCGGATGGCGCAGCAGGCCGAGGGGCTCAACCGGCCGCTGATCGAGGCGGCGGGGGTGCAGCCGGGCGAGCATGTGCTGGACCTGGCCTCGGGCACCGGCGAGCCGGCGTTGAGCCTGGCCGCGGCGGTGGGTCCGTCGGGCCGGGTGGTGGCGACCGATCCGGCGCCCAACATGCTGGCGGGCCTGCGCCGGCGCGCCGACGCTGCGGGGCATGGCCATGTGGAGGCCCACCTGGCCGACATGCAGGCGCTGCCGTTCGAGAATGACAGCTTCGACCGGGTGACCTGCCGCTTCGGCATCATGTTCGTGCCCGACGCCGCGCGCGCCTTCGCGGAGGTGCGGCGGGTCCTGCGGCCGGGCGGCCAGGCCGCCTTCCTGGTCTGGGGGCCGCAGGCCGACAACGCGGTTCTGGGCACCGTGGTGGACTGGGGCATGAGGCATTTCGGCATCGCCGAGGCGGCGCGCTACCGGGCGCCGTTCGGCTATGGCACGCCCGGGCGGCTGGCCGCGGCGATGACGCAGGGCGGCCTGCTCGCCGCCGAGGAACGCGAGCTGCGCTTCACACCGGAAGTCGATGCCGGGCTGCCCTTCTGGCGCCCGCCGATGGGCATCACCTTCGGGCCGGAGGTCGAGGCCCTGGATGAAGCCGGTGCGGCGGCCGCCGACGCGGCGCTGAAGGCCGCGTTCGAGCCGTTCCGGGACGGTGCGGCCTATCGCCTGCCGATGCATGTCCGGATCGGCGTGGCACGGGCCTGAGCGGCGGCGTTCTATCAGATCGAAACGGCGCCAGTCCCCGCCGCGCGGTGGGGGTGTCTTGACGCGTTCTGTAGTTGCAAATCATTCGCATAAGCATTATCAAGAATGCCTCTCTCATCGGCCCTGCTCATCGGCGCGGGGCAGCAGGCACGGAGCGGCAGGATGGACAAGATCTCGATCAGCTATGCGGAACTCGACACCTTTCCCGAACTCGCCTTCCCGGAGGCGCTGCTGGTCTGGGCGCTGCGGGTCTGGGTCGACATCGCCAACCCGCATGAAGGGCCCGGCGGCCGCCTGGCCATGGAGCGCCTGCGGACGGCCTTCGCCCATGCCCGTGCGCCGTCGGTGGCGATGCAGCTGGACAGCTTCTGGACGATCATCGGCAGTTCGGCGAAGCGGCAGATCGACGTGCGCTGCCCGGGCTGCGTGACCCTCAGCCCCGACGAGATCCTGTTCGTGCGCGAGATCGCCTGCCGGCAGCGGCGGGTGACCCCGGGCCCGTCGGGCCTGCTGGCGGCCCTCTGCCCGGCCGCGGCACGACGCCATGCGGCACCCTTCGCGGATGCGATCGCAGGCGACCTGCAGGACGGCCGCCTTGTCCTGCCGTCGCGGAACGATGGCGATCTGTGGCGCTGGTCCGCCCGCCGGGCGGAGCCTGCGGGCGCCAACGACCGTATCGGCGGCGGCATGGACGATGACGGGCCGCGGGGCAGCGTGGTGACCCTGCACTGACAGCGGGGCACTGACAAAGGGCCGGCGCCGTGGTGACGAAGGCGGCACCTGCCTCAGCCCGCCGCCGCCTCCTGCGCTGCTGCCGGGTCGGCGACCCGGCTGCCTTCCGCACCATCCGTGGCAAGGGCTTCCACCTGGACCCGGCGGATTTCCGTCGGTTCCGGAATGCCGCGCAGCTGCACGACCTCGTCCCGTGCCGGCATGCCGGCGATCAGCGCCGCGACGGCCGGGTCTTCCGCCATCGCGCGGGTCAGCACGATGTCGCTGCCGTCGCTCTGCGCCTGCAGCCGCGCCGCCAGGTTCACCGTCCGGCCGAAATAGTCCATCAGGCCGGAGGTGTTGACCGCGACGCAGGGGCCGGCATGCAGGCCGATCTTGGAGACCAGGGCATCGCCGCCGTGCTGCCGGCTGAATGCGGCGGCGTCGCGATGGATCGCCAGGGCCGTGGCCACCGCCGCCTCGGGCTCGGCGAAGGCGGCCATCACCGCATCCCCCATGGTCTTTACCAGCACGCCGCCGGCCTCAGTCAGGCGCTCCGCGAAGAAGGCGAAATAGTCGCGCACCAGGCCATAGGCCGCGGCATCGCCCAGCCGGGCATAGAGCGCGGTGGACCCCTTCAGGTCGGCGAACAGCACGCAGGCGCGGGAGATCGCCACCTCGTCGCCCGGCCGGATCACCTGTTCCGGGCAGAGTTCGCGGAAGGCCGGCAGGGCCAGGACCCTGTCGCCGGTCAGCACCTCCGCCAGCCACTGGCGGTCCTCGATCACCGCGAACCGCGGCACCGGGCCGTCGTTGCGCAGCCGCACGCGGCCCGGCGGTGCCGGCGGGCCCTGGGTCACCGCCTCCGGGGTCAGGACGACCTCCGGAAAGCCCGCTTCGCCGGACCAGTCGATATCGCGCTCCGGCCCCTCCTCCACGCTGCGCAGACGGTAGGCGCCGGGTGCGAGTTCGGCTTCCAGTTCGACGCTTTCCCCGGGGGAGAGCCGGTGCTGCACCCGGACATGGGGGGTGGTGGCCGGGCCGAGCAGGCAGTACTCGCCGTCGGCCAGCGGCCGAAGCCAGGGTTCCGGCCGGAACACCAGCTCGACATTGCGGGTGAAATCCCGCTCGTAGTCGATGTTGCAGGACGGGCAGTGGGTGCCGCGGGGCAGTTCGTACAGATTGCCGACGGCAGCCTTGCCACCGCGGCAGCGCGGACAGAGCAGTTCCCAACGCATGCCCAGCAGGCCTTCGCGATGGGCGTCCAGGACCAGCGCGATGACCGCAGCAGCCGGTGCCTGCCAGGCGGCGGCGAGCGCGAGCGGCCGGATCCGGGCAAGGTCGGTCTCTACGGCACCCCGCAACAGGGATTCCAGAGCCGCGACGAGCTTCGGGTCCCGACGGCCGCGCAGGGCCGCAAGGGCCGTCTGCAGCCGGCGCTCGGCTTCCGCGCCAAGCCTTGGCGGGGCCAGAGCCGGGGGGCTGCCGCCGGCCGCGGCGCGCGCCTCGCCCAGGCGCTGCACCAGGTCGACCCGCTGGTCGACGAACTTCCGCATGAAGCCGGCCCAGTGCAGGAGGGTGCCGACAAGGCCGTGCCAGGTGATGGCGCCCTCAATCTCGACCCGGGTTCGGCCGGGTGAAACCGGAACCAGCCTGGAACCGAAACGCGCGCTCGAAAGCGGGCCCGTCCGGAACGACCGTTCCTGCAGCGCCCATCGGCCATGGACCCACTGGCCGAAGCTTTCCTCCCATTCCAGCTTCAGGGCGCCTGCGGCACCCTTGGACCGGCGCAGGGCGCTGCCGTCGGGCTGCACCTCCTCGACGCTCCGATAGCTGGGATTGCCGGCTTCCAGGTTCACCCGCGCCGTGTCGGACATGGCCAGCCAGGCGCCGTCCAGCGGCAAGGGAAGTTCGAAGGATCTGGTGATCGCGTATTCCGGCATGGCCCCACCCCGCAGCCGCCGCCGCCCGCTTTCAGGCGCGGCTTTCGGCATTCCGCAAGAGATGGCGTTCGATCAGCCGCAGGACCAGGGCTGCGCAGACGCCGAAGGCACCGGAGAGGGTCAGCACCCAGCTGGCTTCTCCCCAATTGCCGCCGCTGCTGACCGCCAGCGCGATGACCGGCGGCCCGATCACGGCGCCGGTGGTCGAGCCCTGGACGATCAGCCCGTTGACCGCGCCGATGGCGCGCGGATGCGGCGCATGCATCGGCGCGGCGGCGAGCACTGCGGCCGGCAGCATCCCGCCGAAGGCCGAGAAGACGACTGCCATGCCGACGCGCAGCGGCCCCGGCAGCCCCGGGTCGAAGATCCCCAGCGACAGGAGTCCGAGCATCCCGTTCACTGCGGCCAGGATCATCCAGCGCGGCACTCCCCGGTGCAGCACGAAACTGCCGCCGACGCAGCCGACGATATTGGCGGCCACCACCAGCGCGGCGAGCAGGCCGGCTTCGGTGACGGTGACGCCCATATCCGCCTGCGCGAAGGTCGGCAACCAGGTCGCCACTGCGAACCATTGGAAGGTGTAGAAGCCGAAGCTCAGGCCCAGCAGCCAGCAGCCCGGCCGCCGCAGCACGGCCAGGAAGTCGGCGATGCCCGCGCGCTGGTTCTCCGGCGAGGCCGGCGGCGGCGGCCGGGAACGGAAGGCGAGGGCGAGGGCGATGCCGTAGACCGCCATCACCAGTCCGGCCCCCCACCACAGCGGCCGCCAGCCGATCAGGGGGGCGAGCAGCGGCACCGCGATCATGGCGATGGTGACGCCGGTCGGCATGTAGATCGACCACAGGCCGACGGAGAGGCGCAGGTCGGGCAGGGCGCTGGCGGCGACGATCAGGCCCGGCAGCGCGACGACCAGGAAGACGAAGCTGACGCTTTCCGCCACGCGGAAGGCCAGCAACAGGGTGCCGTCGGGCGACAGGGCGCCGCCGGAACTGGCCAGCAGGCCGATCGCGCAGGCGATCAGCACCGCCCTGCGGCGGCCCATCCGGTCGGCCAGGCTGCCGCAGACCAGCCCGGCACAGGCGCCCATCACCTGGATCGAGGAGGCCAGCCAGCCGCTTGCCACCAGGCTCATTGTCAGTTCCTGCCGCAGGATCGGGATCAACGGCGGCACCTTGCCCACCTGGATGGCGGCGACGATGCCGCCTGCGATCAGGAGGGCCACCATCGGCCAGTCGGTACGCTGTTCGCTCATGTCTGCCGGAAAGGAATGGAAGGAAGGTCCGGCCGCTGTTCAGGCCGCGGGCGCGCATTCTGCCGTGGCGGCACCGTCGGCGCCACGGGCGGCCGGTGCAACCCGGGCCTGCGGGGCAGGCCGGGCTCCCCGGCGGGTCCCGGTGGCATGACCGGCATGCGGCCATCGCCAAAGGCGGGATGTTGGGATAGCATTCCCCCGACGGTTGCAACGACGACCGCATCCTCAAGGCCGCGCCACGATGGCCGCACGAGGAACAGGGAGGAAAGAGATGCTGATCCGCAAGCTGGCAGGGCTCGCCTGCGTCGTTCTATTTCTGTTCGCTTCTGTCGGAGGGGTGAGGGCTGAGACCTGGCGCCTCGGCACCGCGGCGCAGCCGGGCTCCGTGCTGTACGACGTGATCCAGGACTTCATCGCCGATTTCAACGCCGCCTTCGCCGACGACGACATCGCCGTCGAGTTCCAGTTCATCGGCAACGAGCAGGAGATGATGCAGCAGCTGATCCGCGGACGCGTGCAGATCGGCGCCACCTCGTTCGCCGGCTCCGCAGTGGCGATCCCGGAGAACATCGTCACCACCGTCCCCTATCTGTGGGACAGCGATGCCGAGCGGATCAAGGTGATGGACGAGTATGTCATCCCCGTCCTGAAGGACATCGCGCTGGCCAAGGGGGTGGTGCTGATTGACTGGGGCGATGTCGGCTGGAACGACGTGATCTGCAACTTCGAATGCCTGACCCCCGCCGACCTTGAGGGCAAGGCGGCGCGGATGTCGCCGGTGTCGCGGCATTTCTGGCAGGCGTTGGGCGCCAACGGCGTACAGATGCCGCTCAGCGAGTTCTTCCCCGGGCTGCAGCAGGGCCTGGTGGTCGCCGGGGACCTGCCGTTCCTCTACTACATCACCACGCCGGCGGCGCAGAGCGCCCCCCACTACGTCACCACCCGCCACCTGCACCACGGTGCGGCCTGGTACATGAACAAGAAGCTGTTCGACGGCCTGACCGACGCGCAACGGGCGAAGCTCGCGGAGGTGCTGCCGCCGGTGGCGGAGACCCGCGCCCTGGTGATGGCGGACGAGCAGCTGCCCGACAGCCCGAAAGCGAAGGAGTTCGCCGCCAAGGGCGGCACGATCCACATCCTCACCGACGCGCAGCGCGAGGCCTTTGCCGAGCGGGTGCGGCCGGTGCGGCAGGTGATGGTCGACGAACTGGCCGCCGGGCCGGCGCCGCGCGCGCAGGAGGTCTGGCAGGCGATCCAGAAGGGCAAGGCCGACTTCGCCGCAGGCAAGTAGCGAGGCGGGCCAGGGCATCGGGGCGCAGTGCCGCGCGATGCGGCCCCGCCCCGCATGCCGCTTCCCCCGGATGGGACGATGCCGGATGGGAAGATGCCGGACGGCGAGATCCCCGGGATGAGCCGGCTACTTCGGACCTGGCGATGGGCGGAGGCGGCAATTGCCGTGATCGCCTTCACCCTGGTCGCGCTGGCGCTGATCGTCGATGTGGGCGGGCGCGAGCTCTATGCCCTGGCCGCCGGGCTGGGCATGAAGGAATTCGCCCGCGACTGGCTGGGCGGCACGTTCGGCGCCCAGCGCTTCGCCGTGCATGCCACGCAGATCGCCGGCATGCTGGGCTTCTGCATCGTCGTCGCGGTGGGCGGCCATCTGCGGCCAACCGTGGTCGACCGACTGTTCCCGGAGCGCCATGACCGGCTGGTGAACCGGATCTCCGACCTGCTGTCCGCCGCGATCTGTTTCGGCCTGGCCTGGATCTGCTGGGAGTTCGTGGAATCGACCCGGCGCAATGCCGAGATCTCCATGGTGTTCCAGGTGCAGATCTGGCCATTCCAGCTGATCCTGCCCTACGTCTTCCTGTCCGGCGGGCTGCGCTACCTGGTCTTCGCCCTCTGGCCCGCGCACCGGCCCGAGAGTACGGGCATCGCCGCATGAGCGTCGTCATCTTCGTGGCGATGGTCGCTGCGCTGCTGCTGCTGCGGGTGAACGTCGTCCTCGTGCTGGCGGCGGCCACCGCCTATATCCACCTCTATTTCGCCAGCGGCAGCGCGCTGGAATTCCTGGCGCAGGACATCTGGTTCGCGATCGACCGGGAGGTGCTGCTGTCGATCCCGATGTTCATCATCGCCGGCGCGGTGATGACCCGCGGCACCATCGCGGCCCGCCTGATCCGCGTGATGTCGGCGCTGACCGCGCCGGTTCCCGGCGGGCTGGCGATCGCCGCGGTGCTGTCCTGCGCGGTCTTCGCCGCGATCTCCGGCTCGTCGATCGTGACCATGCTGGCGGTCGGCTCGATCATGTATCCGGCGCTGATCCAGGAAGGCTACGACCGCAACTTCTCCCTCGGCCTGATGTGCTCCGCCGGGACGCTGGGCATCATCATCCCGCCGTCGATCCCGATGATCCTGTATGGGATCATGACGGAGACATCGATCACCGACCTGTTCGTCGCCGGCATCCTGCCCGGCCTGCTGCTCGCCGCCCTGTTCTGCGCCTATGGGCTGTGGGTGAACCGGGGCCGGGCGGTGCGGCCCTGGGACCTGCGGGAGATCGCGACCGCGATCCGAGACGGGGTCTGGGCGCTGCTGATGCCCGTGATCCTGCTCGGCGGCATCTACAGCGGCTACTACACGCCGACCGAGGCGGCGGCCGTGTCGCTGGTCTATGCACTTGTGATCGAACTCCTGGTGCACCGCGAGATGCGGCCCCGCGACTATGTGGTGGTGGTCTACGACACCACCAGGCTGCTGGGCACCCTGCTGCCGCTGCTGGCGATCGCCGGCAGCCTGAACACCGTGCTGGACTATGAAGGCGTGCCGCGGGAGGCGGCCCGTTTCCTGGCCGCCACCCTGCACGATCCCTGGCTGCAGGTGGTGGGCATCAACCTGCTGCTGCTGGCGATCGGCTGCTTCATGGACATCGGCTCCGCGATCCTGATCCTGGCGCCGCTGCTGCTGCCGACCGTGCAGCAGATCGGCCTGGACCCGGTGCATTTCGGCGTCGTCATGATCATGAACCTGGAGATCGGCTATCTGACCCCGCCGGTCGGCATCAACCTGTTCATCGCCATGGTGGCGTTCAAGGAGAGCTTCGGCCGGATCGTCGTCTCGGTGCTGCCCTTCATCGCCCTGATGCTGGTGGCGCTGGTCCTGGTGATCCTGATCCCCGATCTCGCCCTGTTCCTGGTCCAGGCCGGCCGCTAGGCGGCAGCAAGATGTGGCCCGGCGGCCGGACGTGATAGGAGAAGGCAGCATCCACTGCCCAGCATCCCCTGCCGAGGACGCCGATGTTCGCCGTCACCCCGCTTGCCATTCCCGACCTTCTGGAGGTGATTCCGCAGCGCCACGGCGACGATCGCGGCTGGCTGTCGGAGACCTGGAACCGCGCCCGCTTCTCCGGCCACGGCATCGACGCCGATTTCGTGCAGGACAACCTGGTGCGCACTGGCGCATGCCACACCTTCCGCGGCCTGCATTTCCAGGCGCCGCCGCGCAGCCAGGGCAAGCTGGTCAGCGTGCTCGCCGGTGCGATTCTCGATGTTGCCGTCGACCTGCGCCGCGGCTCGCCGCACTACGGCCGGCATGTCGCGCTGCGCCTGTCGGCGGAGGCGGGCAATGCCCTCTGGGTGCCGGCGGGATTCGCGCATGGCTATTGTTCCCTGCAGGCCGACTGCCTGGTGGCCTACAAGGTGACCGACTACTGGTCGCCGGAGCATGAGCGCGGCCTGGCCTTCGACGATCCGGCTCTGGGCATCGACTGGCCGGCCGCACCGGCGGACCTGGCGGTCAACGACCGCGACCGCACCTGGCCGGTCCTGGCCGACCTGGACAGCCCCTTCGTGATGCTGCCGGGCGCGCCGCCCTCGGGGGCCGGTGCATGACGGTCCTGGTGACCGGTGGGGCGGGCTTCATCGGCTCCGCCCTGGTACGTGCGCTGCTGGCCGATGGCGAGCGGGTGGTGAACCTGGACCGGCTGACCTATGCCGGCAGCCGGCTGAACCTGGGGGATGCGGACGCCGCGCCGGGCCATGTCTTCGTGGAGGGCGATGTGGCGGATGCGACCCTGCTGCGCCGGTTGTTCGCTGAGTACCGGCCGCGAACGGTCTACCACCTGGCGGCCGAGACCCATGTCGACCGGTCGATCGACGGGCCGCTGGCCTTCATCCGCACCAATGTCGACGGCACGGCGGTCCTGCTGGCGGAGGCCCTGCACCACTGGCGCGCCCTACCGGAGGCGGAGGCCGGAGCCTTCCGCCTGGTCGCCGTATCCACGGACGAGGTGTTCGGTTCCCTGCAACCGGGCGGCTTTTTCCGGCCCGACAGCCCCTACCGGCCGAATTCCCCCTATGCCGCCAGCAAGGCCGCCGCCGACCATCTGGCGCGGGCCTGGCATGTCACCTACGGCCTGCCGGTGATCGTGACGAACTGCGGCAACAATTACGGCCCCTGCCAGTTTCCCGAGAAGCTGATCCCGCTGACCGTGCTGAACGCGCTGGAGGGGCGGGACCTGCCGGTCTATGGCGACGGCCGGCAGGAGCGCGACTGGATCCATGTCGACGATCATGTCGCGGGCCTGCGGCGGGCCGCGGCGGCCGGGCAGCCCGGCGCGGTCTATCTGCTGGGCGCGGCCAATGTGCGCAGCAACCTGGAGATCGTGCACGGCATCTGCGCGGCGCTGGACCGGCTGCGCCCCGATGCGGCCCATGCACCGCATGCCGGGCTGATCCGTCATGTCGCCGACCGACCCGGCCATGACCGGCGCTATGCCCTGGACGTGACAGCGACCGCGGCGGCACTCGACTGGCGGGCGGAGATCGCGTTCGAGGACGGCCTGGCGGCGACGGTCGCCTGGTACCTGGAGAACCCGGACTGGGTGGCGGCGATGTCGGCACGCTATGACCGCGGCCGGCTGGGCCGGAAGGCCTGAGGGGCCCGGGTGAGGATCGGGAGCCGATGACCGTTCTGGTCACCGGGGCGGCGGGCCAGGTCGGCCAGTCGCTGTGCCGCGCGCTGGCGGCGGCCGGGCTGGCGCATCGCGCGGCGCCGCGGGCGGTGCTGGACATCGCCGACCGCGATGCGGTGGCTGCTGCGATGCAAGGCGCCTCCGCGGTGGTGAACCTGGCCGCCTATACCGCCGTCGACCGGGCGGAGGCGGAGCCGGACGCGGCCGACCGGGTCAACAATCTGGGCGCCGGCATTGTGGCGCAGGAAGCCGCCGGGGCGGGCATTCCGGTGGTCCACCTGTCCACCGACTTTGTGTTCGACGGCAGCGGGCCGGCGGCAGCGGCGCGCCGCGGCTATCGCGAGGACGATCCGGTCGCCCCGGCCAACGCCTATGGGAGGAGCAAGCTGGCCGGCGAGCAGGCCGTGCTGGCCGCCTGCCCGCAGGCGATCGTCCTGCGCACCGCCTGGGTTTTCTCCGCCCAGGGGGCGAATTTCGTAAAGACCATGCTGCGGCTGGCGGCCGAGCGGGACGAACTGCGGGTGGTCGCCGACCAGTATGGCTCGCCCACCGCTGCCGGCGACATCGCCACCGCCATCTGTGCGGTCCTGGGCCGGTTGCGGTCCGGCGCGGCCATCGGCTATGGCATCTATCACTTTGCCGGGGCACCGGCGGCGTCCTGGCACGATCTGGCCGTGGCCACCCTGGACGCGGCCGGCGCGCGGATCCCGGTGCATCCCATTGCGACGGCCGACTGGCCGACGGCGGCCCGTCGGCCGGCATGGTCGGTGCTGGACAGCGGGCGGTTCGCGGCGGTGTTCGGCCTGGCCGCGCCGGACTGGCGGGCGGCGCTGCCGCAGGTCGTCGCGACCCTGACCCGAGCCGGGAGTGAGGCATGAACCGCGAGGATTACGACCGGTTCTGGACCGTCGTGATGGAGGTCTGGAACGAGGGCATCTTCGGCGCCAGCGTCGGCAACCTGGTCACCGCGCTGCTGATCTTCCTGCTGTTCCTGGTGCTGCGGGGCCTGTTCGCGCGCTGGGTGATCGGCCTGGTGCAGCGCTACCTGGCGCGCCGCGGCATGGACCTGGCCGGCCGCGTCGTCGATGCGATGGCGGAGCCGCTGAAGCTGATCCCGGTGATCGCCGGCCTGTTCTTCGCCATCGAGCATCTGCGCTTCTCCACCGACGCGACGATCGTGGCGGACCGGCTGATCCGCTCGATGATCGTCTTCGCCGTGTTCTGGGCGCTGTTCCGGATGGTCGACCCGGCGCGCTACCTGTTCCGCCGGCTGGAGGAGCTGCTGACCGCGGAACTGGTCGACTGGATGATGAAGGCGCTGAAGGTCGTGATCGCGATCCTCGGCGGCGCCACCATCCTGGAGACCTGGGGCGTCGACGTGATGGCGGTCCTGGCGGGCTTCGGCCTGGTCGGCGCTGCGGTGGCCCTGGGTGCGCAGGACCTGTTCAAGAACCTGATCGGCGGCCTGCTGATCATGGCGGAGAAGCGCTTCGCGCGCGGCGACTGGATCTCCGTCGACGGGGTGGTCGAGGGCACGGTGGAGAAGATCGGCTTCCGCTCCACCCTGGTGCGGCGCTTCGACAAGGCGCCGGTCTTCGTGCCCAACAACTCGCTGTCGGACCAGCCGGTGGTCAATTTCTCGAAGATGACCTTCCGCCGCATCTACTGGACGATCGGCGTCACCTATTCCACCACCGTGCCGCAGCTGCGCGCGATCCGCGACGAGATCGAGGCCTATATCCTGGAGAATCCGGCCTATGTGCGGCCGGAGGAGGCATCGACCTTCGTGCGGATCGACAAGTTCAACGATTCCTCAATCGACATCATGCTCTACTGCTTCACCGTGACCACCAACTGGGGCCGCTGGCTGGAGCTGAAGGAGGAGCTTGCCTACACGATCATGGATATCGTGCTGCGCAACGGCTCGTCCTTCGCCTTCCCGTCGCAGTCGGTCTATCTGGAGCAATGGCCGCATGGCGACCGCCCGGAGCTGTTCGTGCCGCCCAGCGCGGACGGGCGCGCGGCGCTGCCGGCACCGTCGGGCGGACAGGAAGGCGGCGAAGGCCGTTGAGCGGCGGAAACGAAGGGCAAGCGGATTTGACAGCCAGCAGGGACAGGGACATGAGCGAGAAGATCGCGCACCAGGATGCCTACCGGGCCATCGCGACGGCGCTGGAGGACTATTTCGACGGCCTCTATCACGGCGACACGGTGAAGATGCGGCAGGTGTTCATGCCGCAGGCGCACCTGTTCTCCGCCGTCGACAGCCCGATGCTGGACTGGTCCCTGGACCAGTACATGGAGGTGATGGCCAACCGCGAGAGCCCGGCCGACCAGGGCAAGACGCGCCACGACCGGATCCTGTCGATCGACGTGGTCGGGCCGCAGACCGCCGTCGCCAAGGTCGAATGCGCGATCCCGCCGCGCTACTTCACCGACCTGCTGACCTTCGTCCTGCACGAGGGCCGCTGGCGGATCGTCAACAAGACCTTCCACTACGTGGTGCACGAATAGGGGCGGCGGTCCGCAGCCTCCCACGGTCATCCAACTGCGTCGCTCCGGGGGGCGATTCTCCCGGTACTCGTCTATGCCACCGGCAGACTTGGTACGGCTTGGCCATCCAGTTCCTGTGCCGTCGTTCTCGGGCTTATATGAGGCGGCTTGTGTCAAGGCGTTGCCGGTAGATTTGCAGCAGCTTTTTCTGTCGGGCGGGACG
>NZ_JBHRTR010000010.1:0-59965 GCF_042646425.1 Marinibaculum pumilum
CATTCCGCCAGAACGCTCGTTTCCAAGTAGAATCAATGCCATGCACCCCGTCATCCGAAATCGTGCCGGACAGCACTGGGTCGAGCCCCACGGGATTCACATATCGCTTCTCTTCGACGCGCCTCCCTGCTGCCGTCGCCCTCGGGCTTGACCCGAGGGGCATGTCGGGACGGGGAGGCCGCGCAGCTTCGCCGCCTTGCCACGGTCCTCGGCTCGGGGGCCGAGGATGACGGTGACGGTTGGAGTGCGGCGACAATCGAGCCGCGCTACAGCGCCAGCGCGTGGTTGTCCCAGTGCAGGGGGTGGCGGCCGACCGGTTCCGCGCCCGCGCGGGTGAGGTGGACCAGGTCGCCGCCGCCGCCGGTCGCCAGGAAGCCATCGCCCCAGGCGGCGAGGCCGCAGACATCCTCGATCGCGTGATGGGCCAGCGGCTGCAGGGTCGCGATATCCCACAGGGTGACGATGCTGCCGCGCGGCGACGAGGTGGCGACCAGGCGGCCATCGCCGCTGGCCATCACCGAGCCGATATAGGTGCGGTAGCGGGCGGACAGCGCCGGCGGCATCTCCAGTGCGGCCAGCCGGCCGGTGGCCGGATCGAAGACGGAGACCAGCGGCGGCAGGTCGGTCTTCGGCCCTTCGTACTGGCCGCCGATCCAGGCGCGCCCCCGCGCGTCAACCGCCAGATGGCGCAGCGACAGCTGGTGCAGCTTCGCCGGCAGGGCGTCCTGCGCGGCCAGTCGGCCGCTTCGGCTGTCCAGTAGCGCGACTGACGGTTCCATCGTGGGCAGGTTCAGCTTCGTGCGGCCATAGTCGGGATGGGTCTCGATGCCGCCATTGGCCACGACCAGGGTGCGGCCGTCCGGCAGCCAGTCGATCTGGTGCGGGCCGATGGCGCCGCTCTCCATCTCGCCCAGGCGGGCATAGCCGGCGGTCGCGTCGTACAGCCCGATCACCCCGCGCGCCCCGTCATAGTCGTTCTCACAGGCGTACAGGATGCTGCCGTCCGGGGAATAGACGCCATGGCCGTAGAAATGCCGGCCCTCCGGTGCGTCGAACCGCAGGGCGGCGACATCCGCGCCGTCCAGCGCCACAGCGAACCGGTCCGGGCGGCGGGCGAAGGCGGTCAGCCGGCCGCTGGCGGCATGCCAGGCGAAGCCGTGGCCGCGCCCGGGCAGGGCCAGCTGGAGGGAGATCCGGCCGTCGCCGTCGATCAGGCAGAGCGCGAAGCCACCGTCGGGCGCGGCGGCCGTCGCGGCGAAGCGCGGCAGCGCCGGTGCGGCCGTGCTGCGCCGTGGCAGCTGGGTGACGGCCAGCGCCCCGCATGCCATGGCCCCGGCCAGCAGCCGGCGCCGATCGATCCGAGAGGAAGCGGCGGCGCCGTCGGGCTCAGTCGCCGTCATAGGCATTGAACATCACCTTCATGCCGAGTTCGCCGGGCATCTGGTCCTGCAGCAGGCTGCGCAGCCGGTCGGTCAGCAGGGCGAGATAGTTGACCGGGCTGCGGCGTTCGGGATCGGCGGCGGCCTCGCCCAGCAGGCCTTCGACGGAATCCATCGCCGCGAAGCTGTTGCTGTAGACGGTGTCGATCGCCGTCTGCAGGGCGGGGGCCCGGTCGCGGGTGGCGGCGGAGATTCCGCCCAGGTCCGCCAGCATCTTCAGCCCCTGCAGGTTGGTCAGCAGCGCCACGTTGGTCAGCCCGCTGCGCCGGAACGGCGCCAGGTTGGGGCGGGCGTCCTCCGGCCCGGAGCCGATCACCGGCAGCAGCTTCTGGTCCCGCAGCGCATGGATGCCGGTGCCGGGGATGTCGGTGATCCGCACCGCCGCCTCCTCCGCATTCCGGTACAGCGGGTTCTCCGCCCCGGGGGACAGGAGCAGGGCGGAGAAGCCGTCCTCGTCCTGCCATTCGGCGGCAGCGGTGGCGGAAATGGCGGCGATATTGGCCGCCACAGCGGCGGCGAAGGCGCAGCGATAGCGGGCCGGTGCGGCGGCCAGGTCTTCGGCCCCGCTGCCGTAGAGCAGGAATTCCAGCGCGGGCAGGCCCTGCACGGCGATGCTCGCCTCCGCCATGCCCTCCGCGGTCAGCAGGCCGGGATCCTCTGCCGCCAGGTCGCGCTGCACATGGCGCAGGGTGATCCCCTTGCGGTCCGGCCAGAAGTAGAGCCGGTCGGCACGGTTCGCCTCCGTCATCGGGCCCAGGCGGACATATTCCACCCCGGACCAGGCCCGGACGGTGTCGGTGAAGGCCGCGCGGGCGCCGTCCAGTGCCACCGGCGACGGCGCCTCGCACAGCGCGCCGGTGCGGTCCCGCAGGATGGCGGAGGCTTCCGCGAGGGCGGCGAAGCCGGGCCGGATGTAATGGGTGAGCGCAGCCACGACCAGGCCGCGCAGGTCGGTGTCGGGCAGCGGTTCGGCAGCCTTGCCGGGCTGTGCCGAGGCGATCAGCAGGAGGATTGCGAGAAGGGCCTTCATAGCGACTCCAGGAAGCGGAGGAGGTCGGCGCGGTCGGCCGGCGGCATCGCCACCACCGCGTCGCGGGCGGCCTGTGCCTCGCCGCCATGCCAGAGGATCGCCTCCAGCAGGTTGCGGGCACGGCCGTCGTGCAGGAACAGGGTATGGTCGCTGACCGTTTCCGTCAGGCCGATGCCCCAGAGCGGCGCGGTGCGCCATTCGCGGCCCGAGGCATCGCCGACCGGCCGGCCGTCGGCCAGGCCGTCGCCCATGTCGTGCAGCAGGAAGTCGCTGTAGGGCCAGATCAGCTGGAAGTCGTGGCCCTTCTGCGCGGCATCGCGACGGGTGACGAATTTCGGCGTGTGGCAGCCGGTGCAGCCGGCCGCGTAGAACAGCTTCTTGCCGCGCAGCACCTGCGGGTCCTCGACATCGCGACGGGCCGGGACGGCGAGGTTGCGGGAATAGAAGGCGACCAGCTCGAGCACCGGGTCGGGCGCCTCGCTGTCGCCCAGCGCCGGCTGGATGCCGTCCGGCGCGGTGCGGCAGGCCGTCTGCGCCACGGTGCATTCGCCCCAGCCTTCGGGCCGCGGCGGGGAGGAGATGCCGATATCGCCGGAAAAGGCGTCGGAGGTCTGCTGGTGCAGGGTGGCGGTGGAGGCCTTCCAGCCGAAGCGGCCGAGCACGATCTCGCCGCTTTCCGGGTCGCGGACGAAGCTCGGCCGGCCGGAAATGCCGTCGCCGTCGGCATCGTCGGGATCGGCCAGCGCCAGGATATCGCCGGGATGGATCGCTTCCGCCAGACCCAGGCCGATCATCTGCGGCGCCACCCGCGGCGACAGCATCACGTCCGGATGCATGGGGCCGTAACCCAGGCTGGAGATCCTGTAGGTCGGTTTGCGCAAGTGCGCGACCTCGCCGCCGTTCAGTTCGACCGGGATCTCCTCGTAGGCAATCTCCATGCGGCCTTCGGGCGGGATGCCGGGCAGGCCCTTGTCCTGCAGCTGGCCGCCATAGACCG
The DNA here is from genome assembly GCF_042646425.1 of Marinibaculum pumilum. Lineage (NCBI taxonomy): Bacteria > Pseudomonadati > Pseudomonadota > Alphaproteobacteria > Rhodospirillales > Rhodospirillaceae > Marinibaculum > Marinibaculum pumilum. Next base: position 3,467 of record NZ_JBHRTR010000010.1, read on the forward strand.
GCTCGGGAATGCGCAGCAGGCGCTTTTCGGCCAGGGCCTGGCGGTCGGCATCGGTCTGCGGCGGGATCGACAGCCGCAGGAACATCGATTCCGCGTCGCCGGTCTCTGCATTCTGGGGGGCGACGGCCGGCGGATGGCCGCGCCCGTCCTTCAGGTGGCATTGCTGGCAGGAGCGGGAGTTGAACAGCGGCCCCAGCCCGTCCGACGCCTGGGTGGAGGCGGGGGAAGAGACCCAGACCTTGCGGAACAGGGCGTTGCCGAGCTTGAAGCTTTCCTCCTCCTCGAAGCTCAGATTGTCGTGGAAGTTGGAGAAGGCGTCGCGGTTCACCAGCTTGCGCGAGGTGGTCGCGCCGGCCTGCATCGCCTCGAAGCGCTCCGCGACGGAGAAGTCGGTCGTGGGCGCAACCACGGCGGCCACACGGCTGCGGTCCTTCGGGCTCAGATCGTCTCTATGGGGCAGGGGGTCGGACGGCTGTGCCAGCAGCCCGCCGCCGCCGCATGCCAGCCCGGCCAGAAGTGCGAAGGCCGCCAGCCTTGCGGCTGGCGACCTCCGTCCTGCACTGAACAGCTGCCGGATCATGGTCTTGGTGTCGCTACGCACATGGTTCGGCGGCGTTCAGTCGAGAGAGAGCCGGCCGGCCGGCAATCATGGCTGCCGGCCGATACGGTCCTGATCGGAACGCTGCCCTTACTGGAACACCGCGTTCGGGTTGTCGAGGCTGTCGGAGCCTTCGACCGCGATCTGCTGCAGGCCCAGCGCCGGCACGATGCGCTCGATCGTGCGGGTCTGGGCGACCAGGGCGTCGATCGCCGCCTGGACGACGGCATTGCCCGCATCGTTGCCGCTGCCGATCATCTGGTCATAGGCCTCGCCACTCTCGGCGCGCGCCTTCATCGCCTGCATCGCGGCGATCGTGGCATCGAGCTGCTTGCGCATCTCCGCGTCCAGCTTGGCGTCTTTCGCCTTCACCAGCTCGGAGAGGCTGGCGCCGCCCACCGTGCTGCCGTCGGTGCGATCGTAGCGGCCGAGATAGACGTTGCGGATTCCCACCGCGTCGTAGAGGTGCGAGTTGTGGGTGTTGTCGGAGAAGCAGTCATGCTCCTCTTCCGGATCGTGCAGCAGCAGGCCGAGCTTCATCCGCTCGCCGGCCAGTTCGCCGTAAGAGAGGGAGCCCATGCCGGTGAGGATGGTGGCCAGGCCGCCTTCCGGCCCGCCTTCCATCAGCGCCTTGCGGGCCGCGCCGTCGGCATCCCAGTTCGCCACCATCTCCTTCAGGTCGGCGATCAGCAGCTCCGACGCCGCCTTCAGGTATGCCGCGCGGCGGTCGCAATGGCCGCCGGTGCAGGCATCGCCCTTCGCGAAATCGCTGGCAGGCCGGTCGCCGGCGCCGGCATCGGTGCCGTTCAGGTCCTGGCCCCAGAGCAGGAACTCGATGGCGTGATAGCCGGTGGCGACATTGGCCTCGACCCCGCCGGCCTCCTGCAGCACGTCCTGCAGCAGGGCCGGGGTGATGGTGCCGGCATCGATGGTCTCGCCGCCGACCTGGATCTGCGGGTTGGCGATCACGTTGACGGCGTAGAACCGGTTCACGTCGCTCTCTGTGCCGTAGGCGGCATCGACATAGTCGATCAGCCCCTCATCCAGCGGCCAGGCGTTCACCCGGCCTTCCCAATCGTCGACGATGGCATTGCCGAAGCGATAGACCTCGGTCTGCTGGTAGGGCACCCGGGCCGCCAGCCAGGCCTCGCGCGCGGCCTGCAGGGTCGCGTCGGTGGGGTCGGCGATCAGCTTCCCGATCGCGGCGTCCAGCGCCTCCGCCGTGGCCAGCGAGTCGGCATAGCCCGCCTGTGCGATATCGGCATAGGTCGTCAGCACGTCTTCGGCCTTCGGCGGTGCGGCCATCGCGCCGGACGTGGCCAGGCCCAGGCCCGCCGCCAGCAGGATCGCGCCTGCCGCCCGTCGGCCCGCCCGGCTCTGGCCCGTCGACCGGCCTGCCGCCGCCAGCTTGGCTGTCAACATGTATCTCTCCTTCGCAACTGACCGCGCCGGCCCGATTGGCCGGCCCGGTATTGATAAAGAAAGTGATAACCATTCGCAATAATGAGGCGGAGACCGTGGCAATTCGCCCGCCTCGGTCAGCCGTGGCAGATGGCCGGTCGGCGAACGAAGGGCGTCGAGGTCAGTCGGGGGCGACGCCCTGGCCGGGACGGCGGGAGATCGCGGCCGCGGTCCAGAAGCCGAGGGTCAGGACGGTGGCGCCGCCGACCAGAGCCAGCAGCACCGCGTCGTAGCTGCCGGTCGCCGACCAGAGCGCCGCGGCCGCCAGCGGCGCCAGCGCCATCGCCACCAGGGAAGGCGCGGTCAGCGCGCCGTTGATCGCGCCATAGGCCTGGCGGCTCAGCATCTCCGGTACCGCCAGGCCGCGGACGATGGTCATGATGCCGTTCGCGGCACCCCAGAAGGCGGCAACCACCACCAGCACGGCCAGCTGCGCCGGCAAAGCGGTAAAGGCGATCAGCGCCAGCGGGAAGATCGCGACGATCAGCGAACCGACCGTGCGGACCGGGGCGGTGGGCGCCAGCACCCAGATGGCGATCCGGCCCAGCACCTGGGCCGGCCCGATCACCGAAATCACCGTGACCACGCTGGCGGTCGTCATGCCGCGTTCCAGCAGCAGCGGATAGATGTGGAAGCTGAAGGCGGAGAAGGTCGCGGTGAAGGCGACGAAGGCGAAGGCCAGCAGCCAGAACACCGGCCGCCGGACCGCCCAGGCGACCGCCTTCCGGCCCTGCAGCGGTGGCGGCGCGTCGCGGGACGGCGGTGCTGCGACGGCATCGCGCGCCGGCCGGATCGCCCAGAAATACAGGCCGGCGGTCAGGATCACGTTCAGGCCGCCGAGCGCGATCAGCGCGCCGCGCCAGCCGAACTGGTCCAGCAACAGCTGGATCAGCGGTACGAAGACCGTGCTGGCGAAGCCGCCCCACAGGGTGATCGCGGTGATGCCACGGCGCGCCTGATCGGGGCCGACCCGCCGCATCGTCACCGCGAAGGCGGGCTCGTACAGGGTGGCGGCCTGCACGCAGCCCAGGCAGACGAAGATCGCGTAGAACAGGATCAGGCTGTCGACCTGCGACCAGGCCAGCAGCAGCAGGCCGCCCAGGACCGCGCCCAGGCCCATCACCAGCCGGCCATGGCCGCGGTCGATCGCGGCACCCACCGGATAGGCCGCCAGCCCCGACACCCCGAGACCGATGCTCGCGGCCAGGTAGATCTCGGATTTCGACCAGCCCAGTTCCGGCCCCATCATCTGGGCCATCAGCGGGAAGCTGTAGAACAGGGTACCCCAGGAACAGATCTGGCCGATGCCCAAGGCGGTGATGAACGGCCGGTGTCGCGGCGGCGCGCCCGCGGGCGGCATGGCGGAGGGTGTCGCGGCGGCCAATCCGTCAGGCCCGGGACGCGGCGAGGGCGCCGTCGATGAAGCTGTCGGCGGCACCCAGATAGCCGGCCGGGTCCTTCAGCGCCTGCCAGTCGACCGGTGCATCGGTCATCCCGGCCAGCAGGTCCATCAGGTGGCGGTCTTCCGCCAGGGCAGTGAGGCTGGCCCGCTTCACCAGGTCCTGCGCCTGCGGCCGTGGCATATGCGCGGCCAGGGCGAAACTCGCCGCCTCCGCCAGCAGCAGGCCGTTGGAAGCGTCCAGGGTGGCGCGCATCCGGTCGGCGTCGACCTGCAGCCCCTCGGCCATCGCCGCCGCGTGGCGCAGTGCTGCACCGGCGGCGACCAGCATCTGCGGCAGGGCGAGCCATTCCTGCTGCCAGGCGGCACCGTCGCGTTCCTGTGCATGGACCAGCGCCTGATGCATCTGCCCGACCATGCCGGCATTGAAGCGGGCGAGCGCCACCAGCGCCTCGGCAGAGACCGGGTTGGCCTTCTGCGGCATCGTGCTGGAGCCGCCGCGGCCGGCATCGCCGCTCTCGCGCATCTCCGCCACCTCGCTCTGCGCCAGCAGCATCGCGTCCTGGCCGAACTTGCCCAGCGCGCCGGTGGTCAGCGACAGCCAGCCGGCCAATTCCGCCGGCCCGTCGCGCTGCGCATGCCATGGCATGGCCGGCAGGCCCAGGTCCAGTTCCTCCGCCAGCGCCGCCGCGACGGCGGGGCCGCGATCCTGCAGCGCGGCGAGGGTGCCGGCGGCGCCGCCGAACTGTAGCAGCAGCAGGCGCGGCCGCAGCTCCGCCAGCCGGGTGCGCTGGCGCACCAGCGGCAGCAGCCAGCCGGCCGCCTTCAGGCCGAAGCTGACAGGCACCGCCTGCTGGGTGCGGGTGCGGCCGGCCATCACCGTGGTGCGGTGGCGGTCGGCGAGTCCGGCCAAGGCCGAGATCAGCGCGGCGAGCCGGCCATCGAACAGGTCCAGCAGGTCGCGCAGGCGCAGCACCAGGCCGGTATCGACGATGTCCTGGCTGGTGGCGCCGAAATGCACATGGGCGGCGGCCTCGCCGCCGACGGCGGCGCGCAGCTGCGCCACCAGCGCCGGCACCGGCACCCCGGCATCGGCGCTGCCCTCGGCCAAGGTCGCCGGATCCAGGTCGAGCCCGGGCACCACCGCAGCGATGCGGTCGGCCGCGTTGGCCGGGATCAGGCCCAGCCGTCCCTGCGCCACCGCCAATGCGGCCTCCACCCGCAGCATCGCCGCGACCGCGGCGCGGTCGTCCAGCAGCGCGACGCTGTCGGGGTCGGACAGCAGGCTGCCGGTCAGGGTGGAATCAAGCGGGGTCAGGCCCATTGGTCCGGGTGCCGGTCAGACTTCGAAGAACACGGTTTCCCGGTCGCCCTGCATGCGGATGTCGAAGCGGTAGACGGTGCCGTAGCTGGTCTCCTCCCGCTGCGCCAGCAGGGTGTCGCGGCGCTCCGCCGGCACTGCCTGCAGCACCGGGTCGGCGGCATTGGCGGCTTCTTCGTCGGCGAAGTAGATCCGCGTATAGGCGTGGGTCAGCAGGCCGCGCATCATGACGATGACATTGACATGCGGTGCCTGGCCGTCGCGGCCGCCCGGCTTCACCGTCTCGAAGACAAAGCGCTTCTGCGGGTCGGTGCCGGTGCCCATGCGGGCAAAGCCGGTGAACGTGGCGTTCGGCCGGTTCGGATCCGCCGGGTGGGCGTAGCGGCCCTTCGCGTCGGCCTGCCAGATCTCGATCATGGCGTCGCCGATCGGCTGGTTCTCGCCGTCGAAGACCTGGCCGACGATCCTGATCCGCTCGCCCTCGGTCTCCTCGTCCACGGTGATGCCCGCGGCGATCTGCGCCAGCGGATAATTGTACTGCTCCGGCGTCAGGCCATAGGCGAAATAGGGGCCGACGGTCTGCGACGGGGTCTGGCCCCGGGTCTTCTGTTCGGTCATCTGCGTCTTGCCTGGTTCTCGTTCCGGGGCGCTCAGTCTTCCATGGGGGTGGCGGCGGGGCCGCGCAGGACGATGTCGAAGACATAGCCCAGCGCATAGTCCGGCTGCGTGACGTCCAGCGAGAATTCCGCGATCAGCCGGTCGCGCGCCCCCTCCGGCGTGCCCAGGAAGATCGGGTCCAGCGGCAGCAGCGGATCGCCGGGGAAATACATCTGCGTCACCAGCCGGCTCTGGATCGACGGCCCGAACAGCGACAGATGGATATGGTTCGGCCGCCAGGCGTTCCGGTGGTTCGGCCAGGGATAGGCGCCCGGCTTCACGGTCTTGAAGCTGTAGACCCCGTCGGCATCGGTCGCACAGCGCCCGGCGCCGAGGAAGTTCGGGTCCAGCGGCGCATCGTGCTGGTCCACGACATGCACGTAGCGGCCGGCGGCATTGGCCTGCCAGACCTCGACCAGGGTGTTGGGGACCGGCCGGCCGGCCTCGTCCGTCACCCGGCCGGACACGATGATGCGCTCGCCCAGCGGCTCGCCGTTCTTCATCGCGTTGCGGGTCAGGTCCGCGTCCAGCGGCCCGACGGCGTCATGGCCGAACACCGGCCCGGTCCGCTCCGACAGGCTTTCCGGCAGCGGCACCAGCGGCTTGGTGGGGCCGCGCAGCACCGTCGATTTGTAGCCGGGATGGATGAAGGGGGGATGGCTGTCCCAGTCGCGCGGGGTCGTTCGCCCGCCCTGCTTGGCGTCGCTCATTTCGTCTTCTCCTGTCGATCCGCTCCGCCTTCGGCCATGCCGGCATAGGCGGACTTGGCGACCTTGATCGCGGCATTGGCCGCCGGCACCCCGGCATAGACCGCGACATGCAGCATCGCCTCTTTCACATCCTCCGGCGTAGCGCCGGTATTGGCGGTGGCGCGGACATGCATCGCCACCTCGTCGTGATGGCCCAGCGCGGCCAGCAGCGCGATGGTGATCAGGCTGCGCTCGCGCTTCGTCAGGCCCGGCCGCGACCAGACCGACCCCCAGGCGCCCTCGGTGATGAAGCGCTGGAAATCCGCGTCGAAGGGGGTGACGGCCTGCGACGCGCGGTCGACATGGGCATCGCCCAGAACCGACCGGCGGATCCGCATGCCGGTGTCGTAGCGGTCGTCGGCGCCGGACTCAGACAAGGCCGTTTTCCTTCAGGAAGGCGGTGATCTCCGCGCCCAGCGCTTCCGGCGCTTCGACGCAGGGGATGTGTCCGGGGCCGTCCAGCACCGCCAGCCGTGCGCCCGGCACCAGGTCGGCCAGCCCCTGCACCACCTCTGGCGGGGTGGAGCCGTCGTTGGAGCCGGCGATGCACAGCACCGGCATCTTCAGGCCGGCGGTCTGCGCCGTCAGGTCGGCGTCGCGGAGCGCGGCACAGGTCGCCGCATAGCCCTGCAGCGGGGTGCGGGTCAGCATGTTGCGCCAGGCGGCCAGCTCCTCGCCCCGCTCGGACCGGAAGGCAGGGGAGAACCAGCGCTCCATCACCGCATCGGCCATGCCCTCGATGCCGCCCGCCTCCAGGCCCGCGATGCGCTGTGCCCACATCTCCGCCGTGCCGATCACATGGGCAGTGCAGCAGAACACGGCGCCCCGGATCACGTCGGGACGGGTCGCGGCGATGCCCTGCGCGATCATGCCGCCGACCGACAGGCCGACCACCACCGCCTGCGACACGCCGGCATGGTCCAGCAGGCCGGACAGGTCGCCTACCAGGTCGTCGATGGCATAGGGGCCGGGCGGGCAGTCGGACAGGCCGTGGCCGCGCTTGTCGTAGCGCAGGATCCGCAGGCCGGCCGGCAGGTGCGGCAACAGCGGGTCCCAGACCCGCAGGTCGGTGCCCAGCGAATTGGCGAAGACGAGGGCCGGGCCGGCGGTGCCGCCCCCCGTGCCGCCCCCCGCGCCGCCTTGGGCGCCGGTGTCGCTGTAGTGCAGGACAGTCGAACCGATCCTGGCCGCCTGCATGGCATTCCTCCCCCTCAGGCCGTGAAGTCTTGCAGCGCGCCTTTTTGGGCCTCCCGGCCGTTCAGGGCAAGGGGTGCGGCCGGAAGACGCGGACCGTCCGGCGGGCCGGCGCCGCGGGCGGCTGCGGAACCTCGGGCGGGGCCGGTCCGTTTGCAGGCCTGCACGCCTGCTCCCCCTACGTCCGAACGGGAAACGGATGACGTCGAAACCGCGTCGCCGGCGGCTTCCGCCGGCCATCACCATCGCCGCCCTTCTGGCCTGCCTGCTGGCCGCCGCCATCCCGGGGGCAGGGGTGGGACCGGCGGTGGCGCAGCCCGAGGTCCCGGGCACCGCGACGAAGAAGGTGGCGGGACCGGACGAGAAGTCGGCCCTGGACAACCTGCTGGCGGCACTTGAATCGGGCGGCAACCTGCTGATCGGGCTGATGCGTCCGGCGCAGGAACAGGGCACCCTGCAGGATCCCCGCTGGAACGGGCTGGAAAGCCCGCGGCAGACGGTGCTCACCTTCCTGGAGGCGATGCACCAGGTCGGCCTGGGCTACGACGAGGCCTGGCCGCGGGCCCTGAAGACCCTGGACCCACCGGAAGGCACCGATACCGCCGCCGCCCGCGGCATGGCGGTGCAGCTGCGCGACGTCCTGGAACGCTTCCCGCCGATCGCCGCCGTCGACCTGCCCGGGAAGGAGGAGGCGGAGGGACGCTTCCGCCGCTTCGAGCTGTTCCCGCGGGGCCTGCCGCACGACTGGATCTGGCAGCGGCTGGAGGATCCGCCGGAACAGCGCCTGGCCCTTGTCGAGGGCAGCGACGGGCTGTGGCGCTTCTCCTCGCGCAGCCTGGCGGAGCTGCCGGCCCTGCATGCCAGCCTGATCCGCCTGCCGCCGATCTACCAGGAGACGGAGCGCGGGCAGCGCTTCCTGCAGGTCTTCGACCCGACCGTGGAGGAGACGCCGTGGTGGGGCTGGCTGGCGCTGCTGGCCGCGCTCGCCGCGGGCTATGGCGCGGCGCGGCTGCTGCGCAGCGGCAGCGCCCGGCTCTGCCGCAGGCTGGACCGGGCGGAGCGGCCGGTCGCCGCCGCAATCGCCCGCGGCGCCGGGACCCCGGCGGCGCTGTTCGTCTTCTCCATCCTGCTGACGGTCGGGCTGGCCTATGTCCAGTTCGGACCGGCGCTGCAGAACCTGCGCTGGGACATCCTGCAGGCTCTGATGGTGCTGACCGGCTGCTGGCTGCTGATCGAACTGATCGACCTGGTCTCCGCCCTGGTCCAGGCCCGCCTGTCGCGCCGCAACGACAGCCGCTTCGAGCGCATGGCGGTGACCGCGCTGCGCCGCGCATTGCGGGCCTTCGTTCTGGTGCTGCTGGCGATCTTCCTGCTGCAGAACCTGGTCGGCATCGACATCGGTGCCTTCCTGGCCGGTGTCGGCATCATCGGCCTGGCGATCTCGCTTGCCGGCCAGGACTCCATCAAGAACCTGTTCGGCGCCCTGTCGATCTTCATCAATCGGCCCTTCGTTGTCGGCGACTGGATCCGCTTCGAGGGCAAGATGGGCGAGCATCTGGGCGAGGTGGAGGATATCGGCATGCAGGCCACCGTGCTGCGGGAGATCGGCGGCGACGTGACGACGATACCGAACATGCTGTTCATCGACCGGGAGGTCGACAATCTGTCCGCCCGCAGCTTCATCCGCCGGCAGATGGACATCGCGCTGCCCTACCATTCGAGGCCGGAGGAGGTCGGCCGCGCCCTGGAGGTCGTGGAAGGGGTGCTGCGCGACGACGAGGTCGCCGCCGATGCCCTGGTCGACCTGCAGGACCGCGGGCCGGAAGTCAGCTTCTCCGGCTTCGGCGCCTATGCGCTGAACATCCGCGCCTATCACTGGTACCTGATGGGCGAACGCGGCGAGGTGCAGCGCGACAGCGACCGGGGCTGGTACAGCTATCTGAAGCACTGCTCCATGGTGAACCGGAAGCTGTTCGAGGCTTTCGACCGGGCCGGCCTGGACTTCGCCTTCCCGACCCAGACCCTGGAACTGCGCGGCGCCGACGGTCCGGCCCTGCGCCTGCAGGACGACCGGCCGGCCGTCCGCGGCCCGTCCGGCCCGCAGCGGGATGCGGTGCCGGAGCGCCGGGCGGCGGCGCGCAGTTAGGCAGGCAGCCCGGCGACCGTCTTGTGGAGCTTGCCTACTCCCGTCATCCGGTCCGAGAATGCAGGCGGAACCGGGGCGATGGAGGGGCGGATGAACCAACAGACATTCCAGCTGGGCGATTTCGCCCTGCAGAAGGGCGCGGTCCTGCCGAACGCCCGGATCGGCTATGCCACCCTGGGCAAGCTCAATGCGGCGAAGGACAATGTGATCCTGGCGCCCAGCTGGTTCACCGGCCAGCCGGCCGACGTGGCCGCGGTGATGACCGGCGCCGGCCGGGCGATGGACCCGGACAGGTACTTCATCGTGATCCCCAACCATTTCGGCGGCGGCGTGTCCTCCTCGCCGTCGAACACGCCGCCGCCGTTCGAGCAGGTGCGCTTTCCGCGGGTCACCACCTACGACAATGCGGTGGCGCAGCACCGCCTGCTGACCGAGGGGCTGGGGATCGAGAAGGTCCGGCTGGCATCCAGCTGGTCGATGGGCGCCTGCCAGGTCTATGCCTTCGCCGCCCTGTTCCCGGACATGGTCCAGGCGCTGGCGCCGATCGCCGGCTCGGCACGCACCGGCGCTTTCAACAAGGTCTTCCTGAACGGCATCCGCCAGGCGGTGATGGGCGATCCGGCCTGGGCGGGCGGCTTCTACGGCGCCCGGCCGCCGGTCGACGGCCTGCGGCAGATCGGCCGCATCTATGCCGGCTGGGGCTTTTCGGAGGCGTTCTACGCCAAGGAAATCTACAAGGCGTTCGGCCATCCGACCCTGGAAGCGCATATCGAGCTGTTCTGGGAAGCCTTCTTCCTGAAATGCGACGCCAACAACCTGCTGGCGCAGATGTGGACCTGGTACACCAACGACCTGGGCGACCATCCGAATTTCGGCGGCGATTTCGAGAAGGCCCTGTCGGGCATCACCGCACGCACGATCGTTCTGCCGGGGTCGACCGACAGCTATTTCCCGCCGCACGACAATGCCTACGAGGTGTCCTGCATGCCGAACGCGGAATGCCGGCCGGTGCCGACGGACTGGGGCCATATGTGCCCGATCAACGGCGAGGACCAGGCCTTCATCGACACCGCGCTACGGGAACTGCTGGCGGGGTGAACGGAGCGGCCGGGCGGAGCGGCCGGCACGGAACCGAGGCGGCATCCGCGACGTTGTCCAGGCACCCATGAACAGCAAACGGGTGGAGGAAGAAATGGACAACGTCTATGCGGTTTCCGAAGTGGTCGGCTCGTCCAAGAGCAGCGTCGAGGAAGCGATCGACAATGCCATCGGCACGGCCGGCAAGACCCTGAAGAACCTGGAATGGTTCGAGGTCAGCGAGATCCGCGGCCATATCGAGGACGGCAAGGTCGGCCATTACCAGGTCGGTCTGAAGCTCGGCTTCCGCTACGAGAAGGGCTGAGGACGGCGGGTCGGCCCGATGTCCTACCGGCTCGATCCCGCGGCGCCCCTCGGCGAAGAGCTGCTGCGTGTCTGTGACGCGCAGGCAGGCCAGGCGGTCGCCGCGCTGACGGAACGGCCCGACGGCCTGGGCGAGGCGGTGCACGATGCGCGCAAGGCCTGCAAACGGCTTCGTGCTGTGCTGCGCCTTGCCCGGCCGGCCCTGGCCAATGCCTATGGCCGGGAGAATGCGCGCTATCGCAATGCCGCGGCCCTGCTGTCGGACCTGCGGGACGCCGACGCCCTGCTGGAGAGCGCCGGCGACTTGCGCGACCGGCTGGGCGGTGCGGTGAAGGCGCCGCTCTTCAATCGCCTCCGCAGGGCCCTGGAGGCACGTCGGGACGCCCGGTACGCCGCGGCGGGCGATGCAGAAGCTTTGTGCAGCGACGTGGCGGCCCGCATCGACGGTGGCCGGGCGGTGCTGACCCAACTCGACTTTCCCGACCGCCCGGAGCCGCTGGTGGCGGGCTTGTGCAAGACCTACACGCGTGGCCGCAAGGCCTACCGCACCTGTCGGGAGGCGCAGGATGCAGCCGTCTCGGAAGGGGCCGAACCCTTCCACGAATGGCGCAAGCGGGTGAAGTATCACGGCTATCACCTGCGCTTGACCGCCGCGGTCTGGCCGCAGGAGGCGAAGCTGCAGCGCAAGGCGTTCAAGGAACTGGCCGATCTTCTGGGCGACGACCACGACATTGCCGTCTTCCTCGCCGCCGACGCGGCGGAAGGCGGCTTCCTGGCCGATCCTGCCGAGGCGCAGGTGCTGCGCGGGGCCCTGGCCCAGCGCAGCACCATGCTGCGCCGGGCGGCGCTGGAGCTTGGCGCGGTGCTGTTCGCGGAACCGCCGTCTGAGCTGGCGCAGCGCCTCTCCGACCTCTGGCAGCCCGGGCTCCTGGCTCAACGGGATGCCGCCTGAAGACGGCGCCTGCCCAGTGACCGCCTACTCTGTGACGGCCTACTCGTGACATATCCCGATGCGCCTGGGCCGGGTGCCGGCGCAGCGCCTCGTATCCTGGTGATCCAGGGCCATCCGCGGGCGGGTTCGCTGTCGGATGCGCTGGCGGATGCCTATCGTGCCGGGGCGGAGCGGGCGGGCGCGACTGTGCGCAACCTGGTGCTCCGCGACCTTCACTTCGACCGCGACGTCACCGCCGCTCATATCACCGCCCAGATGCAGGAGCCGGACCTGGTCGCGGCCCGCGAGGCGATGCTCTGGGCGCAGCACCTGGTCTTCGTCTGGCCGACCTGGTGGGCCGGTCCGCCGGCGCTCGCCAAGGCGTTCCTGGACCGGGTGCTGCTGCCCGGCTTCGCCTTCGAGGAGACCTGGGAGACGATGTCCGGTTTCCGCGGCCTGCTGGGGCCGCGGACAGCGGAACTGCTCACCACCATGGACACGCCGGCACCGGTCTACCGCTTCGTCTACGGCCGGCCGGGCCACAATGCACTGGCGCGGGCGACCCTGGGCTTCTGCGGCGTCGCGCCGACCCGCATCGCCAGCTTCGGGCCGGTGAACAGTTCGACGGCGGCGCAGCGCGCCCACTGGCTGGCGCAGGTGGAGGCGGACGCCGCGGAGCTGCGCGGCCTGTGCATCGGGCCGGCGCACCGTCTCGGCCGCATCGTCGCGCCCTGGCTGCAGGCGCTGCGGCTGCAGTTCTACCCGATGACCTGGGCCGCCTATGCGGTCGGCGCGCTACTGGCCGGCGGGCCGGAGGCCATGTCGACCTGGCGCTTCTGGCTGGGCTATCTGGTGCTGTTCCTGCTGGAAACCGCGACGGTGTTCGTCAACGAACTGGTCGACGCGCCCTCGGATCGCATCAATCGCCATTTCGGCCCCTTCAGCGGCGGTTCCCGGGTGCTGGTCTCGGGGCGACTGACCGTGCCCGCCCTGCGCCGCGGCGCCTGGCTCTGCGGCACCGGCGCCGTCGTCGCGGCGGCCGGACTCTGCGCCGCCGCGCCGGCGCCCCTGCCATTGGCCCTGGCACTGGCCGCCCTGGCGGTCCTGGCGATCGGCTATACCCTGCCGCCGGTGAAGCTCTCCTGGCGCGGCCTGGGGGAGCTGGACGTCGCCGTGACCCATTCCATCGGCGTGATGCTGCCCGGCTTCCTGCTGTTCGGCGGCGGCTGGGCCGATCCGGCACCGTGGTGGCTCGCTTTGCCGCTCGGCCTGTCGATCCTGCCGGCGATCATCCTCTCCGGCCTGCCGGACCGGCCGGCCGACGCGGCGGCGGGCAAGCGGACCCTGGCGGTCCTTCTCGGTCCCGCCGGGGCCACGGGGCTGGCGATGATCGCGCTGGCCCTCTCCGCCGTACTGCCTGGCCTCTTCCTCTGGTCGGACCTGGCCCTCGGCCTCTACGATCCGGTCGCGGTGCCCGTGCTGCTGCACGGCCTCTGGCTGCTGTGGCTGCTGGCGCGGCGCCTGCGCAGCGGCCGGCTGGACGGGCGGATGAACGGCCTGATGGGCCTCGCGCTGGCCTATATCCTGTGGTTCACCCTGTCGCCGCTGCTTCTGCTGTGGTGACCGCCGGACGCCCCCTCTGTGGCAGGCCGGCGTGAGCTGTGCTGTAGTCGCCTAAGGATCGAGGGAGTGACCTTTCATGACCGAGGATGAGACCGGGATCGTCGGTGCGCCGCAGGCCAATGTAGCCGCTTTCGAGGCGCAGCTGGCCGCCGACGGTTTCGAAATCCTGCCGCGTGACCTGGCCGCCGGTACGGTGGTGCCGGACCATGTACATGATTTCGAGGTGCGCGCCCTGGTGACCGGCGGCGCCATCGACATCATCCGCGACGGCGAAAGCCGTACCTACCGGGCGGGCGAAATCTTTACCGTGGCGCGTGGCGAACCCCATGCGGAACGTATCGGTCCCGACGGCGCGCGCTATATCGTCGGCCGCCGGGCCTGACCGCAGTCGCCGGCCGCCGCGCGGGCGGGTCCCGCTGCCTTCAGGATGAATGAGCGTCCGATGTACCGGCTGCTTTCGGCCACCCCCAGCCCCTATGCCCGCAAGGTGCGGGTGGCGCTGATCGAGAAGGGCATCCCCTTCGACCTTGTGACGGAAATCCCCTGGCATCCGGGCAGCGAGACGGAGCGGCTGAACCCGCTGCAGAAGCTGCCGGTGCTGCTGGCCGACGGTGCGGAACCGGTCTGGGATTCGTCGCTGATCCTGGACTGGCTGGAGCTGCGCCATCCGGAGCCGCCGCTGCTGCCGGCCGATCCTGAGGCCCGCTTCGCCGCGCGGCGTTTCGAGGTGCTGTCGGCCGGGATCTGCGACGCGGTGGTGCTGATCCTGATGGAGCGCCTGCGGCCGGAAGGATCGCGCAGCGCCCCCTGGATCGACCGCCAGATGCGCAAGGTCGCCGGAGGGCTGGCGGAACTGGCGCGGACGGTGCCGGATGCCCCGCCCATTTTGCCTGGACCGGGCCCGGATGGCGGCTTCGGCCTGGCCGATATCGCGGTCGGCTGTGCGCTCGGCTATCTGGGCCCGCGCCTGCCGGAGCTGGACTGGCGCAGCGCCCATCCGGGCCTTGCCGCCTTCCTCGATGCCTGCGAGGCGCGGCCGTCCTTCGCGCAGACGATGCCGGTGCCGCAGGCGATCGATGCGGCGCTGGTGGTATGAGCAGTCCGGGACGAGAGGCAGGGGAGAGAGGTGCATGATCGACCAGGTGACCCTGCTGACCTATCTGGCGGTGCTGCTGGGCTTCGTCCTGATCCCGGGACCTGCTGTCCTGCTGACCGTGGCGCGGGCGTCGGCTTCCGGCATCCGGGCGGGTCTGGCCACCGGCCTGGGTATCGCGCTTGGCGACATTGCCCATACCGCCTTTGCCGTGATCGGCCTGTCCGCGGTGATCCAGACGTCCGCGCTCGCCTTCGCGATGGTGAAATATGCCGGGGCCGCCTATCTCGTCTGGCTCGGCATCCGCGCGATCCTGGACCATCGGCCGCTGTCGATCGGCACCGGCGGGCCGCCTTTGTCCGCGGGGCGGGCCTTTCGACAGGCGACGCTGGCAGAGATCCTGAACCCGAAATCGGCCCTGTTCTTCCTGGCCTTCCTGCCGCAGTTCGTGCGGCCGGAGAACGGCCCGGTGGCCTTGCAGCTCACCATCCTGGGCCTGCTGTTCGTGGCCATGGGTCTGCTCAGCACGGTTCTGTTCGCATTTGCCGCGGGGCAGGTGGGCGGCTTCCTGCGGCGCAACCCTGTCGTTGCGCGCTGGCAGGGGCGGGTGACCGGTGCGATCTTCTGCGGCCTCGGCGTGAGGCTGGCGCTGCAGGAACGGTGAGACCGGCCCGTCAATCCTCGCCGAAATCCGCCGGCTCGTAGAGCGGCCGGATCTCGACCTCGCTGGGCCCCGGCATCGGGTTGGGGCAGCGCCTGACCCAGGCGATTGCTTCCTCCATGTCTTTCACCTGCCAGAGCCAGAAGCCGGCGACCAGTTCCGAGGTGGCGGCAAAGGGCCCGTCGATGACGGTACGGTCCGCGCCATCGAACGCCACCCGCTTGCCCGCCGAGGAAGGCTTCAGGCCGTCGCCCGTCAGAAGGATGCCGGCCTTCGCCAGTTCCTCGTTGAAGCGGCCCATTGCCGCCATCATCGCAGGGTCCGGCATGCCGCCCGCCTCGCTGTCGGGTGTCGCCTTCACCAGCACCATCACGCGCATCGTTCCGCTCTTCCGTTCCGCACGAGGCCATCGGCCTCACTGCCGGTACGACGCGCACCGGGCGGCGCGGGCGACAGGCGTGGCAGAAAATTTCCGGGCGGCGGACTCATACCACCGCGAACACCCGGTCGCGGACCGCCAGCAGGTGTTCGCGCATGTGATGGGCGGCGGCGTCCATGTCGCGGCTGGCGATGGCGTCCAGGATCGCGCGGTGCTGGATGTCGAACAGGGCACGGTGCGGGCCGACCTTGGTCTCGCGCTTCTTCTGCATCCATTCCGGCATCTCCCGCTGGTGGGAGATGATGCTGGCGATATGGGTCAGCAGGCCGTTGCGGCAGGCATCCATCACCCCCTTGTGGAAGCGGCCGTCCCAATGCTCGAAGGTCTCGACAGTGTCGGCGGCCTCCATCCCCTCCACGGCGCGGCGGATCGCGGCCAGTTCCGCGGGACCGGCGCGGCTGGCCGCCATCGCCGCTGCATGCGGTTCCAGCAGCAGGCGTACCTCCATCACGTCGCCGGGGCCGACATGCTCGATCATCCGCAGGAAGGCGTCGGCGTCGAGGATCCGCGCGCTCTCGGAATCGATGCCGCCCTCGGTGCCGTTCACCACCCGGCTGCGGCTGCCGCGGCGCTGGATCAGCCCCTCCGCCTCCAGGTCGGTCAGGGCGCGGCGCACCGTGTTGCGGGCGGCGCCGAGCTGGGCGGCCAGGTCGCGTTCCGCCGGCACCCGCATGCCGGCGCTCCAGTCGCCGGACTGGATGCGGCGGCGGATATCGCTGCGCACGCGATCGTTGGGAAGGGGGGCCAAGGGCGAACCGATCCGGGTAAGGCGGCCTTGCGAGCCAGTTTGAACCAAATTGGTTCAAGCCTAGTGCCGTTGCGCCGCTGTCGCCAGGAGATTCCGTCTTTACTTTCGGCCCGCCGGGTGCCAGCCTTCGTGAACCGCGACGGGGAAGGAACCTCCGCGATTGAGCCAAATGCACTGTTTTGGTTCAATTAAAGGGACCAAGGGAATGGCGCCGGCCCCGGCCGGCGGCGGGAGGGAAGCCGGTGCACTACGTGACCTTCAACGATGGCGGCCATCGCATGGTCGGCCGCCTGGATCCGGCGGGCGGCACCGTGCAGCCGCTGGAGCTGGGGCTGGAGGATGCCGATCTCGGCGTGCTGGCGCTGGCGCGGCTAGCCGTCGCCGGGGTCGATCCGCAGCCGGTCGGCCCGGCCGTGCGGCTGGCCGACGTGACCCTGGAGGCACCGGCGCCGCGGCCCCTGCGCAACGTCTTCTGCGTCGGCAAGAACTATCACGAACATGCCGCGGAGTTCGCGAAGTCCGGCTTCGATTCGAGCATGTCGGCCGGTGCCGCCGCGTCGCCTGATTATCCGATCATCTTCTCCAAGGTGCCCGAATGCGTGGTGCCGAACGGCGCGGAGATCGCCTTCGATCCGGCGGTTTCCGAAGCCATCGACTATGAGGGCGAGCTGGCCGTGATCATCGGCCGCGGCGGGCGCGGCATCGCCGCAGCCGACGCGATGGCCCATGTCTGGGGCTATACCATCGTAAACGACGTCACCGCCCGCGACATCCAGAGCCGGCACAAGCAGTGGCTGCTGGGCAAGTCCTTCGACACCTTCTGCCCGATGGGGCCTATGGCCGTGACGGCGGACGAGATCGACCTCGCCGATACACGCCTGCGCACCTGGGTGAACGGCGAGCTGCGCCAGGACGCGAGTACCCGCGACATGATCTTCGACGTGCCGGCGATCATCGCGGCGATTTCCGCCGGCACCACCCTGATCCCCGGCGACATCATCGCGACCGGCACGCCCGTCGGCGTCGGCATCGGCTTCGACCCGCCGAAATACCTGACGGCCGGCGATGTCGTGAAGGTGGAGATCGACGGCATCGGCGTGCTGGAAAACCCGGTCCGCCACATCGCAGCGGGCGAGAAGGCGGCCTGAGCGCGCGATGGCGACCTTCCATGCAGGCGGCATGCAGGTGGAACGCGACGGCGCGGCGGGCGGTGTGCCGGTCGTGATGATCCACGGCCTGGGCGGCACCTCCAACAGCTTCACCCCGCAGATGAATGTCTTCGCCCGCGGCTTCCGCTGCTACCGGCCCGATCTGCCTGGCTCCGGCCGCTCGCCGCTGCCCAAGGACGGGCGCCTGTCGATCGACGGCTTCGTGGCGGCGGTGCTGGCCCTGGCCGACGCGGAGGGGCTGGAGCGCTTCCACCTCTTGGGCCATTCGCTGGGCACCATCGTCTGCCAGCATCTGGCGGTGCGGGCGCCGGGGCGGGTGGCTTCCATGGCGCTGATCGGCGCGCTGCCGGCACCGCCGGAGGCGGCGCGCGCCGGCCTGCGCACCCGCGCCACCGAGGCCCGCGCCGACGGTATGGCGGGGATCGCGGATGCGGTCTGCGCCGGCTCCACGTCGGCGGCGAGCAAGGCCGACCAGCCGGTCGCCATCGCCGCGGTGCGGGAGAGCCTGATGCGCCAGCCGGCGGAGGGTTATGCCGCCACCTGCGAGGCGCTGGCCGATGCGCGGCCCGCCGCACTGGACGGCATCACGGCGCGCTGCCTGCTGATCGCCGGCGCCGAGGATCCGGTGGCGCCGCCGGCGGTGGGGCAGGCATTGGCCGACGGCCTGCATGAGGCGCGGCTGGTTGTGCTGCCGCGCTGCGGCCATTGGCCGAACTTCGAGCGCGCGGCCGAGGTGAACCGGGAGCTGCGGCACTTCCACCGGGTGCACTGACGCTTCAGGATGACGATCCGGGCGCAGCGACGCCCGCAAGAACGAAACGACAAGGGCGCGCTGCGGCGCGGCCAGGGCAGGAAACCAGAGGGAGGGGCCGATGCCCAACATCCTCTTCAGCAATGTCCGGATCCTCGACGGCTCCGGCGACTATCCCTATGCCGGTGAGGTGCTGGTGCAGGGCAACCGCATCCGCCAGGTCGGCCGCGGGCCGCGCAGCATCCCGACCATGGGCGCGACGGTGATCGACGGTGCCGGCGCCACCCTGATGCCCGGCCTGACCGACGCGCACTGCCATTTCTCCTGGAACGACCAGGCCAGTCTGGAAGCGATCCAGATGATGCCGCCGGAGGAACATACCCTGTTCGCGGCGAAGGTGGCGAAGACCCTGCTGGACTCAGGCTTCACCTCCTGCGTCGGCGCCGCGGCGGCGAAGCCGCGGCTGGACGTGGTGATCCGAAACGCGATCAACGACGGCACCATCCCCGGCCCCCGCTACCTGGCCAACGGGCAGGAGATCGCCACCCATGGCGGGCTGGGCGACAGCGCGCCGCCGCACCTGGACTATCCGGAAATGTCCTTCGGCGCGCTGGTCAGCGGGCCGGAGGAGATGCGCCGCACCGTGCGCCAGTTCCTGAAATACGGCGTCGACCTGATCAAGCTGAACCTGTCGGGGGAGGAGATCGCAGGTGTCGGCGCGGAAGAGACGGTGATGTCGGAGGAGGAGGTGGCGATGGCGGTCACCGAGGCGCATCGCCGCGGCAAGCGGATCTGCGCCCATGCCCGCAGCGCCGAATCCGTGAAGATGTGCGTCCGCCACGGCATCGAGATCATCTACCACGCCTCCTTCGCCGACGAGGAGGCGCTGGACATGCTGGAGGCCGCGCGGGACCGCCACTTCGTGGCGCCGGGCCTGGCCTGGCTGCTGCACACCAGCCGCGACGCCGGCGACTATGGCGTCGACCCGAACGGGCCGATGGCGATGATGTACCGGCGCGAACTGGACACGGCGGTGGAGACGATGTCGAAGATGCACCGCCGCGGCATCCGCGTGCTGCCCGGCGGCGATTACGGCTTCGCCTGGATCCCGCACGGCACCAATGCCCGCGACATCCAGTACTTCGTGGAGATGGTGGGCATGTCGCCGATGGAGGCGATCGTCGCCGCGACCCGCCGCGGCGGCGAGATCATGGGATCGCCGGACGAACTCGGCATGGTGCGCGAGGGCTTTCTGGCCGACCTGATCCTGGTCGATGGCGACCCGGTCGCCGATGTCCGCATCCTCAGCCAGCGCGACCGGATCCTGGCGATCATGAAGGACGGCAAGTTCCACCGCGAACCGGAAGTGATGTCGGCGCGCCGCACCCGCATCGCCTCCTGACCGCCGCACCTGCGCCCGTATGTCCGCACCGCTTCATCTGACCCTGGGTCGCCTGCTGCGCCCGAACCGTCCCTGGCTCTGGCTGCTGCTGGGGGCGGTGGTCGTGGTATTGGGCGTCGTGCTGGTGGCGAACGCCGATGCCGGCGGGCGCAAGCTGTTCCTGAACACCCTGCTGAACGGGCTGACCCTGGCGGCGCTCTACTTCCTGGTGGCCTCCGGCTTCACCCTGGTCTTCGGGCTGATGCGCAACGTCAACCTGGCGCATGGCTCGCTGTTCCTGCTGGGCGCTTATATCGGCTTCGACGCGGCGGAGGCGACGGGTTCCTGGTTCGTCGGCGTCGGCGCCGGCTTCATCGCCATGGCGCTGGCCGGGGTGGTGCTGCAGCTGGTGGTGTTCCGGCGGATGGAGGGGCAGGACCTGCGCCAGACCCTGGTCACCATCGGCCTGTCGATCGTGCTGGCCGACGTGATGCTGTGGATCTGGGGCGGCAATACCTACCAGTTCAGCCCGCCGGACTGGCTGTTCGGCGCCGCCACCCTGCCGATCGAGCTGGCGCAGCGCTCCAACGGCGCGATCATCTGGATGAAGTACCCGACCTACCGGCTGGCACTGCTGGCGGCGGCGATCGTCATCGGCGTCGGGCTCTGGCTGCTGCTGAACCGCACCCGCATCGGCATGATGATCCGTGCCGGCGTGGACGACCGCCAGATGCTGCAGGCCTCCGGCGGCAACGTTCACCTGGTCTTCGCCTTCGTCTTCGCGATCGGCGCCGGCCTGGCCGGCCTGGCCGGCGTGGTCGGCGGCACCGCGCTCTCCATCGCACCGGGGGAGGATGTGCGCTACCTGCTCGCCTCCCTTGTCGTGGTGATCGTCGGCGGCATGGGCTCGGTGACCGGCGCGGCGATCGGCGCCCTGCTGATCGGCCTGGCGGAGCAGTTCGGCCTCGCCTATTCGCCGACCTACGGCGTCGTCTACACCTTCCTGATCATGGTGCTGGCACTCGCCTTCCGGCCGCAGGGGATCATGGGCCGTGCGTAGGGGACTGGACAGCGGGAACGGCGGGCCGCGCGGCGCCTCCCTCTTCCCCGTCATCCTCGGGCTTGACCCGAGGATCGCGACGGGACAGCGACGCTGTGGGGCGGTGGCATGTCACCGCCGGCGCTGGGATCCTCGGGTCAAGCCCGAGGATGACGGCCACTATTGTGCGGGCGTCATGCACCAGGAGGCGGCGTGATGGCGCAGTCGGAGCAGGTGCCGCCGCGCCGCCTGGCCGCCACCGTCGACCGGCGGCTGCAGGCGGCGCAGCGGCGGCCCCAGGCGATGCGGGGCGGTGCCGCGGGCAGCACGCAGGGGCCGGGCTGGGTCGGCCGCGGGCCGCGGCTCGACGATCCGCTGGGACTGCGCAATCCGGTGCGGGTGCCCCGGCTGGGGCTGAACCCGTGGTACCTGGCACTGGCGGTGGTCCTGATCGCCTGGCCGTTCCTCACCGGCGACTTCTTCACCTTCCAGGTCGGCGCCTATGCGCTGGTGCTGGGCACCCTGTCGCTGTCGCTGATGTTCCTGGCCGGCTATGGCGGCATGGTCAGCCTGGCGCAGATGACGGTGGCCGGCATGGCCGGCTACATGCTGTCGATCTTCGGCGAGAGCAATATGGGGCTGGGCCTGGACTGGTGGCTGGCGCTGCCGATCGGCATCCTGGTCGCGACCGCCTTCGCCACCCTGGTCGGCCTCCTCTCGGTGCGGACGGAGGGGATCTACACGATCATGATCACCCTGGCGATCGGCACCGCCTTTTTCTATTTCGCCCGCCAGAACTACGAGATCTTCAACGGCTTCAACGGCTTCGCCCAGGTGGCGCCGCCGCAGCTCTTCGGCATCGACTGGCGGTCGCCGGTGGCGTTCTACTTCCTGGCGCTGGGGGTCGCGGTGCTGGCGTTCTGCGCCGTGCTCTATGTCGCGCGCTCCACCTTCGGTCTGTCGATGCAGGCGATCCGCGACAATCCGCGGCGGATGTCGGCGCTCGGCTTCAACGTCACCGCCCATCGCGTCGCGGCCTATGCGCTGGCCGGCCTGCTGGCGGCCCTGGCCGGCATCCTGCTGGTCTGGTTCAACGGCCGCATCTCGCCCGGCTCGGTGGACGTGCAGCGCATCATCAACGTGCTGGTGATCGCCGTGATCGGCGGCCTGCGCCATCCGATCGGCCCCTTCCTGGGCGCCATCGTCTTCGTGCTGCTGGAGAATTTCGCCATCGACCTGATCGACCGGGAGCGCTTCAACCTGGTCATCGGCGGTGCCTTTCTGCTGATCGTCTTCTTCTCGCCCGACGGCCTGCTTGGCCTGTGGGACCGTGCGCGCGAGCTGCTGTCACGGCCCCGCGACGCGCTGCAGCAGCGGCGCGCCGTGCGGGAGAGGGATCCGGTTCCCCGCCGGTACGACCAATAGGGGATTTCAGGCCCGGCAATGGGCCAAACGCCCGCAAGGGCGCAAACCATGTGGGAGGAAACGGTGATGAAGAGCATAGGTAAGTCGCTTGCGCTGGTCGGCGCAGTGGCGGCGCTCAGCCTGGCAGCCGGCACCGCCGGCGCACAGGACAAGGGGCCGATCAAGATCGGCGCGCTGGCCACCCTGGAAGGCGCCTTCACCGTCCTGGGCGAGGACGGCATGCGTGGCGTGAAGCTGGCGATGGAACAGGCCGGCTACGAGGCGGGCGGCCGCAAGATCGAGCTGATCACCGGCTCGTCCGACGCCTCGCCGGACAGTGCCGTGCGCGCCGCGCGGAAGCTGGTGGAGAATGACGGGGTGGAGATCCTGATCGGCCCCCTCTCCGGCTCCGAAGGCCTGGCGGTGAAGGACTATGCCAAGACCCAGCCCGGCGTGACCTTCGTCAACGGCACCTCGGCGGCGCAGGACACCACCCTGCGCGACCCGGCGGAGAACTTCTACCGCTTCTCCACCGACGGTGCGCAGTGGATGGCGGGCCTGGGCGAATACGCCTTCAACGAGAAGGGCTATAAGCGGGTCGTGGTGATCGCGGAGGACTATTCCTTCCCCTACACCCAGGTGCTCGGCTTCATGGTCCCGTTCTGCGAGGCGGGCGGCAAGGTGGTCGACAAGTTCTGGGTGCCGATCGGCAACAAGGACTATTCCTCGATCATCGCCGCGATCCCGCCGGACATCGACGCGATCTATGTCGCGCTGGGCGGCGCCGACGCCATCAACTTCCTGACCCAGTACGAGCAGGCCGGCGGCGAGGCGCCGCTGATCGGCGGCTCCATCACCGTCGACCAGACGGTGCTGGGCGCGAAGGGCCGGCAGCGTTCCTTCATCATCGGCACCCCGTCCGCCGGGCCGATCGCCGATACCTGGGACGATCCGAAGTGGACGGAGTTCGTCGCCGCCTACAAGAAGCAGTTTCCGGACGGCTTCCCCTCGCCCTCGCTGTTCGCGCATGGCTACTACGTCAACACCAAGGCCGTACTGGCGGCGCTGGACGAGGTGAACGGCGACCTGTCGGACGGGCAGAAGAAGTTCCGTGCCGCGCTGTCGAACCTGGAGATGCAGACGCCGACCGGCATGGTGAAGCTGGACCAGAACCGGCAGGCGGTCGCCGATATCTTCCTGACCGAGGTGGTCGAGGGGCCGGAAGGCAATCTGGTCAACAAGGTCGTGAAGGTGATCCCGCAGGTCGACCAGGCCATGAACATGGACCGGAAGGCCTTCCTGGACCTTGGCCCGGTCGGTCGCGACAACCCGGAATGCAAGTGAGCATGACGGGCCACAGCCTGCCGTTGGGGGAGGCCGCCGATGGCGGACGCCGCTGAACGGCAGGCGGACGGTTCCGGACCCCCCGGCGGCAGCATCGCCGGGGGGCGCCGGGCCGCCACGTCAGATACCGCGTCGCGGGATGCCGGGTCCCGCGCGCTTGAGGTGGTCGGCGTGACCCGCACCTTCGGCGCGCTGGTGGCGCTGGACGGGGTCGACCTGTCGGTCGGTCCGGGCGAGCGGCGCGCGGTGCTGGGCGCCAACGGCGCCGGCAAGACCACCCTGTTCAATGCGATCACCGGCGATTTCCCGCCGACCCGGGGGCGCATCAGCTTCTTCGGCGAGGATGTCACCGAGCTGCCGCAATACGACCGCATCCGCCGCGGCCTGCGGCGCACCTATCAGCATTCCCTGCTGTTCCGCGGGCTGACCGTCCGCGACAACCTGTTTCTCGCCAGCCGCGGCGTGGCGCGGCGGCGCTTCAGCCTGCTGCGGCCGCGCGGCGGAGATTTCGCGATGGCGGCGGCGGAGCGGCTGGCCGGCCAGGCGCATCTGAGCCGGCGTCTGGACACGCGGGTCGCCGACCTGTCCTACGGCGAGCAGCGCCAGCTGGAGATCGGCATGGCGCTGGCCGGCGCGCCGCGGCTGATCCTGTTCGACGAGCCGGCGGCGGGCCTGTCGCCGGGCGAGCGCGGCAACCTGGTCGCGCTGCTGCACGGCCTGCCGGAGCATCTGGGCTTCGTCATCATCGAGCACGACCTGGACGTCGCCCTGAAGGTCGTCGACCGGGTCACGGTCATGCACAACGGCCGCATCTTCAAGCACGGCACCCCGGCGGAGATCGAGGCGGATCCCGAAGTGCAGGCGATCTATCTGGGAGGCCAGCATGGCTGAGCCCCGCGGACCGCTGGCGGGACGGCCGCAGCGCGGCGAGCTGCGCGCGCCGATGCTGCAGGTCGACGACCTGCATGTCTATTACGGCCACAGCCATGCCCTGCAGGGGGTGACCCTGACCCTGGAGCGCGGCGTGCTGTCGGTGGTCGGCCGCAACGGCATGGGCAAGACCACCCTGTGCAACACCATCATGGGCCTGGTGCCGGCCGCCCGCGGCAGCATCCATGCCGCCGGCCAGCGCATCGACGGCATGGAGCCCAACCAGGTGGTCGCCCAGGGCCTGGCCTATGTGCCGCAGGGGCGGCGGGTCTGGGCCTCCCTCAGCGTCGACGAGCATCTGCGCCTGTCCTCCAGCATGCGTGGCGGATCCGGCGAAAGGGAATGGGATGTCGACCGCATCTACGACACCTTCCCGCGGTTGAAGGAACGCCGCCGCAACGGCGGCGCGCAGCTCTCCGGCGGCGAGCAGCAGATGCTGGCGATCGGCCGGGCGCTGCTCTCCAACCCGCGGATCCTGATCATGGACGAGCCGACCGAGGGCCTGGCCCCGGTGATCGTCGACCAGGTGGCGGCGATGCTGCACGCGCTGGCGAACGACGGCGCGATCAGCGTGCTGCTGGTGGAGCAGAACCTTGGCGTCGCCACCGACGTCTCCGACCGGGTCGCGGTGATGGTCAACGGCCGCATCGCCCGCACCATGTCGGCGGCTGAGCTGGCCGCCGATACCGAGCTGCAGCAGCGCCTGCTTGGTGTCGCTTCCGGCGGCGCGGAGGAGGCCGATGCCGGTCCCGACCTGCCGGCCGGGCCGCAGGTGCTGGGCCGCGGCCCGGATGAGGAAGAGGCCAATGTCTACACGGTCCGCCGCAGCCACGCGGCGCCGCACGATACGGCGGCGGCCGGGATGGCGGACCGGATCGACGCGCCCGCGGGGCGCACCCGCTGGGGCACGGCTGCCCCGGCGCCCGCCGATGCTCCTGCGGGATCCCCCGCAGGGGTCCCGGACGTGGCGCGGCGGCCCGCGCCGCCGCCGCCGGAACCGGACCAGGGGGGCGTGCCGTCCCGTGCCGCGGCAGGCGACCTGCCTGCGGAGGAACGGCCGCGGGTCCGGGTGCCGGCGGCGGCGCGCAGCGGCCATGCCGCCTTCGTCGCCGGCACCTTCGACACCAAGGGGCGCGAGCTGGGCTTCCTGCGCACCTGCCTGGACCGGCAGGGCCTGCGCACGGTGACCGTCGATCTCTCCACCTCCGGCCGGCCCTCTTCGGCGCAGGTCACCCCGCGGGAGGTGGCGCGCCATCATCCGCAAGGGGCGGAGGCGGTGTTCACCGGCGACCGCGGTTCCGCGGTGGCCGCCATGGCGCTGGCCTTCGAGCATTTCGTCGCCAGCCGCCGCGACCTGGGCGGGCTGATCGCCGCCGGCGGCTCTGGCGCCACCGCGCTCGCCACCCCGGCGATGCGGGCGCTGCCGGTCGGCGTGCCGAAGGTGATGGTCTCCACCGTCGCCAGCGGCGATGTGGGCGCTTACGTCGGCCCGTCCGACATCTGCATGATGTACTCGGTCACCGACGTCCAGGGGATCAACCGGATCTCCGAGCGTGTGCTGTCCAACGCCGCCCATGCCCTGGCCGGCATGATCGCCTGGCGGCGGGAGGAGAGCATGGCCGCCAGGCCGGCACTTGGCCTGACCATGTTCGGCCTGACCACGCCCTGCGTGCAGGCGGTGCAGCACATGCTGGAGGCCGACTATGACTGCCTGGTCTTCCACGCCACCGGCACCGGCGGCCAGTCGATGGAGAAGCTGGCGGAATCCGGCCTGCTGGCCGGCGTGCTGGACCTGACCACGACGGAGGTCTGCGACCTGCTGATGGGCGGCGTCTTCGCCGCGACCGAGGACCGCTTCGGCGCGATCATCCGCAGCGGCCTGCCCTATCTGGGGTCCTGCGGGGCGCTGGACATGGTGAACTTCCATGCCCGCGCCACCGTGCCGGAGCGCTACCGGAACCGGCGGCTGCATGTGCACAACCCGCAGGTCACCCTGATGCGCACCACCGCGGACGAGAACGCGGCGATGGGCCGCTGGATCGCGGAGCGGCTGAACCGGATGGAGGGACCTGTGCGGTTCCTGCTGCCCGAGGGCGGGCTGTCCGGCCTGGACCGGGAGGGGCAGCCGTTCTGGGACCCGGAGGCGGACCGCGCCCTGTTCGCGGCCCTGCGCGAACATGTGCAGGCGACGGAGCGGCGGCGCCTGGTGTCCGTGCCGCATCACATCAACGACCCGGCCTTCGCGGACGCCGCGGTGCAGCAGTTCCGGGAGATCATGGCGACAGACGGGGACCGCAACATGACAACAGGGGGCAGCCATGGCCGGCTTCTCGCGCGCCGCGCTTCTTGACGAGTTCCGCGCGCAGGTGGCGCGCGGCGAACCGATCGTCGGCGGCGGCGCCGGCACCGGGCTTTCCGCGAAATGCGAGGAGGCCGGCGGCATCGACCTGATCGTGATCTACAATTCCGGCCGCTACCGGATGGCCGGGCGCGGCTCGCTCGCCGGCCTGCTGGCCTACGGTAATGCCAACGACATCGTCGTGGAGATGGCGCAGGAGGTGCTGCCGGTGGTGACCCGCACGCCGGTCCTGGCCGGGGTGAACGGCACCGATCCGTTCTGCATGTTCGACCAGTTCCTGGACCGGCTGAAGGCGATGGGCTTCGCCGGGGTGCAGAACTTCCCCACCGTCGGGCTGATCGACGGCACCTTCCGCGCCAACCTGGAAGAGACCGGCATGGGCTATGGCCTGGAGGTCGACATGATCCGGATGGCGGCGGCGAAGGACATGCTGACCACACCTTACGTCTTCTGTGCCGAGGATGCGGTGGCGATGGCGCAGGCCGGGGCCGACATCATCGTCTGCCATCTGGGCCTGACCACCGGCGGCTCGATCGGCGCAGATACCGCGCGGAAGCTGGCCGACTGCCCGGCCCTGGTGGACGAATGGGCGGCGGCGGCGCTGGCGGTGAAGCCGGACGCGCTTGTCCTGGTCCATGGCGGGCCCGTGGCGCAGCCGGAGGATGCGGAGTTCATCCTGGCCAACACCAGGAACTGCCACGGGTTCTACGGCGCCTCCTCGATGGAGCGCCTGCCGACGGAGATCGCGCTCACCGAGCAGACCCGCCGGTTCAAGTCGATCAAGAAGAAGCAGACAGCATGACCGGCGCGGCAGCAGCGCGGCGCCGGCGCATGCGGGAGGAACGCCATGTCGGGTGAGAGCTGGGGCACCATCATCGCCATCATCGTCATCCTGGTCGTGGTCGGGGTGATCCTCGGCTACCTGCTCTACTGGTTCTACCGGCGGGCATCGCAGGACATCGCCTTCGTGCGCACCGGCCTGGGCGGCACCAAGGTCGTCGCCGATGGCGGCGCGGTGGTGATCCCGCTGGTCCATGCGATGACCCCGGTGAACATGAATGCCCTGCGGCTGGAGGTGGCGCGCGAGCGGGAGCGGGCGCTGATCACAGCCAACCGCATGCGTGTCGACGTGGCGGCGGAGTTCTACGTGCGGGTGGCAGCCAGCAACGATGCGATCGCCGCGGCGGCGCGGACCCTGGGCGCACGCACCCTGGACCCGCCGAGCCTGACGGAATTGCTGGAAGGCAAGTTCGTCGACGCCCTGCGCCGGGTGGCGGCGGAGATGTCGATGGACGAGCTGCACGAGCAGCGCGGCACCTATGCGAAGAAGGTGCGCGAGGCGGTCGCCGCCGACCTGACCCAGAACGGGCTGGAGCTGGAGGCGGTCTCGCTGACCCAGCTCGACCAGACGCCGATCGAGTTCTTCAACCCGTCCAACGCCTTCGACGCGGAAGGCCTGACCCGGCTGACCGAGCAGATCGAGGCGCGGCGCAAGCGGCGCAACGATATCGAGCAGGACACCCTGATCGAGATCCGCAACAAGAACCTGGCCACCGACAGGGCCAGCCTGCAGATTGACCGCGACGCGGAATATGCCCGGCTGGAACAGCAGCGCGACCTGGAGGTCGGCCGCGCCAGCCAGCGGGCGGAGATCGCGCGCGAGCAGGCCCGCCGCAACGTGGAGGCGGAGGAGGCGTCGATCCAGGCCGGCGAGGAGGTCGAGCAGCGGCGCATCGCCTCGGAGCGCACCCTGCAGGCCGCCCGCATCGGCCGCGAGCGCGACATCGCGCGGCTGGAGATCGAGCGCCGCCGCGACCTGGAGATCGCCGAGCATGACCGCGCCATCGCGCTCGCGCAGAAGGAGGTGGAGGAGGCCGACGCCCAGGCCGAGGCCCATGCCGCCCGCGCCCGTGCGATCGCCGCGCAGGAGCGGATCGAGAGCGCGCGCGACTTCGAGGTGGCGGAGCGCCGCAAGGCGATCGCCCTGCTGGCGGCGGAGGAGGATGCCCGCCGCGAGGGCATCCGCATCACCCTCTCCGCCCAGGCGGAGAAGCAGGCGGCGGAGGACCGCGCCGATGCCGAGCGCAGCCTGGCGCAGGGCGAGGCCGATGCCGAGCGCATCCGGCTGGCCGCCCGCAAGATCCGCCACGAGCTGGAGGCGGAGGCCGAGCGCCTGATGAACGAGGCGCACAACATGCTGTCGGGCGAGGCGCGGCGCGCGCAGCTGCGGCGCCACCTGATCGACCGCATGGACGGCATCATCCGCGAGAGCGTGAAGCCGCTGGAGAATATCGAGGGGATCCGCATCCTGCAGGTCGACGGCCTGTCCGGCGGCGGTTCCGGCGGCGGCCGGAGCAATGGCGGTGCCTCGCCCACCGACGAGGTGATCAACTCCGCCCTGCGCTACCGCGCGCAGGCGCCGATGGTCGACTACCTGCTGCGGCAGATCGGCATCGAAGAGGGCGACGACGTCTCCCGCTTCGCCGACAGCCTGATCCAGCCGCGCCGGTCGGAGCTGTCCAAGCTGGCGGAGCAGGCCCGCCGCGAGGGCGGCGGCGAGGGTGAGGGCGGTGGCAGCGACCGTTCCGGCGGAGATGGCGACTGATGGTCAACGTCTTCGTCTCCACCGTGATCGACGCGTCCCCCGACCGGGTCTGGTCGATCATCCGCGACTTCAACGGCCTGCCGGACTGGATGCCGATCGTCGCCTCCTCGCGGATCGAGAACGACGAGCCGTCGGACCGGATCGGCTGCATCCGCAACTTCGTGCTGGAGGATGGCGGGCAGATCCGCGAGCGGCTGCTGTCCTTGTCGGACTACGACTATGCCTGCTCCTACGCGATCCTCTCGTCGCCGATGGGGGTGCGGGACTATGTCGCCAATATGCGGCTGATCCCGGTCACCGATACCGGCCGCACCTTCATGGAATGGACCGCCCGCTTCGACTGCGAGCCGGGCCGCGAGCGCGAGCTGCAGACACAGATCGGCGAGGGGGTCTTCCTGGCCGGCATGAACGCCCTGAAGGCCCGGCTCGGCGGGTGAGGGACATGGTTCCGATGCCCTTTTCCCCCCCACTCGTCACTGCCGGGCCCGGTATCAACTCCATCTGGCCGGCAGTCCATGGTGCCGTTGCCCAACGGCGTCCGGCCGTTGCTCCGTCTATTGAGTCCGGCCTCGACATGGACCGCCGGGACAAGCCCGGCGGTGACGACGTGTGTGTATGGCGCCGCCGCTTCACCGTCATCCTCGGGCTTGACCCGAGGATCCACTCCGCCGGCGGTGCCG
Source organism: Marinibaculum pumilum (assembly GCF_042646425.1). Classification (NCBI taxonomy): domain Bacteria; kingdom Pseudomonadati; phylum Pseudomonadota; class Alphaproteobacteria; order Rhodospirillales; family Rhodospirillaceae; genus Marinibaculum; species Marinibaculum pumilum. The sequence goes on from NZ_JBHRTR010000010.1 coordinate 33,550, forward strand.
CGCCGCAAGGCTTGCGGAATGGGTCCCCGGGTCAGGCCCGGGGACGACGATAGTCACCAGGCGGAACCCGTGGTCCGCATCCTCCGCAGCACCATCATCGACGCGCCCGTGGACCGGGTCTGGGGGCTGCTGCGCGACTTCAACGGCCATGAGGACTGGCACCCGGCCGTCGCGCAGTCGGAGATCGAGAACGGCCTGCTGGCCGATCAGGTCGGTTGCGTGCGTCGCTTCCGGCTGCGCGATGCCGATGGCGGTCTGGGCCAGGTGCTGCGGGAACAGCTGCTGGCCCTGTCGGATGCCGAGCGCAGCTTCACCTACTGCATCCTGGCAGCCCCCTTCCCGCTGAACGACTATGTCGCCACCGTCGCGCTGAAGCCGGTGACGGACGGGGAAGCCACCCTGTGGTGCTGGGAATGCGAATTCGAGCCGCCGGCCGACCGCGCCGCGGAGCTGACCGAGCTGGTGGCGGACGGCATCTACCAGGCCGGCTTCGACGCCGTGCGCGGCCTGCTGTCGGGCGCCGGCGAGCGCCGCGCCGGCCGGCTGCGGGTGATCGAAGGCGGCCAGGCCGATGTTGCGGCACCCGCTTACGCATCCGGGGCCATGATGGAAGGCCGCGGCATCGTGCTGACCGCTCATGGCGGGCCGGAACAGCTGCGCCTGCAGGCGGTCACTGCCGCACCGCCCGGGCCGGGCGAGGTGCGGATCCGGCAGAGCCGGATCGGGGTGAACTTCATCGACGTCTATTGCCGCACCGGCTATTTCGACCTGCTGTCGCCGCCCGGCGTGCCGGGGATGGAGGCGGCGGGACAGGTGGTCGATGTCGGCGCGAACGTGCATCACCTGCTGCCCGGCGACCGGGTCGGCTATGCCGCACCGCCGGTCGGCGCCTATGCAGACCTGCGCACCATGCCGGCGGCGCATGTGGTGCCGCTGCCCGACGATATCGACGACGAGACGGCGGCTGCCGGCCTGCTGAAGGGCATCACCGCCGACTTCCTGCTGCACCGGGTGCACACCGTGAAGCCGGGCGACTGGGTGCTGGTCCATGCCGCCGCCGGCGGGGTCGGGCTCCTGCTCTGCCAGTGGGCGCGGGCGCTGGGGGCAAAGGTGATCGGCACGGTCGGCAGCGCTGAGAAGGCCCGCCTCGCCCGCGACCATGGCTGCGCCTGGCCGATCCCCTACCGGGAGCAGGACTTCGTCGCCGCGGTGATGGAGATCACGCAAGGCCGCGGCGTCGACGTGGCCTATGACGCGGTCGGCGCCGACACCTTCCGCCGCTCGTTCGAGGCGCTGGCCACCTTCGGCCACCTGGTCTCCTTCGGCCAGGCCTCCGGCGATATCGGCCCGGTCGACGTGGCTGGCTTCGCGGCGAAGTCCGCCCGGCTCAGCCGGCCGAACTACGGCCACTATGTCGCCGACCCGAATGACCTGCGCGCTTCCGTCGACCGGCTGTTCGCCGCGATCCGCTGCGGCACCCTGACGGTCGCACCGCAGCACCGCTATCCGCTGGCGGAGGCGGCGCAGGCCCATGCCGATCTGGAGGGCCGCCGCACCTCGGGCGCGATCGTGCTGCTGGCAGGGTAGGCCAGGCGTCGTTCCCGCACCGGACCGGCACTAGCGCATCCTGCGTCCGTTCGGACACAGACAAGATGCGCTATCTTGTTGAAATCGATCAACTTATTGCCGCTCGGATGATTCCATCCGAGTGCAAGTTGATCTATTTGGCCGGAACGAGCCCGGAGACGGGACTGCAGCCACAACTGATGATGTCGCTGATCCCACCTGCGGGCTGGAGCTCGATGACGGCATCCTCTGCGATCGTCCATCTATACTTGTGGTTGCAGCTCAGCGACACGAGCTCGCCATCGGGATTGAGGTTCGGCATGCTGCTGAAGTAGATCGTGCCGGTGACCTTGTCTCCCTTCACGTCCGCCAGGCCCGGGTTCAGGTTCGCCGGGTTCTCGATGACCGCCGAATTTCCCGAGAAGGTCATGGTGCTGGCGTTCAGCGGGAAACTGCCGCTCGACTCAAATTCACCTTCTGTCCACTGGAACGCGGTAAATGGCGCCGGCCCCACCTGGGATGATTCGAGAAAGGTCTTTGGCTGGCATTTGCCCTCGCCAACGATCGTGAAGGATCCGACCTGGCCAGCCGCCTGCGCGGCGGCTGTCGCTGCCATCAGCGTGGCGAGCGTGAGCATGGCTGTGGCTGTGCGCATCGGGGTAGATCCTTTCTGGGATTTCCGGCTCTGCGTACGCCCGGGCCTGCCTCCTCCCGGGCGGGTCCAGGATAGACGCCGGGGCGGCCATGCCAAGTTTCGGCATGTGTCGGCGCCGCCCGCGCCCATGCCGTCCTGGAGAGCGGCCGGACCTCCGGTGCGAACGTGCTGCTGCCGGGCCTGCTACCGGGCGATATCCCTTGGCACCTCGAACTCCAGGGAAACCGGAATATCGATCTCCAGCATGTAGCCGCTGAGCGACTTGCCGTGCTTGTCGTGGCGCAGTCCGGCGACCACGCCGCCGTCGAGGGCCGCATGCAGCACGAAGATGAAGCCGTAGTGGGTTTCCTCGCGCTCCACATGCCCGCGCACGATGTCCTGGAAATGCGTCTGCACATATTCCGGCGTCAGGACATCGCGCAGGAGGTCCAGATGCGCGCGGTCGTAGGGCAGCACGGAGATCAGCGAGGCATCGAACTTGTCGCCGGTGCGGGAATGGGCGATCTGGTAGAGCTTGACGTTCTTCCTCATTGTCCGGCCTCCAGGTAGGAGACGGAGCTGCGGACATCTTCCCGCGGCATCGTCAGGGGGATCAGCGGGTCGTAGCGGCTGACATTGGTTTCCAGGCCGCCGCCGCCATAGGCGCCGTTGAGGTAGAAGCCCATGAAGGCGCGGGCGACCGCCTCCGCCTCCTCGCGGGTGCGGACGACGGCGCTGTAGCGGAACTCGACATATTTCGGGTCGGGATCCTCGCGCAGCGCGGCGGCATAGGGCAGGTCGTTGTAGAGATAGACGCTGTCCATGATCTGGTTGCCGAAATGGCGCAGCCGCTCGGACCACACGGTGCCGAGAAGATGCGCCCGCTTCATTGCGGTATGACCGCGGAAGCGCAAGGCCAGGACAAGGTTGTAGCCATGGTGATAGCCGAGCAGCACCTTCAATGTGCGCGGGCGCTCGCGGCCGGTGAAGCCCGTCACCCGCACGCGATCCGCGCCATCCTGTTCGACGCGGACATCGCGGAACGCGGCGATCACGTCCGGTGTCACGTAGGATGAGAAGCTGTGCACCTCGTAGTGCAGCTGCTCCAGCACGGTGTCGCAGGTGACCTTGCCGCCGCTGCCGGGCAGCTTGGTGATGAAGACCTGGCCGTCCGCCTGCACCTCGGCGATCGGGAAGCCGATATTGGCGAGGTCCGACACGGTCTTCGTCTCGCAATCGGCGAAGTAGCCGCCGGTGGTGTGGCCGCTGCATTCCAGCAGATGGCCCACGACGGTGCCCATGGCGATCCGGTTCCAGTCCTTCGGGGCCCAGTCGAAGCCGTGCGCCAGGGCTGCCACGAACATCGACGGGTCCGCGACCCGCCCGGCGATGACGATATCGGCGCCGGCATCCAGGGCCTCCCGGATCGGCTCATAGTAGAGATAGACATTCGCCGAGCTGATATTGTCCCGGATGATCGCAGGGTCGGTCGGCATCCAGGCGTCGCTTCCGGCATGAACCTGGAACAGTTCCGGGGCGAAGATCTCGTCCGCGCGGTCCGAGAAGTATGTCAGGACGTCGTCGCCTTCGACGATGGCGATCTTCGCACTCAGATTCTGTTCGCGCAGATAGCCGGCGAGCCACTCGGCGGCGGCGCGCGGATTGGCGGAGCCGTCGTTGGTGATGATCCTGATGCCGCGCCGCAGGCATGGCGCCACGCAGCGCCGCATCCGTTCCTCGAACAGCATGCCGTAGCCCGGGTTCACGCCGTCCCTGATGCGCAGATGGGCCTCGTGGATGGTCCGCTCGGCAAGCGCCTCGAAGACGAGGAAGTCGATCTCCCCGCGTTCGGCGAGGTCCTGTGCGGGTTCCACGAAGTCCTCGCTGAACCCCGATCCCGACCCGATCCGTATCGTTTTCATATCCGTCCCTGTTCCTTCCTCGGCGGCCCGGCTTTCCCGCCAACGATGGCGGGTAAGCCGGCGAACCGGCGTCCGGTCGGCAGGCACGCCGCATTGCACGCAGCCCCGCCCAGGGGCCGGGTCGCGGCGAAGCCGGCTCGGAACAGTCTAAGTCTAATGTCGGGATGGGGAACTCTTGCGGCCGCACGATTTCCGGACGTGACGATGCGCTCCGCTTCCGCCCTTAACCGCTTCACCGGTCGGGCGGGGCCGGTCACCCGACCAGCGCCTCCAGTTCGCCTACCGCGTCGGCGAACTCGCTCTTGAAGTCCTGCACCACCTGGCCGGCGGAGCGGATGCCGTCGATCAGCCCGACCCCCTGGCCGACATAGTAGGTGACCAGCGCCTTCGCCTTCTCCGATCCGCGGTCGGCGGCCTGCTCCGCCTTGTTCAGCGCGGGGATCGCCAGCATCGACTGCAGCGGCATGCCCAGCGGCTCCGGCGCGCCGGCGGCCTCCCAGGCGTCGTGCCAGGTGGAGCGGAGCTGCCGGCTGGGCTTGCCGGTGCGGCTGGTGGCGCGCACCGTGTCGCGGGAAGTGGCGGCGACCATCTTGTCGCGGAAGGTCTGGGAGACTTCGGACTCGGTGGTGGCGAGCCAGACCGAGCCGGTCCAGGCGCCGGCCGCGCCGATCGCCATCATGCCGGCCATCTGGCGGCCGTCGACGATGCCGCCGGCGGCCAGCACCGGCGCGGCATGGCCGGCGGCACGCAGCGCCTTCAACACCTCCGGCACCAGCACCAGGGTCGAGACCTCGCCGCAATGGCCGCCGGCCTCCGTGCCCTGGGCAACGATCACGTCGACCCCGGCTTCCGCCTGCCGCACCGCATGCTGCGCGGAGCCGACCAGCGCGGCGACCGGTACGCCATGGGCGCGCGCCATCTCGATCATCTGCGGCGGTGCCATGCCCAGTGCGTTGGCGATCAGCCGGATCGGGTGACGGAACGCGACCTCCAGCAAGGCCCCGGCATGGCTGTGAGACAGGTCCGGCGCCCGGTTCAGCGGGTCGTTGTCGGGGAAGGCGATGTCATGGTCGCGCAGGATGCCGGCGACGAAGTCGCGATGCCCCTGCGGGATGCGGTTGCGCAGGCTGTCCTGGGCGGCATCCGGCGCCGCTTCCAGCTTCTGGGGGAAGACAAGGTCGGCGCCGTAGGGCCGGCCGTCGACATGCGCGTCGATCCAGGACAGCTCCGTCTCCAGTTCCTCAGGCGTGCAGCGCAGGCCGCCATAGACGCCGAAGCCGCCGGCCCGGCTGACGGCCGCCACCACGTCGCGGCAATGGCTGAAGGCAAAGAGCGGGAACTCGATGTCCAGCATCTCGCAGAGCGCGTTTCGCATTTCCTCCCCGCTTTTTGGTCAGACCATTAGACTTTTCTCGCGCGTCTGCGCGAAGCTGTCAACGGACCCTGGTGCGGGTGCGCGGTGCCTTGCGGCGCTATTCCTTCTCCGGCGCGCCGAGGCCCCAGCGGATGTTCCAGCCGCGCACGTCGACATGGACAAAGGGTCCGTGCCAGGGATTGGCCTTGTAGGCGGCGACACCGCCCAGCATGCGCTCCGGCGGGGCGGCCGGACCTTCCGCCGGATACATGCGCTCCACCATCTCGACAAGCCGGAGCGCATCGTCGACGTCGATCCTGCCGTCGCGGTTCAGGTCGTCCATCAGGTTGTCCGCCGGTGTGGTGTCCGGGAAGATGTCGGCGGCGGCGCCGAAAACGTGACGGCTATAGGCGCCGCTGCCGATCCTGCGATTGTAGGCCGGCGTCCGGTAGCCGCTCATCACGTTCAGCCCGTCGGCACGGTGACCGGCCGCGTTCAGCGCCTCCAGGATCTCCTCCAGCTTCACCAGCAGGTCGGGGTTCAGCACCAGGTATTTCGGGAAGTCGCTTTCCTGCTTCGCCAGGAACTGGCCCAGGGTGAAGTGGGGGGAGACCGGCATCGCGGTCATCGCCTCCGTCACCTCGATGTAGCCGACCGGAGGCAGGTACTGCGCGAAGCCCTTGTAGGGCTCTTCCCGGTAGCTGCCGATCTCATAGGCGCCGATGCTGCCGGTTGCGGCGGCCTGGGCCGGCACCAGCACGAACATCATGACCTGTGCCTCGACATGGCCGTCCGCGCCGCGGAACAGCATCGGATAGGCGCCGGGCCGGTCCGGGGCGGTCCAGACCGGACCGAAGCGGGTGTCCAGGTGGCCGGCCGCGATCTCCGGCGTCAGGCCGGATCGGCCCAGGTCGATCTTCGCCCGGCCGCCGGGCAGCAGGGTCCGGAAGAAGAACCGGTAGGGGATCGGCTCGCCGTTGATGCGGACGGGGAAAGCGATGCGGCCGGGATCGTAGTCGCCGGGTTGCGGCAGGCCGGTCGCCGGTGGCGGCGGTGGCGGCGGCCCACCGCCGCAGGCCGCGAGCAGCACGGCGAGCAGGGTGGCTGCAAGGGCGGCCCGCACGACGGGCGCCGGCCGCCGCTTGCGGCGGGACGCAGCCGCCGTCACCGGCCGTCAGTTGCCGGCATCGGCCATGGACTGCCTGGCCAGAGCCTGTGCCAGACGGGAGTCGCGGCCATAGAGGTCGTCGCGGAACTGCAGGGTGCCGTCCGGATCGCGCCAGGTCGTCCAGTGCAGCAGATGCACCGGCACCGGTTCGCGCAAGGTGATCCAGCGCTCGCGGTCCAGCTGCAGCGCGCCGTCGATCCGCGCGCGGTCCCAGCCGGGCTCCGACATCAGCAGATGCTCCGCCAGGTCGAGCGGGTGCTCGACCCGGATGCAGCCGCTGGAAAAGGCCCGGTTGGCGCGCTTGAACAGGTGCCGCGACGGCGTGTCGTGCAGATAGACGTCGTACTTGTTGGGGAACAGGAACTTCACCTGGCCCAGCGCGTTGGAGGCGCCCGGCGACTGCACCAGCCGGTAGGGGAAGTTGTTCTTCGACAGGGAATGCCAGTCGATGAATTCCGGCATGATCTCCTGCGCGTCCTCGCCCCAGCCGACATAGACGCTGAACCCTTCCCGCCGCAGGAAGTCCGGATCCTCCTTGATCTGCGGCAGCTTGTCCTCCACCGCCAGCCGGCGCGGCACGGTCCATTTCGGGTTGAAGACCAGATACTCGATCTTGTCGCTGAACACCGGCGTGGAGCGGTAGCTGCGGCCGACGATGGTGCGGCCGTAGAGCTTTTCCACGCCGTCCTCGACGAGTCGGTAGTCGTAGCCGGCGATGTTGACCAGGACGTAGCGCCGCCCGAGATCCGCGGGCAGCCAGCGCCAGCGCTCAAGGTTGAGCTCGACCTGGCGGATCCGGTCGGCCAGCGGCACGTTGAGGGCGGCCAGGGTCTTCGGCCCCACCACGCCGTCGGGCTCCAGGCCATGGCGGCGCTGGAAGCGAAGAACGGCCGCCACCAGGGCGTTGTCGTAGATCTCCGCCACCTGAAACGGCTTGTCGGCCGATGGTTCGCCGTCCGCGTCCGCCTGTGCTGTCGCGGACTGTGCTGTCGCGGACTGTGCTGTCGCGGACTGTCCGGTCGCGGGCGCGCCATCTTCGTCCATCAGCGAGGCCGGCGCGATGGCGCTGGTCTCGATATCGTCCGGTGCCGCGGAAAGATCGGTATGTTCCGCCCAGTCGCCGAGATTGGCTCCCGGCGCGACAGGGGTGTCGGGCCGCTCGGCCAGGTCGCCCGAAGCGATCAGTCGCGCCCGCAGCACAGGTACGCGCAGGTCGAACATGCCCGGCTTCAGCGACTCTCCCTCCGGCACCACCGGCCAGGGCCCGTTTGCGGCCATCTCCCGCAATTCCCGAAGGGACAGGAGCAGGTCGTTATAGCCCGGCTGATGCGGTATCACCGCACGCAGCGCGTCCTTCAGGTTGCCGGTCTGCGTCGCGCTGTTCAGCAGCGGGACCGCATCGCCCGCGCCGGCATGGATGGTCCATTCCGGGTCGAAGCTCTGCGGCCGGACCTGGCCGGCCATGTAGTGGCGGGCCAGGGTCAGGAAGGCATCGGAAGCGGCAAGGTCCAGGTCCGCCTGAACCTGCGGCGCGGGCGGCTCGCCCGCCGTCTGGGTCAGCACCGTATCCAGCGCCTGGCGGAGGAAGGCCTGGTGGTAGCGCGCCGGCTCAAGCCCATGGTCGGCGCTGTCCTCGATGGCAGACAAGAGCGCGCGGAGCCGCGCCTCGGCATCCGCCCCCTCCCAGGCCGGGCTGTAGGTGCGTGCGGCATAGAACCGCTGCAGCGCATCGCCGCCGTTCAGCGCCACCTGGGGCCGCATCTCCGCGCCGGTTCCGCCGTCCGCCAGGGTGCCGTCAGAACGGGTCCCGTCGGCCAGGGTGCCATTCGACAGGGCAACGGGCAGGCGCACCACGACAGGCTGCCCGCCGGCGAGGGTTGCGAGCCGGCCGCGAATGGCGTCCTGGACCGGTGTCGTCGCAACGAGCTGCGGCAGGCTGGCGGCGGCGGTCGCCTGCACCGCCTGTGCCGCGGAGCCGGTGGCCGCAATGGCACAGAAGGCGAGCAGGGCCAGCGGCCGCACCAAAATGCCGGTCCGGTCGGCGTGCGGCCGACGGGCCGTGAGGTGACCACTGATGTGCAAAAGGTACATGTTCAACCGTATGCGGGTGCAGTTCCGCAACCGTGTCTCGCTGGACAGGCCCTGGCGCGTTCGACAGTGCGTTGCGGGCCACGGTACCTGAGAACGAAAGTAGACGATTGCCGCCGGGGCCTCGACGCAATAAACAGCTGAGGCGCGGTTTCGGCACCGGCGCGGCGGTGTTTTTCGCCGACTGTTGCAAGAATGCCGCGCATGTTGCGATTGTTTTGCAACAATCTCCCGTCTGGCGGCTTCGCTGTCGCCACCCCATCTCTGCCTCGTCTCTCCTGCCGGTCATCGCGGCTGGCGGCACCTTTCTCCGGCGTGCCGGCGCGGCGGGGTGGGGGCGTCGGGCAGGCGCCGGGCAGGACAGCGCGGCCGAGGCAGGACAATGAGGCGGGCGGACTGAAGGGTGCGCGATCGGCATGCAGTGTCTGAATGAGTGGGCGTGAAGACCGGCCGCCGGTCGACGGGTCTGGGATCGACCGGTCAGACCCGTCGACCGGGGACATCTCCCCGATGCCGGCCAGCCGGCTGCCGCTGCGGGAGCGACTGAAGCGTCTTGCCGAGGGCCCGGTCGGGACGGAAGCGATGTTCGTCATCGGCTTCCTGGAGAGTTCGGTCGTCCCGGTGCCGATCGAGATCGTGCTGGCGCCGGTGGCACTGTGGCAGCGGCGGCGGGTCTGGTGGCTCACCACCTCGGCACTGGCCGGCTGCATGCTGGCCTGTGTCCTGTTCTATTTCCTGGGCATGTATTTCGGGAAGACGATCGGGGAGGACCTGATCGCGCTGCTCGGCCTGGGTGCTCATATCGAGGAGTTCGAGGCGGACCTGCAGCATCGCGGCTTCTGGCTGGTGGCGTCGATCAGCCTGTTCCCGCTGCCGCTGCAGGTGGCGACCCTGGGCAGCGGCATGTTCGGCTATTCGTTCTGGGGCTTTTTCGTCGCGATCCTGCTGACCCGGGCGATCCGCTTCTACGGCTTCGTTGCGCTGGTCTTGCTTTTCGGCCCGCCCGTTATTCACTATTTCGAGCGATTGCACCTGGGCTGGCAGGTGGCGGCGGTTGCGGCCTCCATGGTCGTGACGGCCGGGTTGTACGTGATGCTCTAGCCGGAACCGATCGCCCGGATCAGCGATTCAACGCGGATGGACAAGATCGAGCGCAGAGGGACCACGGTATTGGACGGGCAGAACCCGCAGGACGGACAGAGCGGACAGGTCGGGCTGGGTAGTCATCGCGGTCGCATGGCCGCCGGCGATCCGCGCGACCGGCTGCTGGCGGCCTGCGGCGACCTGCATGGCGCGGTGGAGGCGCATCCCCGGATGGCGCGCCTGATGTCGCCGGACCTGGACGAGGCGGGTCTGGCGGACAGCCTGGCGGCGCTGCATGCCGGCATTGCCCGGGTGGAACAATGGCTGGCGGCGGCGGCCGATCCCGATCTGATCGACCTGCTGCCGCTGTGCGACAGCGCAGCCCGGCTGAAGGCGGACCTGCTGGCGCTGACCGGACGGTCAGCGCCGGGTCAGACCGCCGCCGGCCCGTTCGTGGCCGATGCGCTGCCTGTAGTGATGGAGCCGCCGGCCGGCGCCGGCAGCCTCTGGGTCCTGTGGGGCGCACACAAGGGTAATGCCGTGGTGGCGACCGCATTGGCGCGCGGTCTATATCGCCGCACCGCGTTCCGCAGCCGATACTTCACCACCCTGCCGGCGGACCGGCGCCGCTACGACCGGCTGATGCGGTCGTTGCGGCGGATGCCGCCGGCGGATGTCGACGGTCGCGCGGTGCCGCAGGCGATGGCGGCGTTCCGCACCCTGCATGATGCCCTCGCGCAGGCGCCGGCCCCCCTGATCGGCCCCTGATCCGTCCGGCCCCTGATCCGGCTGCGGCATCGCGGTGCCCCTCCTGATCCGGGGCGGCGCGCACCGGCCGCCGCTCCCGCTCAGGCCATCCGGCCGTCCGGGTCGTGCACCGGCCGGCCGGCCGAAAGGGTCAGCAGGACCTGCGTCGCCGGCAGGTCTTCGACCGGGCAGGTCAGCGGGTCGCGGTCCACCACAGCAACATCGGCATGGGCGCCCGGCGCCAGGGTGCCCAGGCCCGGCCAGCGCAGCACCTCGCCCGCGCGCCGGGTCCACAGCGCCAGCGCCGCCTCGCGGGAGACGGCATGGTCCGGCCCGTCGTTGCGGTGACCCGGCCCGCCGGCCGGGTGGCGGCCGAATTCCTGCGTCGTGGCGAGCGCGATATGCTCGAACATGTTCTTCGGTCCCCAGTCGGAACCGCAGCCCACGTTCAGGCCGGTGCGCAGCAGCCGGGCGACGGGCACCTGGTCACGCCAGGCATGGCGGCCGATCCGTTCGCCGTACAGCTCGCCCTTGCCCCAGGAGAAGCTGAGCGAGGTGGTGACGTCGAAGCCCAGTGCATGCAGCCGCTCGCCCTGGTCCGGGCTGATCAGGATGCAGTGCTGCATCAGCCAGTGGCGGCCGGCGATCGCCTGCCGACCCTCGTCGGCTTCCACCGCGGCCAGGAAATCGTCGATGTCCAGATAGGCGCCGGCGACGAAATTCGCCCGCAGGCCATGCGTCCGGCAATAGGCGACGAAGCGGGCGCTCTTCTCGGCGGAGATGAAGCGCGGCGCGCGGGCGATGGTCTCCCCGTCGGGCCCCAGATAGGGGTCGTAGATGCGCAGGAAGCCGGGGCCGCAGGGGCCGCCGTCCGATAGGGTGGCGCCGCTGACCCGGAACCAGTCGTCGCCGTCGCGGTTCAGTGCGCGGGCACGCTCCAGCGCGGCCTCGAACTCCGCCATCGTCTTCGGCTGGAACGGCGCGAAGGCGTAGGGCTCCACCTCCATCGCCGCCATCACCCGCAGGCTCATGTCGCCGGCGGCATGCAGGGCGGCATAGGCCTGGATATGCGGCTCCACCATGTTGTGGGCCTCGTAGATAGCGGTCACCCCCATGCGGTTGTAGTCCGCCATGGCGGCGCGGGTGGTCGCCGGCAGGTCCAGCCTCGGCGGCGGCAGCTTGCTCTGGATCTGCGTCCACCAGGGATCGAAGCAGTACATGTTGTTGACCGGGCCGCGCATCAGGCCGGTCAGCCGGCCGTCATCGTCCTTCTCCAGTTCCACGCCGCAGACCCGGTCGGGAATGAAGTCGGTGATCGACAGGGCGCGCAGGGCATGGCTGTTGAAGGCGACGACGTTCGGCGTGACCGGGGTCCAGGCCTGGATCATCACCGGATGGTCGGGGGCGGCGCGGTCCAGGACATGACGGTCCGGCAGCCGGCGCTCCGCCAGGTCCCGCCAGGACCGGCGGATGAAGTACCAGGGCTCGCCCACCGGCGTGCAGTAGATCCACTCGCCCGCCGGCACCCGGGCCGCATGGGCGGCGATCCGCTCGGCGATGTCCGCATGGTTGCGGGCGTCGGTCAGGTCGACGAAGGACCCCCGCCGCATCGCGAAGTGCAGCAGGTGCGGGTGGGTGTCCACCAGCCCGGGCAGGGCCGTCGCACCCTGCAGGTCGACCTCCCGGCAGGGGGCACTGGCCCGCCCCTTCAGCTCCGCCCGGCTGCCGGTCGCGGCGACGCGGCCGTCGACCAGCAGCACCGCCTCGGCATCGGCGACCGCCCCCGGCCCTGCCATGGTGTGGATGGGCCCGCCATGCAGCAGGACCGGTTCCGCGTTCGGGATCACCGACCCGCCGCCCGTGCCGATCTGCCCGTCAATAGGTCAGCTCGATCCAGCTGACATGGCCATCCACCGGCCAGGCCATGCCGGCCAGGCGTTCGTCCTCGAAATGGCCGACCACCGTCTGCGGCGCCGCCTCCGGCAGGGTCTTGAACACCTTCCAGACCCCTGGCACCTCGCTGTCCGGCAGGCCGGGCGCCGTCTCGCCGTCCAGCATCACCCGGTCCTGCTGCGCGCCGAAATAGCCGCGCGGCCGCATCATGCCGATGGCGGCACCGCCTTCCGCCTCCGCCGCCGCGCCTTCATAGGGATAGAGCCGCAGGCTGACCTGGTCGAAGGACCGCGGAAAGGGCGAGCGGTAGATATGGTGCACGGGATAGCCGTCCGCCTCGATCACGAATTCGTAGCTTTGTCCGGGGTCGGCGATGAACGGCCCCCACATGCCGTCGGCGCCGACGGTCTTCACATGCACGGCATTGCCGGCGCGTGCGCCGGTCTCCGGATCGGTCGGGAAGACCGTCACCTTCGCGCCCGCCAGCGGCCGGTTGGTCGGCCGGCCGTTGGCCCAGCCGCTGACCTTGCCGTCCAGCTGCGGCGCCGCTTCCGGGGTCACCGCGATGGTGTCGGGCTTCTTGCCGGTGATCGCCTCGTACATGATCGTGAAGGCCTCCGGCGAATAGCCGGTCTCGCGATGGTCGGCGCCGGGCAGGACGCGGTTGTCCGCACCCTCCAGCGCCGCGCCGTCATGGCCGACATTCAGCGGCACACCGGCCATGCCGATCCACTCCCCGGTCGGCTGGGCGTAGAGGTCGAAGCGGTCGGACCGGATCGTCACCGTCTTCACGCCCTCCGGCACTTCGGGCCCGGCATTCAGCGCGGTCAGGAAGCGTCCGGCACCGTTATATTCGCTGCCCTGCGCGGCGCCGGGGAAGTTGAACACGCCGTGATGCACGCAGCCCGCCAGGATCATGGCATCGGCGATATGCCGCCCGCCGCCGTTCTGGACATAGTTGCGAATGGTCTGGCAGCCGCGGGAATTGCCGACGAAGGCGGCGCTGTCGGCACCGGTCTCGATCAGGGTGCGGGCGGTGAAGCCGCCCAGCTGGCTTGCTACGTCGGTGGTGGAGGAGCGGTTCTCCTGCGGCACCCCGTCATCGCTGCGGGCGCTCGGCCGGTCCAGATCGACGGCGCGCAGCCGGTCGCGCGGATAGCCGTTGGATTCGAACCGCCAGGCCTGCACCATCCACAGTCCGGCGGTGTCGCTGTCGCCATGCACGAAGATCACCGGGGCCGGCCCTTCCGCAGCTGCCGGACCGGCGGCGAGGGCGAGAAGCCCCGCCGCGGCGAAGGCCAGGGCAGATGCGCGGCGCCTGCCGGTCCTGCCGATGCGCTGGTCGGTCATGTCTGTCTCCCCCCGTGTCGATATTTTGCGACGATGCTAGCCTGCCGGGCGGCGCGAGTCATGACGTGACGGTCGCGGCCGGGATGCGGGAGGAACGGAACGATGGCGGTGACGCGATGACGGCGGGTGCGCGGGCGGAGGGCGATGCGGACGGCGCGGTGCAGGTGGCGCCGGATCCCGCGCGGCCCGGCGTGGTGCGGGTGACGATCGACCGTGCGCGAAAGCTGAACGCGGTGAACGGCCTGCTTGCCGCCCGGCTGCGGGATGCCTTTCGCGGCCTGTCCGACGATACGGAGCTGCGCTGCGTGGTGCTGGCCGGGGCGGGCAAGGCGTTCATCGGCGGCGCAGACCTGTCGGAGATGGCGCAGCTGGATGCGGCCGGCGCAAGGGCGTTCATCACCGGGCTGCACGAAGTCTGCGCCGCGATCCGCGCCTGCCCGGTCCCGGTGGTGGCTGCGATCGGCGGCCATTGCCTGGGCGGCGGGCTGGAGATTGCCGCTTCCTGCGACCTGCGGATCGCGGCGGAGGACGCCGTGTTCGGCATGCCCGAGGTGCGGGTCGGCATTCCCTCGGTGATCGAGGCGGCCCTGCTGCCGCGCCTGATCGGCTGGGGCCGCACCCAGGACATCCTGCTGACCGGGCGCACCTTCGGGGCGCGGGAAGCGCTGGACTGGGGCTTCCTCAGCGCCGTGGCGCCGAAGGACGGGCTGGCGGCGGCGGTCGGCGCCCGCGTCGACGATATCCTGCGCGGCGGCCCGGCGGCGATCCGGCTGCAGAAGCGGCTGCTGTCGCGGTGGGAGGAACTGGCGCTGGCGGACGGCATCGAGGCCGGCATCGACTGCTTTGCCGATGCCTATTCCGGCGGACCGGAGCCGCAGAGGATGATGGGAGAGGCCCTGGCGGAGATGGCCGCCCGGCGGCGGCGCTAGCGAATGCCGAGCGCCTAGTCGGTGCGGGCGACCGACCGTCCGGTCGGATCGTCCACCGGCCAGCTGATGAAGGCGAAGACCCAGAGCATCACGAGATTGACCACCGGGACCAGCAGCAGCAGCGACCAGGCGCCACTGAATCCGGCCTTTTGCAGGCCCCGCCAGGCGCCGATCACGGTCAGCACCAGCAGGGCAAGGCCGACCACTCCGCCGAGGAATGCCATCGTCTAACTCCTTCCGGTACCGGATCTCACTGCGCGGACGGGCCGGCAGGGGGCGGCGGCGGGGCATGCGGCGCAACATCGCTGCCGCCGCTTCCCATGTCCGACCCGGGACCCGCCGGAGCTTCGTATTTTGGCCAGGTGCCATAGCCCCAGAGCAGCGCGGCGATCGGGCCGCCGATGCCGGGGATGGCAGCCAGCAGCGACCAGGCGCCGCTGCGCCCCGTCCGCTCGAACACCCGCCACAGCGGGATCAGGACCAGGGCGAGAACGATCAGGCTTTCGATGATTCCCATCGGCAGGTCACCGCTTTGATCTTCAACGAGCCTCAAAAGTGGCACCGGGGCCGCCGGCCTTCAAGCGGCCGCCGCGGCGGAGCGGGATTGCGGGGAATTCGGTCGAATTGCAGATAAATTTGCGGTGAATTTGTTCGCGAATTTTAAATGTAATCGTTTAAACAAAAGCTAGAATATCATAGCTAAAAACGGCAAATTGGATCGTATAAAATCGCACGAACGGTAATTTTTTTATTGACGACCGCTGCGGTTCTGTGGAGTATTTAACAAATGGTTATCGCTTCGTTGTCGGGGGTCGGCAGTGAAGTTTCCGAATGCCAAGTGATCCGGTTTTGGGTTCTTGGCTTTCAGTTCCGACACCGTCGTGCCGCAGTTGTCTTCCGCAGCCACCTCTGTGGTTCGACCCCTTCGGGCCAGTC
Organism: Marinibaculum pumilum; assembly: GCF_042646425.1. Lineage (NCBI taxonomy): Bacteria > Pseudomonadati > Pseudomonadota > Alphaproteobacteria > Rhodospirillales > Rhodospirillaceae > Marinibaculum > Marinibaculum pumilum. The sequence continues at coordinate 49,220 of NZ_JBHRTR010000010.1, forward strand.
CTGTAGGGAACGGTGTCTTTGGGGCGGGGGACGGACCCCCCGGCCTCCGCCCCATTTTTTTTCGCTTCTTTCCGTGAGGCGGCGCTTCGGCGCCGTTGGCCCGCTCCCGGAAGGCGGTCCGCTCCCGGCGGAGGGAGGGATGGTGCAAGGGCGCCCTTCCGGGTGTCTCGCGCTGTCGTCCAGCCCATCCCGTCGGAGCGGCCTGCGGGCTGCTGCCGCGGTACCCAGATCCCCCGCTCGAACGGCAGGTTCGTCGCGCCCCCGACAGGGCGGCTGCGGAAGCATTTGCGGCATCGGCTGCCTGCGGCGTTGCCCGCGCTTGGCGACCGGCACTACACTGCCGCGGTTTTCTCCCCGAACGAGGTTGGACAGGGCGCGCGGCGAGGATGAGGCGTGAGTGACATCTATCTCGACATAACCAGGGCCATCGAACGGCTGCACCGCCGGTTCCTGGACGTGATCCGGCACGAACTGAACCGCCTGGGTGTCGATGACCTGAATTCGATGCAGGCGCTGCTGCTCACGAACATCCGAGACCAGGAGGTCACGGCGCGCGACCTGATGGAGAAGGGCTATTACATCGGCTCCAACATCAGCTACAACATCAAGCAGCTGACCGATGCGGGCTATGTGGAGCAGGAACGTTCTCCGCGCGACAAGCGTTCCGTCCTTCTGCGGCTCACGGACAAGGGCCTGGCCCTGTGCACCCAGCTGCAGGAACTGCAGAACTCGCAGGCCGACGCCTTTGTCGAGGGGGATGTCTCCGAGGACAGCGCGGTGCTGGTCCGCGACGTGCTGAAGCGGCTGGAACGGCAGTGGGCCGACTACATCCACTACGGGCCCGGTTGACCACGGGCTGAACCTTCCCGCAGATGGCCCTGCGGATGCGCCGCAGCGGCCGCCGATGCCTATCGCCGGGCCCGTCGCCGGGCTGTTCTGCCTGTCGCAGCATTGCGACGGGCGGCCGGTGAGGCAGGCGTCCGTCCCCCCGAGGCAGGGAAGCGACGACAGAATGCCAGTGCCGGCGCGACGCCCGGAACCCCCAGACCGCCGCCGGCAACGTCCGGCGCTGCTTGCCCTCGCCGGCATTGCCGGCCTGTGGCTCTGTGCCCTGCAGGGCGTGGCGCTGGGCCAGCAGGCGCCGGACTCCCCACAGCAGGCCGCGCCCGAGGCGGCCTCCGGCACGTCCGCACCGGATGCCGAGGCGCCGCCTGCCGGCGGTGAATCGGCGACCGAGGCAGCGGGCATCCCCTACACGGTGGCGGTGACCGGCCAGCTGACGGACAGCGCCCGCAGCGTCTTCGACGAGGCGTCCGAACTGCAGCGCCAGATCGACCGGCTGCCCAGCGATATCGGCCTGCTGCGCCGGCGCGCGCGGGAGGATGCGCAGACCCTGGAGCAGATCCTGAAGAGCGAAGGCTTCTTCAATGCGGAGGTCGAGGTCGAGATCCGCGACCAGAGCCGGCCGGTCGAGGTCGAACTCAAGGTCGACGAGGGCAATATCTTCGTGCTGGCGGAAGCCGACGTGAAATTCGTCGGCAGCGCGGCGCCGCCCGACCTGCCGGAGGACATCCTTTCGATCATGGGCCTGCATATCGGCATGCCCGCGGTCTCCTCGACCCTGCTGGCCAGCGAAGGCCTGCTGCTGGACTACCTGAAGAACCGGGGACGGCCCTATGCCCGGGTGGTGGACCGCGACGCACGGGTGATCCTGTCAGAGGAGACCATGAGCCTGGACTATGTGGTCAATCCGGGTCCGCCGATAACCTATGGCCAGGTCACCATTGAAGGGGTCGAGGATGTCGATCCCGAATATATCCGCGAACGTGTGCCCTGGGCGGTCGGCCAGCCCTATGACGCCAGCCGGGTGAAGCGCTTTCGCGACGACCTGGCGCAGAGCGGGCTGTTCTCCCTGGTCACCGCCGCGCCGCCGCGGCGCCCGCCGGAAGGCACGGACGAGGCGCCGGTCAACGTCAAGGTGGAAGAGGCGAAGCCGCGCAGCATCGGTGCCGGCGCCTTCTATTCCACCACCGACGGGCCCGGCGTCCGTGCCTTCTGGGAGCATCGCAACCTGTTCGGCCTGGGGCAGTCGCTGCGCCTGGCGGGCGAGTTCTCGCGGGTCGCGAATTCCGCCGACGCCACCTTTCGCTGGCCCTGGTTCATGGCGCCGCGCCAGACCCTGGCGCTGCAGGCCGCCTATGGCGAGATCGACACCGAGGCCTATGACGTGCGGGGCACCCGCGTCTATGCCGGCCTGGAATGGCCGCTGTGGGAGAACTGGACCCAGAGCATCGGCATTTCCGGCGAACTGTCCCGCGTGGAATCGCCCGAAGGGCGCGAGAATGTGCGCCTGGCCGGCCTGCCCGTCAGGGTCACGCGCGATACCAGCAACGACCTGCTGAACCCGACGACAGGCAGCAAGCTGAACCTGGAGATGACGCCCTATTTCGGCGAATCCGACACCACCCTGACCTTCGTGCGGGCGATGGTGGACGGCACCCTCTACCTGCCGCTGGACGAGGCGCGGGACTTCGTCCTGGCCAGCCGGGTCCAGGTCGGCTCCATCTTCGGTGAGACGCGGGGCTCGATCCCGGCCAACAAGCGGTTCTATCTGGGCGGCGGCGGCAGCCTGCGCGGCTACAAGTATCAGAGCGTCTCGCCGCTGAACGCCTCCGACCAGCCGATCGGCGGCAAGTCGATGTTTGCCGTGACGACAGAGATGCGCTGGCGCTTCCTGGACGATTTCGGGCTGGTGCCGTTCATCGACGGCGGCAATGCCTTCAACAACATCTACCCCGACTTCTCCGAGCATCTGCAATGGGCGGCCGGGCTCGGCTTCCGCTACTACACGCCGATCGGCCCGGCCCGGCTGGACCTTGCCTTCCCCTTGAACCGCCGCAGCATCGACCGAAGTGTCGAGTTCTACATCAGCCTGGGACAGGCCTTCTGAGATGAGCAACGATCCGGCAGCGCGGCCCCCCTCGGCCGAACCCGATCCCGGTGCCACGCCGGGCCAGGCCGCGACGCAACCCCGCGCTGCCAGGCGCGGGCGCCTGCGGCGCCGCCTGCTCTGGGGCGTCGGCGGCGTGCTGGCGGTCGTGCTGCTGCTGCCGCTGCTGCTGGTCGCGGGCCTGCTGGCCTGGGTGAATACCGAAGGCGGCCGCGCCTGGATCGTCGGCCAGGTGGCGGAGGCGACCTCCGGCAGCACGGCGCAGGTGACCATAGGGGGTCTGTCCGCCGGCCTGCCGGGCGCGATCTCGGTACAGGATGTGCGTATCGCCGATGAAGAGGGCACCTGGCTGACCCTGGCGGAGGCGCAGCTGCGCTGGGACCCCTGGCGCCTGCTGTCCGGCGTGCTGCGGGTCGACAGCCTGACGGCGCGCCGCATCGACATTGCCCGGCTGCCGGGCGGCGACGAGGCCCCACAGGACTCCGCGCCGTTCGACCCCAACACCCTGCTGCCCGACCTGCCGGTGGCCGTGTCAATCGGCGAGGTGGACCTGCAGGATGTGGCGATCGCGGAACCCGTCGCCGGCATGGCCGCGCTGCTGGACCTGCAGGCGCAGGCGTCGGTCACGCCGCAGGCAGGGGCGGAGCTCAGCCTGGACATCCGCCGCAAGGACGGGGTCGGCGGCAGGGTCACCGGCCGCGCCGAGATCACGCCGTCGGCCGGCGCCGACCGGATCGACCTGGAGCTGGAGGTGAACGAGCCGGCCGGCGGGCTGATCGCGGCGATGGCGGAATGGCCGCCGACGGCGCCGGTGCGCCTGCGCATCACCGGCAGCGGGACCCTGGCGGAGGTCACTGGCGACATCGCCGCAAGGGTGGGCGAGATCGCGCGGATCGACGGCCGTTTCAGCGCCGCCTATGCCGCTGCGGGAGAAGCCACCGACCTGCAGATCGACCTGCAGGGCGATGTCGCCGCCCTGCTGCCGGAACCGGCGCGGCCGCTCGCCGGCGGGTCGCAGCAGCTGAAACTGGAGGCGCGATCGGAAGCCAGCGGCAAGGTGACCATCCGGCAGCTGGCGCTGACCACCCCGGCTTTGTCCCTCAGCGGCGAGGCGGCAATGGACCCCCTGGCCGGGCCGGTCAGCGCCGCGCTGACTGTCGACCGGCTGGATGCGGCGGCCCTGCAGGCCTTCCTGCCCGGCCTGGAACTGCAGGGGCCGCGGCTGCGCCTCGACCTGGGGGGCACAATGTCGGAGCCGACCCTGGACCTTGCGGTCGAGGCCCGGCAGGTGGCGCAGGACGGGATGGCGCTGCGCGGCCTCTCCCTGACAGCCAGCGCCCGCCCGGTCGTGCCGCTGGGCGATGCCGGACTGCCGGAGATCGACATCGCGGTGAAGGGCGGGGCGGATTCCGTCGGCCTGCCCGATCCGTCGGCACAGGCGCTGCTGGACCGCGGACTGCAACTCGATCTGTCCGGTCGCGCGGATCCCGAGGCGGAGGCCCTCACCTTCGACAATCTGACAGTGACCCTGCCCGACCTGACCCTGACGGCCAGCGGCAAGGGCGGTGCCACCGGCCCGGCGGCGCTTCGGGCCAGCCTGGACGCGCCGGATCTGGCAGTCCTCGGCAGCGCCTTCGGGGTGCCGCTGAAAGGCGGCCTGCAGGCCGATATCACCGCCTCCGGCAGCGACCTGGCGGCAGCCGAACCCGGCGCATGGCAGGCCAGCCTGTCGGCCCGCCTCCGCGACTTCGGCTATGACGACCTGCCGCTGCAGCCGCTGCTGGGCGAGACGGCAATTCTGGAACTCGACGCGCGGGGCGACGGCGCGGCGCGGGTGGCGGTGTCGAACCTGAGCCTGAAGGGCGCGGCGATCGCCGCCTCCGGCGGTGGGGAGGCGCAGCTGGCGGCCGAGCGGCTGGATGCCGACCTTCAGGTGACCCTTGCCGACCTGTCCGCCCTGTCGGCGCTGGCCGGCATGGAGATGTCGGGCATGGCGGCCCTGCAGGTGGACCTGGCCGGCAACCTGTCTGCGCCGGCCCTGGATGCGGAGCTGCAGATGCAGGATGCGGTCCTGGCCGGCACGCCGGCCTCCGGGCGACTGACGGCGAAGGCGCCGTCCCTCGGCCTGCCGCTCGACATGGACCTGGCCCTGGACGGGCGCGCGATGGACCTGCCCGTGCGGCTGCAGACCGGCCTGGCGATAACCGCCGACGGCGGCACCCTGAAGGTCGAGAACCTGCGCGGCGCGCTGGCGGAAGCGGCGCTGAGCGGCAATCTGGCGGTCGACCTGGACAGCAGCCTGGCGCAGGGGCGCCTGGATCTCGACATCGCGGAACTGAAGGGACTGACCGGCCGCTTCGGCGCGCCGCTTTCCGGCGGCCTGAAAGGTGGTGTGACGCTGGCGGCAAAGCCGGCGGGGCAGGGTGTCACCGCCGACGTGATCGCCAGCGGACTGGCCATGCCGGACGCCGGCCTGGAGGTCCGCAGCGCCCGCCTGCAGGCCGACCTTGTGATGGCGGAGGCCGGGCCGCGCGGCACGGTCGACCTGGAGCTGACCGAGGTCGAGCAGGCCGAGGCGGTCCTCGACAAGGTGACCCTGCGCGCGGAGGGGGACCTGGCGGCGCAGATGCGCGCCAGCCTGGAAGGCGCCGGCGACCTGAATGTCGGCGGCCGCAAGAAGCCGCTTTCGTTCGCCGCCCAGGCGGCGCTGAAGGGCCTGCCGCCGGAGCTGACCGCCGACCTGTCGGGGATCCGCCTCTCCCTGGGAAAGCAGGCGATCCGCCAGCAGGGCAGCGCCGCGCTGGCCATGAAGGGCGAGGAGATTGCGCTGCAGGGCCTGCGGCTGGATGTCGATGGCGGCGGCAAGGTGGCCGTCGATGCCACCTCCGCGCCCGCGGCGATCGAGGCGAAGGTCGTGGTGGCGCAGCTGCCCCTGGCCCTGGCCGGGCTGGTGGTGGAGGATCTGCCGCTCACCGGCACGGCGGACATGACAGCTGACCTGCAGCTGCGCCCCGGCCGGCCGCAGGGGAACGTTGTCCTGGAGGTCACCGACCTGAAGCCGGTGCAGGAGGAATACCAGAGCCTGCCGCCGTCGACGGTGACCGCCCGCGCGCAGCTCGGCGAGCGGCGCCTGGGCCTGCGCGCGGAATGGCAGGCCCTGGGCGCCGATCCGGGGCGGCTGGACCTTGCCGTGCCGCTGCGCAGCCCGGCAGGTTCGTTGTTCCCGGAACCCGACGAGGCGGGGGCGCTGGATGGCAGGCTGTCCTGGTCGGGGGACCTGGCGCAGCTCGGCGTGTTCGTGCCGGTGGACAGCGAGATCGGCGGCCGTTTCGAGGCGGACCTGACCATCGGCGGCACCCTGGGCCAGCCGCGCGTGCCGGGCAGCATCCGGATCCAGGACGGCGTCTACCGCAACTACACCACCGGCACGATCGTCACCGACCTTCAGGCCAGGGTCGATGGCGGCGAGGACGGGCGCCTGGAGATCCGGGCCGAGGGCGGCGATTCCGCCGGCGGCCGGATCAACGTCACCGGTCATATCGACCTGGAGGGCGACCCGCTGCCGGCCTTCGAGGTCAAGCTCGCCACGCAGCGATTCGTGGCCGCGCGACTGGACCTGGCGACGGCGACGATCTCCGCCGACCTGACGGCTTCGGGCACGCCGCTGCGCAACACGGTCGAGGGGCAGGTCACCGTCGCGGCCCTCGACATCCAGATCGGCGGCGGCCTGCCGCCGTCGGCCACGGTGATCCCGGTGACGGTGGTGCCGCGGCCCGGCGCGCCGCCGCTGAACCCGCAGGAGCCGCGGGAGGCGGCGAAGCCCAGCCGCACCCGGCTGGACATCGCGGTGACGATTCCGCCGCGCATGACGGTCGGCGGCCGCGGCCTGGAATCGACCTGGTCGGGGAACCTGCAGGTCGCGGGCACGACGAACAATCCCCGCATTACCGGCCAGATCACGGCAGTGCGCGGCAATTTCAACCTGGTGGGGCGGCAGTTCAACCTGACCAAGGGCGTGATCGGCTTCAGCGGCGGCACGCCGCCCAATCCCGACATCGACATCGTGATGAGCTACGAGGGCGAGACGGCGACCGCCAACATCGTCATCAGCGGCACCGCCTCCGATCCGAAGCTCAACCTCACCTCCAACCCGTCGATGCCGGAAGGCGACATCATCTCCGCGGTGCTGTTCAACCGCCGCACCGCGCAGCTTTCCCCGGCGGAGGCGCTGGAGGTGGCCACCTCGCTGGCGGCGCTGACCGGGCGTGGGTCGCCGGGGGCGGGGATTACCGGCCAGGTGCGGCAGGCACTGGGCCTGGATGTGCTCAGCGTCGGCTCCAGCGCCGACGGCAAGCCGGCGCTGAATGCCGGGCGCTACATCACCGACGACGTCTATGTCGGCGTGCGCCAGGGGTTGGAGAGCAATTCCGGATCGGTTGCGGTGCAGGTTGATTTGACCGACAACATCCAGGTGGAAACCGATGTCGGCGTGGATTCCAACTCGTCCGTCGGGATCAACTGGAAATACGATTACTGACAGCAAGGACGCGCAGTCGATGCGGGAGGATGGGCGATGCCGATGAAGAAGGGCTACAAGGCGCTGGTGGACGAGGCGATGGCCGAGGTGGAGACCCTGTCCGTCGACCAGGCGGCGGAGGCGGCCGGCCGCGACGACACCCAGCTGGTCGACATCCGCGACGTCCGGGAGCTGAACCGCGAGGGACGGATTCCCGGCGCCCTGCATGCGCCGCGCGGCATGCTGGAATTCTGGATCGACCCGGAGAGCCCCTACCACAAGGAAGTCTTTGCCAGCGGCAAGAAGCTGATCTTCTTCTGCGCCGGGGGCCTGCGTTCGGCGCTGGCCACGAAGACCGCACAGGACATGGGGCTTGAGAATGTCGCCCATATCGAGGGCGGCTTCGGTGCCTGGCGCAAGGCCGGCAAGCCGGTGCAGGCGCCCGAGACGGCACCGGGCGAGGCCGGAAAGAAGTAAGCATCGTATTGCGGCAGGGCCACGCCAGAACGGCCCGCCGCTGTTTCCAGACAGGGAGGAAAAGGAATGAGCGAGGCGGAAGCCTATCGCACGATGGCCGATATCGTGCGTGTCCAGGCGCGGCAACGCGGCAACAAGGACGCCATGCGCTTCAACGGCACGGCGATCTCCTACGCGCAGCTGGACGACCGCGCCAGCCAGGTCGCCAACGGGCTGGCCGCCTGGGGCATCGGCAAGGGCGACCGGGTCGCGGTCCTGGACAAGAACGATCCCGCCTTCTTCGAGCTCTGGTGCGGCGCCATGAAGATCGGCGCGGTGCTGGTGCCGGTGAACTGGCGCCTGGCGCCGCCGGAGATCGCCTATGTCGTCAACGACGCGAAGGCGAAGGCGCTGTTCGTCGGCGGCCCCTTTGCTGAGACGGTGGCCAAGGTCCGCGACCAGGTGGGCACCGTCGGCCATGTGGTGGGCATTCACGATGCCGGCCCGGACGGCTATGCCGCCTGGCGCGACGCGCAGCAGGTGACCGACCCCGACCTGCCGATCGCCCCCGACGATGTCGCGATCCAGATGTACACCTCCGGCACCACCGGCCATCCGAAGGGCGCGCAGATCATGCACGCCAACCTGGCGGCGGCCTTCAAGGCGGGCTCCAACCATTACGGCAACTGGTCGGCCGACGACGTGAACCTGGTGGCGATGCCGCTGTTCCACATCGCCGGCAATGGCTGGGGGCTGGTCGGCCTCTACCATGGCGCCACCAACGTGATGCTGGCGGATGTCGACCCGAAGGAGATCCTGCGTCTGATCCCCGAGCATCGGATCACGAAGATCCTGTTCGTGCCGGCGGTGATCCTGTTCGTCCTGCAGGTGCCGGGGGTGGAAAAGGTGGATTTCTCCAGCGTCGACACGGTGGTCTACGGCGCCAGCCCGATCCCGGTGGAGCTTGTGCGCCAGGCGGTGAAGATCTTCGGCTGCGAGTTCGTGCAGGTCTACGGCCTGACGGAGACCTGCGGCTCGATCACCTATCTGGGGCCGGAAGACCATATCAACCCCACCGGCGACCGCCTGAAGTCCTGCGGCAAGCCCTGGACCGGGGTGGAGGTGCGCATCCTCGACGCGGCCGGCAAGGAACAGCCGGTCGGCGAGGTGGGCGAGATCGTCTGCCGTACCGGCCAGGTGATGAAGGGCTACTGGAACCTGCCGGAAGAAACGGCGAAGGCGATGCACGGCGAGTGGTTCCATACCGGCGATGCCGGATATCTGGACGCCGACGGCTATCTCTACATCTACGACCGGGTGAAGGACATGATCGTCTCCGGCGGCGAGAACATCTACCCGGCGGAGATCGAGAGCGCGCTGTTCGGCCATCCGGCGATCGCCGACATCGCGGTGATCGGCGTGCCCAGCGACCGCTGGGGCGAGGAGGTAAAGGCCTGCATCGTCCTGAAGCCGGGTCAGACGCTGACCGAGGCGGAGCTGATCGCCTATGCGCGGGAGCGGATCGCCGGCTACAAGGTGCCGAAGTCCGTCGACGTGCTGGAGTCGCTGCCGCGCAACCCCTCCGGCAAGCTGCTGAAGCGCGAGCTGCGCGCGCCCTACTGGGAAGGCCAGAGCCGCCAGGTGCACTGAGCGCCCGGCGGCCGGCGCCGTGCCGGCCGCCCCTGGCCTGGGGAAAGTCCGTTTCCGCGGCGGGAACTTGTGCCGCACCGCGCGGCACGCCATCTGCTGATCCGGTGACAGTCGAGCAGGAGTGGTGCCGGTGAGTGGACGGACGAATGGCGGCGTGCGCCAGCCCACATTCTATATCCCGCATGGCGGCGGCCCCTGCTTCTTCATGGCCGATCCGCCGGGGCGGGAAGGCATGTGGGACGCGATGGCGGCCTTCCTGCGCGGCCTGCCGGACCTGCTGCCGGAACGGCCGCGGGCCCTGCTGGTGATCTCCGCCCATTGGGAATGCCCGGTGCCGACAGTCATGGACGCGGCGGCGCCGCCATTGCTGTTCGACTATTACGGCTTTCCCGACCATACCTACCGGCTGACCTGGCCGGCGCCGGGCGACCCGGCGCTGGCGGCACGGGTGCGCGGGCTGCTGGCGGCGGCGGGCATGGCGAGCGGTTCCGACCCGGACCGCGGCTACGACCACGGCGTCTTCGTGCCCTTCCTGCTGATCGAGCCGGAGGCCGCGCTGCCGACCGTGCAGCTGTCGCTGCAGGACGGCCTGGACCCGGCGACCCACATCGCGATCGGCCGGGCGCTCGTCCCGCTGCGCGACGAAGGTGTGCTGATCGTCGGCTCCGGCCTCAGCTACCACAACCTGCAAGGCCTGTTCGCGCCCGACCCGCGGGCAGCGGCCGCGGCGGAAGCCTTCGACACCTGGCTGACCGGCACGGCGGAGGCGGACCCGGAGCGCCGCGCCGCGCTGCTGACTGACTGGGCGCGCGCGCCGGGCGCCCGCGCCAGCCACCCGCGGGAGGAACATCTGCTGCCGCTGATGGTGGCGGCCGGCGCCGCCGGCACTGATCCCGGCCGCCGGGTCTATGCCGACCGGATCGCCGGCAAGCCGGTTTCCGCCTTCGCCTTCGGGTAGGTGGCGGCGGGCAGCGTTTGGCCGTCCCGTCCTCCGGGCGCAGCTCTGCCGTCCCGTCGCGGTCCTCGGCTCAAGGCCCTACGGCATTCACACATCGTCTCGACGCGGTTTCCCTGCCGCCGTCGTCCTCGGGTTTATATGAGGCGGCTTGTGTCAAGGCGTTGCCGGTAGATTTGCAGCAGCTTTTTCTGTCGGGCGGGACGCAGGTCGCGCAGG
>NZ_JBHRTR010000011.1:0-18729 GCF_042646425.1 Marinibaculum pumilum
AGTGCCTCCTATGCAGCTGTTGGGTGTGGGAAACCGATACGGTAACGCCTCGCCCGTCGCGCCTGCATAGGATCTTGACCCGGGATCCATTCCGCAAGCCTCGAAGCGCTTGGCAGCGCTGTCGGAATGGGTTCTCGGGTCAGGCCCGAGAACGACGGGTTGCCATCACATGCCGGGACTTAACATCTAGACGGCGACGGAAAGCCGCTACCGCCCGCGGCGGCGATACACGGTGTGGCGGCCGATCTGGGCGACCTTTTCCAGGTTCCGGGTCCAGGACGGCCGGACCGTGCCGTTGTGGAACCACATGAAGTCGGGGCCGCGCAGCGCGCCGGCGATCAGCACGGCGAAGTCCGGGTCGTAATGATCGCGGAACATCAGGGCGGCAACCTCCACCGCCCGGCGCCAGGCGCTGCGGTTCAGCACCCTGTGGGAGCGCCCGTCCCGGGTCCAGGAGAACTGCGCCGGGCCGTCGCCCAGCCGCTGCCAGACCACGGCGCAGACATCGTCGGGGAAATCGTCGCTGCCGACCCGGTTCATGGTGACCTTGCCGACCAGCTTCATGCCGTCCGCGCCCTCTGAACGGGCTTCGTGATAGATGTTGCAGGCGAGGCAGGCGAGCGGCTCATCGCGTAGCCGGTCGCAGTCCGGTTCCGGCAGGGACAGCAGCCGCGCGGCAGCAGCGGAGGCGGTCCCGCCGGGGGCCGCCTGCTCGGCGGTCCGTCCCCAGGCGGTCGCCGGAACGATGAGCGGAAGCAGGAGAGTCAGTGTCAGGATGGTGGCGCGAAGATTCATGTCGATCTGGTTCCGTCTGGGGCGACCGGCCATGAAGTCCGGCAATCCGCCCGATCGGCGGTCCGGGACCGCTTCCTGAGATGCCCTACTATTGCGAGACGGCGCTGAACGCAATCGGCGCCTTCCCGGCGGAGCCGGTCAACGCCCTGACCAGCCTGTTCCCGGTCATAGCCGGCGCCCTGGCCCTGTTCCAGATCCTTCGGCAGAAGGGCGGGGGACAGGGCGGCGCCGGGCCGGCGGCCCTGCTGCTGGCCGTGCTGGCGATCCTGACCGGGCTGGGCAGCACCGCCTGGCATGCCCTGCGGACCCCGCTGGCCCTGACCCTGGATACCGCGCCCGGCGTGATCTACTTCCTGGTGGTCGTGCTCGCCTGGCCCTGGCTGCTGCGCCGGATCTGGCTCGGCCCGGCGCTGCTGGCGGCCTTCGCGCTGATCATCTGGGCAATGACGCGCAGCGATCTGGGCTTCGCCGTGGCCATCGCCGTCGTGGTGCTGGCGATCGCCCTGGCCGCGGGCCTGCTCCTGGTCCTGACCTGGCGGGAGGCACGGCCGGCCTTCCGCACCGCCCTCGCCATGGTCGGCTGCGCGACGGTGGCGGCGGCCTTCCGCAGCCTGGACCGCAGCGCCTGCGAGGTGGTGCCCTTCGGCAGCCACTTCCTGTGGCACATCTTCCTGGGCACCGCCGCCTTTTTCGGCGTGCATATGGCCGCCGCCCTGTGGCGGCAGCGCCGGAGGCAGGGTGGTACCTGAGCGGATCCGCGATTCGTCGATGAACAGGTCGGTCTCTTGCGGCCGTCCCGAGGGCACCTGGCGCACGGCTGCGCGCCTCGGTGTCCGGGACTGCCAGAATCAGAAAGCACGGCCCGGCAGCGCCGGACCGTGCTTCTGAGGCGTGTTTCGCGGTTGACCCCGATGCGCATGCCACAGCATGGCCTGCGACCGGTCCTGCCAGAGTCCCTGGGTCGGGCCTCCAGCGTCAGATTGCGTCGGCTATGACGCGCGCACCTCGGCGAGGAACCTGTCCACCGCCACCTTGAGATCGTCGGACTGCCGGGCGAGCTGAGCACTGGAGTCCATGACTTCGGTCGCGGCGGAGCCCGTCTCGGTCGCCGCCTGGGCCACGCCGCTGATATTGACGTTGACCTCCTGGGTGCCGGCCGACGCCTCGCGCACGGAGTTGGAGATCTCACCGGTCGCCGTGCCCTGCTCTTCCACCGCGGAGGCGATCGACGTCGAGATCTGGCTGATCTCGTTGATGGTCTTCACGATATCCCTGATCGCCCCGACGGCATCGCCGGTCGCCGACTGGATCCCGGCGATCTGCTGGCTGATCTCGCCGGTGGCCTTGGCCGTCTGATTGGCGAGGCTCTTCACCTCATTGGCCACCACCGCGAAGCCCTTGCCCGCCTCGCCGGCGCGTGCCGCCTCGATGGTCGCGTTGAGGGCAAGCAGGTTGGTCTGCTCGGCGATGTCCTGGATCAACCTGATCACATCGCCGATCTTCTGCGCCGCATCGGCCAGCCCTTCGACCTGCTTGTTGGTCTGCTCCGCCTGGGTCACGGCGCGGCCGGCCACGTCGCTCGACTGGTTCACCTGCCGGCTGATCTCGGAAATCGAGGCCGACAGTTCCTCCGTCGCCGAGGCCACCGTCTGCACGTTGCGGCTTGCCTGCTCCGAAGCGGCGGCGACCGCCGTCGACTGCCGGTTGGTCTGCTCCGCCGTCGCCGACATGGAGGCCGCCGTCGACTGCAACTCCGTCGATGCCGAGGCCAGGCCCTGAATCATGGACCCGACGGTCGACTGGAAATCATCGGTCAGCTTGGCAATGGAGGCCCGTTTTTCCTCCTCCGCGCGCTCTTTCTGCGCCTCCTGTTCGGTCTGTAGTCGATCCACCTCGATCGCATTCTCCTTGAACACCTGGACGGCACGCGCCATGTCGCCGATCTCGTCGGTGCGATCCTGCGCCGGCACCTCCACTTTCAGGTCGCCATCGACCAGGCGCTGCATGACGCCGGTCATCCTGGCCATCGGCTTGAAGATGAGGGAATTCGACAACAGCCCGATCATGATGGCCGACAGGATCAGCGCGACAACGGCCTGCACGATCGACGCGTAGAGACTGTCTGTAGAGGCGGCCTGGATCACGCTCTGCTTCTCGAACACCCAGACCTTCCAGCCCAGATCGTCAATGACCCCTAGCGCCCCCTCGTAGTCCTCCCCGTCCAGATGGAAGGCAATGCGCGTATCCCGTGTCTTTGCATTCTCGGCTTCGAGGCCGGGGATGATGTCCCAGAGCGTCTTGCCGATCAGATCAGGATTCTGGTGCGCCATGATGAACCCGTCGGAGCGGGTCAGAATCACGTTCTCGAAGTTGAAGAGGCCGCTGGTGAATTCCGAGAGTTCCGTCAGGCCGAGGTTGATGCACAGAGTGCCGATAACGCTGTTCCCGTCGAGCAGGGGAACGCCGGCCGCCATGATCAGAAGTCCGATATTGGAGACATAGGGCGTCGTAACGATCCGCTTTTCGCCGCCATGAAGCCGCTTGTACCATTCACGCTCCAGCGCAACCTCTTTGAAGTTGGGAATCAGCCCTTCCGTCGTATAGGTCGAACCGTCCTTGAAGCCATAGTAGCTTTGCAGCGCCCCGGTGTTTTTCAGCAGATCGCTGATCAGTGTCTGCCGGTAATTGTAGAGATTCTCACCTTCCAGAGACGGGGCATTCTGGAATTGCATGGCGGCCAGTTCGAGCGCTCCGAAATAACCCGCCATTTTTTCCGAAACAGCTTCCGCAACGCCGTCCGCCATCACTTCCAGTTCGCGATGCTTCATAGCATTTGATGACGAACTGAAACTATTATACGACAATATTGTCATTATAACGATGACAACAGCGAAAAACATGAAAACGCTGGCTATTATTTTTGTTCTTGCCTTCATTCCAACCCCCAAGATTTACAGGCATTTCTCCAACACGATTGCGCCAAAGCCCGCCACCACAGGCTCCGTTCCGGGTTGTGGATCCGGATATTTCACATCGGAAAATTTCGCGGGTGCGGTTTAAATTTCGGTAAACGGCCCGTTCCACAGGCCGTCCGTGTCCCGGCCTGGACGGGATTTCCCTGTCCGATGGACGGGCCCGCGAACTTCAGGTTGGCGATAATCGGAGACGATGCGTCGCGAGAGGGGGCGGATGAGGACGCCGGCGTCCATCAGTCAGTCAGTTGCCCGAGCGCAGTCGGTCAGCCGGCCTCGAAGTTCAGCTTCAGCCCCGGCCGCGGCCAGTCCATCGCCAGCAGGCGGCCGGTGGAGGAACAGGTGACATAGGCGGTGCGCCGCTCCGGCCCGCCGAAGCAGATGTTGGTGACGTACATGTCCGGCAGCGGCACGAACTCCACCAGGGCGCCGTCGGGCGCGATGACGGAGATGCCGCCCTCCACCAGGGTGGCGACGCAGACATTGCCGCAGGCCTCGATCCCCAGGCTGTCGAACAGGCGATAGCTGCGCGGGGTGTAGATCATCAGGCCGCGCCGCCAGGGCGCCGCCCGCGGCCCCTTCGCCGGCCGGCCGGGACCGTCCAGCGCGATCGCCCAGAGCTGGCAGGTCGGCGTTTCCGCCACGTACAGGGTGGTCCCGTCGGGCGACAGGCCGATGCCGTTCGGCCCGTGCATCGGAAACACCGCCTCCCGCAGGCCGGCGCCGTCGGGCGGGGCGTAGAGGATGCCGGTACGATCCTCGCTCCGTGGTCGCATCTTGCCATGGTCGGTGAACCACAGCCCGCCCTCGGCATCGAACACCAGGTCGTTCGGCCCCTTCAGCGGCTCGCCGTTGCAGGCGCGATGCACCACCTCGACCTGCCCGGTCGCCAGGTCCACCGCCTCGATCCGGCCGCCTTCATAGTCGGCAGCCTGCACCCCCGGCATCAGGCGGCCGTCGCGCTCCGCCCATTCGAAGCCGCCATTGTTGCAGAGCCAGACCCGCCCGTCGGGACCGAGCGCCGCGCCGTTCGGCCCGCCGCCGGTCTCCGCCACCACCGCGATCCGGCCGTCCGGGGTGACCCGGGACAGGGTGCCGCGCGCGATCTCCACCACAAGGACGGAGCCGTCGGGCATGGCGATGGGGCCTTCCGGGAAACGCAGCCCCTCCGCCATCACCCGCCAGGGCCGCTCCACCACCGGGCCATCGGCGGTTGCCGCCGGCTCAGTCATGCCGATGCTCTCCGTGGCGATGTCCATCATGGCCGGGCACCGGCGGCAGGCCGTGCCGATGCTCGGCCCGGTGATGCAGCAATGCCGCGGTATCGGCGGCATGCTCGGACGGCGCCACCAGCCCGGCATCGGCCAGCAGTCCCTCCAGCGCCACCGCCCAATGGTCGTAATAGCTGTCGCCCAGGTCGGGATCGCCGGCGGCCTGCGCTGCCGAGATCGCCGCCGAGAGGCGCGCCGCCCAGTCGCTCCAGTCCAGCGCGCCGGCCTCGTGCAGGGCCACGACGGTGGCGAAGGCCCGCGCCTGCCAGGGGGCGGCGAAGACCGGGCCGGCATCCAGGTCGTGGGAGGCCCCGCCGCCGGCACGCGCGGCCGCAATCGCCAGGGCCAGGGAGTCCGCCTCAGTCATGCGCCGCCTCCCCTGCCGGCAGCAGGTAGGGGGCCCAGAGATCGATCATCACCTCCGCCTTCGGGTCGCCGTCCGGCCCGAACAGCTCCGCCGCGGTGAAGCGCACGGCATAGCAGTGCTGCGGGTCGGGATCGCCGGTGGCGACGACGGAATCGGGAAACACGAAGGCGCCGTGGTGCAGCGCCACCTCCCCCACCTTGCCCAGGCAGTAGCGCGGCGTGCGGGTATGGCCGGCGGGCCGCGCATTGCGCACCCGCACCCGGTCGCCCGGCCGGAACTTCGGCGGGCCGGCGGGTTCGCGACGGGCGGTCGCACCCTTCGCCAGGACGGCCGGCACCTGGTCCGGATGCAATACCCGCGGCGCCGACGCCGGTGCCGGGTCGGCAGGCGGCGTTGCGGCAGCAAGTTCCTCCGAGGTCACCACGCCCTTCTCCAGCAGCAGGGCGACCAGGCCGTGCCACCAGTGATCGTAATAGCCGCTGGCCAGGTAATCGGCCGCGGGCATCGTCTCCCGCGCGGCGCGGGCCATGTCGATGTTCCACAGACCAGAGGCGCCCATCGCCAGCACCAGGCCGAACAGCGGCCGCTGCCAGGGCTCCGGGAAATGGTCGTGCGGATCCTCGTGCACGTCGATCGGGCCGAAGCCGTGCATGCCGCCCAGGTCGTGGATGCCGTGCATCAGGCGCGCCCTCCCGCAGAAGCCGGCAGGTCGGCGGGATCGAGGCGCGCCGGATCGAGGGCCAGGGCCGTGCCGATCATCGAATCCCGGGTCACCAGCCGGGCCAGGTCCGCCACGTCCCAGCCCTCGGTGCCGGCGGGGCGCATCGGGATCACCAGGTAGCGCAGCTCCGCGGTGGAATCCCAGACGCGGACCTCGACCTCCGGCGCCAGGGTCACGCCGAATTCCGCCAGCACGCCGCGCGGGTCCAGCACCGCACGCGAGCGATAGGGCTCCGCCTTGTACCAGTCCGGCGGGATGCCCAGCACCGGCCAGGGATAGCAGGAGCACAGGGTGCAGACCGTCATGTTGTGCCGGTCGGGACTGTTCTCGACCACCACCATGTCCTCGCCCTGCCGGCCGCCATAGCCGAGGCTGGCGATCGCCGCGGTGGCGTCGCGGCGCAGCCAGTCCAGATAGGCCGGGTCGGTCCAGGCCTTCGCCACCACATGGGCGCCGTTGCGCGGGCCGACATCCTGTTCGTAGGTCGCCACGATGGTGTCGATCGCCGCCGGGTCCAGCACGCCCTTGCGCGCCAGCAGCTGGATCAGCGCGTCCACCCGCGCCGCCTTCTCGTCCGGCGGCAGGTCATGGAAGCGCGGCACCTGCTTCGAACCCAGTGGGGGAGCATCCATCGGCGTTCCTCCTGAAAGCGGCCGGTCGCGATCTCACGGCCGGCGATGCGGCCCCAACGATAGACCGGCCGGCGCCGCTGCCAAAGTGCAGACCGTTCGGCGTCCGGGTGCTTGTCAACGCAACGGTAATGGTCGAACCTGTCACCCTTGAGTCCGGCTGCGGGGTCCCAGGCGGGGTGCTTGGGAGGCTGGGCGCGGGCTGCACGACCCGTTCGCTGAGATCTGCGTGCCAGAGAGTCTGTCTGCGATGCTGGACGTCCCGGTCGGTCTGGAAAACCGCCTCACCATTACCTCGTCCCGGAAGGATTCGGCGGAGAGCTTCGGCAATGCCGGGGTCGACGTCGTCGCCACGCCGGCCCTGATCGGCTTCCTGGAGCAGGCCGCCGGCCGTGCGCTGAAGCCCTACATGTCGCCGGACGAGGTCACCCTGGGCACGATGATCGACGTCCAGCATCTGGGCGCGGCGCCGGTGGGCGCGGCGATCGACTGCACGGCCCGGGTGACAGCGGTCGACGACAACCGGGTCACCTTTGCCGTCGAGGCGCGCTGGAACGGCCGGACCCTGATGAAGGGCCGGCACGGCCGCGCAGTCGTCGACGGCGCGCGCTTCTTCCGCCGTCTGGAGGAGATGACGTCCGAAGGCTGAGGGCGGCGCGGGAGGGAGCACCTGTCTCTCCCGAGCTCGTCACTCGCGTACTTGATACGCGAGTCCATGCTGCAGCTTCCCAACAAGGTTTGCCCTGATGGAGCCTCGCGGCACCATGGACCACCGCGACGCGCGCGGTGGTGACGCCTAGGGGACACGCAGCGGGTGCCATGCCCAAGGTCTGCGAACCCCTCCGCCGCTATCCCAGATTCTCGATGTAGATCCGATTGTAGGTCGGGCTGATGATCACTTCGTTCAGGCAGACCGTCTCCGGCAGGCGCGCCAGGAACAGCATCAGTTCGCCCATCTCTTCGGGCTGCACCATCTTCGCGCGGTCTTCGGCCGGCACCGGCACCGGGCGCTTGTCCATGATCGGGGTCGCGACCTCCGCCGGGCAGACGGCGGTGGCGCGGATGCCGTTGCCGCATTCCTCCTTGTTCAGGCTCTCGCTCATCGCGACGACGGCATGCTTGGTGGCGTTGTAGGCCGGGCCGGCGAACTTCAGCACGTACTTTCCTGCCCAGGAGGCGGTGGTGACCACCAGCCCGTCCTGCTGCCGCCGCATCATCGGCAGTGCGGCGGCGATGCAGTAGAATGCCCCGTTCAGGTTGATGTTCACGATCTCCTCCCAGCCGTCCAGGGTGACATCGCCCCAGTTGCGCTGCGGGATGTTGATGCCGGCATTGTTGACCAGCATGTCCAGCCGGTCGAAGCGCTCGGCGATGCGTTCCGCGACCCGATAGACCGCATCGCGGTCGGCCACATCCAGTACCTCGATCATCGCCGTGCCGCCGGCGGCCTCGATCTTCTGCGCGACGGCGCCCAGGGCCTCCATCCGCCGGCCGGACAGCACCACGTGCATGCCCGCCCCTGCCAGGGCCAGAGCCGCCGCCTCGCCGATGCCCGACCCCGCCCCGGTGATCCAGGCCACCTTTCCCGCAATCTCGCGCATTCCCGCTCCCCTTCCCAACGCGTTACGCCGATATGCCATCCTGCCCCGTAACGGGCGGAAGCGGAAAGCACCTTTCGCAACATCCGGGAAGTGCCGGCGACGCAGCCGCGCTAAGGTCGTCCGACAATCGTCCCGCAACCGCATTCGGCCTGCCCGCCCATGTCCCCGTTCGTCTGGCTCCAGCTTTTCGCCCTGTCGCTGCTGTGGGGCCTGTCCTTCGTCCTGGTCGGCGCGGTGGTGCACGACACCGGCGCGGTCCAGGTCGCCTGGGCGCGGATCGCCGGCGGCGCGCTGTTCATGCTGCTGTTCTGCCTGGCGGTGGGGCAGCGCCTGCCCGCCGGGCGGGGCTTCTGGCTGGCTGCCGCGGCGATGGGGCTGCTGAACAACATCGTGCCGTTCAGCCTGATCGCCTCCGGGCAGGAGCGCATCGGCCCCGACCTGGCGGCGATCCTGAACGCCACCACGCCGTTCTTCGCCGCCATCGCGGCACATCTGTTCACCGGCGACGAGCGCCTCACCCTGCCCCGCCTGGCCGGGATCGCCATCGGCATCGTCGCCGTCGCCGTGCTGATCGGCCCGGCCGCCTGGGAGGCCATCGGCAGCGGCGGCGATCAGGACGGCGCCCGGCCGGACGGTTCGCGACTGGACCGGCTCGCCGGCCAGGCGATGGTCCTGGCAGCGGCCTGCTCCTATGCGGCGGCCGGCATCTTCGGCAAGCGCTTCCGCGGCCGGCCGCCGGTGCAGCTCGCCACGGCGATGCTGTGCATGTCGGCGGTGATGATGACGCCGCTGATGCTCTGGGCCGGCGCCGGCAGCCTGGCGCAGGACGGTGCGGCGGGATGGGGCGCGCTGGCCGCGCTCGGCATCGGCAGCACGGGGCTGGCCTATATCCTCTATTTCCGGATCCTGGCCGCGGCGGGCGCGACCAACGTGCTGCTGGTCACCCTGCTCGTGCCGTTCAGCGCCGCGGCGCTGGGGGCGCTGCTGCTGGGCCATGGGCTCAGCCTGCGCACCGCGGCAGCCCTGGCGCTGATCACCTTCGGCCTGCTGGTGTTCGACGGACGGCCGCTCAGGTACCTGCGGCAGGTGGTAGGCCGGGCAGGCGCTTGACCAGGGTCAGGCAGTTGCGGTCGCCGTCGCGGCGATAGCGGATCACGTCCATCAGCTGCCGCGCCAGATGGATGCCCAGCCCGCCGATCGGACGCGCCTCCAGCGGCGCCTCGACATCCGGCTCGGGCAGGGTCAGCGGGTTGAACGGGTGTCCGGCATCGCGAATCACCGCCACCACCCGGTCGCCGGCAAGGTCCAGGCTCACCTCGATCTCCGCCACCGGCTGCGCACCCGTCCCGCCATGGTGCATGACATTGGTGACGAGTTCGTCCAGGGCCAGCACCATGCGGGCGCCTTCGTCCGACGGCAGGCCGTGACGCGCGAAGAATCCCTCCACCGCGCACGCAAGGCGGCGAAGCTCCGGAAGATCGTTGCGGAGCCGCAAGTCGAGTGAGGCTGAGGCGGTTTTCGCCAACGCACATGTCCTGTTCCCGCGGCCGACGCAAAGGTAGCGGAAGCCGTGTGGCAGGGACAAGTTCCGCCGGGCGAGGGGCCCCTCAGTCGTCCAGCAGTCCGTCCAGGTCCGCGGCGTCGCCGACCACGCGCGGCACCTTGTGCTGGCCGCCCAGTTTGCCCTTGGCCTTCATCCAGGCGGCGTAGCGGCCGGGCGGGACGGCGCGGACCTCCGGCGCCGCCATGCCGAAATCGGCGCGGCGATGCACCTCGTAGTCCTCGTTCTCCGCACAGAGCGCCGCATCCAGCGCGGTCGCGAAGCGGGCCACCGCATCGTCCGGCTGCGCCGCGGCGAACTCGACGACGAAGCGGTGGCGGCCGCGCGATTCGTCGCCGTCTGGAAACAGCGGGCCGACGCTGAAGTCCGTCACGTCGGCGCCGATCTCCCGCGCGGCGGCGGCGATCGCCGCCTCCAGCTCGGCATCGACCAGATGCTCGCCGAAAGCGGAGAGGCTGTAGCTGATGCGGCCGGTGATCTTCACCCGCGGCGGGTCCAGGCAGACGAACTCCACCGTATCGCCCAGCACATAGGCCCAGAAGCCGGCGCTGCTGGACAGGATCACCGCGTAGTTCACGCCGGTCTCCACATTGCCGATCCAGTGCCGGGTCGGCGTCTCGCCGTCCAGTTCCCCCAGCGGCACGAACTCGAAGAACAGGCGGTCGTCCAGGATCAGTCGCAGGCCGTCGTCGGGGCCGGCATCGGCGATCGCGATGAAGCCCTCGCTGGCGGGATAAACCTCGCGGGTCTCCGCCCCGGTGCCGTCCAGCCATTCCGCGAAGCGATGCCGGTAGGGCGCGAAATTGACCCCGCCATGCACCACCATCTCCAGGTTGGGGAACAGCCCCTTCGCGCCCCAGCCGGCTTGCGGATGGGCACGGGCCAGGGCGTCGAACAGCAGCAGCAGCCAGCTCGGCGTGCCGCCGATCATGCGGATGTCGCGGCGCGGCAGGTCGGCGACCAGGGCGGCGATCTTCTCCTCCCAGTCCTCGATCTGCAGCAGGCGTTTCGTCGGATAGGTCAGCAGGCCCGACCAGGACGGCGTCTCCGCCGCGAGGATGCCGCTCAGGTCACCGCCCTTCACGCCGCGGCCCAGCCGCTGCAGGCGGGTGCTGCCGCCCAGCATGAACAGCCGGCCGCCCAGGATCCGGCTCTGCGGCCGGTTCAGGACATGGTTGGACAACAGTTCCAGGCCGGCCCGGCGGTTTGCAGCCACCAGCGACCGGCTCAGCGGCAGGTATTTCGTGCGTCCCGTGGAGGTACCGGAACTGACCGCGAAATAGGGGATCTTGCCCGGCCAGGTGACGTCACGCAGCTGCGGGAATTCCGGCTCCCACCATTCCGACCACAGATCCTCGTAGCGGCGCAGCGGCACCGCGGCCTGGAAATCCTCCACACCGCGGATCCGGCGGAAACCGTGGGCACGGCCGAAGGCGGTGCGCTGCGCCGCGCCAACCAGCCGCGCCAGCGACATCGCCTGTGCGGCCGCCGGCGGCACCGCGCTGCGCGCGCGATCCCGGCGCCGGGCGTAGTAGCGCAGGATCGGGGTGAAATCGACCATGAGGCCCCGTCAGCTCGCGTTCGAAGCCGTCTCCGGCACCGTCCCTCGCGGCGATGCCGCCGGCTCCAGGGTGATCGACCGCGGGAAGGCCGCCCGCACGGCGTCGATCTCCAGTGGCATGCGGATATATTCCGCATCCCGCCAGAGTTCCACCTGGTCGGCGAAATTGCTGCTGTTGAGCCAACCGTCCTGGCCGCCCAGCAGCACGAACCAGTTGGCATTGGGATCGGCCATGTCGGAGACATGGCGCGCATTGGCGCCGTAGCGGGTGTCGTGGCGCTGGTCGGTCACGTCGTGGGCGGTCTTCATCAGGCTGTCGGTGCTGCCGCCGATAGGATAGTCGCCGACCTGGTAGGCCTCCCCCAGGACCGGCACCATCCCCATCGGATGGCGCAGCGCCAGCCGGTGCATGTCGCCCCAGGTCGGGAATTCCGCTGCCACAGGCACGGCCTCCGCCAGGGCGGTGCGCAACGCCGGGTCCAGGTCGGCGGCGGGTGCCGCCAGGACATCCTCGCGCACCATCGCGGCAAGCCGCCCCCCGGCCTGCGCCACCGCCAGATCGTCGGCGGCGTAGAAGGCCGGCAGGAACTTCGCCAGCATCGCCTCGAAGGCCACCGCGCCGGCGGAATCGACCCGGAAATGGCCGTCCCATCCCCGCAGCCGTTCGAGCAGGCGCGCCTCGCCGCTGTCGGGCGGCGGCCGGATCCCGGCGGCATCGATGCGGGCCACGAAGGCCTCGGCCAGGGCATGGGCCGACGACATGTAGACATCCTGCTGCATCGCCATCAGGTCGGGCACGTCGAGCTTTCGCCCCGCCGCGATGGCGCTGCCGACAAGGTCCTGCATGCGCCGCACCCGGTCGTTGGCGGAGAAGAACCAGCCCACCGGCACCTGCGCCTCGGCGCCGCGATTGTTGGCGGAGGCGATGAAGCCGGCCGGCGGGTCGTAGGCCTGCGGCAGGTCGCGGCTGGTGACGATGCGGTCCCAGTCGGCGATCGCCTCCGGCGGCCGGACCATGCGGTCCGGCAGGCCGGGCGGGCGGCTGGGCAGATGGGTCGCCATCACCTGGCCGATATGGCCGGAGCGGTCGGCATAGAGCATGTTCTGGGCGGAGATCGCGAAGCCCGCCATCGCCGCGGTGAATTCGGCCCAGTTGCGGGCCCGGTTCATCCGCAGCATCGCCGTCAGCTCGTCGGAGACGTCATGGCCGATCCAGCGCAGGGCCAGGGTATCCCCCTCGGTCCCCGGCAGCATCGGCGCGTCGGAGATCACCGGCCCGTAGCGGCTCTCCCGGATCGTCACCTCGCTGTCGAACCACCAGCGGACGGCCAGCGGCTCGGTCCGGCTGGTGATTTCCGACGCCGGCAAACCCGATATGTCGAACAGGTCGGAATTGGCGGAGCGCAGGTTGGTGCCTCCCCAGGCGATGTCGGGATTGCGCCCCAGCGCCATGAACGGCAGGCCGGGCACCATCATGCCGACCATGTGGTAGCCGGGCGACTTCACCCCCGCCAGCAGCCAGGTGTTGGGCAGCAGCAGCCCCAGATGCGGGTCGCTGGCGATCAGCGCCGCACCGGAGCGGCTGTGCGCGCCGGACACCACCAGCGCATTGCTGCCGGTCTTGGCGAAGCCGGTCATGATGTCCTGCAGGGGGCCCAGGCCGGCACGGTCGTCCATGCCATAGCTCGGTGCGGAGGTCGTTCCCTCCTCCACCAGGCGGGCCCAGACCGCCGCCCAGTCGTCCCGGCGGCGCATCTCCAGCAGGCGGAACCAGACCAGCCAGTTGACGTCGGTGGAGGCCAGCCGGCCGATGGTGATCAGGTCCTCCGCCGTCCAGGGCTCCGGCGCCTTGCCCATCAGCTGGAATTCGTGCGGCAGCGGGCGGACATGATCCTGGTAGTGGTTCACCCCGGCCAGATAGCCGTCCAGCCAGGCCCGCGTCTCCGCCGGCATCGAGGCGACGATGGCCGGTGCGGCCTTGCCGTAGTCGAGGATCCGCAGCGAGCGGTCGATGTCCAGCGCCAGCGGACCGCCGATCTCCGCCAGCCGGCCCTGGCTGACATGGCGCAGCAGCTCCATCTGGCCGAGCCGCAGATGGGCATGCACCAGGCCGAGTGCGACCGCCGCGTCATGGTCGCTCTGCGCTTCGATGAAGGGCACCGCCCAGTCGTTCCAGCGGATCTCCACCGGCGCCTGGACCGGCAGGTCGCGGACCGGAAAGGCCGCCAGACGCTGGCGGGTATCGGCCGGCTCGGGCAGGGGGGCCAGGAAGGCGCAGGACGCAAGGACGGCGGCAGCCGCCACCAGGACCGCTGCGCGGGTCAGAAACCGGATCATCGTTGCTCCCCTGGCCGGCCGTCGGATCGCAGCGCCCCGCCGGGGCACAGCATTCTGTCGATACGCTGCCGGCGGCCTCGCGGATCAGGCGGCAGCCGGCCCCGAGTGCGGCGACGCAGGGTGCCGGTCAGTTGGCCTGCTGGTTGCGGATCACGTAGCGGCCATCCTCCAGCCCGGAGAACATGGTCTTCACCTCGGGATGGGAGACGGGATCGCCGCTCTCGTCGGGCAGCAGGTTCTGTTCCGACACATAGGCCACATAGGTGGTCTCGGCGTTCTCCGCCAGCAGGTGATAGTAGGGCTGGTCCTTCCGGGGACGGATCTCGGCCGGAATCGACTGCCACCATTCCTCGGTATTGTTGAATTCCGGATCGACATCGAAGATCACGCCGCGGAAGGGATAGAACCTGTGGCGGACGATATCGCCGATCCCGAACTTACTCTCTCTGAACAGCATCGGACTGGTTCCTTGCCCTTCTGACACTCCCGGCATTCCAACAACTCCCTCACGCGCGGCTACCGGATCGCGCGGCCACATCGTCCGCCGCGTCGCGCCCGGTCCGTCACCATGAGCCGCGACGCAACTCCCATGCAAGGATTCTGCCGGGAACTTCCTACGAAAGAATTAGCAGGCTGTGGCGCGCTGGCAACCGCCCCCAGCCCGCCCCAGCCTGCCGCCATACCGGACGATGCGCCTTTCCTCCGCCCGCCTGCTGGTAGATAGTCCGGCCCCAATCCCCGATCCAGGCCCGCCCGCGGGGGTGGACCGACGAACCCGCGAGGTCCCATGAAACTGTCCGGTGTCCGTGTCGTCGACCTGTCCAGCTTCCTTCCCGGCCCGCATCTGACCATGACGATGGCCGATCACGGTGCCGAGGTGATCAAGGTGGAAGCGCCGGGCCGCGGCGACGCCACGCGCAGCATCGGCCCGTTCGACGGTGGTGAATCGGTCTATTTCCGCAATACCAATCGCGGCAAGCGCAGCATTGCCGTGAACCTGAAATCGGCGGCCGGCCGGGAGGTCGTGCTGCGGCTGGCGGCGCGCAGCCATGTCCTGCTGGAAAGCTACCGCCCCGGTGTCGCCGCGCGGCTTGGCCTAGACTATGCGGCGGTGCGGGCGGTGGCACCGCAGATCGTCTACTGCTCCCTCTCCGCTTTCGGCCAGGACGGCCCGGACCGCGAGCGACCGGCCCACGACCTGTCGGTGGAGGCGCTGGCGGGGATCCTGTCGCTGGGCACCGGGCCGGACCGCCCGCCCGGCATCCCGGCGGTGCCGGCGGCGGACGTGGCGGCCTCCCTGATGGCGCTGTCCGGCATCCTGATGGCCCTGCTGCGGGCGCGGGAGACCGGCGAGGGCGACTATCTGGACGTAGCGATGTTCGATTCCCTGCTGGCCTGGACGCCACATATCACCGGGCGCCTGTTCGCCGACGGGCAGCCGCCGGTCTCGACGGAGGAACGGCTCTATGGCGGCGCCGCGCTGTACGGCGTCTATGCCACCAGCGATGGCGGCCATGTCGCCCTGGGCGGCAGCGAGATCAAGTTCGCGGAGAACCTGCTGAACGCGCTCGGACGGCCGGACCTGATCCCGCTCTGCCGGCAGCCGGCGGGGGAGGCGCAGGCGCCGGTGCGCGCCTTCCTGGCGGAAACCTTCGCCGGCCGCAGCCGCGACGAATGGACCGCATGGTTCGCCGACAAGGATATCTGCTTCGCGCCGGTGCTGGACCTGAAGGAAGCGTTCGAGGGGCCGCTCGCCCGCCAGCGCGGCATGCTGCTGGAGGATGGCGGCGGCCATCGCCATATCGGCGTGCCGATGCGCTTCGCCGCGGAGCCGGCGCAGCCCGACCTGGCGGCCCCCGCCCTGGGCGCCGACGGCCGGGCGATCCTGGCCGACCTCGGCTATGACGAGGGCCAGGTCGCGGCCCTGGCGGCCGATGGGGCGGTGGCGCTGCCCGAGGCCGGTTGACCCCGCCGCCGGGTCTTGTTCAGGGCGCCGCCGGCAGGGCGCGGCCGACGGTGCCGGCCGCAGAATCCCGGGTAACGAAGATCAGCTCGCCGGAACTCGGATAGACGCCGGTCAATGCGGTGATGTTCACCTGGTGGGTGACCAGCACGACCGGTCCGTCGCCTTCCCTGGCAGCCAGGAACTCGCGCAGTGCCGCGGTCTGTTCGTCCGCCCTGCCGCGGTCCCGGAAGAACGAGTTCAGGGCAGGCAGGACCTCGACCGGCCCCAGGTCCAGCAGTTCCGCCGTCTCCCGGCAGCGGCACCAGACGCTGGAATGGACGCGGGCCTGGTCGATCCCGGCGGCGCGGAAGGCATCGCCGATGGCACGGGCCTGCGCCCGGCCGGCCGCGTCCAGGTTGCGCTGGGTGGCGCAGTCGGCCGGGTCGAAGGCGGCCGGATCGCCGGTGCCAGGCGCCAGCGCATGCCGCATCACCACCGCCGCACGCCCCTGCGCCAGGGCCACCCAAAGATCCTCTGCGGGATCTTCCGCGGCCGCCACGGCATGTGGCAGGCCGGGCAGGATCAGGGACAGGACGAGGAGCAGGGCGGGGAGCAGGGCACGGATCGGCAGGCAGCGCATGGATATCCTCCTATTGCGCGGCCAGCTCCTGCGGCAGGGCCGTGACAAGCCGCGCGTAGTCTTCCATCTCGTTGTAGATCTGTGCCGATACCCGTACCCAGAGAAGACCCCGATGGGCCACGACCGGCACTTCGATGCCGTGGCGTTCCCGCAGGCCCCGCCCGACCGCGCGCCCGGCCCGGAACAGGTCGCCGTGGCGTTCCGCCAGGGCGCGCAGCCGCTCGCCGGCCAGCGGCAGGCGGATCGCCGCCAGGGCCGCCGCCATTTCCGGCGCGGTCGCCACCTCCGTGTCCCAGGCCGCCGCCAGCTGCAGGCCGGCACGCCGCGCGAGGCCGGCATTGGCGGCCGCGATCTCCGCCGCCCCCCAGATGTCGGCGAAGGCGAAGCCGTCGGCCGCGGCCAGCCAGGCGCTGGGATCGAAGGTGCCGAGATAGTCGAAGGAGCGAGGGAAGCCCTCGTCCAGCGGCTTGGCGATCACCGGCGGCTCGATGCGGCCCTGGAACTGCGGGTCCACCCAGAGCATGCCGGCGCCGCGCGGCGCGAAGCACCATTTGTGCAGGTTGCCGACATAGGCGGCGGCGCCGATCGCCGGCACGTCGAGCGGCACCTGGCCCGGCGCATGAGCCCCGTCCACCAGGACCGGCACGCCCTGCCGCCGGCACAGGGCTGCCAGTTCCGCCACCGGCAGCAGGGCGCCGGTGGGCGAAGCGATATGGTCGAACAGGGCGAACCGAACCGCACCGTCGGACAGCGCCTCCGCCACCGCGTCGAGCACCGGCCCCGCCCCCGGCAGCGGCACCGGCAGCGAGGCGATCCGCAACTCCGCCCCGGCCCGCGCCGTGAAATAGTGCAGGGCCCGCAGGACCGATGGATAGGCAAGGTCCGTGGTCAGGATGACGTCCCCGGCGCCGATCCGGAGCGAATCCAGGACAGTGCTCACGCCTGTAGTGGCGTTGGTGACGAAGGCCCAGTCGCGTCCCCGCCCGCCGAAGCGCCGCGCCAGGCCACGTGCCGCGGCGCGGATCGCCTCTGGCCCGTCATCGCTGAAAAAGCGAGTCGGATTGGCTTCGATCCTGCGCCGCCAGCCGGCCTGCGCCTCCGCCACCGCAAGCGGGACCGCGCCGAACGCGCCGTGGTTGAGATAGGTGAGCCCCGGTTCCAGCCCGAAGGCCGCACGAACGCGGTGCCCGAACGCCTGCCCTGCGACCATGGCCTCCCTCTTTTCCCCGCCCCGTTTCCCGCGCTCTTCTCTGCCGGCATGACGATGCGGCGCCATCATAGGCAGCCGCAAGCAGCGACCAAAAGCGCAGGCCGCCATCGTCCTGGAGTACAATTATGCCGGTGACCGGGCGCCGCTAAACTCGCACAGCGCGGCGGCTGCCTGCCGTTCGCGCAGGTGCGGCATGCGGAAGGGGGGCAATACCAATGCGCAATCCGAGACTCTCA
This sequence comes from Marinibaculum pumilum, assembly GCF_042646425.1. Lineage (NCBI taxonomy): Bacteria > Pseudomonadati > Pseudomonadota > Alphaproteobacteria > Rhodospirillales > Rhodospirillaceae > Marinibaculum > Marinibaculum pumilum. Next base: position 17,847 of record NZ_JBHRTR010000011.1, read on the forward strand.
CTGGCCGCCGCAGCGGCCATCGCCCTGACCGGCCTCACTGCGTCGCTGCCCGCGACGGCGGAGACCGCCATGTCGGGCACCCTGCAGAAGATCGCGGTGAACGAGGAGCTGCGGATCGGCCATCGACTGGGCGCCCGCCCCTTCTCCTTCCAGCGGGAAGACGGCAGCGTCGTCGGCTATACGATCGACCTCTGCCGCGAGGTGGCGGAAGAAGTGAAGACGGCGGTGAACCGCCCGAACCTCAAGGTCACCTACATGCCGGTCACAGCCGACGAACGCTTCGAACGGCTGCTGGCGGGCGATATCGACATCCTGTGCGGCGCGACCACCAATACCCTGGCCCGGCAGGAGCAGATGGACTTTTCCAGCCTCACCTTCGTGACCGGCGCCACCCTGCTGACCCGCCGCGACACCGGCATCAACACCGTCAACGACGCGCACCTGCGGCGGGTCGGCATCCTGCCCGGCACAACCACGGAGACGGCACTGAAGCAGGTGGCGAAGCGCACCGGGATCGCGCCCGACATGGTGCCGGTCGGCAACCATGCGGAAGCGCTGGAGATGCTGGTCGGCGGCAAGATCGATGCCTATGCCTCCGACCGGACGATCCTGATCGGCCTGGCACGGGATTCCGCGGATGCCGGCATGCTGAGCCTGGCACGGGGCCTGTTCAGCCACGAACCCTATGCGCTGGCCCTGCGGCCCAACGACCATGGCTTCCGCAACGTGGTGAACCGGGCCCTGTCGAAGGTGTACAGCACGCCGAAGATCACGGAGATCTACGGCACCTGGTTCGGCGCGATGGGCGCCCGGCCCAGCGAGCTTCTCCGCTCCCTCTACGTGCTTCAGACCTTCCCGGAGGAATGAGGCGCACCGGCCGGCC
>NZ_JBHRTR010000011.1:18808-58464 GCF_042646425.1 Marinibaculum pumilum
GCGGCTGGTAGGGCAGCAGCAGGTGCGACATGTCGCCACCGCCATAGCCCAGGTCCACCGCACCGGTGCCGATCACCGACTTGAAGGTGGCCACCAGCTTGCCGCCGGCGAAGTCCTGGTAGCCGGTGCCGCTGACCGCCTGCGGTCCGGCAGCGCCGGCATAGGTCTCGCCGCCCGGCAGGTCGTTCGTGGCGTAGTAGGCGAACTCCTCGGTCCGGTCGAAACTGCCGTCGCCGTCGAAGTCCATCTGCACCTTCAGGGCCACCCCGTTCCCGACCGAATGGCCGGCATCCAGGATCGCGGCGAAGTCCAGGCTGCCGCCGGTATAGGTCGCGTCGATGCCATCCAGGCTGAAGCTGGCCCCATCGCCCGTGCCGGCCGGCGCCAGGGTCTCCACTCCTGCGGCCGGGGCTTCCGACTGCAGGCCGCCTTCGTCCGCCAGGTAGAGGGTCCAGGCCAGCGGCTCCTCGCCACCGGAACTGCCGTCACTCCCGCTGCCTGAGCCGGTATCGCCCGAGCCGCCCCCCGAACTGCCTGATGAGCCGCCATCGGTCGACAGCTGGTGCGGCAGGTCCAGGCTGGTCTGCGACGGGTCGATCGACACCGCGCCGTTCCCGAAGGCGTTCCAGACCGTCATGGTCACGGAGCCGCCGTCGAAATCGGCCATCGCGCCATCGGCGGACAGCAGGTTGCCGGACTGGAACAGCTCGTAGCCGGGCAGGTCGTTGGTCGCCAGCACGTCATAGGTCTCTGTACGGTCCACCGCGCCGTCGCCGTCGAAGTCGTAGGCGAGCCGGACCTGCGTGCCGTTGCCGGCGCTGCTGCCAGCGTCCAGCGCAATGCGGAAGGACGGCAGGCCGCCATCCTGCAATGTCCCGGTCAGGTCGTCGGCGGTGAAGCTGGCGGCGATCTGCGGCGCATTGACATGATAGCCGCCGCCGGCCGACTGCATCGCCACCGGATCGCTGCCGTCCAGGTGCAGGACACCGTCGCCGTCCAGGGTGAAGGCGCCATGCCCTGCCCCGCCATCGCCGCCGCCGGTATCGCCCCCGCCCGTGTCGCCGCCACCAGAATCGTCACCACCCGCGTCACCGCCAGCCTGCAGGTCGAACGGCAGGTGGATGCTGGAGGCCGAGGGATCGAAGCGCACCTCTCCGGAGCCGAAGGCGTTCCAGATCTCGACGCTCACCTTGCCGCCGGTGAAGTCGCCATAGGCGCCCTCCGCATGGATCAGGCTGGTGGTGGCAAAGGACTGGAAGCCGTCGACATCGTCGGTCGGCAGGATGTCGTAATCTTCGATCCGGTCGACCTGGCCATCGCCGTTGAAGTCGTAGGACAGCCGCATCTGGGTGCCGTTGCCCGCCGACTGGCCGGCATCCAGTGCCAGCAGGAAGCGGGGCGCGTCGCCCGACTGGTAGCTGCCGTTCAGCCCTTCCAGGGTCAGGCCCAGGGCATTGGTCGGATCGTTGACGGTATAGCCCTGCGCCGCGGCGACGGTTACCGGCTCCGCGTCGCCGAAAGCCAGGTCGCCGCCGGCGACCAGGCTGAGGGCCAGCGCCCCGCTGCCGCCCGATCCACCGCCGCCGGTATCGCCGCCACCCGTATCGCCCCCGCCCGTATCGCCCCCGCCCGTATCGCCCCCGCTGCCGCCCGACAGCTCGAACGGCAGGGTGATGCTGGAGGCCGCCGGGTCGAAGCTGACCCCGCCGGCACCGAAGGCGTTCCAGATCTCCACCTTCACGGTGCCGCCGGCGAAATCGGCGAAGGCCCCTTCGGACTGGACCAGATGGGTGGTGACGAAGCTTTCGAAACCGTCCACATCGTTGGTGGGCAGGACATCGAAGCTTTCCACCCGGTCGACTTGACCGTCGCCGTCGAAGTCGTAGGAGATGCGCATCTGGGTGCCGTTGCCGGCGACGCTGCCGGCGTCCAGCGACAGAGTGAAGGCGGTTGTGCCGCCGCCCTGGTAGCTGCCCGTCAGGCCGTCGAGGGTGAAGGTCAGGGCGTTCGCCGGCGCGTTGACCGAATAGCCCTGCGCATCGGTCAGCGCGACCGGGTCGGCTGTGCCGAAGAGCAGCTGGCCGCCATCGCCCAGGCTCAGCGCCAGATTGCCGCTCCCGTCGCCGCCCGTATCGCCGCCGCCGTCACCGCCTGTGTCACCGCCGCCGCCGTCGCCGCCTGTGTCACCGCCGCCGGTGTCGCCGCCGCCCGTATCGCCGCCGCCCGTATCGCCGCCACCCGTATCGCCGCCCCCGGTATCACCGCCATAGCCGGCCGCGGCATAGTCATAGACATGGACCGTGCCGTCGGCCTCCCGCAGCATCATGCTGCGCGCCTGCAGTTCCATCACGGTGCCGTCGGAGAAGGTGACGGTGCGCGCCTCGGTGCCGGCATTGTAGGCGACGTAGCTGATCGCGCCGTCCTTCTCGAAGGCGGCGGCATAGGGGGTGTCGGCGCGCAGGTCGCTGCGCAGGGTGCCGACCTCGCTCAGGGATTGCAGCCAGTGCAGGGTATGCGGGAGGGAGCCGCCGGTCTCGATACCCGCCTCGCCCGCGGTCTGGGCGTTGTTCGGGTCGGCCTGGAAGCGGGCCAGGGCCTGGTCGGGATCGGCCAGGGCCAGGTACTGCCAGACCAGGTTCTTCCAGACGACCGGATCGCCGCCGCGTTCCGCCTCGATGGCCGCCACGCTGGCCAGGATATGCTCGGGGTTCTCTGCCAGGAACAGGCCGCTGCCGGTTGCCGGCAGGAAGTTGATGCCGTGGATCTTTTCCGGATCGGCCGAAAACCAGGTCGAATGTGCCCCGCCATCGGCCCAGACCATCCCTGCGGCGGTATAGTCGAAGCCGGCCGGAAACACCTCGCCGTCGACGTCGAACCAGTACTGCTGGACGGCCTCGCTCTCGACCGTGTGCAGGAACAGGCCCAGATCCTCGATGTCGCCCTGGCCGGTCGCCGCACCCCAGCGCGCCACGGCGCCGGAGAAGTTCAGCGCCTCCGACGAGGATTCCTGGTTGTTGCCGGCCGGGAAGGCGCCATGGCCGGAGGCCCAGCTGTGCCCCGCATAGGCATCGAAGGAGCGCAGGTAGGGATAGTCCTCGTTGGCGCGGTCCCAGTTGGCGGCATCGGCCACCAGCTCATTGACGATCTCGCGGTAATTGCCGGTCGCCGCCCAGTCGGGGTCGAACTCCGCCACGGTGGCGGAGGCCTCGATGAAATAGCCGTAGTGGAAGTGGTGGTCGTTGACCTGGGTCTCGGTATGAAAGCTGGCCGGATAGCCCTGCAGGGTGTCCCACTGGCTGTTGTAGTAGAACAGCTTGTCGGTCCCGTCCGCGGCGTCGAACCAGTCCGCCAGCTCGGTCTTGATGGTGTCCAGGAAAAGGTCGCGCGCCTCGCCATGGCCGACCTGGTTGGCGATCTGCGCCAGCGCCGACAGCCGGCCCAGCTCCTTGCCGACGGAATAGGTGTCCTCGTAGGGCACCGGCGCCTGCTGCACCTTCGCCATTTCCGCATCCAGCAGCGCACGCAATACCGTGGCCTGCGCCGAATCGCCGGCGAACGGCAGCGAGGGCAGCAGCGGGTTGAGGTCCATGACGGTGGCGAAGCTGTCGCCGTCCAGCACCTTCATCTCGCCGCGGGGGGAATTGTAGGCGAAGTCGGACAGGGCCGCGTCGGAGTTGATGTACTGGTGCCGGTACAGCGACAGCAGCGGCGTGTCGGCGAGGTCGCCGCCGGTCTCCATCTGCGCGGTCGTCACGTCGAAATGGGTGGTGACCGTGCCGGCGGACTGGTCGACCGAATAGCTGACCTCGCTGTCGGTGACGAAGGTATAGGCATGCTTGCGGTACGCCATCAGCGTATCGAGCGAATTGTCGGGCAGGGCGGCGACGGAGAAATAGTCCTTGCCGTCCAGGTCGGAGACCAGGCCGGCCTCGCTGAAGCTCCAGGTCGACCCGGTCGGGCCGAAGACGCCGTAGTGGGTGCCGTTGATGGTCAGGCCGACCACCCCGTCGGCAGCGAACCAGACCGTGCCGGGCCCGTCCCAGCCGGGCACGGAGGCGACGGTGTCCGCCGTGCTGTCGGTGGAGGCCGCCGCGCCCGGCGCGACCGCCAGGCTGCCGGCCTGGCCGCCGACGACGGCGCCGCCCTGCAGGTAGAGCTTGCCCTCGCCGGCCGGTGTGCCGTCGACCGTCAGGTTCGAGAATGGCAGGTCGACATAGGACTGGTCGCTGCCGGTCTCCACCTCGAAGGTGCCGTCGCCGATCGCGCGCCACAGCTCGACCTTGATGCTGCCGCCGGCCATGTCGGCCATCTCGCCGCTGGCCGAGGACAGGCCCTTGGCATCGGTATAGGCCTCGAAGCCGTTGGCGGCGTCGGTGGCGTGGAAGTTGTAGGTCTCCACCCGGTCGAAGCTGCCGTCGCCGTCGAAGTCGTAGGAGATGCGGAACTGCACGCCTTCGGCCACGTCTGTACCGGCATCGACGGGGAAGTTGAAGCGGAGGGCGGAGCCGTCGAAATGGCCGTTCAGGCCGTCCAGGGTGTAGCTCAGCGGCTGCACCGGGTTGCCGACCGCCTCGACCTTCTGCTGGTGCAGGGTGATCTCTGCGGCGGCATCGCCCTGCCGCGTGACATAGACGAAGGGCATGCCATGGCCGAAGGTGGCCTGCATCTGGCCGCCCCAGTCGGCGGTGGCGGTCCAGTCGCCGTGCGAGGCGAGCCTCGCGCCCTCATTGTCCAGGCCGGCCAGGCCGATATTCAGGTCGCCGCTCTGGTTGGTCTGGGCGTCCCAGGGATACTTGTATTCGTACTTCTCCAGCCCGGCGGAGCCCGCGATCGTCGCCTGCGCGGTGTAGCCCAGGTCCAGGCCGCCATCGACCGCCTTCATCGACAGCGGATTCGCATGCATCACCCGGGCGTCGTCGGCGCTGAAGAACGGGTATTGCAGCGCGGAGTAGAACTCGTTCGTCGGGATCGGGCCTTGGAAACCGTCGGTGACGTTCGGCGCGATCGGCACGCCGTTCGCGTCGGTCGGCGGCGACTGGCCGTCCGGAAGGTCCGTCGTGATCGTCGCGGATCCCAGTGTCTCGATGCCCATCTTTATTTTCTCCCCCGCCGCTCTCGGCTCCTGGCCCGCGGCATCTCCGGTCTATGTTCAGGTTCGGCCGGACCGCAGCCGGCGTTGGCGCGGAAAGTGCCGAAGGCTGTGGGTGAGGACAGGGCGGGATTGTGGTCACCGTCGGGCGCAATGTGTCGCAATGCGTCGATCCCGGCCGCCCGGTTCCACCGGCTGCGCCTCGGCAGCCGAGCCATGGGTGGGAGTACGACAGACCGGTTTGGCCCGGAGCGGGCGGCAATGTGGATTTTCTGTGGCCGCCGGCGCCTGCTGCCGCCCACTTGACGTCAGCGGCCGGGGGGCAAAGCCTTGCCGCACCGGGGCCCATGACGGGCCGGACGATCACCGGGCCTGCATCGCCGCGACCGGGCCGCGGCACGGCCCGAAGTGCGAGGAGAGAGGGGATGCGGCTGAAAGGCAAGGTGGCGTTGATCACGGGCGCGTCGCGCGGCATCGGCAGGGAGATCGCCCTGCGCTTTGCCGGGGAAGGCGCGACCGTCGCAGTCAACTACCGCAGCAACAAGGCGGAGGCCGACAAGGTGGTGTCCGAGATCGCGGCGGCCGGCGGCCGCGCGGCGGCCTATCCCGCGGACTGCAGCAAGGTCGCGGATATCGAGGCATTGGCGAAGGCGGTGGCGGACGATTTCGGCGGCACCGACATCCTGGTCAACAATGCCGGCGTCTTCGTGCCGATGCCGATCGAGGACACGACGGAAGCGGACTGGGATGCCCAGGTCGATCTGAACCTGAAGGGCCCCTTCTTCCTGGTGAAGGCGGTGGTCCCGGCGATGAAGGCGAAGGGCGGCGGCCGGATCGTCAACATCACCTCGATCGCCGGCGAGAACGGCTTTCCCAACGCCTCGGCCTATTGCGGCTCAAAGGGCGGGCTGGCGAACCTGACCCGCGCCCTGGCCTGCGAGCTGGCGCCGCACCGGATCAACGTCAACGCTGTCGCGCCCGGCAACATCAAGACGGACATGAACGCGGCGCTGCGCGGCCCGGGGCAGGAGGCCTATGTGCAGATGATCACCGAGCGCACGCCGGGCGGGGTGCCGTTCATCGACCCGAAGGACCTGACCGGGGCTGCCCTGTTCCTCGCCAGCGACGATTGCCGCGCCATGCACGGCGCGACGCTGCTGGTCGACGAGGGCTGGGCCGCCTGGTAGCTGGAAAGGAAAACGGCCCCCTGCGCTGGCCCGAGCGCGGGGAGCCGTTCGTTTGCATGCCGCCGCCCGGTGCCAGTCCGGCCCCGGGCGCGCGGAAAACGGCCTTGCGGACCGCTACTTGCTGACGCAGGCCCGGAAAGCCGGCGTGCAGGTGCGCATCGACTTGGCGCTGGCCATGCACTGCATGTAGGGCGCGCTGCAGGCGATCGTCGCCGCAGGCGGCTGGCCGCCCATGCAGGTGCCCAGGCTGCGGGCGCAATAGTCGGGCACAGGCGTCGTCGTCATGCAGCTGACATAGGCCGCCTTGCACTGCGACGGGGTCTGAGCCGCCGCGGAATCCGCGCTCACGCCGAGCGCCGCGAAACCCAGTGTCAGCGTCAGCGCGGCCGTGGCGCAGGCGCCGAGCGTTGCGTGGAGAACATGTCTCATCGAGGACCCCCTTCTGCGAATATGAGCCGTGCAACGGCGGCTCATCATGGGCAGTCCGCCATGCCCATGCAAGGCTGATCGCGCACGGCGGACAGGCGAGACGGGCAGGCGAAGCGGACGGGCAAAGCGGACGGGGCATGCTAGGCTGCCCCCGGCTGCCCGACCCAGTTCGCATCCTGCCGGAGGTCCGCATGCTGCCGCTGCTCGACATCTTCCTCCTGAGCCTGATCCCCGCCGCCGGCCTGCTGCTGGGCGGCTGCCTCGCCTTCGCCTGGCGCCCCGGGGCGCAGACACGCAGCGGCATCCAGCACTTCACCGCAGGCGTGGTGATCGCCGCGGTGGCGGCAGAACTGGTCCCCGCCCTGCATGTCACCACGTCGCCGCTGCCGATGGCCATCGGCTTCCTGTTCGGGATCCTCGCCATGCTGGCCGTACGCCGCTTTGCCGGAGAAGGCCATGACGGAGAGGATCATGACGGGCACGGGGACGGGGCCGACCAGGAAGCCGATACCGGCGCCCTGCTGCGGAGCGCACTGGTGGTGGCGGTGGCGGTGGACCTGCTGGTGGACGGCCTGCTGGCCGGCGTCACCCTGGCGAACAGCCTGCAGGGCGGGCTGGTGATCGTCGGCGCGCTGAGCCTGGAAGTGCTGTTCCTGGGGCTCGCCCTCCTGGTGTCGCTGCGGAATCGCGGGCTGGGCCGTGCAGCGGCCCTGGTCCTGCTCGCCGGCCTCGCTGTCCTGCTGCCGGTCGGCGGCATCGTCGGCCCGCTGGTGCTGCGCGCGCTGCCAGCGGAGGCCGGCATCGGCGTCATGGCCTTCGCCACCGCCGCGCTGCTCTACCTGGTGTTCGAGGAACTTCTGGCAGAGGCGCACGAGGGCGCCAGAGACAGCAGCCTGACCACCGCGCTGCTGTTCCTGGGGTTCCTGGCAGTCCTGTTGATCAAGGCCGTCCTGGAATAGCCAGCCGCCCCCGCCCCGACCCTGGCCGGACAGCCTATCCGGCCGGATCGTCGCTGACCCGGATCGACAGCTTGCCGAAGTTCTCGCCGCGCAGCAGGCCGCGGAACGCCTTGGGCGCGTTCTCCAGCCCGTCGACGATATCCTCGCGATATTTCAACCGGCCATCCTTCACCCACCCGGACAGGTCGGACAGCGCCTCACCGTACTGGTCCTGATAGTCCCAGACGATGAAGCCACGGGTGGTGACCCGGTGGGTCAGGGCGAGGCGCATGTACATCGGCAGGCGGTCCGGCCCGGATGGCGGCGCGCTGTCGTTGTAATGCGCGATCATGCCGCAGACCGGCACCCGGGCGAAGGTGTTCAGCAGGGGCAGGACCGCGTCGAAGACACGGCCGCCGACATTCTCGAAATAGACGTCGATGCCGTCCGGGCAGGCGGCCCTCAGCGCGGCCTCGAAGTCAGGGTCGCGATGGTCGATGCAGGCGTCGAAGCCCAGTTCCTCGATTACGAACCGGCACTTCTCTGCCCCACCGGCCACGCCGACCGCGCGGCAACCCCTGATCCTGCCGATCTGGCCGACCACCGCGCCCACGGCGCCGGAGGCCGCGGCCACCACCACCGTCTCCCCCGCTTTCGGCTGGCCGATATTGAGGAGACCGGTATAGGCGGTGACCCCGGGCATCCCCAGCACCCCATTGGCCGTCGAGATCGGCCCGAGGGCCGGATCCACCTTGCGCAGATTGCCGCCGTCCGACAGCGCATAGTCCTGCCAGCCGGTCCGTCCCTCCACGATATCGCCCTCGGCGAACCCGGGATTCCGGGAGGCAACGACCCGGCTCACCGCGCCGCCGACCATCACGTCGCCGAGCTGCAGCGCCGGCGCATAGGAGGGTCCCGCGTTCATGCGGCCGCGCATATAGGGATCCAGCGACAGGTAGATGGTGCGGACCAGCAACTCGCCCGGCCCCGGTTCCGGCACCGCCGCCTCCGACCAGCGGAAATCGCTGTCCTTCGGCTCCCCCTGCGGCCGTGCCGCCAGCAGCCACTGCCTGTTCACGCCTTCCGGCATCCGATCTTCCCCCGGTTACAATCTGTGCTAAGGAGCCCAATTATAGCGTAGCAGAAGGCCCTGCGGGTGTTGCCGGTCGCGGCACCGCCGGCCGGGCGCCCCGGGAGGACAGCGTGACATCGAACGGCTTTCGACCCCTGAACCTGGTGCGCACCCGGTTGCTGGCCCGGTCGCTCGCCCGCCTGCTGCCCCGGGCGACCGCCCATCTGCTCGCCCTGGCGCTGACATGGGCGGTCGTCGCCGGCGGGCCGGCCCTGGCGGCAGGGTCTGCGGACGACAGCACGGCGGCGCAGTCCGGAGAGGCCGCCGCTGGCGCAGCCGAGGGCCAGGAAGCCGAGGCCAAAGAGGCCGAGGCCAAAGAGGCCGAGGACAAGGAGGCCGAGGACAGGGAGGCCGAGGACAGGGAGGCCGAGGACAGGGAGGCCGAGGACAGGGAAGCCAGCGGCCAGGAGAACCAGGTGCCGGACCTGGAGGTCGTGGAAGACAATGTCGCGGGTATCGACGCGGCCACCTCGTTCGACCCGATGGCGGTCCGCCAGAAGCTGCCGCCAGGCTTCGCGGTCACCACCGGCACCTACCGGACCGAGGCGCAGGAACTGCAGATCATCCATGTGCTGCGCGACGACATCCCCGTCCTCAGCATCTATCCCGACAGCCAGGGCCGGATCGGGCTTGTCCAGGTCTTCCACCCGCGGGTGGGCGTGGGCGAGGGCCATATCGGCAGCCCGTTCGAGAGCTTCTTCCCCGATCCGGAGGAAGCAGACTGCGTGCGCGGCATCGACCAGCTGTCCGGCATGCTGATCTGCACCATGACCGACAGCCGGCGCATCAACCTGCTGTTCGACGGCAGCGCCTGGGACGGGCCCGACGATGGGATGCCGCCGGCGGAAGCGCTGCGGAGCTGGCCGCTGAAATATGTGATCTGGTCGGCGGAGGCAGGCGACGGGGCACAGGTGCCGGAGCGGCCGGCGGACCGCTAGCTGGCGGACGGGCTAAGCGGAACCGCGACGCGCCTGCCGGTATCGGGACAGGCTCTCCGGCGGCCATTCGCTGGCCATGTCATAATATTCGGGCACCGCGCGGACACCCTCCGGCAGGACGAACCAGGGCTGGCGCGAGGCGGTGTAGATATGAATGTCCGGCGGCACCAGGTCGGGCCTGTCCAAGGTCCCGACACGCAGGAAGCAGATTCTGTCCCCGGCGCCGGCATAGTGGCTCCACAGCGCGACCCGGCATCGCGGGCAACGGGCGATCTTCTGGCCCGCACCGCTTTCCGACGGGGTGAGCAGGATCTCCGGCGCCGAACACGGAAGGTGGATCCGGTCGGCCTCCACCAGGGCATTCAGGGCGAAGGCGCTGCCGGTCTCCCGCTGGCACCAGCGGCAATGACAGCAATGGACGAACATCGGCGGCGCCGCCAGCCGGTACCGGACCTGCCAGCAGCTGCAGCCGCCCTCAAGCATCGCCGTTACCATCTTCATGCTCCCCGACGGCCGCGCCGTCGCGAGGCTAGCCGATCCGGCGCGGGAAAGGCAGTCCCCAGCCCTATTCCGCTCTGCCCTGCCCGACCCTGGCCAGGACAGGCCTTGCCTGCTACCGTCGATTACGTCGGTAAACTCCGGCACCCCATCCGCGCACATGATAGAAGGGATGCAGGCGCTCATGCTCAAGGTCGAGGATCTGCACTACGCCTATGATGGCGCGATCGCGGTGGCCGGCGTCAGCCTGGAGGTCGGCGATACCGAGATCGTCGCGCTGCTGGGCGCCAACGGTGCCGGCAAGTCCACGACCGTCAAGTGCATCGCCGGCGCCCAGCGCCCCGCCCGCGGGCGCATCGCGTTCAACGGCGCGGAGCTGGCCGGCCGGCCGAGCCACCATGTGGTCCGGCACGGCATCACCCTGGTGCCGGAGGGGCGGATGATCTTTCCGCAGCTCAGCGTGGTCGACAATCTGGAGATGGGCGCCTATGCGGTGCGCGACCAGAAGGCGAAGGCGCAGAGCATGGACTTCGTGCTCGACCTGTTCCCCCGCCTGGCGGAGCGGCGCAGCCAGCTGGCCGGCCTGATGAGCGGCGGCGAACAGCAGATGCTGGCGATCGCCCGCGGCCTGATGAGCGCGCCGAAGCTGGTGATCCTGGACGAACCGTCGCTCGGGCTGATGCCGACCCTGGTGCAGGGGCTGTTCGACCTGGTGCGGTCGATCCGCGACCGCGGCATCGGCATCCTGCTGGTCGAACAGAACGTCCACCAGTCGCTGCGGATCTGCGACCGCGGCTATGTGCTGGAAAAGGGCCAGGTCGTGCTCTCGGGCACCGGCCGCGAGCTGCTGGCCGACGATTTCGTCCAGAAGGCCTTTCTCGGCACCGGCGCGGCAGCCTGACGCTTTCAACCAATTAGTTGAAAATCGGGCAGGCACATCCGGCCGACCGGCCGGATGCCGCTTCGCTGCGTGTCGTGCTTTCGAATGCACAGGGAAATCTGGTCACAGCCCGGCATCAACCGTTTGGTTGGTTCCGATTGACCATCCGCATCCGGCGGCGATAGCATCCCCGCGATGCGACGGTCGGCGCTTCCACCGTCGCGGGAATGATCCGGTGCGAGGCTTGGCATGGCACAGGCAGGGCAATACCCGACGGCGGACGAGGTGCCGGTGGCCGAGCGGGTCGCGGCGCCCGCCCTCGTCGTGGTCGACATGCAGAACGACTTCGTGCGGGTCGGGGCACCGCTGGAGGTGCCCGATGCCCGTGCCACCATCGCACCGCATCTGCGCCTGATCGACGCCTTCCGCAGCCGCGGCCGGCCTATCCTGTTCACCCGCTTCCTGTCCCGCCGCAGCGGCAACATGCTCTGGCACTGGTCGCCGCAATGCCGGCCCGACCAGCGCTGCTGCTGGCCGGGGCATGAGCGCAGCTATGGCGACCGCGATCGCCCGCTGCCCTGCATCGACGTGATCGACGAGCTGGCGCCGCTCGCCGACGACCCGGTCATCGACAAGTACGGCTATGGCGCCTTCCACGGCACCGGCCTGGACGACCTGCTGAAGGTGCTGGCGGTGCGCTCCCTGGTGGTGACCGGCACGGTCACGCAGATCTGCGTGGAGGAAACCGCGCGGGAGGCCTTCCACCACGGCTACCGGACCAGCATTGCCGCAGACGCCGTTTCCTCCTTCGCGCCCGACCTGCATGCCGCGACCCTGAAGAACTTCGCGATGAAGTACGGCTGGGTGGCGGACAGCGACGAGATCATCGCATGGCTCTAGCCGGCAGGTCCGGGGCCGCGGCGCCCCTCGCCGTGCTGCGGCGGCTGGACCTTTCCGTCACCGGCATCTGGATCCTCCTTGCGGTCGTGATCGCGCTGGCCGCCATCGGCCTGCCGCAGTTCCGGGAACCGGAAAACCTGGCCAACATCGTCCGCCAGTCCACCGTGCTGGGCATGCTGGCGATCGGCCAGACCTTCGTGATCCTGGCCGGGCTGATCGACCTCAGCGTCGGTATGGCCACCGGCCTGGTGGTCGTCCTGACCTGCGCGCTGGTCGACGGCGAGGCGGCGATGACCCTGCCGGTCGCGATCCTGATGCTGCTGCTGGGCGCCGGCATCGGCGCAGTCAACGGCCTGCTGGCCAATCTGTTCCGGATCCATCCGCTGATCCTGACCTTCGGCATGCTGTTCATCCTGCAGGGCGCGATCTTCACCTATGCCGACCGCAGCGTCGGCCGCGCGTCGGAGCCGCTGCAGACCCTTGCCAACGGCGACATCCTCGGCATCCCGATCGCCGGGATCGCGGTCCTGGTCGTGCTGGCAGGCGCCCATCTGCTGATCACCCGCACCCGCTTCGGCCATCACCTTGTCGCCGTCGGCGGCCATGCGGAGAATGCCCGCCGTGCCGGGGTGAACGTCGCCCGGATCCGCTTCCTCGCCTTCACCCTTTCGGGCCTGTCCGCCGGTCTGGCCGGGCTGATCCTGGCCGGCCGCCTGGGCACCGGCTATCCGCTGGCGGGCACCGGGCTGGAACTGGACGCCATCGTCGCCGTGGTGCTGGGCGGCACCGCCCTGTCGGGCGGCCGCGGCAGCGTGATCCGCTCGGTCGCCGGCGTCCTGGTGCTCAGCCTGGCCTCCAACCTGCTCAACCTGCTGGAGGTCTCCGCCTTCGTGCAGACCTTCACCAAGGGACTGATCGTGGTGGCGGTGATCCTGGCCAACCAGCCGCGCCGGGCGGCCGCCTCATGATCGCGGCAATGACGCCAGAGGCCCGTGCCCGGCTGGACCGGCTGCTCGCCGCGAATGCCATCTTCCTGGCGCTGATCGCCGTCTGGCTGGTCGGCGCCGCGGTATCGGACGCCTTCCTGATGCCGAACTACCTGTTCAACGTGGTGCGCCAGATCGCGCCCGTCGGCATCGCCGCGATCGGCGTCACCTATGTCATGATCCTGGGCGGGGTGGACCTGTCGATCGGCGCGGTGATCTCGCTGACCGCCGTCTTCTGTGCGGTACAGATGGACGGCGATGCCGCCAACACCCTGCCGGCGATCCTGCTGACCTGCCTGGTCGGTATGGCCATCGGCGCCATCAACGGCGCGCTGGTCGCGTTCAGCCGGGTGACGCCGTTCATCCTGACCCTGGGCACCGCGGTCGCGGTCTACGGCCTGACCCAGATCTATTCCGGCGGCACCGCCCGCGGCGAGGTCGCGCCCGGCTTCCGCGACCTCGCCAATACCCGCCTCGACGGCCTGGTGCCGGTGCTGGCCATCGTCTTCGTCGCGCTGGCCGCGCTGGGCCTGGCGGTGCAGAAGACCACCAGCTTCGGCCGGCGGCTGTTCCTGATCGGCAGCAATCCGCAGGCCGCGCTGCTTTCCGGCCTGCCGGTGCGCCGCACCACGGTCATCGCCTATGCCGTCTCCGGCCTGTTCGGCGCACTGGGCGGCATCGCCCTGCTGGCCCGTTCCGGCGTCTCCAGCACCAGTGCCGGCCAGGGGCTGGAATTCCAGGTCCTGGCGGCGGTGGTGCTGGGCGGCACCACCTTCGAGGGCGGCCGCGGCGGCATCGCCGGCACCGTCGCGGGTGTCCTGGTGCTGGTGATGGCCTTCAACCTCGTGAACATCGTCGGCCTCGACTACCACCTGCAGCTCGTCGTGATGGGCGCCATCATCATCCTCGCCTCGGCCCTCTACGGCCATCTGCAGGCACGCACCGGCCGGGCCTGAGGCGGACCGGCCGGAATCATAACCAAGGGAGAGACGCAATGATCCAGCTCAGAGATTGCCTGCCCGTCAGGGGCCTTGCCCTGGCCGGTACGGTCGCCGCGCTGCTGCTGTCGGGCGGCGCCCTGGCCGACCAGGCCGCCCGCGACGCGCAGGACAAGGCGGCCGCGGAGACCGTCGATACCAGCCGCTTCAAGGAAGAGCCGCCCTACAAGATCGGCGTTTCCGCCGGCTATCTGTCGAACTCCTGGGTGGTCTTCGCGCTGCAGCACATCCGCTGGGAGGCCTCGAAGCATCCGGAGGTCGAGGAGGTGATCGTCACCGACGCCGCCTTCAACCCGGCGAAGCAGGTCTCCGACATCGAGGACCTGCTGCGCCAGGACATCGACCTGCTGCTGTACTGGCCGGTGGACGATGCCGCGATCGCCGACGTGCTGCAGCGCGCCGTCGATGCCGGCGTACCGACGATCAACACCGGCGGCGGCTTCACCGATTCCCCCGGCACGATCGCCAATGCCTATATCAGCCAGTGGTCGCTGGGGGAGGATGTGGCCCGGCGCCTGATGGAAGACCTGGACGGCAAGGGCAAGATCATCGCCATGCTGCCGATCGCCGGCACCACGGCGGCGGTCGACCAGCTGGACGCGCTGAAGACGGTGCTGAAGGAATATCCCGAGGTCGAGCTGCTGACCGCGGAATACGGCGACTGGAACCGCGCCAAGGCGAAGCAGATCACCGAGAACCTGCTGCAGCGCTATCCGCGCATCGACGGCGTGTTCTCGCCCGCCGGCCAGATGTCGATCGGCGTTGCGGAAGCCTTCGAGGAGGCCGGCCGCCTGGACGAGGTCACCATGTCGCCGGGCGACGAATATAACGGCTGGCTGAAATGGGTCGCCGAGCATCGCCAGGGCGGCGCCGTCACCTTCCCCACCCGCGCAGGCCAGGTCGCCGTGCAGAAGGGGCTGAAGATCCTGAAGGGCGAGCCGGTGACCCGCGGCACCGCGGTGAAGGACCCCTTCATCTCGCCGGAGAATGTCGACGCCCATGTCGACATGGAGGCCCCCGACGACTGGTGGGCCAGCGAACTGCCGCCGGAATTCCTGCCGGAACGCTGAGGCGGAACGCTGAGCCGGAGTTCCGCCACCATGCAGCCCGCCACGCCCCTGCTGGAGGTCCGGGCGCTCGCCCGGCACTATGCCGGCGTGGCGGCGCTGCGCGGCGTGGACCTGTCCGCCGTGGCGGGCGAGGTCCATGCCGTGGTCGGCGCCAACGGCGCCGGCAAGTCGACCCTGATGAACCTGTTGTCGGGGACGGTGGCGCCCAGCGCCGGCGAGATCCTGATCGACGGCCGGCCTGCCGGGCCGCTGACCCCTGCGCTGGCGCGGGAGATCGGCATCGCGACCGTCTACCAGGAGTTCAGCCTGGTGCCGCAGCTGACCGTCGCCCGCAACGTCTTTCTGGGACGCGAGCCGCTGAAGGCCGGCACCGCCCGGCGCCTGGGCGCGGTGGACGAGGCCCGCATGGTGGCCGACACCGCTGCCCTGCTGCAGCGCCACCACCTGGCGCTCGACCCGCAGTCGGTGGTGGAGGGTCTGAGCGTCGCGCAGCAGCAGATGGTGGAACTGGCGCGCGCCCTCGCCGGCTCCTCCCGGGTGCTGATCCTCGACGAGCCCACCGCCGTCCTCTCCCTGGCCGAGCAGCGCAACCTGTTCGAGATCATCGCCCGGCTGAAGGCCGACGGCCTGCTGATCCTCTATGTCTCCCACCGGCTGGAGGAGGTGCTGGAAGTGGCCGACCGGGTCACCGTGCTGCGCGACGGCGCCCTGGTGGCGACCCGGCCGGCGGCGGGACTGGACCTGGAGGAACTCGTGACCCTGATGGTCGGCGAGACGGGCCGCCATCGCGCGCCGCCACGGCCGGCCGGCGGCGAGGGCCGGATCGAGCTGCACTACCGGCGCGGCGATGCGGAGGGCAGGATCCGGCTGGACCCGGGCGAGATCGTCGGCCTGGGCGGCCTGGTCGGCGCCGGCCGCACCAGCCTCGGCCGCGCGCTCTGCGGCCTCGGCCGCGGCGATACCGAGGTCTCGGTACGCTGGGACGGCGAGACGATTCAATGCAACAGTCCGGCCGCCGCGATGCGCGCCGGCTTCGTCTACCTGACGGAAGACCGCAAGCGCGACGGCCTGTTCGCCAACCTGGACATCCTGACCAATACCAGCGCCGCAGCGCTGTCGCAGTTCGCGCGCGCAGGCTTCCTCAACCGCCGGCGGGAGCGGCGCCAGTGCAGCGAGCTGCTGCAGCGGATGCGCCTGGCCGCGCGCAGCCTGGACATGCCGGTCGACCAGCTCAGCGGCGGCAACCAGCAGAAGGTGGTGTTCGGCCGCGCCCTGCTGCGCGGCCCCCGGCTGCTGGTCTGCGACGAACCGACCCGCGGCGTCGATATTGGTGCCAAGGCGGAGATCTACGACCTGCTGGAGGAACTGGCGGGACAGGGGGTCGCGGTGCTGGTGATCTCCTCAGAGATCGAGGAACTGCTCGCCCTCACCAGCCGCATAGTGGTGATGCGCGACCGCCGCATCGTAACCGAACTGCCAACCGCGGAGACCGACGAGGCGGCCGTGCTGCTGGCAGCCTCGGGCGGCCCCGAGGGCCAGATGGAGACAAAGCAATGACCGCACCAGCCGCCCCGCCGCGATCGCGGATCGCCGTCGGCCAGATGAACCCGCGTCCGGGCGAGGTCGCGGCCAACCTGGCGCAGATCGAGGCGATCGCCCGCGGCGCCGCGCAGGACGGCGCCGCCCTGCTGGTGATGCCCGAGACGGCGACCACCGGCTATTTCATCAGCGACCGCCTGGCCGAACTGGCCGAGCCGGAGGACGGGCCGACCGCCGCCCGGCTGGGCGCCATCGCCAAAGCCTCCGGCCTGCACCTGGCGGTCGGCATGGCGATCGCGGAAGGGGGAAGATTCTACGACAGCCTGCTGCTGTTCGGGTCCGACGGCCGGCGTCTGGCGACCTATCACAAGGCCCACCTGTTCGCGGCCGAGCGCGACTGCTTCGCCCCGGGCGACCGGCCCGTGGTGGTGGAAACGGCGATCGGCCGGATCGGCCTGACGGTCTGCTACGACCTGATCTTTCCCGACTATGTGCGCCGGCTGGTCGAACTGGGTGCCGACGTCGTGATCAACGGCACGAACTGGATCTCCGACGCCTGGCAGCGGGAGACCTGGGGCTGGACCGGGCCGGTGGTTCAGGCCCTGGCCGGCACCCGGGCGCTGGAGAATGGCATCTGGCTCGCCATGGCCGACTGCACCGGCCCGGAGGCCGGCTTCCTGTCGCTGGGCCATTCCTGCATCGCCGCGCCGTCGGGGCGCATCCTGGCCTCGGTCGGCCAGGGCCAGGGCTTCGCCGCCGCCGACATCTTCCACGACGGCGCCGACCTGGCACGCTGGCGCGGCATCGCCACCTACCGCCAGGACCGCCGGCCGGACCTGTACCGGTAGGTGGCGACGCCCGCCCTGGGACCATGTCAGTAGGCGATCATCTCGCAACGGATCCGGTCGCCCGCGACCTCGACCGACCGCCACTGCACGAAGTTCATGACCGGCCAGGAACCCTCCTTCGGCTGGTGGGAGACGACAGGGGTGCAGGCCGTGGACTGTCCCGGCTTCTCCGTCGGCCAGACCTGGCCGGTCACGCGGATAGGGCCGCTGCAAAGGAGGAAATGTCTGGCCGTGTTCCGATTCCGGTCCATCGGCGCCTGATAGGTGATCGTTGCAGCAGGGTCAGCCACGCAGGTCACTTCCAGCCGCCCTGTCAGGTGTCCGCCAGGCTCGTAGCCGGTAAACGGCAGACTCGATACCGTATAGTACTGGGGTCGTTCCGGCATCGCCGCGGCCGCACTAGCCGGCACTCCGAGCGCCGCAAGGGAGACGACGAACAGCGCCAGCCGACAACGCGACGAGGTGCCGGGCCAGCCAGTCTTTCGGGGGTCTTGCATGGTCGAACCTCCATGACGTCGATTGGAGGCCCATTACCGGCGCACTTTATGACCTCACGGCGGCGGCGGCGCGGCATTCCTGGGGAGGCCGGGCGGCCCCCATGCCGGGCCGCCAGTCGAGCGGTTTCAGTCTTCCACCGGCGTGCCGAGATAGGCGGCGATCACCTTCGGATCGGCGGCGACCTCGACCGGGGTGCCCTCGGCGATCTTGCGGCCGGCATCGATGACGAAGATCGAGTCCGACACCCGCATCACCGCGCCCATGTCATGCTCCACCAGCAGCACGGTGATGCCGCGCTCGCGGATGCGGCGCAGGATCTCGATCACCTCGTCGGTCTCCGACGGGTTTAGGCCGGCGCAGGGTTCGTCGGCCAGCAGCAGCAGCGGCCGCGCGGCGATGGCGCGCGCCAGTTCCAGCCGCCGCAGGTTGCCGACCGTCAGGCCCAGCGCCTGGCGGTCGCGCAAAGGCTCCAGGCCGCAGAGCGCGATCGCCTGTTCCGTCTCCCGCTCCACATCGCGCGGGCCCTCGCGCCCGAACAGGGCGCCGATGCGGACATTGTCCTCCACGCTCAGGTCGGGAAAGGGCTTGGCGATCTGGAAGGCGCGGGCCACGCCAAGATGGCTGATGGCGCGGGTCGACAGGCCGTCGATGCGCCGGCCGGCGAAATGGATCTCCCCCTCGCTGACCGGCAGATAGCCGGTCACCAGGTTGAAGATCGTCGACTTGCCGGCGCCGTTCGGGCCGATCAGGCTGCAGATCGCACCTTCCGGCACCGCCAGCGAGACATCGTTGGTCGCCACCAGGCCGCGGAAGCGCTTGGTCACATGGTCGAGGCGCAGCAGGGGTTCCGTCATGGCAGCGCCCTGCCATCGCTGGGGGCCGCCGGATCCGGCGCCTTCCGCCGGCCGCGCAGCAGGCCCTGGACGAAGCCGACGATGCCCTTCGGCGCCAGCAGCACCAGGATCGCCAGCAGCGCGCCGGTGGCCAGCATGTGGATGTCCAGCAGGTCGCCCAGCAGCACCTGGGTCAGCACAACCATGACGATGGCGCCGACGATCGGCCCGATCAGGGTGCCGATGCCGCCCAGCAGGGCATAGACGATCATGTTCAGGCTGAAATCGACACGGAACACGGATTCGCCGGTGATATAGCCCAGGCTGTGCGCATAGGCGGCGCCGATCATGCCGGTCAGCACAGCGGAGATCACGAAGACGGTGATCTTGTAGCCCTCCGTCGGCACGCCCATCATCGCGGCCGTATCCTCGTCCTCGCGCACGGCGACCAGACCGTAGCCGATGCGGCCGACCTTGATCACGAAGCCGACCAGCAGGGTGATCCCGGTCAGCGCCAGGAACAGGTAGTAGTAGAAGACCTGCGGGTCGATCTCCCGCGGCGCCAGGCGCGGCAGCACGATGCCCAGCGAGCCCTGGAACCAGTCGATGGTGGAGACCAGTTCGCCGAACACCTGCGACACGCCGAGCATGGCGATGGCGAAGTAGATGCCGCGCAGCCGCAGCAGCGGATAGGCGATGATCGCGGCCAGGATGCCGCAGACCAGCCCGGCGAAGGCCAGGCCGACGATCAGGTTCGCCGCCGGCCCGCCCAGGTCGACCTTCGTCTCCAGCAGCGCGGCGCCGAAGGCGCCGACACCGATGAAGACGGTATGGCCGAAGCTCCAATAGCCGGAGAAGCCGCCCAGGATCGACCAGGCCAGCGCCAGGCCGGCGGACATCAGGATCAGCTGTGCCACCCGTGTGTGGAAGGGGCTGAGCACCGCCGGCCCGAACAGCAGCAGGACCAGGGCCGCCAGCGAGACCAGGATCCACCAGCGGTGCCTGCGGATTCCCTGTTTCAGCATGACACCCATCAGCGCGACCCCGCAAAGGCATTGCCCAGGATGCCGTTGGGCCGCAGCAGCAGCATCAGCACCAGGATCAGGAAGGTCATCACGTTGGGGAAGGCCGGTCCGATGAAGGCGGAGGTCATGGTGGAAGCGATGCCCAGCAGCAGGCCGCCCAGCAGCGCGCCCGCCGGGCTGCCGATGCCGCCCAGCACCACGACGACGAAGGCGTTGATCGTCCAGGGCACCTCGTCCGGCGGCGAGAAGGGCAGGACGATGCCGATGATGACGCCGGCAGCGCCGGCGAAGGCGGCGGAGACACCGAAGGTCAGGCCGTAGACATGGTCGACATTCACGCCGCAGAGCCGGGCGCCCAGCTCCTGCTGCGCCGTGGCGCGGATCACCCGCCCCATGCCGGTGCGGTTCAGCACCAGGGCCAGCAGCAGCAGCAGCGCCA
Organism: Marinibaculum pumilum; assembly: GCF_042646425.1. Lineage (NCBI taxonomy): Bacteria > Pseudomonadati > Pseudomonadota > Alphaproteobacteria > Rhodospirillales > Rhodospirillaceae > Marinibaculum > Marinibaculum pumilum. The sequence goes on from NZ_JBHRTR010000011.1 coordinate 39,036, forward strand.
GGCTGGCGCCCAGGGCGCTGATCCGCACCAGGTCGAATGTCAGTTCGCCGATGCGGAAGAAGCTGAAGGCGTATGACGGCGTGATGCTCTGGATATCGGGCGAGAAGACCAGCACCATGATGTTGCGCAGCATCAGCGCCACGCCGAAGGTCAGCAGCAGGGTCGCCAGCAGCGACGACCGCTTCACCGCCCAGCGGATCAGGGTGCGCTGGTAGCCGTAGCCGACGGCGAACAGCACCGCCATCACGATCGGGATCCCCAGCAGCGGGTCGATGCCCAGCGCCTGCCAGACGATCAGGGCGCCATAGGCGCCGCAGAGCACGAAGATGCCATGGGTCAGGTTCACCACACCCATGACGCCGAAGATCAGCGAGAAGCCGACCGCGGCCAGCGAATAGATGCCGCCCAGGACGATGCCGTCGGCCAGGGTCTGAAGGAAAATCGTCACGCCCGGATCATTCGCCCCCGCTCGGGTCGGTATGGGCCGGCGGGCGCGCGCGGCGCCCGCCGGGACTGCTGTTCGGCCTCAGGCGCGGTCCGCCCAGGGCTTCACCGGGTAGGAGGGCTTGCCCATGGCGACCTCTTCCGGGAACACGATGACGGGCTCGCCGCCCTCGATCTGGAACACCTTGGCGCCCATCACGATCGGGTCGGCATCGCCGTCCTCGGTGAACTTCACCGGCCCGTACAGGGTCATGATGTCGATATCCGCCAGGGCGTCGCGCACCTTTGCGGGGTCGGTGCCGCCGGCATTCTGCATCGCGGTGACGTAGGTGATGATGCAGGCCGCACCGCCGGCCGTGTGATAGGCGAGCGGACGGTCATAGTTCTTCTTGTAGTAGTCGACGAAGGTCTTCGTATCGCCGAAGAACTTGTCCTTGAAGTCGGCATCCGGCTCCCAGTAGGTGGCGCCGGTAACGCCGTTGGCATAGTTGCCCAGCGCCTCGCGGTACGACGACAGCTGCGGGCCCAGCGCCTGGTAGAGCAGCTTCACGTTGGTGCCACTGGCGATCATCTGCCGCGCGATCAGCAGGGAGTTCTGGTCGTGCGTGGTGCAGACCAGGACGTCGGGGGTGTTGGCGCGGACCGACGACAGCACGCTGGAAGTGTCGGTGACCTGTGCGGGAAGTTCGTACTCCTCCAAGAGCTCCAGGCCCTGCGCGGTGCAGTCGGTTTTCGCGCCCTCGGCGAAGGTCTTGGAGAAGGCATCGTTGGTGGAGATCACGCTGAAGGTCTTCGGCTTCGGCTGCAGCGAACCGAAGAAGGCGGCCGTCGACTGGAACTGCCGCGTGGCACGCGGATAGAAGCCGAAGACGTACTTGTAGCCCTGGGTGAAGATCTTGTCGGAGCCGCCGCCGGTCTGCACCATCGGCTTGCCGGCACGGTCGACGATCGCCGCCGTCGGCAGCACGATATTGCTGCCGAAGGAGCCCAGGAAGAAGTCGACGCCGTCGTCCAGCTGGCGCTGGATCAGGGTGGTGGCGCGCGCCGGGTCGGAGGCATCGTCCACCATCTTCAGGTCGAGCTTGTACTTCTCTCCGCCGATCTCGACGCCGCCAAGCTCATCGTTGATGTACTTGATCGCCGTTTCGTAGCCGTTGTGGACGTTCAGCCCGGTCTCCGCCGCGCGGCCGCTCAGCGGAATCGAGCCGCCGATGGTGATCGTCTTCTCCTGCGCAACGGCGCCGCGGCTCCATGACGCCGACATGCCGGCACCCAGCCCGACGGCCGCGGCCGCCCCCACACTTCCCTTCATGAACAAGCGGCGATCGATCATGGCCTGCGGCTCCCCTGTAGGTGCTGTCTTGCGGTCGATTGTGGCTATCCCCTCGCGCCGGGCTTCGGCGACCCGGTCACATGCCGGCATCCCGGCGAAATCGGTGCGTGGCGGCGCGCCGCTACCTCACGGCTTCGGCGGCGGCTCGCCGTCGCCCTGCTGGTGGAAGTAGTTCATCTTGAAGAACCAATCGAGATAGGCGCCGTAGGTCAGCGGCTTGTATTTCGGCGGGTTGTCCGGCCCCTGGCAGGTCGGCAGGCATTCCATGACATAGTCGGTGTTCGGGTCGAAGAAGATCGGCATGGAATAGCGCGCCCGGCCGCTCTCGTTCAGCACCCGGTGCGGGGTGGAGAGGAAGCGGTCGTTCGACCAGCGGGTGCACATGTCGCCGGTATTGACCAGCAGGGTGCCCGGGATGCTCGGCGCGGGGAACCATTCGCCGTTGGTGCGGCGGATCGCCAGGCCCGGCACCTCGTCGCGCGCCAGGATCGTCATGAAGCCGGAATCGGTATGCGGCGCGGAACCGAAGGAGCCCTCCTCCGGCGCCTCCTGCGACGGGAAATGCGTGATCCGGTGGATGATCTGGTTATCGGTGAAGGCTTCCTGGAAGAAGTCCTCGGGCAGGTCCAGCGCGACCGCATAGACCTTCACCAGGCGCTGGCCCAGCACCTCGGCCGACTTCTGGTAGTCCAGCATCGCCTCGCGAAAGGACGGCAGGCTCTCCGGCCAGTAGTTCGGCCCGTGGAAGGGCCGGCCGTTCAGGATGTCGGGATGGTCGGCCGGCAGCTCGCGCTTGCAGAAGAACGCCTCGTTCAGGTTCGGCTTCCGGTTCTCGGCCACGGTGGAGCTCTTGATCATGCTCTGGGCGTAGGGAAGGTAGCCGATATTGTACTTGTCGAGCTTCAGCTCGAGCTTCTCCTCCTCCGGCAGGTCGAAGAAGCGCGCGCCTTCGGCGAAGGCGCGGTCGATCTTCTCCTGCGGCACGCCGTGATTGGCGACATAGAAGAAGCCGATATTCTCGCAGGCATAGCGCAGCTCCGCCGCCAGTTCCTCCAGCGCGCCGGGCATGCCGGCGATATAGGACCCCATGTCCAGGACGGGGATCACCTCGTCAACGTCGGTCTCCGCCCAGGCGGGCTTGCCGGTCTTGGGAACGTTCATGCCGTCGTTCTCCCTCGCTTCGCGCGATCGATGCCGCCCGCGATCCGGGCGCATCACTGCAGCGCAGCATACGTTGGTCATCGGGACTGTACCGAATGGAAGGAACCGGCGTCCATAGCGCGCGGTTCGCAGGGCGGACATGCGCATGGCGCATGCCCGCCACCGCGGTCATGCCGGCCGGGCAAGCCCCCTGCCCGCTAGCCAGTCGAGCAGCAGCGCGGCGACCGCAGCGCTGTTCCGTTCCAGCATCATCGCATGGCCGTTCCCATGCAGGCCGCGATCCTCCAGCCGCAGATGCTCCACCTGCGCACCGGCCTGTGCCAGGAAGTCGACGATGCCGTGATTGTCGGCCGCCATCCAGGACGCCTCCGCCGTCACCACGACGATCGGGAAGCCCGAAAGGTTGGGCAGCCGGCGCGCCGGCGCCGCCTGCACCAGGCAGTCCGCCAGGTCCGCCGACGGCGCTGGGCGAACCTCCCGCCCGAGCTCCGCCGGTGTCACCGCCGGCGGCTCGAAGGTCAGAGGCGCGGCGGTCAGGCCCCAGTCCAGGGTGCCACCGGGGCGTTCGGCGAAGGGCGGCCCCTGGGGTTCCACCGCGACGATTGCCTTCACCAGCTCGGGCCGGGCATCCGCGATCATCCAGCCGGCCGGTCCGCCCGCGGAATGGGTCAGCAGGATCGCCGGGCCGATCGCGTCGAGCAGTTCGGCGCCGCCGCGCTGCGCGTCCAGATGCGCCTGCGCCATGTCCGTCATCATCGGACCGCCGGATGCCATGAACTGCGTCAGGAAGGGGTCGGCCAGCAGATCCCGCGCGGCCGCGTCTTCGACCTCCGGCCACTGGTTGTGCCTTGCCGCCTGTGGATAGCGCTCCGGCGTCCATTCCGGCCGCGCGAAAAGCGGCCCCAGCGCCTCGAACGGCGGCAGCGACGTCATCGGCCCCAGGCTGTCGGCGTGATAGGGCGCCCGGCCATGGCCCGGCCGGTCCATCAGGTAGACCGCATGGCCGCGTCGCAGGAAGGCATGCAGCCAGCCCGGCCGGCCGTCGGCGGTGCCCATGAAGTCCAGCGCCTGCCCGCCGCCGCCATGGATCATCACCACCGGCCAGGGCTGGGTCAGTGCCTGGGGCACGTAGTACGTGACGCAGCTCTGTCCGCGCACGACGGTGCCATGCGGAGCCGACAGGTGCTGGATGCCGAAGAAGCGGAAGCCGTGCGCCGCCAGAACCAGCGGCCCGTCGGAGGCCGCATGCAGGTCGGCGGGGCGCAGCGGGGGAAGCCCGGATGGCGAACCGGTCATGCCTCCCTCACCGACACACCGTCGGGGAGCGGCGTCTGCAGGCGCTTCGTGAACAGGGCCCGCTCGCGCGCGACATCCGGATCCTCCGCCAGCCGGCGCAGCTTCTCCACGTCTTGGCGGCGGCGGTCGGGGTCGGTCTCGCTGTAGATCAGCCGCTTGTTCTCGCTGGCCTGGGGGGAGGCGATCTCCAGGAAGGTGCGGCGCCGTTCGGCAGCATAGTAGTCCAGCACATCTTCCCGCGCCTCGCCGCGCGCGACCGCGGCCAGCACCGGATAGAGCAGGAAGCTGTCGAACAGGCCGGAGGTCAGGCCCAGCCCGCCGGTCGGGTTGCAGACATGCGCCGCATCGCCGGCCAGCAGCACCCGGCCGATGCGGAAACTCTCCGCCGCGCGCTCGTGCATGCGGTAGGGCGCGCACATCTCCAGCTCCCAGGGGTCGTGGCCGGGCAGCAGCGCGGCGTAATGCTCCGGCAGGCGGTCGCGCACGCCTTCCTCCGGCAGCGCGGCATCCTCCGCATAGGTGCAGCGCCACAGATTGCTGTTGTCGATCTTCGCGATGATCGCGCCATGCACCGGATCGACCTGCAGGTTGGCGCGGGCATAGCCGTGCTTCTCGAAATCGTAGCGCAGGTTGGTGGCGACGAAACGCTCCGGCCAGGTCTTGCCCGGAAAGTCCTGCCCGGCGAGCTGCCGCACCGCGCTGCGGCCGCCATCGGCACCCACCACCCAGTCCGCGCGGAAGTCGCGGCGGCCCTCCGGCGTCTCCGCGGTGACGGTCACGCCGTCGGCATCCTGCACCAGGTCGATGACCTCTGCGTTCCAGTGCACCTGCGCACGGTCGCCAAGCGCCTGCAGGTGCGCCAGGGCCACTTCGGCCAGCTTGTGCTGGCCCAGATGCATGTTGAAGGGATAGGGCGTATGCCCCTCCAGCACGTCGAGGCTGAAGCGGATCTGCTCGCGGCTCTCGAAGATCAGGTAGGCATAGTCCTGCTTGGAGAAGCCCAACGCCAGGCAGTCCTGCAGGATGCCCAGCCGGTTGACCTCTTCCAGGACCGACCAGTGATAGACCATCGCGCGCGGCGAGTTGACGATCTGCGGCTCGGCCTCCAGCACCGTCACCTTCACGCCGGCACGTGCAAGGCCCAGGGCGTTCACCATCCCGACAGGCCCCGCCCCGACGACCAGTACCTCGTCCATGTCTCCGTTCCTCCCGAAAGCTCCGCGCCTGCTTGCCATAACGGCGGCGGATACAAAAGGAGACGGAAAAATGCGGCCCTGCGATAGATAGATCCCGGCGGTTCGTCCATCACCAAAATGATCTGGGACTGACACATCCCTGTCATCGACCTGCGCTAGGTAGGTGAAACCGTTTTCAGACGGGTCCTGCCGTGCATGGCATGGCCGGGGCAATCCAGGAGGTGCGGGGACGGTGACCGCCACGATCCATGATGTCGCGCAGCGGGCCGGCTGCTCGATCGCCAGCGTTTCCCGTGTGCTGAACGGCTCCGCCGCGATCTCCCCGGCGCTGGAGGCGCGGGTGCGCGAGGCGATCCGCGAGCTGGGCTACCGCCCGAACGCGCTGGGCCGCAGCCTGAAGACCAAGTCGACGCGCACCGTCGGCGTCCTGGTCCCGTCGTTCACCAACCCCGTCTTCGCTGCCTCCCTCGCCGGGGTGGAGCAGGCGGCGCGGATGGCCGGCTACGACATCATCCTCGCCGCCTCCGACTATGACCGCGACCGCGAGCCGGAGGCGCTGGGCGCCCTGATGGCGCGCGAGGTCGAGGGCCTGGTCCTCACCGTCGCGGATGCCGAGCATTCGATGCTGCTGGACAGCCTGGACCGGGACGGGCCGCCCTACGTGCTGCTCTACAACGAGCTGGCGCGGGAAGGCCGGGCCGCGGTTTCCGTCGACAACGAAGGCGCGGTCGCCGACCTGGTCGGCCGCCTGATCGGCCTGGGCCATGAACGCATCGCCTTCGTGGCCGGCCGCTTCCGCGCCTCCGACCGGTCGCGCCTGCGCCACCAGGGCTACCTGGCCGCCATGACCGGCGCAGGGCTGGAACCCCTGCCGGTGGCGGAGGTGGAGTTCCTGGGCGACGAGGCGGCGTTCGACCGGGACCTTGCGGCCCTGCTGGGGCGGACCGCCCCGCCGACCGCCTTCGCCTGTTCCAACGACCTGCTGGCGATCGCGGTGATGGCGGCGCTGCGCCGCGCCGGCCTGCGGGTGCCGGAGGATGCCTCCGTCACCGGCTTCGACGGCATTGCGATCGGCCGCCAGATCCATCCCAGCCTGGCCACGGTGGAGACCCCGACCCATGCCATGGGCCGCGCCGCGCTGGAGCTGCTGCTCGACATCCGGACCAACCGCGCACCGCGCGCGACACGGCGGCTGGCCCACCGGTTCCGTCCCGGCGGATCGCTGGCGCAGGCGCCGGCCGCCGGACTTGCCCCCTCACCCACCCTGCCCGACGAGACCGAAAGGAAGACATGACCATGCGCACCCTGTTCGCCAGCTGCCTTGCCGGCGGCGTGATGCTGGCAGCCGCCGGCCTTGCCGCGCCGGCCAGCGCCGCCGACGCCATCTGCTACAACTGCCCGCCGCAATGGGCCGACTGGGCGTCGATGCTGAAGGCCATCGACGCGAAGCTCGGGCTGGAACTGCCGCACGACAACAAGAATTCCGGCCAGACCCTGTCGCAGCTGCTGGCGGAGAAGGCGAGCCCGGTCGCCGATATCGCCTATTACGGCGTCACCTTCGGCATCAAGGCAAAGGATGAAGGCGTCACCGCCGCCTACAAGCCGCCGGGCTTCGACCAGATCGCCGACGGGCTGAAGGATCCGGACGGGCACTGGTTCACCATCCACTACGGCACCCTGGGCCTGTTCGTGAACAAGGCGGCGCTGGGCGGCGCCCCGGTCCCGGCCTGCTGGAACGACCTGCTGAAGCCGGAATATGAGGGGATGGTCGGCTATCTCGACCCGTCCTCCGCCTTCGTCGGCTATGCCGGCGCCGTGGCGGTCAACCGGGCGATGGGCGGCAGCCTCGAGGATTTCGGCCCCGGCATCGAGTTCTTCAAGAAGCTGAAGGAGAACGATCCGATCGTGCCGAAGCAGACCTCATATGCCCGGGTCGTCTCCGGCGAGATCCCGATCCTGTTCGACTACGACTTCAACGCCTATCGCGCGAAGTACAACGAGGACGGCGACTTCGCCTTCGTCATCCCCTGCGAGGGCACCGTGGTGGTGCCCTACGTGATGAGCCTGGTGGCGGACGCGCCCCAGGCGGAGAACGGCAAGAAGGTGCTGGACTTCATCCTCTCCGACGAGGGCCAGGCGATCTGGACCAACGCCTATCTGCGGCCGGCCCGGCCGGTGACCCTGCCGGCGGAGGTCGCCGCCCGCTTCCTGCCCGATGCGGACTATGCCCGTGCCAAGCCGGTGGACTATGCCACCATGGAAAAGGTGCAGAAGGGCTTCGCCGACCGCTATCTTTCAGAAGTGAACTGACCGGCTGCGGCCGGGCCCGTCACCGTCGACGGGCCCGGCCGCAGGCCCTACCCGAACGACTCGCTCCCGCTCATGCCCGCCTTCGACCGCCTCCTCCTGCTGCCGCTGCTGGCCGCGCTCGCCGCCTTCTTCCTGCTGCCGATGGCGCAGCTGGCGGTGGTCGGCGCCAGCGGGCCGGAGGGCATTGCCGAATATGCCGCGATCCTGACCGACGGCCGCTATCTGCGTGTCCTGCTGGCCACCCTGGCCCTGTCGCTCGGCGTCACCTTCGCCACCCTGGCGGTCGCCACCGTGGCGGGGCTGTTCCTGGTTCGGAACCGATTTCCCGGCCGCGACCTGCTGCTGGCCGCGCTGACCTTCCCGCTCGCCTTTCCCGGCGTCGTGGTCGGCTTCATGATCATCATCCTGGCCGGCCGGCAGGGCCTGATCGGCCAGGTCACGACGGCGCTGGGCGGCGGCAAGCTGGTCTTCGCCTATTCGATGGCCGGGCTGTTCGCCGGCTATCTCTACTTCTCCCTGCCGCGGGTCCTGCTGACCGTGATGGCGGCGGTTGAGACCCTGGACCCGGAACGGCAGGAGGCGGCGCGCTCGCTGGGCGCCAATCGCTGGCAGGTGCTGCGCGACGTCACCCTGCCGGCGCTGCGGCCCGCCTTCCTCGCCTCCGGCGCGGTCGCCTTCGCCACCGCGATGGGCGCCTTCGGCACCGCCTTCACCCTGGCGACCGATATCGATGTCCTGCCGATGCTGATCTATACCGAGTTCACCCTGATGGCGAACTTCGCCACCGCCGCCGCCCTGTCGATCGCGCTGGGACTGATCACCTGGGCGGCGCTGGCGCTGGCGCGCAGCCTCGCCGGCAGCACCGTCGCGGCGGCGGGCTGAGCGGGCATGGCGGCACGGCTCGCAGGCGGCACCGCCCGGCGCGACGCGATGTTCTGGGCGCAGTACCTGTTCACCGTCCTGGTCGCCGCCTTCCTGCTGGTGCCGGCGATCCTGTCGATGCTGGCCGGGGTAACGGTCAGCTATTTCCGCGGCCTTTCTTCCGGCCTCACCCTGAAATGGGTGGCGGAGGTGCTGGACCTCTATGCCGACACCATCCTCTTGTCGATCTGGCTGGCGCTGGCGACCCTGGCGGTGACCCTGGTGCTGGGCGTCCCCGCCGCCTGGGCCCTGGTGAAGCGCCCGTCGCGCCTGTCGCGGCTGGTCGAGGAGGTGGTGACCCTGCCGGTGGCGATCCCCGGCCTGGCGACGGCGCTGGCGCTGCTGCTGGCCTATGGCGAATGGCGCGGCTTCCGCGCCTCCTGGGCCTTCATCCTGGTCGGGCATGTGCTCTACACCATGCCGTTCATGATGCGGGCGGTGATGGCGGTGCTGCAGTCGATCGACGCCCGCACCCTGGAAGAGGGCGCGGCCAGCCTGGGGGCCGGCCCGGCCCGCCGCTTCCTGACCGTGATCCTGCCGAACGCGCGCCCCGGCATCCTGGCCGGCGCCCTGATGGTGGTCACCCTGTCCCTGGGGGAGTTCAACCTGACCTGGATGCTGCACACGCCGCTGACCAAGACCCTGCCGGTCGGCCTGGCGGACGCCTATGCCTCGATGCGGCTGGAGGTCGCCTCCGCCTACACCCTGGTCTTCTTCCTGATGATCATGCCGCTGCTGGCGGCGATCCAGGCGATGGCCCGTATCCAGAGCGGGGGGCGGCGATGAGGGGCCGGCAATGAGTGGGCGGGCCACGGCGGCGGATACCGCGATCCAGGTGATCGGCTGCGGCAAGACCTTCGGCGGCGGCACGGTGGCGCTGGAGCCGACCGACCTGTCGATCGCGGCGGGAGAGACCGTCGTGCTGCTGGGCCCGTCCGGCTGCGGCAAGACGACGATGCTGCGGATCATCGCCGGACTGGAAAGCCCGGACCCGGGCGGCCGGGTGCTGTTCGGCGGCGAGGATGTCACCCCCCTGCCGATCGAGCGGCGGAACATCGGCATGGTGTTCCAGTCCTATGCCCTGTTCCCGAACATGAGCGTGGCGGAGAATGTCGCCTACGGCCTGCGGGTCCGCGGCGTCGGCCGTGCCCGGCGGCGCGCCGAGGCGGCGGAGGCGCTGGCCTTGTGCCGCATCGCCGACCTGGCGGAGCGGCGCATCGACCAGCTGTCCGGCGGCCAGCGGCAGCGGGTGGCGCTGGCGCGCGCCCTGGCCGCCCGGCCGCGCGCGCTGCTGCTGGACGAGCCGCTGACCGCCCTGGATGCCAGCCTGCGCGAGCATCTGCGGGGCGAGATCGACGCCCTGCTGCGGCGGCTGGGGATCACCGCCGTCTATGTCACCCACGACCAGGCGGAGGCGATGACCATCGCCGACCGGGTGGTGGTGATGCGCAAGGGCGGCATCGCCCAGAGCGGCAGCCCGCAGGAGGTCTATTTCCGCCCCGCCGACCGCTTCGTCGCCGAGTTCGTCGGGCTGATGAACCGGATCGACGGCCGGCTGCGGGACGGGGCCTTCGACGGGCCCGCCGGGCGCCTGCCGCTGCCGGCGCCGGATCGCCCCGACGCGGCGCTGTTCTTCCGTCCGGAGGCGGCCCGCATCCTGGCGCCCGGCGCCACCTGCCCGGCCGGCATGGCCGTGCTGCAGTTCACGATCGCCCGGGTGCAGTTCCTGGGCGACCGGCAGCGGCTGATCCTGGAGGCGGGCGGTCCGCAGGACGCCGCCCCGGCTGCCGGCGCGCGCCCGGTGGTGCAGGTCGATGCCGACAATCGCGGCACCTTCGCCCCCGGCCAGCCGCTGATGCTGGCGGTCGCCACGGACGACCTGCTGATGTTCTGAAACCCGCCCCGCCCCCCGGACCGGTGGACCGGGCTTCACCGCATGCCGACCGATCCACCGCCCCTCCCCGGTCCCGCCGGACCCGACACAAAGGAAGGCCACGGCGCCGATGATTACCGTCGCCCAGATCTCAGACACCCATATCCGCAGGCCGGGCCTGAAGGCCTATGGCCGGGTCGACACCGCCGCCCATCTGGCGGCCGCGGTGAGCCATCTCAACAGCCTGCGGCCGGCGCCCGACATCGTGCTGGCGACCGGCGACCTGGTCGATTTCGGCGAGGCGGCGGAATTCGCGCATTTCCAGAGGATCGTGGCGCCGCTGGCTGCGCCGCTCTGGCCGATCCCGGGCAATCACGACGGCCCCGCCTTCTGGCAGGCCTTCCCGGACGCCGCCGCGCGGCGCCGGGCGGAAGGCGAGGGCTATCTGGTGGAGACTGGGCCGCTGCGGGTCGTGCTGTTCGATTCGACCGTGCCCGGCGCCCCGTTCGGCGATGCGCTGGACCCGGATGGCGGCAGCCGCCGGCTGGACTGGCTCGACACCGTCCTTGCCGCGGCACCGGAGCGGCCGGTCCTGCTGGCCCTGCATCATCCGCCCTTCGCGACGGGCATCGCCCATATGGACCGCCAGAACCTGCGGCAGCCGGAGCGTCTGGCTGCCGTCCTGGAGCACCATCCCCAGGTCCTGGCAGTGACCTGCGGCCATGTCCATCGCAGTGTGGCGACGCAGTTCGCCGGACGGCCGGCGCTGATCTGTCCCAGCCCCGCCCATGCGGTGGCGCTCGACCTCGACCCCGACGGCGCGCCGGGCTTCGCGATGGAGCCGCCGGGCCTGCTGATGCATGCCTGGCGCGACACGGGCGGCCGCTTCGGCAGCCTGGTCAGCCATGTGGTGCCGGTGGGCAGCTTCCCCGGCCCCTTCCCGTTCTATGCCGCGGATGGCAGCCTGCTGGGCTGACCCCCCAGGCTTGCCCCTACCCGCAGGCTGCCCCTTCCCGCAGGCTGAGGCTGGCCGGCGCCTCTCGGGGTGCTATGGTTTCCGGCCGGCGGCGGGCCGCCGGGACGACAGCAATCCATCCGGTCCAGCGAATTGGCCTCGCAATCCGATCCGTCCGCCCCGTGCGGCGATACAACAGCCGCCTCCGGCCCAGCCGCGCCGCCGCCGCGGATCGTCGCCGGGCGGGACGGCCGCGCGATGATCGATCGCCTGTCCTTCGGCACAGGCAGCGTCCCGCTGGTCCGCTGCAGCGGCCGGATCGACGATGATGTCTTCTTCGCCGTCTACGATGCGGTCACCGCCCGGCATCCGGGCGATCGGCTCTACCTGGTCGTCGACCTGCGGGAGGCCGACATGTCCGTCGGCTATGACGGTTATGCGTGGACCGCCCGTATGGTCCGCCGGCGCGGCATCGACACGGTGATGGCAGTGATCTGCGACAGCGACCCGGCCCGCCTGCTGGACGCCAAGGCCGGGCAGGAGATGGCCGCCGTCAACGGATTGCGGATCGTGCAGCGGGTGATCGGCCGGATCGAGGATGCAGCCGCAGCGATGGCGGCGATGATGGGCAGGGAGCCGGCCTGACCGCCGGCACGGACGGCAGAGGCGGGCCGGAGCGACGGGAGGGGGCGCGATGCCGGAACCGGAAAGCTATGAGGTGTTCGCGCTGCGCTATGCGGAGAATCCGGGCGCGCGCGCCGCCCACAATTTCCTGGGCGGCGACCCGCATGACCGGCCGATGCCGCTGGACTATTTCGTCTGGCTGGTGCGCGGCGGCGGGCGCAGCTTCGTGGTGGATACCGGCTTCAGCGCGGCGATGGCGGCGCAGCGCGGCCGCCGCTTCATCGCCTGCCCGGGAGAGACCCTGGCCCGCCTCGGCCTGCCGCCGGACCGTGTCAGCGACGTGATCCTCACCCATATGCACTACGACCATTGCGGCAATCACGACCTGTTCCCGCAGGCACGCTATCACCTGCAGGACCGCGAGATGGCGCATGCCACCGGCCGCTGCATGTGTCACCGGCCGCTGCGGGCCGCATACGAGGCAGAAGATGTCGCCGCCATGGTGCGCAAGGTGTTCGCCGACCGGGTCACCTTCCACGACGGCGATGTGGAACTGGCGCCCGGCCTGTTCCTGAACCATGTCGGCGGCCATACCGCCGGGCTCCAGGTGGTCCGGGTGCGCACCCGGCGCGGCTGGCTGGTCCTGGCGTCGGACGCCAGCCATTTCTACGCCAACATGGAAGAGGCGCGCCCCTTTCCGATCGTGCACGACATGCAGGCCATGCTGGATGGCCATCGGCTGCTCTATCGCCTGGCCAGCGCGCCCGAGGCCGTGATCCCGGGGCATGACCCGCTGGTCCTGGCGCGCTATCCCGCGCCGCACGGCGAGATGGCCGGCCTGGTGGCGCGGCTGGATGCCGATCCCTTGTCGAGTTGACCGGGCGGGCTGACCCGGCGAGCTGACCGGGCGGCCTATCCGCCGGCCGCGGCGACCATTGCGCCCTGGCCGTCGGCCGGCGGCAGCAGCAGGGTAACCTGCGTGCCCTCGCCGTTCCGGCTGTCGATGCGGATATCGCCGTCCTGCGCCTGCAGCAGCCGCTGGCAGATCGGCAGGCCGAGCCCGGCCCCCTGGCCGGCCCGCCGGGTCATCGAATGCGAGGAGAAGAAGGGGGAGAAGATCTCCTGCAGGATCTCCGGTGCGATCCCCGGCCCGCTGTCGGAGATCCGCACGGCGACCCGGCCGTCCGCCTGAACCTCGGCCGCGATGCCGACCATGGCCCCGGGGCAGAACTTCACCAGGTTGTCGAGGAGATGCCCCAGCACCTGCCGGACGGCGCGCAGGTCGGCGCGCACCGTCAGCTCCACCGGCACCCGGATCTCCGTCAGCCGGATCCGGTTCTCGGCAAAGCCCTCGCCGTACTGCCGCAGCAGGTCGGACAGCAGCGCGCGCAGCGCCACCTCCGCCGGACGCAGGGACAGCACGGAGCCGTCGATCTCGATCAGCTGCAGGACGTCGTTGACGAAAACCAGCAGTTCGCTGCCGCTGTCCCGGATCGCATCGACATATTCCGCATATTTCGGGATCCCCAGCGGCCCGTGGATGCCGGAGCGGATCATCTCCGAGTAGCCGATGATCGCGTTCAGCGGCGTCCGCATCTCGTGGCTCATATGGCCCAGGAATTCCGACTTGATCGCGTTCGCCTGCTCTGCCTGGTACTTCGCCTGGAGGAGCGACCGCTCGTAGTCCTTCTCGCGCGTGACGTCGAGCGCGGCGACCAGGATCCAGTTGCCGAACTCCCCGGCATAGTCGTTGGCGACGATCTTGACGTAGCGCTCCGTTCCGTCCTTGCCGACCTGCCGCCAGACGCCGACCTCGCGCAGCCCCACCCGCGGGCGCGCAAGGTGCCGGGCCAGCGCCTCCTGCTCGTCGCCCGGGTGCAGGTCCGGCACCCGCATCGCCATGAATTCCTGCCGGCTGTAGCCGTACTGGCGGATCGCCGAGGCGTTGACCTCCTGGATCGCCAGGGTCTGGCGATCGTAGAGCCACATCGGTACCGGATTCTGTTCGAACAGCTTGCGGGCCCGGGCCTCCTGCGCCCGCAGCACCTCCAGCATCCGCCGCCTTTCCCCCACATGACGGACGGAGACGATCAGGTAGCGTCGCCGCGCCGATGCGCCGGATACAAAGGCCGCAGGGGCGCGATACGGGATCGCGCGGATGTTCAGCCACGCCGTCTCACCGGATTTCTGGCGGCACTTCACCTCGACCTCGACCGGTTCGCCGGCGGCGATCCGAGCTTCTGCCCGCGCCTCCTCTTCCGGATTCTCAATGCCGGGGAGCAGCCTGTCGGCCCTGCCGGCCAGCAGTTCCTCGCGGCCATAGCCGGTCAGGGTGGCGATCGCCTTGTTGAGATATACGAACCTGCGTCCACCGGCCGCCGTGAGGTCGATCTCCAGGATCGCCATGCCTTCGTCCGTCTCGTCCAGGACGGAACCGAGGAAGGCGAGCCGCTCATGGGCCTGCTTGCGCTCCAACAGGGAAGCGATGCGCGAGCGCACCTCGTCGACCCGCGCCTGGACCGCGGCGAGGTCGTTGCCGGAACTGCAGAAGCCGATCGACAGGCCACAGCGCTCCGCACCGACACGGAACGGGATGACGATATACTGCAGCACCCCCAATTGGTGCAGTCGTTCGACGATGAGGTTCCCGGCGAAGCGTGGATCGGCGACCAGGTCCTCCACCGTCACCGGGGCCTGGTCGCGGATCGCCGCGCAGCAGAGCGAGTCGTTCTCCTGCAATGCCCGCTCTGCGACATTCGCCAGCAGTTCCTCGGCGATCCGGCGCCGCGACGACCAGCCGCCGGTGACGCGCAGGCCCACAGCAGCCGGGTCGTACTGGCCCAGCAGCACGATATCGGCGCCCAGGTGGCGGCCCAGCACCTCTGCCGTGTCCGACAGGGCCGTGGCATAGTCCGCACCGCCCAGCGCGATCTCGCCCAGTTCGTCGGACAGGCGGTTGCGGGCCTCCAGCCGCTTCAGGATCTCGGCCTGGCGGTGGCTTTCGATCAGCGCACTGGCGGACCCGGCCAGGCCGGCCAGAAGGGCGATATCGGCGTCGGTCACCTGCGGATGCGGCCGCGTATCCATCACGCAGATGGCGCCAATCCGGTCGCCGCTCTCCAGCACCAGCGTCGCCCCGGCGTAGAAGCGGATGCCGAGCGCGCCGGTCACCGCCTCGTCGTCGTGGAACTGCGGATCCTGCAGGGCATCCTTTACGAGCAGCGAATCGGCATGCTGTGCCAGCATCCAGCGGCTGAAGGAGCCGCGGGCGGGGCATTCGAGCCAGTCGACGCCTTGTTTCGACTTGTACAGCAGGCGGTTGCCGTCCTGCAGCAGGATCAGGGCAATCGGCGCGTCGAAGATCCGCGCGGCCGCCGCCGTCAGGGCGTCGAACGACGGCTGCGGCGCCAGGTCCAGATCGGCTATGCGCTTGGGGATCGTCACCGGATCCGGCCCCCGGTGCCGGCGGACGGGCCGGGCGGCCATGGCGGATCGGCGGCAATCGCCGGATCGCGCCGGCCCGATTGCGTGTTGCAGCCATGGCCCCGTGCGGGGCTGTGCCTGAAGGACGTCATCCGGGCAGGCTAGCGGCGGGGCGGTTAACTTTCCCTGAAGGCGCGGCGCAGACAAGACGCGGTCCATGCGCTGCGCGGCGCATTGCGGTTAACGATTTGCCCATGTTCGGCAAGGATGATGGCGATGGGCAAGAGTCGAGCCCCGCAAAGAACGGGATCATGGATCAGGCCACGGAGCAGCCACATATCGCGGAGCTGAAGCGCCGGATCGCCGAACTAGAGGCCGAGAACAGGCACCTGTCGGCGAGGCTTGCGGCTGCAGCCGGCCGCGGCCGGGTCCACGAGCATGCGGAACAGATCTACAAGGTGGTCGAGGCCTCCCGCCAGGCGATGGTCGTGCATCTTGCCAACCGGCCGCTCTATTTCAACCCGGTCCTGCTGGATCTGCTCGGCCTCGACAGCCGGGACGCCTATCAGGACGTCATGGACTTCGTGCATCCGGACGACCGCCCGGCGGTGGCGGAGGCGACCCGGCGGTTCCTGGCCGGCGAGGCGCTGTCCCCCGCCGGCGAGTTCCGCGTGGTGCGTGCCGATGGCAGTCATATGTGGGTCGAGGCCAGCACGACCGCCGTCGACTGGCACGGGATACCGGCGGTGGCCAGCGCCATGACCCCGATCGACGACCGCAAGACCGCCGAACAGGAGGTGCGCCGGTCGCGCCGGCTGTTCCAGACCGTCTTCGACACCTGCCCCGAGGTGATGACCATCAACGATATGGCCACCGGGCGCTATGTCGACGTCAACCGGGCCTTCCTCCACCTGTCCGGCCTCACGCGGGAGGAGGTGATCGGGCGCACGGCCGACGAGCTGCAATTCTTCACCCCGGCCGACCGTGAGCTGATCAACCGGGCGCTGCGCGGCCAGGACAGGGTGCGCGACCTGGAACTGCAGGCCCGCTTTCGCGATGGCGTGGAGCGCAGCTTCCTGGTCGATGGCGAGGTCCTGCGCTTTCCCGGCCAGAAGCTGGTGCTGATGGTGGCGCGCGACATCACCGACCGGCGCCGGCAGGAACTGGAACTGCGGCGCAGCCGCGAGATGGCGGAGCAGGCCAGCCAGTCGAAAAGCCGCTTCCTGGCCAGCGTCAGCCACGAGCTGCGCACGCCGCTGAACGCCATCATCGGCTTTTCCGAGGTGATGCGGGACCAGATGCTGGGGCCGCTCGGAATCGCGCGCTATGCCGATTATGCCGGCGACATCCATCGCAGCGGCAACCACCTGCTGGACATCATCAACGACCTGCTGGATCTCTCGAAGATGGAGGCCGGCCGGCTCGAACTGAAGGCGGAGCCCCTGTCGCCAGCGATCGTCGTCCGGGACAGCCTGAGCTTCGTGCGCGACCGCGCGGCCGCGACCGGCGTGGCGCTGGAGGCGGAGCTTGCCGACGACCTGCCGGACCTGCATGCCGATCCCAGGCTGCTTCGCCAGATCCTCCTCAACCTGCTGGCCAATGCGTTGAACTTCACCCCCGCGGAAGGCCGGGTGGTCGCCGGAGCGCGGCTGTCCGACGACGGCGGCATGTCCCTCTACGTGAGCGATACCGGTCCCGGCATGACGGAGGCGGAGGTCGCGGTGGCACTCACCCCCTTCGGTCAGCCCGCGGCAGCCAAGGCCCGCCGCGAACCCGGGACCGGCCTCGGCCTGCCGCTGGCGCAACAGATGGCGCAGCTGCACGGTGCGGCGATGCGGATCGAGAGCCGGCCAGGCAGCGGCACGATGGTCACCGTCGCCATGCCGCGCGACCGCCTGCGCCCTGCCCGGCCTGCCGGCCCGACCGACGGTGGCGAAGCGGAAGTCCCGGCCGGGCGCCAGATCAACAAGACGCCCTAGGCCGGGGGCCAGCGCCGCGGGACATTGCCCACCAGCAGACGGACGATGCTGCCATCGTCATCCTCCAGCGGCAGGATCAGGCGGTCCCAGCCCACCACATGCAGCATCACCGGCGGCGCGTGCCGGGTGAACAGCGGCTCGATCCGCCGCAGGCAGGCGCGATAGCTGGCCAGAAAGTATTCGGTCATCGGCGCGACGGGCAGTTCCGACACCGTCCTGCCCGTGGCCTCGAAGCCGGAGCGCGCCGCGATCGCGCTGCCATAGACCCGGTAGCGGAAGTCGCGGCCGCCCTCCAGCACGTCCAGCAGCATGACATAGCCAAGCGCCGGCTTCATCCGCGCCGGATTCACCGCAGCGGCACGCGGCGCCCGCCGGCCGGCGGGCAGGTCGGTCCAGTAGGCCTGCAGGATCCGCAGGACCTCTTCGTCCAGCGCATCGACCCAGGGCGACCAGATGGCACCGGCGAAGCTGGCGCCGACCCCGGCGAGATGCCGTTCCGTGGCACCATTCCCGCCGGCCAGAAGATCCTCCTCCATCGCCACTGCCAGATCCTCGTCGACCGGCTGGCCTGCTACACTCATGGCGGTCCCTGGGAGAGGGCACCAGCAGGCGGCCGTCCGCTGCGGAACGGTCGGGCGGGCAGCCCCGTCGAAAGATTGAGGCACCGACCCTAGGATCTCCGCGACGGGATGAAAAGGGAAGACTTCCGATCCCCGTTCCCGTCCGCGACTTGCCGCAAGGGGCCGCCCGTCGACCGGCCCGGACCGTCACCCGTGCCCAGGTCGGGCCGGTGGCTGGCCTTGTCGGCTTCACGGCAAGAGCAGAATGGCGGTCCGGCAGTGCCGTCGTTCAGGCTGTTGCGTCGCGCCAGCAACCAAATAAACCCGCCTTCCAGACATGCCTCATGCCGCCCAGCGGAGACTGCAGTAGGGACATCGTCGCCCAAAGAGAACGCCAGAAATATGCAAAGATGTGGACCAGACCGGAATACCAAGAGGACCATGTCACCGTTCTTGCGCGGTCCGCCCATACAGCACTGCGCATGCAGGCTGGTTACAGCATTCTCGATATCGGCGCCGGCGCCGGGCATGCGAGTGCCTACTTCCAGCAGCAGGGGTTGTCAGTGCTCGCTATTGACATTGCCAGGAATGCGCTGGAGCCGGAGATACAGGTCCCTCTTCTCACCGCCTGCCTGTGGGACATGCCGGTGAGCATCGGCGCCAAGTGGGCGTTCTGCGCCGATGTGATGGAGCATATACCACCCGACCATGTGGAGCAGGTGCTCGCGTTCGTCGCGCGCAGCGCGGAAACGGCGGTGTTCAGTATATCCACGGTGCCGGACACCGGCGGGGCCTTGATCAACGAAGTCCTTCATATGACCGTCGAGCCGAGTGCCTGGTGGACCGGAAAGATGGAGCGTCTCTGGCGGACGGTGCACCTGCAAGAGCCCGAAGGCTCCAGTGGGTTCATAACGATCTGCACACATTCCGGTTAGGATGCCGCGCCGATCGCGTTGCCGGGCGTTGCCCCGGACCCTGGTGTGAGCATGCTGACCGCTCCCCCCGCCGCCGCAAACATCCGCCGCCGCAGCAGGCGGAGGCAATGGTTTGGCCACCGCCTGCCGCGCGGCCACACTGATGCGGTTTCGCCCTTGGGCTCATCAGCAAGGAAGTCTGTGCTCGGCCAGATGTCGTCTGCACAGGGGAACGGTGACGGCCGCGGGCAGGCCCTAAGTCGATCACCGAAAGGGGCCAACCTGTCGAAAATCTGGCTAACCGAGAACGAACAGTGCAACGGACGCGGCGAATATTGCAGCAAAATCAAGAAGGCAATGGTGCCCAGGGGCGGGCTCGCCTTCTCCAGTAGGATCAATGGGTTGCGCGCCGGTGAGACATTCTCTCAGCCCGCAGAAAT
>NZ_JBHRTR010000012.1:0-8979 GCF_042646425.1 Marinibaculum pumilum
ATTCCGCCAGAACGCTCGTTTCCAAGTAGAATCAATGCCATGCACCCCGTCATCCGAAATCGTGCCGGACAGCACTGGGTCAAGCCCGAGGATGACGGAGAAGGGGGGGCGTGGCGGCGGGATGCCGCCGGCCCCTATCCCTCGCTGATCCGCAGGAAGCCGTAATCGTCGACCCGCAGGCGCTGGCCCGGCAGGACCATCGTGGTCGACGAGGCCTCCTCGACCAGGGCAGGGCCGGCGGCCTCGAAGCCGGGCGGCAGCAGGCGGCGCAGGAAGACGGCGGTGTCGGCGACGCCATCCTCGCCGAAATCGACCTTGCGGGTGCCGATCCGCGCCTTCGCGGCATCCAGCCCGGTCCCGTCCAGAGGGGCCAGGTCGGGGCGCAGCACCTGCGCCTCGGCCGTCAGGTGGAAATGCACGAACTCCACCGGCGTGTCGTCCAGCCGGAAGGTGAAGGCGCGCTCATGCGCCGTGTGGAACGCTTCCAGCACCGCCTCCCGGCCGTCGCGGCCGAGGTCGGTGGGGAAGCGCACGCTGTGCTCCTGGCCCTCGTAGCGCATCTCCAGGTCGGTGGCGAAGGTGAGTGCGTCGGGATCCACGCCCTGCAGGCCGGCGAAATAGGCGCGGGCCTCGGCCTTCATCTCCTCGAAGATCGTCGCGACCGCGTCCTGCCCGGTATCGGCCGCCGGCATGAAGCGGGTGCGCACCAGGTCCAGCCGCGGCGCGGTGGCCAGCATGCCCCAGGCGGAGAAGACGCCGGGATGGGCGGGGATCAGGGTCTCCCGCACGTTCAGCTCCCGCCCCAGCCGGGCGGCATGCATCGGCCCGCCGCCGCCGGAGGCGACCAGCACGAAGTCGCGCGGGTCGTAGCCGCGCTGGACGGAGACGATCTTCAGCGCGTCGATCATCGACGCCTCGGCGATCCGTACCGCCGCCCGTGCCGCTGCAGCGACGTCGGTCCCCAGCTGCTCCGCCAGCGGCGCATAGGCCGCCTCCGCCAGGTCGGGGCGCAGGGTCAGGCGGCCTTCGGCGAACTGCTCGGGGTCCAGCACGCCGGCCAGGCACATCGCGTCGGTGACGGTGGGGTCGGTGCCGCCGCGGCCATAGCAGGCCGGCCCGGGATCGGCGCCCGCGCTGACCGGGCCGACCCGCAGGCGCCCGCCCTCGGCGAACCAGGCGATGGAACCGCCGCCGGCGCCGATCTCCACGATGTCGATCACCGGCACCTTCACCGGGAAGCCGGGGAAGGCGCGGGTGCGCTCCAGATGATATTCGGTCGTGACCTTCGGCGCGCCGTCCTCGATCAGCGAGCATTTCGCCGTGGTGCCGCCGATGTCGAGCGAGATCACGTTGGGTTCGTTCACCGCGCGGCCGACGATGGCGGCGCCGATCACCCCGCCGGCCGGGCCGGATTCGATCAGGGTGATCGGATGCGCGCGCGCCTGGGCGAAGGCCGTTGTGCCGCCGTTCGACTGCATCGCCAGCAGCGGGCAGTCCAGGCCGATCTCCGACAGCCTTCCTTCCAGTTTCGTGAAGTAGCGCTCCACGATCGGCTGCACGCAGGCGTTCAGCACCGCGGTGTTGGTGCGCTCATATTCCCGCCATTCCCGGGTCACCTCGTGGGAGGCGGTGACGGCCAGGTCCGGCAGCAGCTCCCGCAGCAGGGCGGCGCATTGCGCCTCGTGCTCCGGAAAGGCGAAGGAATGCAGGAACATCACCGCCGCGGCCTCGACACCCTCGGCCTTCAGGGCTTCGGCCACCGCCGCGACATCGTCGCGGTTCAGCGGCTCCAGCACGTCGCCCTCCGCCGTCACCCGCTCCCGCACCTCGAAGCGCAGGGCGCGGGGCACGAAGGGGACCGGCGACAGGAAGGTCAGGTTGTAGAGGTCGGGCCGGTTGCCGCGGCCGATCTCCAGCACGTCGCGGAAGCCGGCGGTGGTGACCAGCGCCGTCTTCACCCCCTTCCGCTCGGTGATCGCGTTGATCACCGTGGTGCCGCCATGGGCGAAATAGCTGACATCCGCCGGCGGCAGCTCCGACAGGCGGATCGCGTCGATCACCCCGCCCGACGGGTCCGCCGGGGTGGTC
This sequence comes from Marinibaculum pumilum, assembly GCF_042646425.1. NCBI lineage: Bacteria > Pseudomonadati > Pseudomonadota > Alphaproteobacteria > Rhodospirillales > Rhodospirillaceae > Marinibaculum > Marinibaculum pumilum. Next base: position 2,089 of record NZ_JBHRTR010000012.1, read on the forward strand.
AGCGCCTTGGTGATGAAAACGTCGCCGCTCTCGGCGTCGAAATGGACCAGGTCGGTGAAGGTGCCGCCGACATCCGTCGCCATGCGTCCCATGCGGCGCCCCTCAGGCCGCGCCGCGAAGCGCGGCGGTGGCGCCGGCGTCCACGGCATTGCCGCGGATCTCCACGCCATAGGCCGCACGCGCCTGCGCCGCGGTCAGGTAGCCGTTGCGCACGTCGGCCAGCACGGCCTCGGGGGCGCGTGCCTTCGGATCGCCCCAGCCGCCGCCGCCGCCGGTATGGATGCGGATGCGGTCGCCGGGCTCCAGCGGGATGGTGGGCGTGCGGGTGATGCGGCGCACGTCCCGGCCGCGGATCAGCTCGATATAGTTGGTGCCGCCGTCGGCGCCGCCGTCCTGGCCCCAGGCCGGGGTCTGCGACCGGCCGTAGGAGGCGTAGAGGAAGGTGCCCGCACCCGTCACCTCGAACTCGCGGACCAGGCCGAAGCCGCCGCGCTGCCGGCCGGCGCCGGCGCCCTGTTCCACGTCCAGGCCGTACTGGCGGATGCGCAAGGGGGTCTTCGCCTCCACCAGTTCCACCGAATGGTTGTAGGTGTCGCCGTCCATCAGCGCGATCAGCCCGCCGGTGCCGTCGGCGGACTGCCCGGCGCCCCAGCCGCCATGCTGCGGCTCCAGGTGGACGAAGGTGTCGCCGGTCTTGTCGTTGTGGCCGGCGATATAGGTTCCGCAGAGGCTGGCATAGGAACCGGCGGAGAAGCGCTCCGGCACCAGCGGCGCCAGCGCCTTCCAGACCAGCTCCGCCGCATGGGCGGTGGATTCGAAATACCATCCGGTGGCGGCCGGCTTCTGCGCGCTGAACACGGTGCCGTCCGGCACCGTGATGGTCAGCGGTGCGAACCAGCCCTCGTTCGACGGCTGGTGCGGGCCGGCGAAGGCCTTGAACACCGCCCGCACCGCCGAGCCCAGGCCGGAGCGCGAGCAGTTGATCGGCGCCGCCCGCTGCGCGGCGCTGCCGGTGAAGTCGATCTCCATCGCCTCGCCGCGCACGGTGACCTTCACCTGCACATGGATCGGCTCGTCGACCAGCCCGTCGCCGTCGATCACGTCAGTGGCCTCGTAAGCCCCGTCGGGCAGGGCGGCGATGGCGGCGCGGCTGATCGCGGCGCTCTTTTCCTGCAGCTCGGCGAAGGTCGCGCGCACCACCTCGGCACCATACTTGGCGCATGTCTCGGCCAGCCGGTCGTCGGCGATGCGGACGGCTGCCAGCTCCGCATTCAGGTCGCCCTGCGACATCCGCGGCAGGCGGACATTGGCGGCCAGCATCTCGAACACCGCGTCCTGCCGCACCCCGCCGTCGAACAGCTTCAGGCCGGGCAGGCGTATGCCTTCCTCGAAGATCTCCCTGGAATCCGGCGACAGGCTGCCCAGCACCTTGCCGCCGACCTCCGACCAGTGGGCGACCGCCACGGCGAAGGCCAGCACCTCGCCGCCGGAAAAGACCGGCTTGCAGATGCAGACATCGGCGGTGTGGGTGCCGCCTTCATAGGGGTCGTTCATGATGAAGACGTCGCCCTCGCGGATGCGGCCGGCGAACTTGCGGCGCAGGAACCGCACCTGGTCGGAGAACATGCCGGTGAAGACGGTGATGCCGTTGGACTGGGCGACCAGCCGGCCCTCTGCATCGGTCAGGCCGCAGGCGAAGTCCAGCACCTCGTAGATCACCGGGCTCATGCTGGCGCGGGCCAGCACGATTCCCATCTCGTCGGCGATCGCCAGCAGGCGGTTGGCGATGATCTCGCGGGCGATGGCGTCGTCGCCCCTGCGGACGACAGCATGGTTGGCGGCAGAGGTGACAGTCATGCGGGCTCTCGCGGCTGGCAGGAATTGACAGGCGTATGCATAGCCGATGGGGGCGCGGCGGTGCAAAGCCGATGCCGCGTTGCGGCAGGCCATATTGCGGTGTGACAAGCCGCAGCGAGGCTGTAGAGATAGGCCGCAAATTCATTCTTGCGGGGAGGACCGACGTGAAGACGCGCATCACCGAGCTGTTCGGCATCGAGCATCCGATCATCCAGGGCGGCATGCATTATGTCGGCTATGCCGACCTGGCGGCGGCCGTCTCCAATGCCGGCGGGCTGGGCATCATCACCGCCCTGACCCAGCCGACGCCGGACGACCTGGCGCGCGAGATCGCCCGCTGCCGGGAGATGACCGACAAGCCGTTCGGCGTGAACCTGACCTTCCTTCCGGCGGTGAAGCCGCCGGACTATCCGAACTATGTGAAGGCGATTGTCGACGGCGGCGTGAAGATCGTTGAGACCGCCGGCAACAACCCCGCCAAGTGGCTGCCGGGCCTGAAGGAGGCCGGCATCAGGGTGATCCACAAATGCACCTCGGTGCGGCATTCCCTGAAGGCGGAGTCGATCGGCTGCGACGCGGTCAGCGTCGACGGCTTCGAATGTGGCGGCCATCCGGGCGAGGACGACGTGCCGAACATGATCCTGCTGCCGCGCGCGGCGGAGGAGCTGACGATCCCCTTCGTCGCCTCCGGCGGCATGGCGGATGCGCGTTCCCTGGTGGCCTCTCTGGCGCTGGGCGCGGACGGCATGAACATGGGCACCCGCTTCATCGCCACGAAGGAGGCGCCGGTGCATGAGAAGGTGAAGCAGGCGCTGGTGGCCGCCAGCGAGCTGGACACCCGCCTGGTGATGCGGCCGCTGCGCAACACCGAGCGGGTGCTGGTCAATGCCGGGGTGGAGCGCCTGCTGGAGAAGGAGAGGAAGCTGGGCGCCGACCTGAAGTTCGAGGACATCCTGCCCGAGGTCGCCGGCATCTATCCGAAGGTGATGAAGGAAGGCGATATCGAGGCCGGCGCCTGGAGCTGCGGCATGGTCGCGGGCCTGATCCACGACGTGCCCACCTGCAAGGAGCTGATCGACCGGATCGTGGGCGAGGCGGAGGCGATCATCCGCGGCCGGCTGGACAAGTTCCTGGCGGCATAGAAGCGGTTTTCGTCAGGCCGCGGCGGCCAGGAAAAAGGCTGCCGCGGCCGCTGCCAGTCCGGCGGCCGTGCCCAGGCTGACCAGCAGCGCGGTGCGCGGCGCGGCGAGCGCCCAGGCCAGGCCGCACTTGGCCAGCATGTTGGCCAGCACCGCCAGCGCGATGCCGGATGCGGCGGTGGCGGCGGGGGTCTCGCCTGCATCGGTCCCCGCCAGGCCGGCGAGCGAGACGGTCGGCGCGTCGACATCGGCGAGGCCGGAGACGAAGGCCAGGACCTGCAGCCCCGCATCGCCGAAGGTCTGGGCCAGCAGGCCGGCCAGCACCGAGACGATGGCGATCAGCGCGCCGAACTTCAGCACCTCCCACAGGTCGAGCGGGTTCGGCAGGGCCGGCGGCGCGGTCGCCTTCAGCCGCTCCCGCCGCAGCAGGACCAGCCCGCCGCCCGCTGCGCTGATGGCGGCGGCGGCCAGGGCGGCCGGCGCCAGGCGCAGCCCGACCTCGGGCGCCAGGACGAAGGCGACGACCGGCACCCGCAGGTACATCACCGCGAAGCTCATCAGGATGCCGGCGGCGGCCAGCCCGGAGGGCACGCCGTTGCGGGCAATGCCGGCGGGCCGGCTGAGCCGCGCCAGGCCGGCCGTGGTCGCGGTGGAGGAGGCGAGCCCGCCCACCAGACCGGCGAGCAGCAGGCCCTGCCGCGCGCCCATCGCCTTGATCGCCACATAGCCGGCGAAGCTGACCAGCGCGATCAGGATGGTCATCGACCAGACCAGATAGGGGTTCAGCAGATCCAGCGGCCCCACCGGACGGTCCGGCAGCAGCGGCAGGACGATCAGGCTCATCGCCAGCAGGATCAGCGCGGAGCGAAGCTCCGGCCAGGTCAGCTTCGCCAGCCAGCCGTGCAGCGCGTTCTTCAGCGCCAGGAACAGGGTCATCGCCACCGCCGCCGCGCCGGCCAGCGCCAGCGACCCGACCGCGGCATAGCCGGCCAGGGCATAGGTGCAGAGCGCGGCGATCACCGTGGTGATGCCGTAATCACCGCTGTCCTTTGCCTCCCGCCAGCGGAAGCCGGCGACGGCACCGGTCGCCAGCACCGCGCCGGCGGCGAACGGGGCCGGCCCGAACGGCGCGGCGAGCAGGCCGAGCACCCCACCCGCCAGGCCGATCAGCGCGAAGGTGCGCAGGCCCGCGGTGCGGCGCTGTTCCTCCGTCTCGCGGGTCTGCCAGCCGCGCTCCAGCCCCACCAGGGTGCCGATGGCGAGCGCGACGGCGAGGCGCTGGAAGATTTCGAGGTCGGTCATGGTGTGGAGCATCGCGAGAAGTGGGCCGCGTCACGATTGGAGCTTTAAAGGCACAGGACTACAATCCCGCGGTGCGTTGACAGGCGAACTGGCTTTCCCGAGGAGGCGGGCGCGATGCATGCGGAGATTGCGGCGAAGCGGCAGGCAATGGCAGATCTTTGCCGCCGCTACGGCGTGACGCGCCTGGACGTTTTCGGCTCCGCTGCCCGCGGCGTGGACTTCGATCCGGCCAACAGCGATGCCGATTTTCTCGTGACTTTCCGTCCGGAAGTCCATGCCGACATGGTGGCGTTTCTGGATTTCAAGGAGGCGCTCGAGCAGCTGCTTCGACGCCAGGTCGACCTGATCGATCGCCGGGCGATCGAGGCGAGCCGCAACCCGATCCGGCGTCGGAACATCCTGACCGAAGCCGAAACGGTTTATGGCTGATCTGCCCGACCGGGATGTGGCGCTGGTGCTGGACATGCTCTCGGCTGCCAGAGACGCGACGGATTTCGTCAGAGGGATGGATCTGGACGGCTTCCGCGCCAGCCGTCTGCATCAGAATGCGGTCATTCGATCGGTGGAAGTCGTCGGTGAGGCGGCGGGCCGGGTCTCGGACGCGACGGTCGCTGCCCATCCGGACATCCCTTGGCGTTCCATCACGGGCATGCGTCACCGGCTTATCCACGGCTATGCAGATGTCGACATCGACCTTGTATGGTCGGTGACCCAGCATCAGCTTCCGGAACTGATCGCTCTGCTCGACGCTCTGATTTCGACAGAGGGTCCGGAGGACATCCAGAAGCCAGATTAGCCAGGTCGCTCTTCCCATTGCTATGGCGCATGCTCTGCCGCGCTACACCGGCGACGATCAAAAAGGGGGGGAGCATCATGAAGATCCATCACATTCCGAACACGCGGTCGGTCCGCATCATCTGGCTGTGCGAGGAACTGGGCCTGCCCTACGAGGTGGAGAGCTATGCCTTCGGCGATCCCCGCATGCGGGAGGCCGGCTATCTGGCGCGGCATCCGATGGCGCGGGTGCCGGTGCTGGAGGATGGCGAGACGGTCGTGTTCGAATCCGGCGCCATCGTGCAGTACGTGCTGGCGAGATACGGCGAGGGCCGGCTGGTGCCGGACGCGGCCTCGCCGGAATTCCCGCACTACCTGACCTGGCTGCACTATGCCGAGGGCATGATGATGCCGCAGGTCAACACCATCGTGGTGGAGACCCGCATGCTGCCGGAGGACAAGCGCAACCCGGTCAACCTGGAGCGGGCGGTGAAGCTGCTGACCCGCATGCTGACCGGGGTGGAGCGCCAGCTGGAGGGCCGCGACTATCTGGCCGGCGCCTTCTCCGGCGCCGACATCATGACCGGCCATGCCAGCGTGGTGGCCTCGAAGCTGGGCGCCGACCTGTCCGACAAGCCGAACACGGCCGCCTATGTGGAGCGGCTGCTGGCGCGGCCGGCAGTGCAGAAGGCGTTCGCGACCTAATGCCTGTCCCTGATCGTGGCTGCCTGATCGTCACCGGCGCCAGCCGCGGCATCGGCGCGGCCGTGGCGGCGCAGGCCGGTGCCGCCGGCTTTGCGGTCGTCGTGAACTATGCTGCTGACGCCGAGGGCGCGGGGCGTGTGGTCGCCGGCATAAGGGAGGGCGGCGGCCGCGCCGTGGCGATCGCCGCCGACATGGGGGAGGAGGCGCAGGTGCTGCGCCTGTTCGCCGAGGCGCGGGATGCCTTCGGCCCGCCGGCGGGGCTGGTGAACAATGCCGGCATCACCGGCGGCTTCGCCCGGGTGGAGGCGCTGGAGGCCGCCACCCTGCGCCGGGTGCTGGCGGTGAACGTGGAGGGCGCGATCATCGCCGCGCGGGAGGCGGTGCGCGCCATGTCGACCGCCCGCGGCGGCGCCGGCGGGGCGATCGTCAACATCTCCTCAATCGCCGCGAAGCTGGGCAGCGCCGGCGAATGGGTGCATTACGCCGCCAGCAAGGGCGCGCTCGACAGCTTCACCAGCGGCCTGGCGAAGGAGGTCGCGGCGGAAGGCATAAGGGTGAACGGCGTGGCGCCGGGCCTGGTGGAGACCAGCCTGCACGCGGCCGCCGGCGCCCCCGACCGTGTCGCCCGGATGGCGCCGACCGTGCCGATGCGCCGCGCCGGCACGCCCGACGAGGTGGCGGAGGCGGTCCTCTGGCTGCTGTCCCCCGCCGCGTCCTTCGTCACCGGCGCGATCCTGCCAGTCGGCGGCGGGCGTTAACGCGCGCCTCAGCGCTGCCGTCATCCCACGCCTTGAGCGTGGGATCCATTCCGCAATCGGTGCGGCACCGCGAGGCCTGCGGAATGGATTCCATGGTCAAGCCCACTGCACCAATTACAGGGACACAATACAAAATTGACACTGCAATTACAGGGACACCAATTACAGGGACACAATATGAAATTGACACTGAGTCGAGGAGGAAGCGCCCCTCGTGAGCGAGCCAAGCGAACCGTAAAATAAAGTATTGTGTCCCCGCAATTCCCCGCAATTCCCGCTCAGCGTCACCAGCGAGAACGCCGTGCCGGAAGGTAACGCCATCCTCTCCGACCGCATCGGTCTCCTGCCTAGGCGTC
>NZ_JBHRTR010000013.1:0-39899 GCF_042646425.1 Marinibaculum pumilum
TTGGCTCATCAAAGCTCCTCCTCACGGAGCTTGAATCACTGTTCGCAATCCCATGCTACAAATTTATGAGTTTACGACCTAGAGTCTTCCAAGGTTTGGTAGAAGGCGTGTCGTTCTCGGGCTTGACCCGAGAAGCCATTCCGCCAGCTGCTAAGAAGCGGCAAAGCTGGCGGAATGGATCCAGGATCAAGTCCGGGATGACGATTGTGAATGAGGCGCCGCTTCCATCTTTTTCGGGAACGCCCTAGCTGCCTTCCACCATCGCCCAGGCCTGGTTCGCCAGGTTGCGCGCCAGCTGGCCGAACTCCTGCGCGCGCTCGGAACTGGCATTGCCCAGCATGCCCCGCCGGTAGACGCCCTGGCTGATCGCGGCGAGCCGGAACAGGCCGAAGGCTACGAAAAACGTCCAGTTCTCGATCGGTGGCCGCCCCACCCGGTGGCAATAGCTGGCCAGATAGTCGTCGACCGCCGGAATGCCGGTGGCGATGTCGTCATTGTCGACCAGGCCGCCGAGGCCGGGGGCGGTGAAATAGTAGGGCATGCAGTTGTTGGCGAGATCCGCCAGCGGATGCCCGAGGGTCGAGAGTTCCCAGTCGATCACGGCCAGCACCTCAGGCTCGTGCTCGTGGAAGATCATGTTCTCCAGCCGGTAGTCGCCATGCACGACCGCCGCCGGCTCGTCCGGCGGCGCATGGGCCTGCAGCCATTCCAGCAGCCGCGCCATCGCCGGGATCTCGCCGGTGGAGGAGGCCTCGTACTGCCGCGCCCAGCGGTCCAGCTGGCGGGCGAAGTAGTTGCCCGCCCGGCCGAAATCCGACAGGCCGGCGGCCGCCGGATCGATCCTGTGCAGCTGCGCCAGGGCGGTGTTCATCGCATCGTAGATCTGCCCGCGCTCGCGCGGCTCCAGCTCCGGCAGGGCGGGATCGCGGAACACCCGGCCCCGCACGAAGTCCATGACGAAGAACGGCGTGCCGATCACGCCTGCATCCTCGCAATAGAGGTGGATGTCCGGCACCGGCAGGCCGGCATCGCGCAGCGCCCGCATCACCACGGCCTCGCGGTCGATGGCATGGGCGGAGGGCAGCAGCCGGCCGCCGGGCTTCTTGCGCAGGACCAGCGAACGGCCGGGCATGTGCAGCAGGTAGGTGGGATTGGAATGCCCGCCGCGGAACTGGGATACCGTCAACGGGCCCCGGAAATCGGGCAGCCGGTCGGCCAGATAGTCGGTCAGCGCCGCCTGATCGAACTGATGCGCGGCGCGGACCGGGCCCACGTCGCGTTCATGTCTCACGCCACCCGTCTCCCTGGACGCACGTTATGCCTACGGTGCTTGGGCGGGGCCTGCCCGGCCTGATCCAAGGGGATCGGCAGGGCCGGCATACCGTCGGCAAGATCCTACGGGGACGGGACAGGCGGTTGCAATCGCGCGCGCGGCGATTCGCGCAACGATGCATCCCGGGGCAGGCGATTGCCGCGCCGGCGGGCGGCGCGGCGGTCGCGTGTCAGCGTGGGTCAGCCCAGGCGTCAGCCATTTCGGGCGAGCATGCGCTCGACCTGCTTCCAGCCCATCTCCGCCATCGGACGGGCGCGCTTGCCCTGCTGGATCGCATGTTCGCTGGCCGCGGTGCCGTCCATCGCCCGGCCCATGATGCCCTGCAGGATCCCCGCCAGGCGGAACATGTTGTAGGCGAGGTAGAATTCCCAGTGCGGGATGTCCTCCCGCCCGGTGCGGCGGCAATAGGCCTTGCGATAAGCCTCCTCCGACGGGATGCCCAGGGCCTCCAGGTCCAGCCCGCCGATGCCGCGGAACAGCCCCGGCTGCAGGCGCCAGGACATGCAGTGATAGGCGAAGTCGGCATTGGTGTCGCCGAGGGTGGAAAGCTCCCAGTCCAGCACCGCCAGGACCCGCGGTTCGGTCGGATGGAAGATCATGTTGTCCAGGCGGTAATCGCCATGGACGATGCCGATCTGCTCGTCCTCGGGAATGTTCTCCGGCAGCCAGGCGATCAGGTTGTCCATAGCCTCGATGGTCTCGGTCTCCGACGCCTTGTACTGCTTGGTCCAGCGGCTGATCTGGCGGGCGATATAGTTGCCCGGCTTGCCGAAATCCTCCAGCCCGACGGCCTTGTAGTCGACATTGTGCAGGGCGGCGATGACGGTGTTCATGCCGTCATAGATCGCGGCGCGCTCCGACGGCGTCATGTCGGGCAGGCTCTGGTCCCACAGGATCCGGCCGTCGACGCAGTCCATGACGTAGAACATGGTGCCGATGACGTCCTCGTCCTCGCACAGGGCATAGGGCCGGGCCACGGGCACGTCGGTGGGGTACAGGGCGGAGATCACCTTGAACTCGCGGTCCACCGCATGGGCCGACGGCAGCAGCTTTCCCGGCGGCTTGCGCCGCAGCACGTAGCTGCCGCTCTTCGCCTCCAGCCGGAAGGTCGGGTTGGACTGGCCGCCCTTGAACTGTGCGACCTCCAGCGGCCCCTCGAACCCCTCCACATGGGCGTGCATCCACGCCTCCAGCTTCGCGGTGTCGAACTGGTGGCGCTCCTGCACCGGCATGGTTCCGCTGAACTTGTCCGTGTCACTCATCGACGTCTTTCCCCCTGACTGCCTTTCGTTCGGATACCCTGTGCCTGGTTCGGATGTCGGGCACTCAGCGGCGGGGCGGGCGGGTGCGCTGAACCGCCCGCCAGCCGATGTCGCGGCGGCAGAAGCCGCCCGGCCAGTCCACCCGGTCCACCGCCTCGTAGGCGCGGGCCTGCGCCTCGCGGATATTGGCGCCCAGCGCCGTGATGCCCAGCACCCGGCCGCCGCTGCTGACCAGCTGCCGGTCCCGGGCGATCGCGGTACCGGCATGGAACACCAGGACATCGTCCATCCGTTCCACATCGGCCAGGTTGCGGATCGGCTCGCCCGACCGGTAGCGGCCGGGATAGCCCTTCGCCGCCATGACGACGCACAGCGCCGTCTCCGGGTACCAGCGCAGGTCCATGTTGCGCAGCGCGCCGTCGCGGGCCGCCACCAGCGCCGGCATCAGGTCCGACATCAGGCGGGCCAGGATCACCTGCGCCTCCGGGTCGCCGAAGCGGGTGTTGAACTCGATCAGCCTGGGCACATCGCCGTCCAGCATCAGGCCGCAATACAGGATGCCCTTGAACGGCCGTCCCTCCGCCGCCATGCCGGAGATCACCGGCCGCACGATCCGCTCCATCACGGCCGACTGGATGCCCGGCGTCAGGATCGGCGCCGGCGAATAGGCGCCCATGCCGCCGGTGTTCGGGCCGGTGTCGCGATCGCCGACCCGCTTATGGTCCTGCGCGCCGGCCAGCGGCAGCGCGGTCTCGCCGTCGCAGATCGCGAAGAAGCTCGCCTCCTCGCCGGTCAGGAATTCCTCCACCACCACCGTGCGGCCGGCACTGCCCATCGCCCCGCCGAACAGCGCCTGCGCGGCGGCGACCGCCTCGGCCTCGCTCTCCGCCACGGTGACCCCCTTGCCGGCAGCCAGGCCGTCGGCCTTCACCACCACCGGGCTGCCGAAGCGGGCGATCGCCTCGCGTGCCTGTTCGATGCTCTGGCAGGCCTGCCAGGCCGCCGTCGGGATGTTGTAGCGGTCGCAGAAGTCCTTCGCGAAGGCCTTCGACGATTCCAGCTGCGCCGCCGCCTGGGTGGGGCCGAAGGTCGGCACGCCCTTGCCCTCCAGGAAGTCGACGATGCCCTTCGAAAGTGGCGCTTCCGGGCCGACCACGACGAACTCGATCTCGTGCTCGCGAACGGCCGCCAGGACCGCCGGGAAGTCCATCGGATCGATCGCCAGGCAGGTGGCGATGTCGGCAATGCCGCCATTGCCCGGGGCGCAGTAGAGCCCGGTCACCAGGGAAGAGCCGGACAGGGACCAGCAGAGCGCATGCTCGCGGCCTCCGGAGCCGATGATCAGTACCCGCATCTCGTCCTTGTTCGGTTCGCTGGTTTGTTCGGTTCGCTGGCCAGACCGGTTCGCCCGGGGGACGGGGCGACGTCCCTGCCGGCGGCGACCTGCCGGGCCGGACCCCTGACCTGCCCGCCCTCTGAGCTGGCTGGTGCCTGACCTGGCCTGTCGTCGTGCGGCGGACCGACAAGCACGGTTCCGTGACCCGTCCGCCCCCCCCTATCATCGGGGTAGATAGCATGCCGGTCGCGGTTTCCAAAACCTCGCGCCCGGCGGCCGCGACGGTGGAAGACGGATGGCGGATTCGGCAAGCAACCTGCAGGAATGGACGGTCGGCGAGATCTCCCTGCGGCTGAAGCGCAGCGTGGAGGATGCGTTCGGCCATGTCCGGGTCCGCGGCGAGATCTCGGGCTTCAAGCGGGCCGGGTCGGGCCACCTGTACATGACCTTGAAGGACGACCAGGCGGTGCTGGACGCGGTCTGCTGGCGCGGCACCGCGGCGCGGCTCGGCGTCCGGCCGGAAGACGGGCTGGAGGTGATCTGCACCGGCAAGCTGACCACCTTTCCGGGACGTTCGAAATACCAGATGGTGATCGAGCGGATGGAACTGGCCGGGCTCGGCGCGCTGATGGCGCTGCTGGAGCAGCGGCGCAAGGCGCTGGCCGCGGAAGGGCTCTTCGATGCCGAACGCAAGCGGGACCTGCCCTACCTGCCGGCGGTGATCGGCGTCGTCACCTCGCCAACCGGTTCGGTGATCCGCGACATCCTGCACCGCCTGCGGGAACGGTTCCCGACCCGGGTCCTGGTCTGGCCGGTGCTGGTGCAGGGGGAGAATGCGGCCGGCCAGGTCGCTGCCGCGATCCGCGGCTTCGACGCGATCGCGCCGGGGGGGGCGGTGCCGCGGCCGGACGTGCTGATCGTCGCCCGCGGCGGCGGCAGCCTTGAGGACCTCTGGGCCTTCAACGAGGAGGCGGTCGTGCGGGCGGCGGCGGACTGCCGGATCCCGCTGATTTCCGCGGTCGGGCATGAGACCGACACCACCCTGATCGACCATGCCGCGGACCGGCGTGCGCCGACCCCGACCGCGGCGGCGGAGATCGCGGTACCGGTGCGGCTGGACCTGCTGCAGGACCTGACCGCGCTTGGCGCGCGGGCGGATTCGGCGGCACAGCGGCGGACCGTGCTGGCCCGGCAACGCCTGGCGGACCTGGCCCGCGGCCTGCGCGGACCCCGCGAACTGCTGGCCCTGGCGCAGCAGCGCTATGACGAACTGGCGGAACGGCTGCCGCGGGCCGCGCGCGCGGCGCTTGCGGAGCGCCGCGGGGCGTTCGCCGCCACCGCGGCCGGCCTGCGCCCGGCGACCCTGTCGCGTGAGGTCCGGCGCCTGCATGAGCGGCTGGACGGCAGCGCGCGCCGCCTGGACGGCTGCGCCGGCCGCCTGGTGCCGCCGCGGGCGGAGGCCCTGGCGCGCCAGGCCCGGCTGCTGGACAGCCTGTCCTACCGCTCCGTCCTGGCCCGCGGCTTCGCCCTGGTGCGCGGCCCGGACGGGCCGGTGCGGCGCGCGGCGGCGGTCCGCCCCGGTGCCCGGCTGGAGTTGGAGTTCGCCGATGGCCGCCGCGGCGTGCTGGCGGAAGGCGGCCCCGGCGACGGTGGCGCCGGGTCTGAAGCCACCGGTCCCGAAGCAGCCGGTTCCGAAACAGGAGGCGGCGCGGCTCAGGCGGCCGCAAGTCCCGCCCGCCGGCGGCGGCCCGCAGCTGCCGCCGCGTCCTCGGGCGCGCCCCGCAGCGGCGGCAAGCGCCAGGGCGAGCTGTTCTGAGCGCGGGAGGCGGGCCTCCGGGTCGTCAGCCCGGGATAGCTTGCCTTCACCGGGACAACTTGCCTTCAGTGGGGGAAACTGTTTTGAACCGGGATCTCAAGCCGCAGTTCAGTGATGCAGGAGCCTCATCAGACATGTTCGGAAGCAAGGAGCCGCTGGGCGGCGAAGCCCGCGTCGTCTATCGCGATGCCGCGTTCGACGTGATCGCCCCCGGCAGCTTCGTCACCTGCGCGGTGACCGGGCAGCGGATCCCGCTCGCCGACCTGAAGTACTGGAGCGTCGACCGGCAGGAGGCCTATGCCACCCCCGACGCCGCCACGCAGGCCTTCACCAAGGCCGATTACAGCGAGGGCTGAGCAGCCGGCCGACCGCCGCAGCGATCCGATCTCCGTCCTTGCCGGCACGACGGACCGGCCGGCCCAGACCAGGGAGCAATCCATGACCCGCCTGCCGTCCAGGGCGGCGGCTGCCATCGCGCTCGCGGCGGCTGCCTGCCTCTCCCTTTCCGTCGCGTCCCGCGCCGAGCCGGTCCCGGCCAGCGACCTGGCGCCGGGCCAGACCCCCGGCATCCCGGTGCCGCCGGCCCGCATCGACGCCGCCGTCGACCGTCTCGACGGCCTGGCGGAGGAAATCCTGGCCCGCAGCGGCATTCCCGGCTTGGCCGTGGCGGTGGTCCGGGACGGGCAGACCGTCTATGCGAAGGGCTTCGGCCTGCGGGAGACCGGAAAGCCGGGGCAGGTCGATGCCGACACCGTCTTCCAGCTGGCCTCCCTGTCGAAGCCGGTCGGCGCGACGGTGGTCGCCACCCAGGTCGGCGCCGGGCGCATCGCCTGGGAGACCCCGGTGGTCGCGCATCTGCCCTGGTTCGCCCTGTCGGATCCCTGGGTCACCGACCATGTGACGGTCGGCGACCTCTATGCGCATCGGTCGGGCCTGCCGGACCATGCCGGCGACGACCTGGAGGATCTGGGCTTCGACCGGCGCACGGTGCTGGAGCGGCTGCGGCTGCTGCCGCTGGCGCCGTTCCGTGCCAGCTATGCCTATACCAATTTCGGCCTGACCGCGGCGGCATCGGCGGTCGCCGCGGCCGCAGGCGCCGACTGGGCGGCGCTGTCGGAGGAGGCGGTGTACCGGCCGCTCGGGATGAGCCGCACCAGTTCGCGCTTTTCCGACTTCGCGGCGCGGGAGAACCGCGCCATCGGCCATGTCCGCCAGGGCGACGGCTTTGCCGCGCTGCTGACCCGGCAGCCGGATGCCCAGTCGCCGGCCGGCGGCGTCAGTTCGTCGGCCGCCGACATGGGCCGCTGGATGGCGATGGTGCTGCAGGACGGAAGTGTCGACGGTGCCGAGGTGGTGCCGGCGAAGCCGCTGCTGGCGGCGGTGACGCCGAAGGCGATCAGCAAGCAGGCGGACAGCGACGATGTCCGCCCGTCGCTCTACGGCTACGGCTTCGGCGTCGGTGTCGAGCCTTCGGGCCGGGTGGTCCTGAGCCATTCCGGCGCCTTCGCCATGGGGGCCAGCACCGCCCTGCTGCTGATCCCGTCGCTGGACCTGGGAATCGTCGTGCTGACCAATGCCCTGCCGACCGGCGCGGCGGAGGCCCTGTCCCAGGAATTCGCGGACCTGGCGCAGTATGGCGGCATCACCCGCGACTGGTATGCCGGCTATGCCCGCGTCATGGCGCCGCTGTCGGCGCCTGCCGGCAGCCTGGCCGGCGCCTCCGCACCCGCAGAGCCGGCGCCGGCGCTCGATCCGGCGGACTATGCCGGCGCCTACGAGAACCCCTATTTCGGACCGCTGGAGATCGATGTCCGGGACGGCGCGCTGGTGATGAGCGTCGGGCCGATCCCGATGCGCTTCCCGCTGCGGCACTGGGACGGCAACCGCTTCGTCTTCGTGCCGGCAGGGGAGAACGCGCCCGCCGGCTCGCTCTCCGCCGTGGATTTCGCCCAGGACGATGCCGGGCGGATCGCCGCGGTCACCGTGGAGGTCTTCGACCGCGCCGGACAGGGGCGCTTCGTCCGGCCCTGAGGCGCGGTCGCCGGTCGCGCCGTCAGCCGCCGGCCGGGTCCAGCTTCGCTGCCGTCCGGATCAGACCGACCAGCATCGCACGGCGGCCGGCCGGGTCGTCGCCGACCGCGCCCGCGGCAAGCGCGGTCAGCGCCGGCCAGCCGCCCCGGGTCGCCCGATCGTTCCGGTCGCCCAGGGCATCGCCGCGCAGCTTGCGGGCGAACCAGGCCACCGCCGTGGCGAAGCGCAGATCGTCGTGCGCCATGGCCGTCGTCGCGATCCGGTCGCGCGGGCCGACGAGCCGCACCACCTCACGCGGGTCCGCGCCATCCGCCGGCACGAACCGCAGGGCGATCCGGGCGTATTCGTCGGCTGTCGCTGTCGGCGGGGGAGCGCCGTCAGCATAGCGGCGCGCCGGGAAGGGCGCGGGGTCCAGTCCGGCCACGGTCACCTCGTAGAGGGCGGTGACGGTCAGGCCTGAGCCGACCTCGCCCGCATCCACCGCGTCGTCCCGGAAATCGGAAGTCTGCAGCGCCCGCGTCTCGTAGCCGATCAGCCGCCAGGAGGTGATCGTCGCGGGATTGAACTCGATCTGGAACTTCACGTCGCGCGACACCGTGGTCAGGGCGGCGGTCAGACCGTCGACGAAGACGCGCTCCGCCTCGTCGATGCCGTCCAGAAGCACGGCGATGCCGTTGCCGTTCTGCGCCAGGGCCTGCATCAGGTCGTCGCGGGTATTGCCGCCGCCGACGCCGACGACGTTCAGGTCGATGCCGTCCGCGGCCTGGCGCCGGATCAGGGTCGTCAGGTCGCCGGGATCGCTGGGGCCGATGTTGAAGTCGCCGTCGGTCGCCAGGATCACCCGGTCGGCGGCGCCCGGCCGCTTTGCCATCCGTGCTGCGGCATAGGCCATGTCCAGGCCCTGCGCGCCGGCGGTGCCGCCGCCGGCCTGCAGCCGGTCGAGGGCGCCGAGGATGGTTTCCCGTTCAGCTGCCGAGGTCGGCGCCAGGACGGTGCGGATACCCGCGGCATAGGTGACGATCGCCAGGGTGTCCCGTGCCTGCAGGCCGTGCAGCAGCAGGCAGACGGACTGCTTCACCAGCGGCAGCCTGCCGGCGCCGCGCATCGATCCCGAGACGTCGAGCAGCAGCACAAGGTTGGCATCGGGCCGGGCCGCGTCGGGCACCGTCCAGCCCTTCACGCCGACCGCCAGTATGTGCCGGTCGTCGCGCCAGGGCGCCGGGTACAGTGCGGCGGTCGGGCGAAAGCCCTCCTCGCGGCTGGCGGGGGCCGGATAGGCATAGTCGAAGGCGTTGACCATTTCCTCCGGCCGCACCGCGTCGGCCGGGGGCAACCGTCCCTGTTCCAGCCAGCGCCGCACGTGGGAGAGGGACGCCGTGTCGACATCGGCCGAGAAGGTGGAGAATGGCTGCGATGCGGTTTCCACCACGCCGGACGGAGTGCTGTCGGGATAGCGCTCGCCCCAGCCGGTACGCGACTGCTGCACCTGGGCGAAGGGCAGGACGGAAGACGGGGCGACCACCGTCGCGCGGGGGGTCGGCGGCGCCAGGGCCGTTCTGCCGGCCGGCCGCCCGGCGGCGAGATCGGCGATGCCGGCGGCCTCCTGGCGCTCCAGCCGGGGCGCGGGCATGCCCTTGGCGCGCAGTGGCAGGCTTTCCCGTTCCGGTGGCGGCGGCGCGGCGTAGCGCGCGGTGCAGTACTGCCGGACGGCCGGGTCGGTCGCCGCCGCCGCATCGCCGGGTACCGGCATGGAAAGGATGGCGGCTGCGGCGGCACCTGCCAGGCCCAGGAGTGCGGATCGGGTCATCGCGCCCTCTTTGCGTCATGGATCGGGATGGCCATTCCGCGGCCGGAATGCGGCGAAATCCGTCTCGGATTGCGGCGATTCCAGGGCAGGGGACCCGGCGCTGCCGGGATCAGCTGTCCGGCCAGCGGCGGTGCACCCAGAACCATTGCTCGGGATGGGCGCGGACCCAGTCCGCCAGGGTGTCGTTCATGCGGGCGAGCAGCGCGGCGACATCGTTGCGGTCGCGTTCGCTGCCCTGCGGCGGGATCGGCGGCAGGACGGTGATGCGGAAGCGGGCGCCGCTCAGCCGTTCGGAGAAGGCAGGCAGCAGCGGCCGGCGGAAGCGCAGGGCGAAATCCGCCGGCATCGTCGCGGTCATCGCCGGCCGCCCCATGAACGGCACAGCCATGCCGTCGTTCATCTTCTGGTCGACCAGCAGGGCGATCGTTTCCCCCGACTGCGCCGCCTGCAGCAGGGCGCGGACCGACCGCGCACCCTTCGGCAGCTGGCGGCCGGCGGCCGGCGCGCGCAGCTTCTGCAGCAGGCGTTCGGCGACCGGGTTGTTGGCGGCACGGTAGATCACCGTCGGCGGCGTGCCGAGCTGGCTGGCGGTCAGGCCCAGGATCTCCCAATTGCCGATATGGCCGGAGAAGTAGATCACCTCCAGCCGCCCGTCGCGCGGGGTGGCATGTTCCAGCCCTGCCACCGTGATGCGCGGGTCCGGCCCGTGGATGGAGAAGGCGTCCAGGTGCGGATACTCGAACGCGGTCCGCCCCAGATTGTCCCACATGCCGCGCAGGATGCGCCGCCGCGCCGCCGCGTCGAGATCGGGCATGGCGGCCTGCAGGTTTGCCTGCGCGGTCCGATGCGGGCGGGTCAGCGGGCCGAAGGTCCGGCCCAGGAAGCCGCCCAGGGCCGAGGCCCAGTCCACCGGCAGCCGACGGATCAGCCAGACCCCCGCCCAGGCCAGACCACCGGTCAGGTAGTCCAGCGGCCGCGCCTTGCGGCTGCCATAGGGGGTGTCGGTCATGGCCGGGCCTCCCGCGCCGCGGGCGGCGCAATCCGGGCGAGCGCATGCGCGATCGCCCGCTCCAGCGCCGACGGGTCGTCGAACTGCAGCCGCACCGGCACCGCCGTCACCAGCGCCTGCGCGTCGGCCGGCAGGCGGACATGGTCCTTCTCCGTCGTGACCGGGCGGGCGCCGGCCTCGGCGGCCGCCTCCAGCAGCCGGGCGACCTGGTCGACGGTATAGGGCGCGTGGTCGGGAAAGGGGATCTCCGCCACCGGCCGCGCGCCCAGCGCCCGCAGAGTGGCGAAGAACTTCTCCGGGCGGCCGATCCCGGCAAAGGCGAAGACCGCTTGCCCGCGCAGCGCGGTGGCGGTCCCCTCCGGCACCTCGAAGCGGGCCGTGCAGCGCGGCAGCCGGGCCAGGGCGGCGGGCATCGGCGGCCCCGCGCCGGCCGGATCGGCTATGGCGAGCAGGGCGTCGGCGCGCGCGAGTGCCGGGCTGAGCGGTTCGCGCAGCGGGCCTGCCGGCATCACCCGGCCATTGCCCAGCCATTGGCCTTCGTCCGCCACCAGCAGGGAACAGTCGCGGGCCAGGCGGTAGTGCTGGTGGCCATCGTCCAGCAGCAGCAGCTGCGCGCCGGCGGCGATTGCCGCCCGCGCGGCCGCGACCCGGTCCCGCGCCACCCAGGTCGGTGCGGCGCGGGCCAGCAGGAGCGGCTCGTCGCCGGTATCGGCGGCACCGTGCCGCCCCGGGTCCACCCGGACCGGGCCGGCCAGCCGGCCGCCATAGCCGCGGCTGAGAATATGGACCGCGATCCCCGCCGCTGTCAGGCGTTCCGCCAGGGCGATGGCGACCGGCGTCTTGCCGGTGCCGCCGGCGGTCAGGTTACCGATGGAGATCACCGGCACCGCGACTCTGTGACGACGGCTGGTCCAGCGGTCCAGCCGTGCGCCCAGGCCGTACAGCCAGCCCAGCGGCGCCAGCAGCGCCGCCAGGCCGCCGCGGCGGCGCCAATGCTCAGGGGTGCGCATCGCCCGCCATCGCCGGCGGCGCCGGCGCGATCGGCTCATGGCCGCAGGCGCGGTCGGCGTCCGCGGCGATGCGGTTCAGCTCCGCCTCCAGCTCGCGGCGCAGCGCTTCCAGGCGGGCCGGGTCGGCGTCGTTCGGGACCGTCATGGGCCGGCCCCAGATGACGGTGCCGCGGCAGAACGGCAGCGGCAGGATGAAGCGGTCCCAGGACCGCAGCACCTTGCAGCGGCCGGTGGCGTAGGCGCAGGGCAGGATCGGCGCCCCGGACATCCGGGCCAGCAGGATCGTGCCCATCTGCGCGCGCATGCGGGGTCCGCGCGGACCGTCCGGGGTGATGCCGATCCGGCCGCCGTCGCGGAGCACGGCCAGCATGCGCCGGAAGGCCTGGCCGCCGCCCTTGGACTGGCGGCCGGGCCGGTGGCTGGAGCCGCGCACCGGCTGCACGCCGAAGCTGGCGGCGGCGCGCGCGATGATCGTGCCGTCGCGGTGCTGCGAGATCAGGCTGTGCCAGACCGGGCGCATCGGCCAGAGCATCGGCATCATCAGCAGTCGGCCATGCCAGGCGGCGGCGATCACCGGCCCGCCGCCGTCGACCAGCGGCGCCACCTCCGCCCAGCCGACCCGCCGCCAGCGGATCGTCAGATGCACGAGCCGGATATAGGCAGCGATGATCCGGCCCAACGCGGCCTGGGCCCTGGGGTGTCGGAGGGTCCGCTTCAACAGCGAACCGGAGCGGCCGGCCATGGCGGAACCCGTCGTCGTCAGCCGCGGACGCAGGCCGCGTTCAGCCGGCCAGGCCGGGACGGGCCGCCGGCAAGGCACCGTCCAGAGAGGCGCCGTCCAGAGAAGCGCTGTTTGGGGCAGCGCCGTCCGGTGCCGGTCCGGCGGCAGGATCGTCCGCGGCCATCTCCCGGTCGGGCGCCTCTTCCAGGAACTGGGTCCGGTAGAGACGGGCATAGAGGCCACCGCGCGCCAGCAGGGCGGCATGGTCGCCCTGTTCCACCACCCGGCCCTGGTCCATGACGTAGATGATATCGGCATCCAGGACGGTGGACAGGCGATGCGCGATGGTGACCGTGGTGCGTCCCTGCATCAGCCGCTTCAGCGCATGCTGCACCTTGCGTTCGGATTCCGTGTCCAGCGCGCTCGTCGCCTCGTCCAGCAGCAGGATCGGTGCATCGCGCAGCATCGCCCGCGCGATCGCGATGCGCTGCCGCTGCCCGCCGGACAGTTTCACGCCGTTCTCGCCGACGACCGTGTCATAGCCGTCCGACAGGCCGGTGATGAAGTCGTCGGCCGCCGCCGCCTCTGCGGCGGCGCGAATTTCCGCTTCGCTGGCGCCGGGACGGCCATAGGCGATGTTGGCCCGCACGGTGGTGTCGAACAGGGTCATCTCCTGCGACACCAGGGCGATGCCGGCGCGGAGGCTGGCCAGGGTGACGCCGCGGACATCCTGGCCGTCGATCAGCACCTGGCCGGTCGACGCGTCGTAGAAGCGCGGGATCAGGTTCAGCACCGTGCTCTTGCCGGCGCCCGAGGGGCCGACCAGCGCCACGCGCCGACCGGCGGGCACCTCCAGGGTGACGCCGCGCAGGGCACGGGTGCCGTCCGGATAGCGGAAGGCGACATCGGCCAGCCGGATCGCCCCGCCGCGGGGCGCGAAGGGCACGGCGTTCGCCGCATCGCGGATCACCGGTTCCACGTCCAGCACGGCGAACAGCCGCTGTGCGGCGGACAGGCCCTCCTGCAGCGCGGTGTTCAGGTTCGCCAGGCTCTTCAGCGGCTGGTAGGCCAGCAGCAGCGCGGTGATGAAGGAGGCGAAGGCGCCGAGGGTCATGTCGCCCTCCGCCGCCTGCAGGCCGCCGTAGAAGATCGCGGCGCCGACGGCGATGCCGCCCAGTGCCTCCGTCGCCGGCGAGGCGGCGGAACGGGCGCGGATCACCTTCGTCATGTGGTGCAGCCGGTCCTCCACCACCTGGCGGGCGCGGGCGGTCTCCGCCTCCTCCATGCCATAGGCCTGCACCATGCGGGCGCCGTCGAAATTCTCGTTCAGCAGGGCGGACAGGCGGCCGGTCTCCTCCTGGCTCTTGGCGGCGCCCTTGCGGGTCTTGCGACCCAGCTTGCCGGAGGCCAGGCCGACCATCGGAAAGACCAGGCAGACCACCAGCGACAGTTCCCATTCCTGGTAGAACATCACGGCGGCCAGGAAGATCAGGCTCAGGAAGTCCTTCACCATGCCGGTCAGCGCGCGGCTGACCGCGTCGCGCAGCAGCATCGCGTCGTAGAGGAAGCTGGAGATCAGCTTGCCGGTATGGATCTGGTGCAGCCAGGCGAGGTCGGCGCGCATCAGATGGGCATGCATCCGCACCTGGGTTTCCGCGATGATGCGCTGCCCGACCTCCGCCATGATGGTGTTCTGCAGGTAGCTGGCGAAGCCCTTCACGACGGCGAGCAGGATCACCGCGACCGGCACCAGATACAGGTATTGCAGGTCCTGCTGGATGAAGACCTTGTCCAGCGCCGGCTCCATCAGCCAGGCATTGCCGGCGGTGGCGGCGGCGACGATCGCCATGAACAGGACCGCCACGCTGAGCCGCCAGAGATAGGGCCGGATATGGTCCCGCAGCAGCCGCTTCACCAGCACATGGGTGGGCAGGTGCTGCTCTGGCGCGGGCGCCGTAGTGCGGCTGTCGTCCGGTGTGCCGGACGGGGCCTGTGTCTGGCCGTTGGCGGGCGCTGGCAATGCTTTGTCCTGGACCTGGAATGCCTCGGCGGGCGATGCCCGGCCTGTGGATGCCGTTGGATATGGGGTTGTGGTACGCGACGGCGCAGGCGGAGTAAAGAAGGCCGGCGGCCGCGGCGGTCAGGGCGACGGCAGGGTTCCGGGGCGGCCGACCTCCAGCACCACGCCGCCGATGAAGTCGACCTCGCCGCCTCCCGCCGACCAGGGCAGGAACAGCCGCTGCACGACGAAGAAGTCCCGGCCGGGGAACCAGAGCCGCACCTGCTGCAGACGGGGCAGGCGGTCGGCCACGATGGCGGTGAACAGGTCGGTGAGTCGCGCATAGCCGCCCGGATCGAACAGCTCGCTCACCTTCCGCCCGGTCAGGCTTCGCCCCGCGATGCGTTCGAACTCGGTGCCGGCCAGGCGATAGGTCGGCATCCATTCCCCGCCGGGACGAAGCTCGACCAGGACGAAGCGGCTCAGGAGCCGGCTGATCCGGTTCGGACGGATCTGCCTGTGCGACGGCAGGGCCCGACGCTCCGCGGCCAGCTCCGCCCAGTAGTCGAAGCACTGCCGGATCTCATCCGTGGCCGTCGCCAGGTCGTCGCGCCCCCGGACCACCTGCTCCACCACGGCGTCGCGCCCCGGCTGCAGCCAGGACAGGCTCGGTGGGTTCGTTCCTTGGGGCATCGGGTCCTCATTGCCCCGGGGCCGAAGGCGGCGTTGCCCCGCGATCGCCCCGACATTGCGCTCCGGAAACTAGGCAACGGTGATCGCAGGGTCGAGTTCTCCGGATGGCGGATGGCGGATGGCGGATGGGGCGATGCCGGATAGCGGATGGCGGGCGGCCTAATCCTGCTGCGGCAGCGCCCCCCACAGCCCCGCGGGTGAGGGGCTTTCGTCGATGAAGGCGGCGATGTGGGCGACCCGGCCATCGGACGCGGCCAGCGGCAGCATGAGGCGCTGTACCCGGTACATCTCCCGGCCCGGCCGACGCAGTTCCGATTCCAGGTAGCGCGGGAGCGGATCGGTGACCATCTGCCGGCAGACATCCGCCATTTCCTCATAGTCGGCGGCAGGATAGACCTCGCGCAGGAAGCGGCCGGTCAGGCTCAGGCCCTGGAGTTCCTCGAACCGGGTGCCGACCAGACGGAAGCGCAGCTCGATGCGATCCCGGTCGTAGAGGTCCAGCAGGATGAAACGGGACAGCAGGCTGCGCATCTCCTGCGGGCGGATGTCGGTCCGAAGCGGCAGTGTGCCGCGCCGGGCGGAGAGACCGCGCCAATAGTCGTAGCCGGCCCGGATGACCGACCCGCAGTCCCGGAGATCCGCCGGTCCGGCGATCACTGCGGGCGGCATTCCGGGCCTGCCCTGTCGCCCTCCGGTCACGTCGACGGCCCCGATCCGTCCATCCGCATTCCCCCCCACGTCATGCGCCTGTCGCGGGGCGGTCGCCCCGCTGGAAAGAAAGGCGCCGTCGCCCTATCCTCCTGCCCATGAACGCGACCCTGGACAAAGGCAGCGCCCGCTTCGTCGCCAGCGCCTGCCCGCATGACTGCCCGTCGACCTGCGCCCTCGAGGTCGAGCGGCTGGACGCCCATACCATCGGCCGCGTCCGCGGCGCAGCCGACAACAGCTACACCGCCGGCGTGATCTGCGCCAAGGTCGCGCGCTATGCCGAACGGGTGCATCACCCGGGCCGGCTGCTGCGACCACTGCAGCGCACCGGTGCGCGCGGCGACGGCAGCTACCGGGAGATCTCCTGGGAAGCCGCCCTCGACGAGGTCGCGGAGGCCTTCCAGAAGGCGGAGGCGGCGCACGGGGCGGAAGCCGTCTGGCCCTATCACTATGCCGGGACCATGGGGCTGGTGCAGCGCAAGGGCATCTACCGCCTGGCCCACGCCAAGGGCTATTCCCGGTTCCAGGAGACGATCTGCGTGACGATCTCGCAGGCCGGCTACAAGGCCGGCTGCGGCCGGATCACCGGCACCGACCCGCGGGAGATGGCGAAGTCCGACCTGATCGTGATCTGGGGCACCAATGCGGTGCATACGCAGGTCAACGTGATGACCCATGTCGCCCGCGCCCGGAAGGAGCGCGGCGCCAAGGTGGTCGTGATCGACCCCTACCGCAACGCGACGGCGGAATTCGGCGACACCCACCTGATGCTGCGCCCCGGCACCGACGGTGCCCTGGCGGTGGGCGTCATGCATGTCCTGTTCGCGGAAGGCTATGCCGACTGGGACTATATGCGCCGCTATACCGACTGCCCGGAGGCGCTGGAGGCGCATCTGAAGGACCGGCCGCCGGAATGGGCGGCGGAGGTCACCGGCCTGTCGGTGCAGGAGATCGTGGATTTCGCCCGCCTCTACGGCCGCACCGAACGGTCGTACCTGCGGCTTGGCTACGGCTTCGCGCGGCAGCGCAACGGCGCGCCCAACATGCATGCGGCCATCTGCCTGCCTGCGATCACCGGCGCCTGGCGGCATGAGGGCGGCGGCGCGCTCTACGTGAACGGCGACATCTACCATTTCGACATGAGCCTGATCGAAGGCCATGCGATGCGGGACGAGAGCATCCGCGCCCTGGACCAGTCGCGCATCGGCGCCGTCCTGACCGGCGATGCGGAGGCCCTGCACGGCGGCCCGCCGGTCACCGCCATGCTGATCCAGAACACCAACCCGATGATGGTGGCGCCGGACCTGAACGTTGTGCATCGCGGCTTCATGCGCGACGACCTGTTCACCTGCGTGCACGAGCAGTTCATGACCGAGACGGCGCAGGTCGCCGACATCGTCCTGCCGGCGACGACCTTCCTGGAGCATGACGACATCTACAAGGGCGGCGGCCACCAGCACATCATGATGGGGCCGAAGGTGATCGAGCCGCCGGGCGAGGCGCGGGAGAACCACTATGTCTTCCGGGAACTGGCTCAGCGCCTCGGTGTCGGCGACCGGCCGGGCTTCGCCATGAGCGCCTGGGAGATGGCGGACGAGACCCTGAAACTGTCCGGCTATCCCGGTGCCGCCGAACTGACCGAGATGCGCTGGCTGGACTGCCAGCCCGGTTTCGAGGAGGCGCATTTCCTCAACGGTTTCGCCCATCCCGACGGCCGCTTCCATTTCGCACCGGACTGGGCGGCGATCGGCCCGGCCCATGCGGTGATGCCGAAGCTGCCCGACCATCTGAACATCATCGACGTGGCGACCGCCGAACATCCGTTCCGGCTGGTGACCGCGCCGGCACGCAACTTCCTGAATTCCAGCTTCACCGAGACGCCGACCTCCACGAAGAAGGAGCGCCGGCCGGAAGTCATGGTCCATCCGGACGATGCGGAGCGCCTGGGCATCGCCGAGGGTGCCCCGGTCAGCCTGGGCAATGCGCGCGGCGAGGTGGCGCTGCACGCCACCCTGTTCGACGGGCTGCAGCCCGGCGTGCTGATCGTGGAGAGCATCTGGCCGAACAGCGCCTTCGAGGGCGGCATCGGTATCAATGCCGTGACCGGCGCGGACGCGGTGCCGCCGAACGGCGGCGCCGCCTTCCACGACACCGCCGTCTGGCTGCGGCCGCGCAACTGACGGGCCGGGCACCGGTTCGGCCGCCTGGGATGGACAAGGATGCGCCGCCGCCGGCCGACGGGGCAGGCGATCCGGAGCGCGCGGCGGCACTGGCGCAGGCGCGTGCGCTGGAGGCCGATGGCTGGCGGGCGCTGACCGCCGCCCGCGACGGTATGAAGGCGCTGCTGGAACCCGACGGCCCGCCGGGGCGCGAGCCGGAAACCGGGCGCCTGCTGGCGGAGCTCTGGCGGCTGGAACGGGCGATCCAGGCGCGCCGCAGGGCGGTGCGCCATTTCTCCCAGTCGGGCCAGGACCTGTGGCTGGACCGGCATGTCTTCCAGGGCAAGCGGGACGGCGTCTTCCTGGATATCGGCGGCTATGACGGCGTGACCGGCAACAACACCCTGTTCTTCGAGCTGTTCCAGGGCTGGACCGGCCTGCTGTTCGAGCCGGTGCCGATCTACCACGCCCGTGCCGCCCAGATCCGGCGCTGCCCCTGCCATTGCGTGGCGATCGGCGCGCATGAAGGACAGGCGGAGTTCCGCCATGTCCAACGCGGCGACCGCGAGCGCCGCCGCGGCCCCGGCGCCAGCCTGCCGCCGGACCGGGAGCGCCGGAAGGGCGTGCCGGTGCGACCGATCGCACCATTCCTGCGGGAGGCCGGCATCACGCGGGTCGACTATCTCTCCCTGGACGTCGAGGGCAGCGAGACGGAGATCCTGGAGAGCTTCCCCTTTGCGGAGGTGCCGGTGACCGCGCTGTCGGTGGAAAACACCTACGGCATCGCCGGCATCCATGCCGTGCTGGCCCGGCATGGCTATCGGCGCGCGGCAACGATCGGCGTCGACGAGATCTATCTGGCATCGTGACGGACGACGCACGGCAGCGCGCGACAGCACTGGAAGCGCAGGGCTGGGCCGCGCTGGAGGAGGCGAGGGACCTTCTTGCCGGCCTCGTGCAGGCGGAAGGGGCGACCGATACCGCGGCGGATGCGGGGCAGGTCCGGCCGCATCTCTGGCGCATAGAGCGCAGCCTGGAGGCACGGCGGGGGATGCTGCGGCATTTCTCCCAGCACGGCCAGGATGCCTGGCTGGACCGGCATGTCTTCCGGGGGCGGCGCGACGGCGTGTTCGTCGATATCGGCGGCTATGACGGGGTGACCGGCAGCAACACCCTGTTCTTCGAACTGTTCATGGGTTGGACCGGGCTGCTGTTCGAGCCGGTGCCGGACTACTGCGACAGGGCCGCCCGGATCCGCCGCTGCCCATGCCATTGCGTGGCCCTGGGCGCGGAGGAGGGGCATGCCGACTTCCTGCAGGTGGAGAGGGGCTTCACCCAGATGAGCGGCCTGATGCGTGGCATGACGGAGCGGCAGCTGAGGGTGATCCGGGGCAATCGCCGGAACAGGGAGAGCCTGCGCCAGGTGCCGGTGCGGCGGCTCGCGCCTTACCTGCGTGCCGCGCGCATCAGCCGGATCGACTATCTGTCGCTGGACGTCGAAGGCGGCGAGATGGAGATCCTGCGCACCTTTCCGTTTGCGGACGTGCCGGTGGCGGCCTGGACGGTCGAGAACAACGAGGGGATCCCCGATATCGGCGAGCTGATGGCCCGGAACGGCTATCGCATGGCCGCGAGGATCGGCGTCGACGAAGTCTATCTGCCCGCCTGACACCTGCAAGCGTTCCCCGACAGAAGCGCATGTTCTTCCCGGCGGATGGCCAGTCTTGCCGCGGAACCGGCAAATTGTGCCTGGAAAGCGACACCGGGCGGAGATTCTTTGGCACAAAGCGCGGCACGACATTTGCGTTAAACAAATTACAATCTTTTGACTGTCGCGGAGCCGCCTGTTGCGGCGTGAGAGACGGCAGGGCGCTCGACTGCGGGGGGCTGAAGTGGAAGCTGCGGTGGGATCGACTGGTTCGTCACGGCGTGTCGTCGGCATGCCCCGCGGGGGGCGCTGACATGGCGGTGCGGCGCCTGGCCCGTCAGGCAGGCGGCGGCGCTGCCGCGAAAGCCGCCCTCCCGGTGCGCGCCGGTCCCGGCGGATCGCCGAGCGAGACGCTGCAGGTCACGAAGCTGCGCCAGGTCTCGCCGCTCGGCCTGGTCGACCGCACGCATCTCTGCGACTGGCAGGACGGCGGCCGGCAGCCCCGCCTGACCCTGGTCTCCGCCCCGGCCGGCTACGGCAAATCCTCCCTCCTGCATGCCCTCTGCGTGCGGATGGCTGCGCAGGGGCGCGCCGTGGGCTGGCTGAGCCTGGACAGCGACGACAACGATCCGATCCGGCTGCTGACCTACCTGGCCGCCGCCGCGGACGATGCGGCATCCGGCAGCGGGCGGCGGGCGCTGGAACTGCTCCGCTCCGGCCAGCAGCCGGCGGAGATCCTGGCCGCCCGGACCCTTCTTGCCGATCTCGAGCGGGTTGAGCCGCAGGTCACCCTGTTCCTGGACGATGCGCATCTGCTGACCGCGCCGGGGGCGGAGGGCGTCCTGCGGCGGTTGCTGGAATCCGCGCCGGCAAACCTGCGCTTCGTGGTGGCCAGCCGGCAGGAACTGCCGCTGGAGCTGTCGCAGCTGCGGCTGTCGCGCGAACTTCTCGAAATCGATGCGGCGGCGCTGGCCCTGAAGCCCGAGGAGATCGTGGCACTGGCGGAGCGCAGCGGCTTCCCGCCGCTGGGACCGGAGGTCCTGCAGGCCCTGCACCGCAACACGGAGGGCTGGGCCGCCGGCATCCAGCTGTTTCTCCTCGCGGTTGCCCATGGCGAGAACCAGGAGACGCTGCTGGACCGGTTCGACGGGCGCGACCGGCACCTTTCGGACTATCTCGGCCAGACCGTCCTGCGTGCCCTGCGGCCGGACCTGCGGGAATTCCTGCTGCAGACGGCCGCGCTCGACAGGTTCTGCGACGAGGCCTGCGGCGCGCTGCTGCCCGACGCCGCCTGCAAGGCGATGATCGAGGAACTGGACCGGGCCAACCTGTTCGTGATCCCGCTGGACCGGCATCGCAAGTGGTATCGCTATCACCATCTGTTCGGCGACTTCCTGCGCGACCGGCTGGAGATGGAACAGCCCGGCCGTCTGGCCAGCAACCTGCGCAAGGCGGCACGCTGGTGCGCCGCGCATGGCGCGATCGGCGAGGCGATCAGCTATGCCAAGCGGGGCGGCGATTTCGAGTTCGCGGCAGACCTGATCGCCAGCGCCTATGAGGAGGCAGGGCAGTACCAGGGCGATCACGGTTCGGTGCTGCACTGGATCCTGGACCTGCCGGAGGCCTGCCTGGACCGTTTGCCGCAGATCCGCCTGGGTAAGGCATGGTCGCTGTCGTTCAACAACGGCCATGAAGAGGCCCTGGCGGAGATTGCGAAGGTCGAGCGCGCGGCGGCGGCGGCCCCGCCGGAAGCGGCCGCCGGCCTGCGCCAGACTGCCGGCATGATCCGCTGCGTCAGCGCCTGCCTCAGCGGTGATGCGGAAACGGCCCGTTTCGGCGGCGAAGCCTGGCTGAAGGCCTGGCCGGATGCACCGGACTTCCATCGCGGCAGCGTGGCCAATGCCATGGCCTATGCCTGTGTCGCGCGGCGCGAGTTCGAATTCGGCCTGGCGGCGGTGGAACTCTCCTTCGCCGCCCAGAAATTCGTTCAGTCGGACTATGGGGTGATCTGCGCGCTGGCGGTGAAGGGGATGCTGCTGATCGGCATGGGGCGCCTGGCGGAGGCCGAGCGGACCGTCCGGGACGGCCTGGAGCGGGCGCTGGCGCTGTGGGGGGAGCATTCCCAGGCGTACAGCCAGATGGCCGCGCTGCTGACCGGGATCTGCTACGAGACCGACCAGCTCGACGAGGCCCGTCGCCTCTATGCCGCCGGCGAGATGGCGATGCAGCAGATCGCCTCGCCGGAGCTGAAATACATCCAGTACGGCATCGGCGCCCGCCTTGCGCGGCTGGAAGACAGGGACCGTGCCATGGCACTGATCCGCGCCGGGATCGGTGAGGCGCGCGCGCTGCGCCGGCCGCATCTGGCCGCCCGCCTGGCCGCCGACGGTGTCGCGATGCTGCTGGAGGATGGCCGCGTGACCCAGGCCGAGAACGTCGCCTGGCGGGATTTCCCCGACCCCCTGCCGACCGGATCCGGCGACCGCTCCTGGCTGGAGGCGCAGCTGACGGCGGCGCGAAGGGATATCGCGATCCGCCTCGCCCTGTGGCGTGGCGATCACAGCGCGGCCCTGTCGGAGGCGAACCGCCAGGCATCCGATCTGAAACGTCGGACAAGCCCGGCGGAGATGATCACCGCGCGCCTGCAGAAGGCGGCGGCCCTGCATGGCAGCGGCGCCGAGCGACCGGCCCTGCGGGCCGCAGAAGAGGCGGTGCGCCTGGCGCTGGAGACCGGCATGACCCGCCGCATCGTCGACGAACTGGGCTGGGCGGGGGTGGTGCTGGAGCGCTTCGCGGCTGCGCGGGCGGCCGGAGACCTGGCAGCCGGCGGCGACGTCGCCGCTGCGGCCCTGCAGGCCGTGCTGCGGCAGGACATGCCGGCAGCGGAACCGGAACCGCCCGGCCGGGCCGCCGCCGCCGCGCAGGCAGGCGACGCGGACCTGAGGCCGAAGGAACGCCAGATCCTGTCGCTGGTTGCCCAGGGGCTGAGCAACCGGGACATTGCCGAGACCCTGTTCCTGTCGGAAAAGACCGTGAAGTGGCACCTGTACAATGCCTACGCCAAGCTTGGCGTGAAGAACCGCACCGCCGCCGTGCGCGAGGCCCGGGCGGCCGCCCTGCTGGACTGAGCCGGGCCCGGGATCGCTCGGCTTGCGGGCAGTCGGCCCCGGGGCCAAAGTCCGGCCCCGACCGTGCAGAACCATACTTTGGACCGGCGCTGCCCGCGCCCCGCTCTGCTTTCCTTGCTGAAGGGAGGCAAGGAGGAGGGGGCCGTGTCGATCGAGGCAGCACGCAGGCAGCCGTTCCTGCGGGAACCGGGCCAGCACGAGCCGGGCGAACCCTGGAGCGCGGAATGGCGGGACTATCTGCGCGCCCTCTACCGCGATCCCGAACCTGCGCGACATGATTCCGTGGTCATTGCCGGCGACGACCTGGCGGCCCTGGCCTTTGCCGCGCGGCTGGCCCGCAGCGGGAGCTTCGCCGGACGGATCGTGATGCTGGCGCCGCCGCGGCGCATGACCCGGCAGCTGCTGTTGCCGGTCGGCGTTCACGCGCAGGCGCTGGCGGAGCTCGCTGAGGCGGCCGGCACCCGCGCCGCCGCAGCCATTGATGCCGCGCTGGTCCAGCGGCCGATCACCGGTGCCGGCGCGGCGGGCCTGTGGGGGATCCGGCAGGACAGCCTGGCGGCGGCGCTGCGTGGGGTGACGGATGGCCTGGGCGTGGCGCATGTCGCCGGCTGCCCATCCGGGCCCCGGCAACTGCTGAGGCTGGCACGTGGCGCGCGCCCGCTTCTGGTGAACGCCACCGGTAACCCCCTGCTTCTGGGCACCGCCGTGCCATCGCCCCGAAGGCATCTGGCCGGCGTCCAATGCGCGTTCCGGGAAACCGGGATGAAGCGACCCGGGGCGGCGGCACAGGTGCGCCCGCTGCGGCGTACCGCAGGGGGCACCGCATGGGGCACCGGACCCGCCGGGCTGCGCCTCGTCTTCATGCCCTTCGCCGATCCGCTGTCGCCGGACGCGACCTTCTGCGGCCTGGCCTGGCTGCCGCGCCGCGGCGGGCTACCGGAGGCCTGGCCCGACCATGGGCCTCTGGCCGAAGCCCTGTTTGCGGCTGCGCACCGCCATGGCCTGGTGCCGGACGCGCCGGAGCAGACCCTGGGTTGGCTGGCGCGCGCCCTGCCGGCGGGACCGGTCGAGCCCGGCGGCGCCGCGCCTGGAGGGCTGGAGCTGCGGCGTGCCTGGGAGGTGGCGCCGCCGCAGTTCCTGATCGACGGCCGGGCCGCCATTGCCGTCGGACGGCGGGCCGCCGAAGCCCTGCTGCGGGGGGAACCGCCGCTGGCTGCAGCCGCGCGGGCGTTGCAGGGCTTGCGCTGGCGGTCCGTCGCCGCGGGCCTCTCGCCTTCCTTCCGCGCACCACGCCGGCGGGACGGTACGCCCAGGCCGGCAGACTGCGCCGGCAGGTGGGTCCGTGAGAGATGAAAACCATACTTTCGACCGGCGGCATGGCGACGGTCCTGCGCTATGAGCAAGGGGTGGGACGCTGCGGTCCCGGAAGGGGGGAGTGATGGCCATCATGGATCCCGGTGGGGGCACGCTCTACGAAGCGGAGGATGACGTCGATGCGGCGCCGGAGCGGCCCGGGCCGGAGCCGGCCGCCGGCCGGGCCCAAAGCTGGGACACGGGGTGGGACAGGATGGTCCGACCGGCACGGGATCCCGACTATGATTCCGTCGTGGTGGCAGGCAACGGCGTCGGCGCGCTGGCCTTTGCCGCCAGGCTCGCCCGCAGCCCGGACTATGCCGGGCGGGTGGTCGTCGTCGCGCCGCCGATCGCGGAATCGCGCCGGCTGATCAGCGGCGTATCGCTACGGGCGCGGGCGGCGGACTATCTGGCCGATGCACTGGGTGTCGAGCGGGCGGCGCTGGTGGCGGCGATCGCCGGAAGCGGGAGCGGCGCGCCGGCGCTGTTCGGCCAGACATCGTCGCTGGCCCAGCGCGATGACGATGGCATCTGGCAATTCTCCCGCCACGGCCGCCGCCGGAACCGGCGCAACGAGGCCGGCGAACCCTGCGGCTACGGCTTCCGCAACTCGCGCATCGTGGCGGGCGTCTGGGGCCTGGCGGACCGGCTGGGCGTCCGGCTGGTGCCGGAAATGGCGGAGTCGGCGGCGCATCTCCGTGCGCTGGCGCCGGGGACCCGGCCCCTGATGGTCAATGCCACTGCGGATGCCAGGCTGCTGGGCGCGGCGCCGGGTCAGCCGAACCGGATGGTGCTGGCCAGCCAGGTGCCGTTCGTGGAAATGCCGCACGGCATCACCCATCCGCTGCAGGCCGGCACCGCGCACACGCCGCTGGTGCGTCGCGAGGGCAGTGTCGATGCCGGCTATTTCATTCCCTATGCAGACCCGCTGTCGCCCCGGGCCTCCTGGTACGGCCTGCTGACACGCACGGTGCCGGCGGATTGCGCCTTCGACCCGCAGCGCGAGCTGGAGGTGATGACCGAGGAGCTGTTCGGCCTCGGCGCCGCCTTCGGCCTGCTGCCGGACGAGCCGGAGCAGACCCTGGGCTGCGCGCTGGTTCCGGCCGCGCCGGAATGGGGCACCATCCGCTCCGCGCCCGGCTGCCTGGAACTGCGCCGCGCCTATTTCGCCGGATCGCAATGGTTCTATGCGGACGGCATGATGTCGGCGGCGGCCGCCGGCCTGTTGGCGGCCCGCGCGGTGCTGAGCGGTGCGGATCCCGATCGCGTCGTGCGGCGCGCGCTGCGCAGCCTGCGCTGGCAGACCCAGCTGTGGTGGCTGGAAACCTCCCGCGTGCCTCTGCTGCGGGACCGCCTGATGCATCTGCGCGGCCGCATCGCGCCGGCCCATGCGCCGCGCCTTGGCGCGCCCTGGCCGGTCGGCGCAGAGGTGCTGGACGAGACCCTGCAGACCTGATTCCGGCCCTGCGGGCCGAAGCGGTGCCTTGTTACCGCCAAAACGCCCCCGTCGCCCGGCGCTTGCCGCACTGCGGCAAACTGCGCAACAATCCAATCATCTTCGAACCGTCGACCTTCGGGTACGTGGGCGGCCGGTTCGGCAATAAAGAATGCGCAACAGCCAGATGCACATCGAACAGGGGTCTTCCATGCTGAAACGGGCCATTTCCGCCGTCGCCATCGCCGCGGCCGTCACCATCGCCGCGCCGGCCTTCGCCGGCGAGACCGTCGATGCGATCAAGCAGCGCGGCACGATCAAGTGCGGCGTCAATGTCGGCCTGGCCGGCTTCTCCGAGGCGAACGACCAGGGCCAGTGGGCCGGGGTCGACGTGGATGTCTGCCGGGCGGTGGCCGCGGCCCTGCTGGGCGATGCCACCAAGGTCGAGTACACGCCGCTGACCGCGCAGCAGCGCTTCACCAGCCTGCAGTCGGGCGAGATAGACATCCTGTCGCGCAACACCACCTGGACCCTGACCCGCGATACGAAGCTGGGCCTGAACTTCGCCGGCGTGAACTATTATGACGGCCAGGGCTTCCTGGTGCCGAAGGCGCTGGGCGTGAAAAGCGCGAAGGAGCTGTCGGGGGCCACTATCTGCGTCGAGCCCGGCACCACCACCGAGCTGAACCTGGCCGACTATTTCCGCGCCAACAACATGCAGTTCGAGCCGGTGGTGATCGAGAACATCAACGAGGCCACCTCCGCCTTCTTCGAAGGCCGCTGCGACGTCTACACCACCGACGCCTCGGGCCTGGCCTCGATCCGCCAGACCAAGGCGCCGAACCCGGCCGACTACGTGATCCTGCCGGAGATCATCTCCAAGGAGCCGCTGGGCCCGGTCGTCCGCCATGGCGACGACCAGTGGCTGGACATCGTGAAGTGGTCGCTGATCGCGATGCTGGAAGCTGAGGAGAAGGGCGTCACCTCCGCCAATGTCGACAAGATGAAGGAGTCCAAGGACCCGACCATCATGCGCCTGCTGGGCACCACGCCGGGCATGGGCGAGGCGCTTGGTGTCGACGAGGAATGGGCCTACCGCATCGTCAAGCAGGTGGGCAATTATGGCGAGAGCTACGAGCGCAACCTGACCGCCCGCCTGGGCCTGGAGCGCGGCCTGAACGCGCTGTGGACCAATGGCGGCCTGATGTACGGCTTCCCGATCCGCTGACCGGGACCGCCGTCTGATCGCAAGCAGGTCGGTGCACGGCCCGGGGGCGCCTCCGTCGGCGTCTCGGGCCGTGCCGCCCGCATGTCCTTTCTCCTGACCTCGTCCCGGCAGGCCGTATGAGCGCCGCATCCGGAAACGGGCGCCCCGGTAACAGCCCCTCTGGCAATAGCCCCTCTGGCAATAGCCGCTCTGGCAACAAGCGGGGCGCCGGCGGCCAAAGCCGGATCGTCGCGGCGCTGATGAGCGCCTCGGTCCGCAACATCCTCTACCAGGTGGTCGCCGGCGTGATCGTGCTGGCCGTGGCCTGGTACCTGGTCGGCAACACCCTCGACAATCTGGCGCGGCAGAACATCGCCACCGGGTTCGGCTATCTGGACCTGGAGGCGGCGTTCGGCATCAGCGAACATATGATCGACTACGCGCCGACGGACGACTACGCGCGCGCGCTGCTGGTCGGCATCCTGAACACCGTGAAGGTCGCGGTGATCGGCATCCTCCTGGCCACGCTCCTGGGCCTGGTGGTCGGCATCATGCGACTGTCGCCGAACTGGCTGCTGGCGCGGCTGGCGGCGGTCTACATCCACGCCTTCCGCAATGTGCCGGTCCTGCTGCAGCTGGTGTTCTGGGCGGCCTTCATCCGCGCCTCCTTTCCCAGCCCGCGGGAGGT
Source organism: Marinibaculum pumilum (assembly GCF_042646425.1). NCBI lineage: Bacteria > Pseudomonadati > Pseudomonadota > Alphaproteobacteria > Rhodospirillales > Rhodospirillaceae > Marinibaculum > Marinibaculum pumilum. The sequence goes on from NZ_JBHRTR010000013.1 coordinate 27,344, forward strand.
CGGGCAGGAGGGAGCCGCAATCTTCCTGACCAACCGGGGCATCTACTTCCCCTGGCCGGAGCTGGGCGATGCCGGCGCGGCGACCCTGGTCGGCCTGGCCGTCGGCCTGCTGGGCTGGTTCTTCCTGCGGCGCTGGGCCCTGGCCCGCCAGATGACGACCGGTCGATCCTTCCCGCATCTCTGGGCCGGGCTCGGCCTGGCGCTGGCTTTCACGGTGCTGGGCTGGCTGCTGGGCGGGGCGCACCTGGTTCTCGACATGCCGGCACTGGCCGGCTTCAACTTCCGCGGCGGGGCCCGCATGACGCCGGAATTCGCGGCGGTGCTGTTCGGCCTGACGATCTACACCTCCGCCTTCATTGCCGAGGTGGTCCGATCCGGCATTCAGGCGGTGCCGCGCGGCCAGTGGGAAGCGGCCGAAAGCCTGGGCCTGCGCCGCGGCCAGATGATGCGGCTGATCATCCTGCCGCAGGCGATGCGGGTGATCGTGCCGCCGCTGACCAACCAGTACCTGAACCTGACCAAGAACAGCAGCCTGGCGGTGGCCGTCGGCTATCCGGACCTGGTTTCGATCTCCAACACCACGATGAACCAGACCGGCCAGGCGATCGAGGCGATCTCCATCTTCATGGCGATCTACCTGGCGCTGTCGATCCTGACCTCGGTGTTCATGAACTGGTTCAACGCGCGAATGGCCCTGGTAGAACGATGAAGGGGGTGGATCGATGAGCGGGCGCCCCGATCATGTGCCGGCGGACGGCCCCCTGACCTCGGATGCTGCCGCCTCGCGGCTGGCGATGAAGGCCGATCCGGGTTCCGCCCGGCGGGCCACGAAATGGCTGCGCGACAACCTGTTCTCCAGCTGGCTGAACGCGGCGCTGACCATCGCCGCCCTGGCCTTCCTGGTCTGGACCGTGCCGCCGCTGCTGAACTGGCTGTTCTTCGAGGCGGTCTGGGCCGGCACGCCGGAGGATTGCCAGGCCGGCGATGGCGCCTGCTGGGCCTTCATCGGCGAAAAGATGCGCCAGATCCTGTTCGGCCAGTACCCGCCGGACGAACAGTGGCGGCCGCAAGCCGCCGTCGTCGTGCTGCTGGCGGCGATCGCCGTCTCGCTGATCCGCCGCTTCTGGCGCGTCTGGCTGGCCCTGCTCTGGATCCTGGCCTTCGTCATCCTGGGCTGCCTGATGTGGGGCGGGATCCTGGGCATGTCCTATGTCCCGAACCACCTGTGGGGCGGCCTGCCGCTGACCCTCCTGCTGGCGACCGTCGGGGTGATCGGCGCCTTTCCGCTGGGGCTGGCCCTGGCGCTGGGGCGGCAGTCGAACCTGCCCTTCATCCGCACCCTCTGCGTCACCTATATCGAACTGATCCGCGGCGTGCCGCTGATCACGGTGCTGTTCATGGCCTCGGTGATGTTCCCGCTGTTCCTGCCGGAGGGGATGACCATCGACAAGCTCCTGCGGGCGCAGATCGGCATCATCCTGTTCACCGCCGCCTACCTGGCGGAAGTGTTCCGCGGCGGCCTGCAGGCGATCCCGAAGGGCCAGTACGAGGCGGCGGCCGACCTGGGCCTCAGCTACTGGCAGTCGATGGGGCTGATCATCCTGCCGCAGGCGCTGCGCCTGGTGATCCCGCCGACGGTCAACAGCTTCATCTCGATGTTCAAGGACACCTCCCTGGTGATCATCATCGGGCTGTTCGACCTGCTGGGCACCGTGCGGCTGGCGCTGACCGACCCGCCCTGGAGCCGCTTCCACACCGAGGGCTATGTCTTCGTGGGCGCGATCTTCTTCCTCTTCTGCTTCGCCATGGCCCGCTATGCGAGCTACCTGGAGACGGAGATGGGGAAGGCGCATGCCCGCTGACATATGCATTCCCGCCGGCGGCGCGCCGGCGTTCCACCGCCGCTGAAGGAGAGCCGAGAATGTCCGAGGCGATCGACGATATCCGGCACGAACCGACCCCGGCGCCCGGCCGCGAGGTGGTGATCGAGGTCGCGCATGTCGACAAGTTCTTCGGCGAGTTCCAGGCGCTGCGCGACATCAACCTGACCGTGCGCCGCGGCGAGCGGATCGTGATCTGCGGCCCGTCGGGCTCCGGCAAGTCGACCCTGATCCGCTGCCTGAACCGGCTGGAGGTGCACCAGGCGGGCACCATCGTGGTCGACGGCGTCGAACTGACCGACAACGTCAAGAATATCGAGGCCGTGCGGCGCGAGGTCTGCATGGTGTTCCAGCACTTCAACCTGTTCCCGCACAAGACGGTGCTGGAGAACCTGACCCTGGCGCCGATCTGGGTGCGCAAGATGCCGCGCCGCGACGCCGAGGCGCTGGCGATGAAATACCTGGAGCGGGTGCGCATCGCCGAGCAGGCGAAGAAATATCCCGGCCAGCTCTCCGGCGGCCAGCAGCAGCGGGTGGCGATCGCCCGCTCGCTCTGCATGGAGCCGAAGATCATGCTGTTCGACGAGCCGACCTCCGCCCTCGACCCGGAAATGGTGAAGGAGGTGCTCGACGTGATGGTGGAGCTGGCGAAGGAGGGCATGACCATGCTCTGCGTCACCCACGAAATGGGCTTCGCCAAGCAGGTCGCCGACCGGGTGATCTTCATGGATGCCGGCCAGATCGTGGAACAGAACGAGCCGCAGGCGTTCTTCGACAATCCTCAGAACGAGCGCACGAAGCTGTTCCTCAGCCAGATCCTGTAGGGCTGTCCGGGTGCGGCGGACGACGGCGCGGCAGGGATCCCCTGCTTCTCCCAGGAACCGTCGCTCGCGTACTTGATACGCGAGTCCATGCCGCCGCCTCTCAATAATAGCCTGCCCTGATTGAGCCCCGCGGCACCATGGACCACCGCGACGAGCGCGGTGGCGACGGATTGGCAAGCGTAGCGGCGCTTGGCCGCTCAGACCTCCGGCACCTCGATCCGGGCATAGTCCGGCGGCAGCCAGACCGGCAGCGCACGGTACAGGGCGGCGATCACCCGCCCCGTGGGTGTGTCCGGCAGGCCATCGGCCTGCGCCGGCACCGGCATCCGGAAGGACAGGGCATCGCCGCCCCCGGCAAATTCGAAACTGCCGCCGGATATAGCGTGCGATGCCCAGGCCGGTGCCGTCTTCGGCCCGCCGGGCGGTCCAGGCGATATGGTCCTCCGCATCGACCGCCATCAGGCGGTCCAGCAGCGCGGGCGGCATGCGGCCGAGCGGGTGCAGGAAGCGCATCTGGCGGGAGCGCGGCGAGAGATGCTCGAAGGCGTCCAGCAGCGCCTCGCGGTCTTCCGGCCGCAAGGGCTGGAACAGCACCTCCATGCCGTCACGCAGGCGGGCCTGGATATGGACGGGATCGGGCAGCATCGGCATGGCCGCCGCGGTGGCGGGCGCTGGCTTCGGGGCCGGCTTCGGCATCGGCTTCAGTGAGGGCTTCAGATGCATCACGCATCACCATTTTGCGCTGCAACAATTCATTGTGCAACGCACAATATGGGGCGCCCGGCAGGATGTCCAAGGGGCTGGATGCATTGGCCCCATGCGTCCGACGCATTTCCGACCCGGAAGCTGCATCAGCTCTTTGCATGGCGGATCTCCCCGGTCCGGTCTTCATGTTCCGGTTCGACTCGGAGGTCGCGGCCGGCAGCCGGCTGGCGCACCTCGGTTTGGATCGCCGCCAGGTCCGGCACGGTGCCGTGCGCGGGGGCGACCGACAGCTCCGCCATCTGCCGCGCCTTGGGCAGGACGGAGCCTTCCAGGGTGCCGATCAGGGCGTTGTGGCGCTTCACATGGCCGTCCAGGGAGCGGCTGAGGTCTGCCACGGCGCCGCCCAGGCGCACCATCCGGCGATAGAGCTCCACCCCCAGGGCATGCAGCTTCTGCGCATCGGCCGCGACCTGCTCCTGCCGCCAGCCATAGGCGATGGCCTTGGCCAGGCCCAGGAAGGTGGTGGGCGAGCAGACGATCACCTGCCTGGCCCAGGCATCCTCGAACAGGGCGGGGTCGCGGGCCATGGCGGCGGCATAGAAGGGCTCGCCGGGTACGAACATGACGACGAAGTCGACACTGTCTTCCGGCAGGTGGCGCCAGTATTCCTTGCCGCCCAGCTGCATGGCGTGGCTGCGCATCGCCTTCGCGTGGTCGGCCAGAAGCCGTTCCCGTGCTGCCTCGTCGTCGCTGTCGATCGCGTCCAGATAGGCGGCCAGAGAGGTCTTGGCATCGACAACCAGGCTGCGCCCGCCGGGCATGCGGATGACGACATCGGGGCGGAAGCGGCCCTCTTCCGTGGCGATGGTATGCTCGGTCTGGAAATCGGCATGTTCGGCCATGCCGGCCATCTCCAGCAGCCGGTGCAGCTGCTGCTCGCCCCAGCGGCCGCGGGTCTTCGGCGCGCTGCGCAGGGCGTTCACCAGGCCGGCGGTGGTGGTCTGCAGCCGGGCATGGGTCTCGCTGACCTGGCGCAACTGCTCCACCATCGCGCCCTCGTCGCGCTTGCGCTGCGCCTCGATCCGGGCGGTCTGCTCCCGGAACTGCTCCAGGCTCTGGCGCATCGGCTCCAGCAGCCCCTTCAGCCCCGCCTCGCCACGTTCATGCTGTGCGGTCACGATCTCCTTCGTGGTGCGGACCAGGCGGTCGGCGCCATTGTCCAGCAGGCGGGCCATCGCGACCTCCAGGTTGCGCTCGATCTGGCCGCGGACATTCGCCAGGTCCGCCATCCGTGCCTCATGGGCGGCCCGCTCGGCGTCCAGACGGGCGGCGAGCGCCGCCACTTCCGCGCTCCGGCTAGCCAGATCCGCCTGGGCGCCTGTCAGGCGTTCTTCCAGATCGGTCGCCCGTCCCTCCGCGGCGCGGATGCGCGGCGCCAGCCCTGCGTGCCGCAGCAGCCAGCCCAGCAGCAGGCCGACCGCCAGCGTGGCCGCGAGGGCCGCCAGCAGGATTTCCGGCCGCATCAGGTCCGGCGGCAGGGCGATCTCCAGTGACATCTCCGCTCCCATCGATGGCGCGCGCTCCGCACCACAGGGGTCCATGGTCCGGCAGCGCCGCTACGGGCGCAACATGGGCGGTCCCTTCGGCGGCAGCCCGCACCGGCCCGGCCGCCGGCGTTCAGCCCGGCGGCGCCCTGAATCGGAACCACAGGGCCGCGCTGCCGGCCAGCGCCACCAGGCCAAGGGCGGCGGACAGCGACAGCGCCGCGCCGGGCCCGGCAAAGTCGATCAGCGCGGCATAGCTGACCGGCGCCAGGGCGGAGGCGAAGAAGGCCGGCGCAGTCAGCCGTCCGACCAGGGCGCCATAGGTGGCCGGGTCGAACAGGACCAGCGGCTGGGTGCCCCGCACGATGGTCAGCAGGCCGTTGCTGATCCCATAGCCCAGGGCGAAGGCGGCTGCGGCGAATGGCGAGACCCCGCTGGCCAGCCCAGCCAGGAAGCAGAGTGGCAGCAGCACCGCCGCCAGGGTGCCGAGCGCCAGCGGGTCCAGGCGCGCGCCGAACAGCACCTCGCACAGCCTGGCGCCGGTCTGGCCGATGCCGCGCAGGGTGGAGAGGGAGACCGCCAGCCCGCTGCTGACGCCGAGGCCCGTCATCAGGCCGATCATGTGCGCGGAATTGGCGGAGTTCAGGAAGGCGACGATGGTGGTGACCAGGGCATAGAGGATGGTGGCCTGGCGGAAGGCGCTGTCATCGGCCGCCCGTGGCGGCGGCGGCTTCGGGCCGCTCCCGCCGCCGTCGCGGAAGCTGGCATCCGGCATCGCCCAGTGCAGCGGCAGGGTCGCCAGGGCGAAGACGGCATAGGCCAGCACCGCGCCGCGCCAGTCCAGCATGCCGGCAAGGGCATGGCCGATCGGCCAGAAGACGCTGGAGGCCAGCCCGCCCAGCAGGGTGATCTGCGCGATCGGCCGCCGCGCCGCCGTACCGCCGATCCGCGCCAGGCTGGCGAAGGCGGCCTCGTACAGGGTCATGCGCATGGCGATCCCCAGGATCGCCCAGGCGGCGAAGTAGGTCAGCAGCCCGTGCGACAGGGCCAGGATCACGCAGCCGGCGGCAAGCAGAAGGGAGCCGGCGCTCATCACCCGTCGACCGCCATGGCGGTCGATCCAGCCGCCGACCCGGCCCGAGACCAGCCCCATCGTCGCAAGCGCGCCGGAGAAACCGGCATATGTCAGGGTCGTCGACCAGCCCAGGTCCGCCGCGATGCGGGGGCCGAAAACGCCGATCAGGTAGTAGGAGATGCCCCAGCAGACGAGCTGTGACAGGCCCAGGCGGAGGACCAGCCAGCGGGTGATCATTTTGGGCCCGGCGCCGCGGTCAGCCCGGCGGCTGTCGGTCGCCGGACCCCAGTTCGCGCTGCATCAGCACGGAATCGAGCCAGCGGCCATGCTTCCAGCCCACCGACCGCAGCACCCCGGCATGGCTGAAGCCCAGGGCGGCGTGCAGCCCGATCGAGGCGCGGTTCGCGGAATCCCCGATCACCGCGATCATCTGGCGGAAGCCGCGATCCTCCGCCTCGTCGATCAGCCGCGCCAGCAGGGCGCGCCCGATGCCGCGGCCGTGCAGGTCGGGCGCTACATAGACGGAGTTCTCGACGGTGGCGGCATAGGCCGGGCGCGGCCGGTAGGGGCCGGCATAGGCGAAGCCCGCGACCCGGTCCTCCAGCCGCGCGACCAGCCAGGGATAGCCGCCGGCCAGGATCGCCGCGTGACGGCGCGCCATCTCCGCCGCGTCCGGCGGCGACAGCTCGAAGCTGGCGGAACCGTGCAGGACCGCATGGCGGTAGATCGCGGCGACGGCCTCCAGGTCCGCGGGGCAGCATTCGTCGACGCGAAGGGGCGCGGGCGGCGCGGCGGCTTCTGGCAGATGCGGGCTGGACATCGACGGCTCCGGGTTCGGTGAAACCATCTTGCCGCGCTTCGCCTCTTTCGTGAATCTTATGATTCTTATGCGAACCATAAGGAAAAGCTTGGGATGAGAGGCTGGAACCTGGAGCAGCTGCAGACCTTTGCCGAGGTGATCGAGCTGGGCAGCTTCTCCGCCGCGGCGCAGCGCGCCGGGATGTCGCAGCCGGCTGTGAGCCAGCAGGTCCGCCAGCTGGAGCGGCTTCTGGAAGTGCGGCTGATCGAGAGGGTGGGCCGGCAGGCGCAGGCGACGCCGGCCGGCGCCGTGCTGCTGCGCCATGTCCGCCAGATCCAGGAAGAAATCGCCGGCGCCCAGCAGGCCCTGGCGCCCCACCGCGACGGCGTGCTGGGCCGGGTGCGGATCGGCACCGGCGCCACCGCCTGCATCTACCTGCTGCCGCCCGTGCTGCGCGGCCTGCGGGCGCGGATGCCGGGGCTGGAGATTACGGTGCGGACCGGCAATACGGCGGACATCCTGCGGCTGCTGGAGAGCAACGACCTGGACCTGGCGCTGGCCACGATGCCGATCCCGGGCCGGGCGCTGCAGGTGACCCCGGTGCACGAGGACCCGCTGGTCGCGGTGTTCCCCGCCGGTGCCGCGCCGGCAGGGCGACCGGTGACGCCGGCGGTCCTGGCGGACCAGCCGCTGCTGCTCTACGAGGCCGGCGGCAATACAAGGCAGATCATCGACCGCTGGTTCGCGCGCGGCGGCCGGTCGCCGAAGCCGGTCATGGAACTGGGCAGCGTGGAGGCGATCAAGCAGCTGGTCGGGGCGGGACTGGGCTGGGCGGTCCTGCCGCGGCTGGCGGTCGCGGTCCCGGATCCGGCCGCCGGCCTCGGCGCGGCGCCGCTGTCGCCGCCATTGTCGCGCAGCCTGGGCCTGGTCCTGCGCCGGGACAAGCTGCTGACCCGCGGCCTGCGGGAGACGATCGCCGCCCTGCAGGGGGCTGCCGCCTGATGGCGCTGTCCCGTCGCCGGCAATCAGAATGAATGGGGCAGCGGTAGTTGGCGAGGTCGCGGATGATGTATGTGGTGCATGCAGGCTGGATCAAAAAAAGCAAGAATGCATTTCATAAAAATTGTTGGAAGTCGAATAATTGTCTATTTTGTTCTATTTTTCCAAAAAATATTTGAAAAAGCGAAATTAAAATAGCTACCATACAATATGATATCATGGTAATTGTTTTGTTTTTATTTCCTTGAGAAAGGAAAACAAATGTTAAGGTGCTGCCGGTAGAACGGCGGCATGACACGGCTGCACGATACCGACAGGCCTTGCGCGCTGTCCGAGCGCATGCTTTCCGCCGGACTGGTCATCGCAATCTCGGTGCCGGGCGTCTTTGCATTTCTCGCGTCGTTTGCCATCGTCAGCGGGCGCGACACGCTGGCCCCTGGTTAGGGCGATAAAGTCGATCGTCCGACACTCGGACCATCTTGCCGAGCCGGATACTGGTTTCGCCGCCGGTCGTGTTGCGGCTGTCTGGGATGACTGCCCATCAAAGTCGGTATGTCGAGCCAATACATGGTCTTGCCATCGAAACAAAAAAGAAATCGAATGAAAGACAAAGACCAGACAGACCGGAACCTTGCCAGCTGCGAGGCGCCGGTCGATCGCGACATGTTCCTCCAGGATGTCATCCTCGATCTGGCCGACACGATACAAAACGTTGTCGGGGCAAAAGATGCCAAGGGTTTCATCTCGATCGTCGGCGCCAGGATGGGCGATCGGTTGAACGAGCGGTACAAGAAGCAGGCGGCCCGATCCAGCCTCGACAGAACCGAGGTCGCGCAAGTGCTTGTCGATCTGAAAAATCGGATCGATGGCGATTTCCGCGTCGTTGAGGAGAACGACGACCGGATCGTGCTCGTCAACGGTCGATGCCCCTTTGGATCTTCGGTTCTGGGCAAGCCCGCGCTCTGCATGATGACGTCGAATGTCTTCGGCAGGATCGCAGCCGAGAATCTGGGCTACGCCCATATCGTCATCGAAGAGGCAATCGCACTCGGCCATGCCGGCTGCCGGGTTGTCGTGAACCTGAAACCCGATGCCGAGACCGAGGGCGAAGGAACCGAATATTTCGGAATGCCGGCAAATGAATGAAGGCTTCCTGGACGCGATCGTCGGATCGCTCGCCGACCCCATTGTGGTGATCGACCGCCATGCGCGCATCTTCTGGAGCAACAGGGCATTCGCCGCCCTGGCAGGACCGGCCCGCGTGGGAGAACCCCTGGACCTCTGGCTGCGAGGTGCTGACCGCACACTTTCCGAGATCCTTGCGCTGGCGTGGGGAAGCACCAATCGGATGCCGTTCAGGGCGATACTGGGCTCCAACGAGGGCGAAACGTGCCGGGCAGAGCATTGGCGACTCCAATGGCAGACCGAACCGCTTGTCGCCATCCGCCTGTTCGACAGCGATACCGACGTCTCCCGTTTCGTGCTTCTGAACGAGACCATCGATCGGCTCAACAAAGAGATCAAGGCGCGCCGGGAACTAGAGAACTCGTTGAGAAGCGCTGTAGCCGAACTGGAACTCGCAAATGACACGAAGAAGCGCATTCTGGCCGAGGTCAGCCACGATCTGCGCACGCCGTTGAATGCGATTCTAGGCTTCGCCGAGGCGATGCAGTGCGGCATTGGCGGCACGCCACACGCCAAACACGCAGAGTATCTTCAGGACATACGAGCCAGCGGCCAGATGCTTCTTGAAATGGTAGACCAGATCCTCAAAGTGGCGGAACTCGGCAACCAGACCGACGACGTCGTGGAGGTCCTGGTTGATCTCGGCGAGTGCATCCGACGCAGTGTCGCTGTTGTGTCGGCCGCTCACTCTGCCAAGAATCTGACCTTCCTCATTCCAGACGAGTTCCGGTTGCCGAAACTCCTGGCGGCCAATTCCACGATCACAACGATTCTCTCCAATCTGCTTGAGAATGCGGCCAAGTTCTCCGAGCAGAGCGGACAGGTTCAAGTCGAAGTCGAACGGAAGGAGGACGGCGGATTGTGTCTTCAGGTGGTCGACGGCGGACCTGGTATTTCCAAGGACGACCTGGGTCGCATCTCGGCCCCTTTCTTCCGATCGTCCTCACCTTACGTAAGCCGGGGATCGGGATATGGTTTGGGGCTGTCGATTGTGGCCAGTCGCGTGTCCAGCATCGACGGCCGTTTGGACTTCGAGAGTGCCGTCGGTATGGGCACGAGGGCAATGATCCACATTCCTTCGGCACGCGTTCTCTGGTTACACCAGAACTCCTGAGCCGGCCGACTGCCGCGAAATCATCCGGTGCGGCATTTTCCCATTGAGCCGCCCGGACTGTTGCAGGATGGTTCTCGATCTCAGCCTTGGCGGAAGCGACCGGTGGGTCCCGGCAGCCGCGGGTCAAGCCCGCGGGCAACGATGAGGGAGGTGCTCAGTCGATGTGGGCCGGGTCCGCGCCGCGCTCTGCGAGTTCTCGGCCGATCGCCGTCATCAGCGGTTCGTGCAGCTGCGGCGGCGCGGCGACGATGCTGTCCAGGCGCGGCAGCGGCTGGTTGTAGACCAGTGGGCGCCCCCGCATGTCGGTCGCGAGGCCGCCCGCTTCGCGCACGATCAGGTCGCCGGCGGCGACGTCCCACTCGCTCTTCTCGCTCAGCGTGACGCTGGCGTCGTAGCGGCCGGCGGCGGCCAGCACCAGGCGGTAGGCGATGGAATTGCGGTAGAACCAGTCGGCGTCCGGCATCTCTGCGTGATGGCGCAGGCGGTTGAAGATGCCGCGCGAGGTGAGGATGCGCGCGCTGCGCAGGTCCGGCCGGTCGGAGACGCGGATTACCGTGGCGTTGCAGGTGGCGCCGCCGCCGGCGGCGGCGGCATAGAACTCGTCGGTCGCGGGGGCGAAGACGGCGGCCAGCACCGGTACACCGTCCAGCGACAGCGCGACGGAGATCGAGAAATGCTCCCGCCCTTGCACGAAGGCGCGCGTCCCGTCGATCGGGTCGACGATCCAGACCGCCCGGCGCTCCAGGCGGCTCTTGTCGTCGGCGCTCTCCTCGCTCAGCCACCCATAGTCCGGCCGGGCGCCGGTCAGGGCCTCGCGCAGGTGACGGTCGATCGCCAGGTCGGCCTCGGTCACCGGGTCGTCGTCGCCCTTGTCCCAGGTCTTCGGGTCCTGCCGGAAGAAGGACATGGCGATGGTGCCGGCCTCCCGCACTGCCGTTTCCAGCAGCTGCGCGTCGCCGCTCAGCGAGGCGGCGGCGGGACCCGATCGGGCGGGCACCGGGTCAGGTGCCCGCAACGGTCATGCCGTCGATCCGCACGGTGGGGGAATCGATGCCGCGCTTGCGTTCCAGGTCGTCCGCCGGGGTCAGGGTCTGGAACATGTCCTTGAGGTTGCCGGCGACGGTGATCTCGGAGACCGGATAGGCCTTGCGGCCATTTTCCACCCAGAAGCCGCCGGCGCCGCGGCTATAATCGCCGGTGACCGCGTTGACCCCCATGCCGATCAGCTCGGTGACATAGAGTCCTTCGCCCATCTCCGCCAGCAGCTCGTCCACGCTGCGACGGCCGGGATTCAGGGCCAGGTTGGTCAGCCCGGGCCCCGGCGGGCCGCCAGCGCTGCGGCTGGCATGGCCGGTGGTCTTCAGGCCCAGCTGGCGCGCGCTGCCGCAATCCAGCACCCAGGAGGTCAGCACCCCGTCGGAGATGAAGTCGCGGCTGCGGCCGATCACCCCCTCGCCGTCGAACGGGCGGGAGCGCAGGCCGCGCGGCCGCAGCGGGTCGTCGGTGACGGTGATCCCCTCGGCAAAGATCCGCTGCCCCATCCGGTTCCGCAGGAAGGAGGTGCCGCGGGCGACGGCCTGGCCGTTGATCGCGCCGGCCAGGTGGCCCAGCAGGCTGCCAGCCACCCGGCGGTCGAACACCACCGGCACCTTGCGGCTGCCGACCTTGCGCGGTTTCAGCCGGGCCACCGCCCGTTCGCCGGCAGTGCGGCCGATCTGCTCCGCCGCGTCCAGGTTGCGCAGGTGGCGGACCGCGTCATAGTCGCTGTCGCGCTCCATCCCCAGCCCCTCGCCGGCTATGGCCGACATGGCAAGGTGGTAGTGGCTGCCGGCATAGCCGCCGGCAAAGCCTGTGGAGGTGGCAAGCGCAACCCGGCCGCTGCCGAAGCCGGCGCTGGCGCCGTCGGACTTCGTGACCCCGTCGACGGCGAATGCCGCCTCCTCGGCGGCGCGGGCCATGGCGATCAGCTCCTCGGTCGTCGGCTCGGCACCGTCGCGCAGGTCCAGCTCCGCGGTCAGCCGGGCGATCTCCTCCGCGCTGCCCAGCAGCTCGGGCTCGGCCAGGCCGCACCAGCGGTCCTCGGGCACCGCGCGCGCCATCGCGATGCCGCGCTCCACCAGCTCCGCCAGGGCGGCGGGGGATGTGTCGGAGGACGAGGTGAGCGCCTGGCGCTGGCCGACGAAGACCCGCAGCCCGACATCGCGGGATTCGGACCGCTCCACATCCTCCGGCTTGCCCATCCGCCAGGAGACCCCGGACGACAGGCTTTCGGTCAGAATGGCATCGGCCGCGTCGGCACCGGCGGCACGGGCCCGGCCGACGAGGTCGGCGAGAAGGTCGAGATCGTTCTGCTGGGTCACATGGTCTCCTGCAGGCTCTTCGACCGCCCTCCACGCCGGCAGTCGTCCGGCGGCCACGCAGGGCCGCCGGA
>NZ_JBHRTR010000013.1:39987-132091 GCF_042646425.1 Marinibaculum pumilum
AGCGATGCGGTCACGATATTGCTGTGGATGCCGACGCCGTACAGGGTGTCGCCGCCGGGCACTCGCATCTGGATATAGGCGACCGCGCTGGAATCCGCACCCGACTTGATCGCATGTTCGCGATAGTCGATCAGTTCCATGGCGATCCCGCACTGCTTCCGCAGCGCGTCCATGAACGCTTCGACCGGGCCGTTGCCGCGGCCCTCGATGGTCCGGATGGCGCCGTCCTCGAGGATCTCCGCCGTCATGTTCCGCATTTCCGAGGCATGGGCGTCGGGCACGGTGCGGTACTGCTTCAGGGTGATGCGGCCGTCCTGGTCCAGATACTCGGCGTTGAAGGATTCCCAGATCTGCTTCGGCGTGATCTCCTTGCCGGTGGAATCGGCCACGTTCTGGATCACGTTGGAGAACTCGATCTGCAGCGGCCGCGGCAGGTCCAGGCCATGGTCGTTCAGCAGGACATAGGCCACGCCGCCCTTGCCCGACTGGCTGTTGATGCGGATCACCGCCTCGTAGTTGCGGCCGACATCTTTCGGGTCGATCGGCAGGTAGGGCACGTCCCAGACCTCCGAATTGGCCGTCTTCAGTGCCGCGAAGCCCTTCTTGATGGCGTCCTGGTGGGAGCCGGAGAAGGCGGTATAGACCAACTCGCCGCCATAGGGGTGGCGCGGATGCACGGGCAGCTGGTTGCAGTACTCCACGGTGCGGATCACGTCCTGGATGTCGGAGAAGTCCAGCTTCGGCTCCACGCCCTGGCTGAACAGGTTCAGCGCCAGGGTCACCACGCAGACATTGCCGGTGCGCTCGCCATTGCCGAACAGGGTGCCCTCGATCCGGTCGGCGCCGGCCATCACCCCCATCTCGGCGGCAGCGACGCCGGTGCCGCGGTCATTGTGCGGGTGCAGGCTGAGGATGATGGAGTCCCGCCGGCTGAAATTGCGGTGGAACCACTCGATCTGGTCGGCATAGTGGTTCGGCGTCGCCATCTCCACCGTCGCCGGCAGGTTGAAGATCACCTTCCGCTCCGGCGTCGGCTGCCAGACATCGGCCACCGCCTCGCAGATCTCCACCGCGAAGTCGATCTCCGTCTGGGTGAAGCTCTCCGGCGAGTACTGCTTGACGATCTCGGTCTCCGGGACCGTTTTCTCCAGCTCGTTGATCAGCTTCGCGCCGGCCACCGCGATTTCGGTGATGCCGGCCCGGTCCATGTTGAAGACGACCCGGCGCTGTACCGTGGAGGTGGAGTTGTACAGGTGCACGATTGCCCGCCGGGCGCCGCGGACCGCGTCGAAGGTCTTCTGGATCAGCTCGGGCCGCGACTGGGTCAGAACCTGGATCGTGACGTCGTCGGGGATCATCCCCTCGTCGATCAGGGAGCGGCAGAAGTCGAAGTCGGTCTGCGAGGCGGCGGGAAAGCCGACCTCGATCTCCTTGAAGCCCAGCTGTACCAGTTTCTCGAACATGCGGCGCTTGCGGGCCGGGCCCATCGGCTCGATCAGCGCCTGGTTGCCGTCCCGCAGGTCCACGCTGCACCAGATCGGCGCCTTGGTGATGCGGGCGGCCGGCCATTTGCGGTCGGGCAGGTCGATGGCCTCGAACGGCCGATATTTCTGGATGGGCATGCGTCCTTCGACGCTGACGATCTTCTGGCTCATGACGTTCCTCCGCGGCACGGCCCGGCCCTTTCTCCGGCCCTGGCGCGCCGCCTTTTCATACGGATTGTCGGCCCGCTGTCCACCCGGCCCCCGCCCCGGGGCCTGCATTTCAGGCAGACGCGGGCGGAATGGCGGTCGATCCTGCGCAAGTCCGGCCCGGTCCGGGCAGGTGGCGCAGCGTCCGAACGAATTGTCAGAGGGGGGGAGCGCGTCGCGCGCTCGACGGCCCGGCCGCTCTTCAGGCGACCGGGTTGATAAGTCGCGCAAGCGGCAGGCGGTGCCGGCCGGAAAGCAGGATATGTGCGCTGACAGTCATCCTGAAAAAATAGCGGCCCGCGGAACATCGGTCAATCCCGGCCGTCGCATTGCCGCCGCCGGCAGCGACGTCTTGAAATTGAAACAATTCATTTACGACTTGGGCCTATCCGTTCATTCCCGGGACATGAGGGGGAAGCCTCGACAACGTCCGGAAGGGGTGCCGAGATGAACGTTGCCGCGAGACCCGGAACGACGGCGGTGGCGCAGGATGCCGATCCGGAGCGGATCGTCGAACTGACGGCCGCCGTCAGCGAGATCGCGAAGGAGAAGCTCGCCTCGATCCATGCGATCACCGGCCGCACCCGCATCCTGGCCCTGAACGCGCTGATCGAGGCGGCCCGGGCTGGCGAGGCGGGCAAGGGCTTCTCGGTCGTGGCCGGCGAGGTCCGCGACGTCTCCGACGAGATCGAGCGGGTCGCCCGGGCGCTGGAGGAGGAACTGGCGGCCCGCGTCGGGGCGCTGGAGCAGCTGGGCGGCCGGATCGTGCAGCATCTGCGGGGCCAGCGTCTCACCGACCTAGCGCTCAACGCCATCGAGATCATCGACCGCAACCTCTACGAACGCACCTGCGACGTGCGCTGGTGGGCCACCGACAGCGCCGTGGTGGCCGCCGTCGCCGATCCGGGCGAGGCGGTGGCGCGGCATGCCAGTGAGCGGCTCGGCGTGATCCTGCGCGCCTATACCGTCTATCTGGATCTGTGGATCTGCGACAGGAAGGGGCGGGTGGTCGCCAACGGCCAGCCCGGGCGCTATCCGAATGCCCGCGGCCTGGACGTGTCGAAGGAAAGCTGGTTCCAGTCCTCCATGCGGTCGCGCAGCGGCGACGATTTCGCCGTCGCCGATATCGGCACCAACCGGGCGCTGGGCGAGGCGCCGGTGGCGACCTATGCGGCGGCGATCCGGCGCGACGGCCGCAGCAATGGCGAAATCCTCGGTGTGCTGGCGATCCACTTCGACTGGGGGCCGCAGGCGCAGACGGTGGTCGACGGCGTGCGGCTGGCGCCGGAGGAGGCCGACCGCACCCGGGTCATGCTGCTGGATGCCAATGGCCGCGTGATCGCCGCCTCCGACGGGGCCGGCCTGCTGCAGGAACGTTTCCCGCTGAAACATGACGGCCGGCAGAGCGGCACCTATACCGACGACAAGGGCAATACCGTCGGCTTCCATGTCACCCCGGGCTACGAAACCTATCGCGGGCTGGGCTGGTACGGCTGCATCGTGCAGCGCGGCAAGGGCGGCGGCTGAGGACCCGACGGCGCGCGCCTCAGGCTGCGATCGCGTCGGGGATCAGCGGGGAATCCGCATCGAAGCGGACACCGCCGCGCAGGCAGAACAGCGGCCGGACCAGCCGGTCCGCCGTCACCGTCACGCCGCTGTTGTCGGACAGCTGGAAGCGGCCCTCCTCCAGGTTCAGCACGCTGATATCGGCGGCCATGCCGGGCTGCAGGCTGCCGATCTCCGCCTCCATGCGCAGCAGCTTCGCCGGATTGGCGGTCACCATCGCCACCACCTTCTCCAGCGGCACGCCGAGGTGCAGCAGTTCCGACATCGCGATGGTCAGGTTGAACGGCGCCACGCCGAAGAACGGGTTGGCGGCGCGCAGGTCGCTGCCGTCCGCGCCCGGCTCCGACACCTGGACGTTGTAGCCGTGCATGTCGGCGCCCAGGGTGAAGGGCAGGATGCCGGCGTCCAGCACCCGGCGCGCGGCATCGAAGCTGAAATGCGAGCCATGGCCCACATCCACCAGCAGGCCGCGCTGATGCACCGCCTCCAGCAGGATCGGATGGATCTCGCCGCTGGCGGAGACGAAGCCGCCCGGATGCCGGGTGAAGGGATGCGCCAGGATGTCGCCCGGCTCCATGATCGGCACCAGCTCGCGGATCAGCTCGTCGGCGTCCGGGATCGGCGCGGAGTCCGCGGTGGGCCAAAGCTGGCCCAGATGGATGTACAGCGGCTGCCCGGTTTCCCGCGAGATCGTCTTGCCGATGCGGATCACGTCCAGGCCCCAGCGCGACTGGCCGCCGATCTCCGCATGGGCCTTGATGCCGCGGACGATATCGGCGTTTTCCTGCGCCACGCGGATCGTGTGTTCGGCATTCACCCCGCCGGGACCGTAGAGGTCGGGATAGAGATGCCCTTCCAGACCGCCGACCAGGTAGCAGGAGATGAAGCAGAGCACCCGGCTGTCGGCCGGCCCGGCGACGAAGTGCCGGAAGCCGCCCATGGTCATGCAGCTGGGTCCGCCCTGGTCCACCAGGGTGGTGACGCCGGAGCGCACCCCGACCAGGTCGGGGTTCAGCCCGAAGCGGCCGGTGACATGCTGGTAGACATGGGCATGGGTGTCGATCATGCCCGGGATCACCAGCTGCCCGGCCGCGTCGATCCGCTGCCCTGCGGTGGCGGCGGACAGGTCGGGTTCGACCGCGGCGATGCGGTCGCCCGTGATGGCGATGTCGAAGCGGCCGTTCCGGCCCGCCGCGGGATCCACCAGGGTCCCGTTCGCGATGACGATGTCGTATTGCGGCGCGGCGGCCATCGGCACTTCCCCTGCTTTGTCGGCGTGACCGGATGAATGGCACGCCGGAAGCCCGACGTGCGGCCTTTCCGATGACAGTTGTAATACTGACCATTGCAGCTACACTTATCTGAAATGCTGTGACGGGGGTCCTGTGCTGTCAAGCGCAAAGGACAGGCATGCAGCCGTCGGTCGCAGGCCGCGCGGCGGCAATAGAGGCCATGAATTGAGGGGCCATGAGGGCTGACGCGGAAACAGGGACGGGCCAGCCGTCCGGCAGGGGCATCGGCGCGCGGCTCGCCCGGCGGGAGGATGACCGCTACCTGCGCGGCCGCGGCCGTTTCATCGGCGATATCCGGCTGCCCGGCATGCTGGAGCTCGCCTTCCTGCGCAGCCCCTTCGCCCATGCCCGCATCCACAGCGTGACCAAACCCGACGGGTCGGCGGGCCGCGTCTTCGCCGCCGGCGACCTGGAAGGGGTCACCGGCATCCGCGCCGATTCCGGCCTGCCGGGCTTCCGCAGCTCGGTGCAGCCGATCCTGGCGGCCGACAAGGTGCGGCATGTGGGCGAGCCAGTCGTCGCCGTCCTGGCGGACAGCCGCGCGACGGCGGAGGACCTGGCGGAGCTGGTCGAGGTGGCGTTCGAGGAACTGCCGGCGGTGCACGACATGACCCGCGCCCGCGATCCGGGCGCGCCGCTGCTGCACGACCATTGGGATGAGAACGCCTTCCTGGAGACGGCGGTCGATATCGGCTTCGAGGCCGCCGCGACAGGCGCCGCGGCGATCGTCCGGCGCAGCTTCCGCACCGCGCGGCAATGCATGGCGCCGATCGAGGGGCGCGGCTGCATCGCGGTCTGGGACCGGCAGCTGGAGATGCTGACCCTGCATTCCGCCAGCCAGATGCCGCATATCGTGCGCACCGGCCTTGCCGGCTGCCTGGGCCTGGACCATGGCCAGGTGCGGGTTGTTGCGCCCGATGTCGGCGGCGGCTTCGGCTACAAAGGCGTGCTGCTGGCGGAGGAGGTCTGCGCCGCCTGGCTGGCGATCAGGCTCGACCGGCCGGTGCGCTGGCTGGAGGACCGGCGGGAGCATCTGACGGCCGGCGCGAACTGCCGCGAGCATGCCTACGAGATCACCGGCTATGCCGCCGCCGACGGCACCCTGCTGGCGGTCGACTGCGAGGCGATCGTCGATTCCGGCGCCTATTCGCTCTATCCCTTCTCCGCCTGCCTGGAGGCGGCGCAGGTCGCCTCCATCCTGCCGGGCCCGTACCGCATGGGCGGCTATCGCTGCCGCACCTGGTCGGTCTGCACCAACAAGCCGCCCATCCTGCCGTTCCGCGGCGTGGCGCGCACCGGCGTCTGCTTCGCCATTGAGCTGCTGCTGGACGCGCTGGCCCGCGAACTGGGCATCGCGCCGGAGGAGATCCGCCAGCGCAACCTGGTGGGCCCGCAGGAAATGCCCTTCACCAACATCACCAACAAGTATTTCGACTCAGGCGACTATCCGGAGGCGCTGCGCCGCGCGGTCGAGGCGATCGACATGGCCGGCATCCGGGAAAGCCAGGCGGCGCAGGCAGCCGATGCCCGCCAGCGCATCGGCGTCGGGCTGTCGGTGTTCTGCGAGCAGGGCTCGCACGGCACCTCCGTCTATCACGGCTGGGGCATCCCGATGGTGCCGGGCTTCGAGCAGGCGACCGCAAGGCTGACCCCCGATGGCGGGCTGGAGCTGCGGGTCGGCGTGCAGAGCCATGGCCAGAGCCTGGAGACCACCCTGGCGCAGATCGCCTATGAGGAACTGGGCATCGACCCGGCGCGGGTGAAGCTGGTGCATGGCGACACCGCCTACACACCCTATTCGACCGGCACCTGGGGCTCGCGCTGCATCGTGATGGCCGGCGGCGCGGTGGCCACCGCCAGCGCCGCGCTGGCCGACCGGGTGCGGCGGATCGCCGGCCACCTGCTGCAGGCGGCGCCCGACACCGTGGTCCTGGCCGACGGCATGGCGCGCGCCGGCGGCGCCGGGATCTCGATCGAGGAGGTCGCCCGCACCTGGTACCTGAAGCCCCAGCTGCTGCCGCCGGATGTCGACCCGCGCGGGCTGGAGGCGATTGAGGGCTACAAGACGGTGAAGGACACCGGCACCTTCTCCTACGCCGCCCATGCTGTTGTCGTCCGGGTCGACCTCGACCTCGGCCATGTCGAGCTGCTGGACTATGTGATCGTCGAGGATGCCGGCACCATGATCAATCCGATGGTGGTGGACGGGCAGGTCGCCGGCGGTGCGGTGCAGGGCATCGGCACGGCCCTGTTCGAGGAGATGCCGTTCGACAGCTCCGGCCAGCCGCAGGCGGCGACCCTGGCGGACTATCACCTGCCGGTGGCCGCCGACGTGCCGCCGATCCGCATCCTGCACATGGAGACCCCGTCGCCGCTGAGCCGCTATGGCCAGAAGGGCATCGGCGAGAGCGGCGCCATCGGCCCGCCGGCGGCAATCGCCAACGCAGTGAACGATGCGCTGGCGCCCCTGAGGGCGGAAGTGACGGCCGTGCCGATGACCCCGGAGCGGGTGCTGGCTGCCATTGCCGCTGCCGGCCGGGGCGAGGGGAAAGCATGAAGCCGGCACCCTTCGCCTATGCCGTCGCCGCCGACCTGGATGCCGCCCTGGCACAGCTCGCGGCTGGGGAGACGGCCAAGCCCGTGGCCGGCAACCAGTCGCTGGGGCCGATGCTGAACCTGCGCCTGGCCCGGCCCGGCCTGCTGGTCGACATCGCCCGCCTGCCGGCCCTGCGCGCTGTGGAGGAGGGTGCGGACGCGGTACGCTACGGCGCTGCCATCACCCATGCCGAGATCGAGGATGGCGAGGTGCCGGATGCGACCGGCGGCTGGCTGCGGGCGGCGGCCGCCGGCATCGCCCATCGCGCGGTGCGAAACCGCGGCACCCTGGGCGGCAGCCTGGCCCATGCCGACCCGGCGGCCGACTGGGCGGTGGTGATGACCGGGCTCTGTGCCACCGCGATCGTCGAAGGGCCGGAGGGTGCGCGCCGGGTGGCGATGGAGGACTTCCTGACCGGTGCCTATGCCACCACCCTGCGCCCGGGCGAACTGCTGGCCGCGGTGGAGGTGCCGCGCCCCGGCCCCGGGACGCAATGGGGCTACTGGAAGTTCGTGCGCCAGGTGGGCGAGTTCGCCAAGGCCAGCGCCACCGTGCTGGTCGACCGCGCGCATGGCCGCCTGCGCTGCACCCTGGGCGCGCTGGGCACCGCGCCGCTGGTCCTGCCGCAGGCGGAGGCCCTGTTGGCGGGGGATTGCACGCCGGCGGAGGCGGTGGCGGCCGCGCTGCCCGACCGCACGAAGGAGGGGCGGGCGCTGCATGAAGTGGCCCTGGCCCGGGCCCTGTCGCAGGCCGGAATCGATAGTGCGGGCGGGAGCGGCGCATGACGGCGCAAGAAGCGGCGATCACCTTCACCCTGAATGGCCGTAAGGTGACTGCCAGCGCCGAGCCGCGCACCCATCTGGCCGACTTCCTGCGCGAGACCCACCTGCAGACCGGCACCCATCTGGGCTGCGAGCAGGGGGTCTGCGGCGCCTGCACCCTTTTCGTCGACGGCCGGCCGGTGCGGTCCTGCATCACCCCGGCGATCGCCTGCCAGGACGCGGAGGTCCGCAGCGTCGAGGGCTTCGAGGAGGATGCCCTGATGGCGCGGCTCCGTGCCGCCTTCACCCGGCATCACGGCCTGCAATGCGGCTTCTGCACGCCGGGCATGCTGGCGACCGCCTATGACATCGTGCGCCGCATCCCGGATGCCGATGCCGCCCGCATCCGGCGGGAGCTGTCCGGCAATCTGTGCCGCTGCACCGGCTATGCCGGCATCGTGGCGGCGATCGAAGAGGTGCTGGCCGGCGACCCGCCGGCGGCGGCCGTGGTGCCGCTGCCGCGCCGCGGGCCGCCGGCGATCCCGTCTGCGCCTGCGGACCAGCCGGCAATCGCCACGGCCGCCGCGCCGGCCGACCGCGCGCCTGGCCTGCCCTCCCTCGACGCGGAGATCGACGGCGCCGTCCCACTGTCCCGCAGCCTGATCCTGGACGCACCGCCGGACAAGGTCTGGCCGCTGCTGCAGGACGTGCCGGCGATGGTCGCCTGCATCCCGGGTGCCTCCCTGGACGGGCCGGTCGAGAATGGCCGCTTCCGCGGCCGCTGCACCGTGGCCATCGGGCCGATGCGCGCATCGTTCGGCGGCGAGGGCGCGGTGCGCTACGACACCGCCGGCCGCAGCGGCCGCCTGGCGGGCAGCGGGCGCGATGCCGCCAGCCGGTCGAGCCTGCTGGGCCGTCTCGACTTCGCCCTGACCGCGGAGGCAGGCGGCGGCTCGCGGCTGGTCCTGGACCTGCGCTATCGCCTGACCGGTCCGCTGGCGCAGTTCGGCCGGCCGGCGATCGTCGAGGGCATCGCCGACCGGCTGCTTGCCGACCTGGCCGCTGCTTTGGCCGCACGGGCGGCCGGCCGCGCACCGCCGGCGGCCGAGTCGCCGAAGGCGCTCGGCGGCCTGCGGCTTCTGGGCGCGGCCCTGGCCGGCCTGGTCCGACGGGCCTTGCGGCGCGGCTGAATTCGCCGCCATGTTCGTTTCCGCCGGCAGGGCCGGTTCCGGCAGGACAGAGGGGACGGGAAGGGCAATGGCGGAAGCGAAGATCTTGGCCGGCGAGGAACCGCCGGTCGACGACATTGCGGACCCGGAGCCCGGGCGCAGCGACGATCGCCCCTGGCGCCGGGGTGCCCTGCAGCAGCGGCCGGGCTTCCTGATCCGCCGCCTGCACCAGATCCATACCGCGCTGTTCGCCGAGGAATGCGGTGCGGAGAACGTCACCCCGATCATGTATTCCGTGCTCTCCGCCCTGGCCCAGACCGGGCCAGTCGACCAGACCACGCTGGCCGCGGCGGTGGCGATCGACAAGACCAACATGGCCGACATCCTGGAGCGGCTGCGCAAGCGCGGCATGATCCGCCGGCGGGTCGCGCCGCGCGACCGGCGGGTCCGCCTGGCGACCCTGACCTCGGAGGGCCAGGCCCTGCTGGACCGCCTCGATGCCCGGGCGGAGCGGGCGCATCTGCGCACGGTGGAAGACCTGGCCCCGATGGAACGGACCCTGCTGATGAACCTGATGACCCGCATCGTGAACGCGAAGTCGGCGAAGGACGCCGGCTGATGCCGGCCGCCACGCCGGACTCCACGGCCGCGACGCAGCAGAGCTTCGCGCGCCTTCTGGCCGTGGAGCCGGTGCTGAGCCGCATCGCGCCGCTGGCCGACCTGGCCGACCTGCCGTCGGGTCCGGCCTTGTTCCATGCCGGCCCGCCCTTCGCGGACCCGGCCGACCTGCCCGCCCCGGTCGCCAACAGCGTCGCCGCGGCGGCGATGCACGAGGGGCTGGCGGCGGATGCGGCGGACGCGCTGCGGGCGGTGGCGGCGGGGCGGATCGCGCTGATGCCGGCCCAGGATATCGGCCTGGTGACCCCGCTGACCTTCGTCGCCGGGGCCGGCATGTACTGCCTGGAGGTCTCCGACGCGGCCGGGTCGGGCCTGCGCCGCCTCTCGCCGCTGAACGACGGGCCGCTGCCGGACGCGCTGCGGCTGGGCACCGGCCGGCCGGCGGGCCTGGCGCTGCTGCGGCAGCTGACCGACGGGATCGGCCCCGACCTGGCGCGCGCGCTGGCGGCGCCGCTGCCGCTGCTGCCGCTGGCGGCCCGCGCCCTGGCCGGCGGCGACGAGCTGCATGGCCGGCTGAACGCCGCGCAGGCCGAGGTGCCGGGCTTTTTCGACAGCTCGCTGTCGGCGGAGTCCGCCGCCTACCTGCAGCAGGCCAACCAGTTCGTCCTGAATGTCGTGATGGCGATGGCGGCGCTGATGATCGGCGCCGGGGCCGGGGTGCCCGGCAGCACGATGGTTACGGCCTGCGGCGGCAATGGCCGCGACCTGGGCTGGAAGCTGGCCGGCGCGCCGCAGGACTGGATCACCCGGCCGGCCATGCCGCCGGTCGGCACGATGATGCAGCAGGGTGCGACCGCGCTGCCGGCGATCGGCGACAGCGCGGTGATCGACGCGCTGGGCCTCGGCGCCGCCTGCCTGCGCTTCGCGCCGGAGCTGGCCGGCCCGCTGGCCGACCATATCGACCCGGCCTTCCTGACCGCGACCGCTCATGACGCCTATATCGGCGCGCATCCGGCGCTGCCGCTGGACGGGTTGCGGCTCGGCCTCGACCTGACCCGGAAGCGCGCCTGCCTGGGCATCATGCTGGGGATGGTCGGCGCCAATGGGACCGAAGGGCTGGTCGGCCGCGGCGTCGCGCCCTGGCCGGCGGACGCTTGAGGCCGGCGTGGCAAGGATGGGTGCGGGACGGGAAGGGCGGGTTCCAGGTTCAGCCGGCCGGCGGCAGCGGCACCAGCGGGTCCGGCAGCAGGATGCGTCCCTCCGCATCGACCTGCACCGCGTAGCGCCGCAGCGGCGGCAGCACCCAGCCGGCACCGCAATGCCCGTCGGACACGGCGAAGCGGGCCCGGTGGCGGGGACAATGCAGCCAGCCATCGGCCGCCCGGCCTTCGGCAAGGCGGGCGAACTGGTGCGGGCAGAGACCCTGGAACGCCTGCACCGTGTCATCGAGGCGGAGCAGCAGCACGACCTCGCGGCCGACGGCCAGGTCGAGCAGGCCGCTCTCCGGAAAGGCCGCGAGGGTCGCCACCTCCTGCCAGCCGCTCATGCATCCGCCTCCGTCTTGTCCGGGGCCCGTTGCCGTGGAGCGACAGGCCGGGCTGCCCCGGGGCGACCGCCCAGATGACGGGACTGCCGCCGCCTGACGCCGATTTCATCGCGCCCACCACGGACCTGTGGCAGGAGATCCTGCCGCCTGACCATCCGGCGGGAAAGGCCGCGCCGCCCTATCGTTTCCGTTATCCCGCACGCCTGCCGGACGGGTCGATCCTGGAACTGCCGCTGCGCCGGCTGCCCGACGGGGAGCGGGCCGTCGCCTCGCTGATCGCGAACCAGGCCAGCCTGGCCGTGGCCGCCGCTCTTGCCGACCACATGGCGGCGCTGGCGGCCGGTCTGGGCGGCGACCTGGTGGTGGGCATGCCGACCCTGGGCCTGGCCTTCGCCGCGCCGGTGGCGGAGCGGCTGGGGCATCCGAACTACCTGCCGCTCGGCTATTCGCGGAAGTTCTGGTACCGCGACGAACTGTCGGAGCCGGTGCATTCGATCACCAGCCCCGACCGCGCGAAGCGGGTCTTCGTCGATCCGAACCTGCTGCCGCGGCTGGCCGGGCGGCGTCTGATCGTGGTCGACGACGCCGTCTCCAGCGGCACCACCCTGGTGGCGGTGCTGGCGCTTCTGGGCCGGCTGGACTGCAGCCTGGCCGGCATCGTGGTGGCGATGCGCCAGGGCATCGCCTGGCGGGAGCGCCTCGCCGCCATCGATCCCGGCCTGCCGGACCTGGTGCGCGGCGCCTTCGCAGCGCCGATCTTCGCGCGGGCGGAGGGCGGCTGGGTGCCGATTCCGGGGACGCTGGATCCGGGCCTGGGCGGGTAGTGCCGTCATTCCAGGCCTTGAGCCTGGAATCCATTCCTCATGCGCTTCGGCTTGGCTGGAGGAATGGGCTCTTGGCTCAAGGCCAAGGGGGACGTGTGCAGATGCCGCTTGGCGGGCGCACCCCGTCATATCCCCATATAGGCTTCGCGGATCCGCGGGTCGGTGCCCAGCGCTTCCGTGGTGCCGGCCATCGACACCCGGCCGGTCTCGATCACGAAGGCATGGCGGGCGATCTCGAAGGCGGTCATCACGTCCTGCTCCACCAGCAGGATGGTCAGGCCGGTGCGGTTGATCTCCACCAGCGCCTCGCCCAGCCGCTCCACCAGCCGCGGCGCCAGGCCCAGCGACAGCTCGTCGATCATCAGCAGGCGCGGCCGCGACATGATCCCGCGGCCGATCGCGCACATCTGCTGCTCGCCGCCCGACAGGGTGGTGGCGTCCTGCCATTGCCGTTCCTTCAGGATCGGGAACAGGCCCATGACGAAGTCCAGGTCCTTCGCCACCTCCGCAGAGTCGCGGCGCAGATAGGCGCCCAGCAGCAGGTTGTCGCGCACCGACAGGCCCTTGAACAGGCGCCGGCCCTCCGGCACATGGGCGATGCCGGCGGTCAGCACCGCGTCCGCGTCCTGGCCGCCGACGGGCGCGCCGGCGAAGCGGATCTCGCCGGCCCAGGGCTTGAGCAGGCCGGAGACCGTGCGCAGGAGGGTGCTCTTGCCGGCGCCGTTGGAACCGACGATGCAGGCCAGCTCGCCTTCCTCGACGGAGAGGGAGACGTCCCACAACACCTGCACGTCGCCATAGCCGGACTGCAGCCGGTCGATGCTCAAGAGCGGCTCAGCCATCGCGGCCCGCCTCCCGGAAGCGGGCGGCGAACTTCGCGCCCAGATAGGCCTCGATCACCCGTTCGTCGTCCAGCACGGCGCGGGGCTCGCCCTCGGCGATCAGCTCGCCATGGTGCAGCACCAGGATGCGCTGCGAGATCGACAGCACCACTTTCATCAGATGCTCTATGATCAGGATGGTGATGCCGCGGGCGGCGATCTGGCGGATCAGGTCCAGGGCGCCGTCGATTTCCACCGCGTTCAGGCCGGCATTCACCTCGTCCAGCAGCAGTACCTTGGGCTGCATCGCCAGGCTCTTCGCCAGCTCCAGCCGCTTGCGGTTCGGCAGGGTGAGCGACGCCGCCGGCGTTTCGGCAAAGGGCTCCAGCCCGACGAAGGCCAGCTCGCGCCGCGCCGCTTCGGTGGCGGCCTGGCGGCTGGGCTGGCCGCCGCCGAACAGGGCGCCGGCGGCGACATTCTCCACCACGCTCATCTGCGGAAAGGGCTGCACGATCTGGAAGGTGCGGGCCAGCCCCCGCCGCGCCGCCTGGAACGGCTTCTGCCCGGCGACGTTGCGGCCGGCGAAGACCACGCGGCCGGCGGTCAGCGGATGCACCCCGGTGATCAGGTTGACCAGGGTGGTCTTGCCGGCGCCGTTCGGGCCGATCAGGCCGACGATCTGGCCCTCCTGCAGGGCGAAGGAGACGTCGTTGACGGCCCGGACGCCGCCGAACGCCTTGCTGACCCCTTCCAGGCGCAGGATCTCCGTCATGGCGCCGGCGCCCGGCTGCCGCCGCCCGCGCCCAGGCGGCGGAGGATGCGGCGATAGTCCAGCTTCAGCAGGCCGCCGGGCAGGAAGAAGATCAGGAAGACGATGATCCCGCCCAGGATGGCGCGGTTCCATTGCAGGAAGTTGGCCCAGAAGAACTCCTCCAGCAGGACCAGGGCGCTGGCGCCCAGGATCGGGCCGAGCACGGTGCCGGGCCCGCCCAGCAGCGCCATCACCGGCACCTTGATGGTCAGCAGGATGGAGAAGCTGTCGGTCGGGTCGATATAGCCGACCCAGGAGGCATAGACCGCGCCGACCGTGCCGCAGAACAGGGCGGAGAGGGTATAGGCGGCGATCTTGAAGCGGGTGGTGTCGACGCCGACCATGTCGGCGGCATCCTCGTTCTGGTGGATGCATTGCAGGCCGAAGCCCAGCCGGCCCCGCGCCACCGCCAGGGTGGTGGCGAAGGCCGCCAGCATCACCGCCAGCATCACGTACAGCACCTGCGCCGCGACCATGTCCGGCGTGCCCTGCATCAGCGGCACGTTCAGCCCGTCGCCGCCGCCGGTCAGGCTGCCCCAGGAGGAAACCACCAGGCGGGTCAGCTCCACGATGGTGATCGAGCCGATGGCGAAGTAATGCCCGCGCAGGCGCAGGATGATGGCGCCCAGCGCGGCGGCGATGGCGCAGACGAACAGGGTGGCCAGCGCCCAGGCCAGCACCGCCGGCACGCCGTTGCGCTGCGCCAGCGCGCCGGCATAGCAGCCCAGGCCGAAGAAGGCGGCGGTGGAGAAGGAGGGATAGCCGGTGAAGCCGCCGATGAAGTTCCACGACAGCGCCATGGCGGAGAACATGGCGATCGTGATGGCGATGCGGACCGTGTAGTTGTCGGCGAGCCAGGGGCTGGCGGCCAGCAGCAGCACCCAGAGGGCGAGCAGCACATAGCCGGTCGCGCCGCGCAGCGGGAAGGGGCGGGCCATCTATTCGTAGCCCTTCACGCCGATCAGCCCGGTCGGCCGCACCACCAGCAGGAACAGCATCAGCACGAAGCCGACGGTCAGCGCATGCTGCGGCCCGAAGACATAGCCGGCGAAGCTCTCGATGATGCCGAGCGCCAGGCCGCCGACCAGGGCGCCGGGCACGCTGCCCAGCCCGCCGATGACGCAGACCACGAAGGCCTTGCCCAGGAAGCTGCCGGTCAGGTTGGTGGTGACCGGGAAGACCAGGGCGAAGACGGTGCCGGCGGCACCGGCCATCAGCGCGCCGATACCGAAGGTGATGGCGTAGATGCGGTTCACCCGGATCCCCATCAGGGAGGCCGCCTCGCGGTCCATGCGCACCGCGACGATGGCGCGGCCCAGGCTGGAGCCGCGCATCACCACGTACAGCAGGCCGGTCAGCAGCAGCGCCAGGCCCATGCCCAGCACCCGGTCCACCGGCATCACCATGCCGCCGATGTCGATGCTGCCGAAGTCCAGGGTGACCCGGCGCGGGGTGGCGGTGAAGTACACCGTCATCAGGTTGTACAGGATCATGTCCAGGCCGAAGGTCAGGGTCAGCGTGGTCAGCACCGGCGCCGTCACGACCTTGTTGATGAACAGGTATTGCAGCAGGTAGCCGAGCGCGAACAGCGCCAGCGCGACGGCCGGCAGCACGACGATCGGGTTCAGGTCCAGGTAGGCCCAGGCGAAATAGGCCAGGTAGCCGCCCAGGATGATGAAGGAGCCGTGCAGCATGTTGATGACATTCAGCACGCCCCAGACGAGGGAGAAGCCGACGGCGATGCAGGCATAGAGCGCGCCGAGCACGATGCCGTTGGCGAGGATCTGCGGGATGTCCAAGCGGGTCTCCGACCTTGCCGGGAGAAGCGGTGCGGCTGGCGGGGCGGCGCCGAAGCGCGCGCCCCGCCTGCCAGGTTCACTTCACGAGCTGCAGTTCCGCGTCGGCGATCGCGGCCGGGTATAGCACCTTGATGGCGTCGCCCTGGACCTGGATGATCGGCATCTCGCGCCCCTGGTTCATGCCGTTGTCGCCGAAGTCGATCGGACCGTAGAAGGTCAGCAGGTCGGTCGCCGCCAGCGCGTCGCGGACCGCCGCCTTGTCGGTGGAGCCGGCCTTCTGCACCGCTGCCACCAGCACGTCCGCCGCCGCCGCGCAGGAGGCGTGGACATAGTCGGGATCCTCGGCATAGGCGTCGGTGAAGTCCTTGTAGAAGCCGGCGGTGGTGTCCCAGGCGCCGGTCGCGCCGGTATAGGCGGTGGAATGGTGCCACCAGGTCGAGCTGGTCACGCCGTCGGCCAGGTCGCCCAGGCCTTCGGTGAACTCCTTGTAGGCGGGGCCGGTGACCATGGTGACCACCGGTGCCTCGACACCCAGATCCGCCATCTGCTTGCGGCCCAGGATCAGGTCCTGGGTATAGCCGGTCATGTAGACCCAGTCGGGAGCAGCCGCCTTGATCGCCGAGATCGCTGCCGAATGGTCCATCGTGCCGACGGCATAGAGTTCGTTGTAGACGACCTCCAGCCCGCCGGCCTCGGCGGAGGCGGCGAGCGCGGTGGCCATCGCCTTCGGGAAGACGTCGTCGCGGCCGTAGACGGCGACCTTCTTCAGCTCCGGCACCTTCGCCTTGAAATAGTCGGTCATCGACTCCGCCATCCCGGTGTTCGGCGCCAAGGTGCCGAACAGGTACTTGAATCCCTGGTCGTAGACCGAGACGGAGGAGGCGACGCAGGCCAGCATCGGCACCTGGTAGCGCTCCGCCACCGCGGCCACGATCTTGGTATGGCCGGAGCCGAAGGGCGCCATCAGTACGTCGACCCCGTCGTCGGTGACCAGCTTCTCGGCCATCTGGCCGGCGCGCTTGCCGTCGGTCTGGTAGTCGTACTCGATGAACTCGACCTTCATCTTCTGGCCGCCGACATCGATGCCGCCGCCGGCATTGACCTTCTCCAGCCAGAGCTTCCAGACATCCGCCTGCTTCTTGCCCTCGTCGGCAAGTCCGCCGGTCAGGGCCAGCGGCGCGCCGATCTTCAGCACGCCGTCCTCGGCCTGCGCGGGCGCGCCGCCCGCGCCCAGCGCCAAGGCGGCGACGAGGCCCGCCGCGCCGGCAGCGACACCGGTCTTCCAGGATCTGCCAAACATTCTGCCACCCTCTTTGTTTCTGTCGTCCCGCCCGGTGCCGCCATGGCTGGCATGACGGCGCCTGCAGAAGAGGGTCAGACGCAAGCGGCATGCCAATGCCCGTAACCCTTATTGTTGTAGATACAACAATAAGTCGGAGCGGCCGCTGGCGTGGGTTCTGGCTAAAGTTTGAGCGTTCGCCGGCAGCGCGTTGCCGGAACATTGTGCAGCAGCGGCATGGCGCCGCTGGGGCGGCGTCTAGACCTTGCCGGCCAGCGCCGCCTGGCGCACCTCCCGGCTCTGGTAGCGCGACCACATGTCGGTCAGGAAGGCCATGCAGTCCGGGTCCAGGTCGATGCGGGGCGCGGGGTCGCGGTCCCAGTGGCCGAACCGGTCCGCGCCGCGCACCGGCAGGGCGGTCCGCCGGCCCAGGGTCGAGGTGACGTGGGCGGCCATGTAGAAGAAGGCGAGGCCGATGCGGCGGTCGCCCGTCTCGTTGCCCAGGCTGCCATGCGCGGTGCGGACATGGTGCAGGGAAAACTCCCCCGGCTCCAGTTCCAGATAGGCGGCGCGCGCATCGTCCAGGCCGTGGATCGTCTGGCCGCGGGCCAGCAGGTTCTGCGGGTCGTAGGTTTCCTCATGCTCCAGGTCCGGCCCAAGATGGGAGCCGGGCATCACCCGCAGGCAGCCATTGCCCCGGTGGCTGGGCGTGAAGGCCAGCCAGGCGGTAACGGAATCGTTCGGCGCCAGGCCGTAATAGGCGGAGTCCTGGTGCCAGGAGACGAATTTCGGGCTGTTCGCCGCCTTGGCGAACATCGACGATCCGAACAGCAGGATGTCCGGGCCCAGGATGCTCTCGACCGCATCCAGGATCGCCGGATGGCGCGCCAGGTCGGTCATCCAGGGGGAGGCGATATGCGCCTTGATCTTCATCCGGACATTGCAGTCCTCCCCCAGGGCAGCCTCCATCGCCTCGATCCGCGCCCGGCAGTCGGCGGCATGGTCGGCGGAGATCGCCCGGCGCTTCACGAAATAGCCGTCCGCAGAGAAGCGGGCGACCTCTTCCTCGCTGAGGCGCGTGCTCATCGCCGGGCTCCCCCTGCCGCTCAGTTCAGGATCATCTTGGCGCTGGCGATAGCCGCCGGCGCCAGGACAACGGGCTTGCCGCCCTGGATCTGGATGATCGGCAGGTCGCGATTGTCGTTCAAGCCGTCCTCGCGGAAGTCGATCGGGCCGTAGAAGGTCTGGATGTCGAGGTCGACCAGCGCCTGGCGCACCGCCTCCCGGTCCAGGCTGCCGGCCTTCTCTATCGCCTTCTGAAGGGCGATCAGGGCGGCGGCGGAGGAGGCGTGGACATAGTCGGGCTCCTGCCCCGACGCGGCCATGACGGCATCGTAGAACGCCTTGGTGGAGCCGAACGGATCGTCGCCCTCATAGCCGGCGGAATGATGCCACCAGGAGGCGCTGGTGACGTTCTCCGCCAGCGGGCCCAGGCTGTCGGTGAACTCCTTGTAGGCCGGGCCGGTGATCATGGTGACGATCGGCGCCTTCAGGCCCAGATCGGCCATCTGCTTGCGGATCAGCACCAGGTCCTCGGTATAGCCGGTGACATAGACCCAGTCCGGCTGCGCCGCCTTCATGCCGGTGATCGCCGCCGCATGATCCATGCTGCCGACCGGATAGAGCTGGTCGTATACGACCTCCAGGCCACGCGCCTGGGCGCCCTTCGTCATCAGGCTCGCCATGATCTTCGGAAAGACGTCGTCGCGGCCCAGGATGGCGATGCGCTTCAGGTCCGGCTTGGCGGCGGAGAACAGGTCCAGCATCCCGTCGATCAGGCCGCTGGACGGGGCCAGGGTGCCGAACAGCTGCTTGAAGCCCTGGTTGTGCACCGGCTCCGACGAGGCGACGGCGATGATCGGCACGCCGTAGCGCTCCGCCACCGCGGCCGTGATCTTTGTATGGCCGGACCCGAACGGCGCGGTCAGGAAGTCGACCTTGTCGTCGGTGATCAGCTTCTCCGCCAGCTGGCCGGCCCGCTTGCCGTCGGTCTGGTAGTCGTAAGTGATCAGCTCCACCGGCAGCTTGCGGTCGCCCACCTGGATGCCGCCGGCGGCGTTCACCCGCTCCAGCCACAGGTCATAGGCCAGCTTCTGCTTGCCGCCCTCTGCCGCCAGCGCGCCGGTGAGCGCCAGCGGTGCGCCGATCTTCACCACATCGGCATCGGCCTGGGCCGGCAGCGGGGCGGCCAGGCCAACCGCAAGCGTGGCGGCCAGCATGGCGGAAGCGGCGAGCCGCCGTGGCAGGGAGAGGGGGGCCGGGAAAAGGGGGGCAGGGCGGCGCATGTCGGATCGTCCTCCAATCGGCTGCATCGCCGCGTAGGAAGGCAAGTCACGTGCCACCGGTAAATAGTCGTAATTACGACAGTCGGTGTACCATCTATCTGCGCCGGCCGCGGATTCTGCCTTTTTCTTGGGCGTTCTGTTGAACGAAGTGACGCAGGAAACGGCAGTCGCCGTGTCGGATGTCCGGGCGGTCAGGTGTCCCGGATCGTGCCGCCGACCAGGCCGATCGCCTCGATCTCGATCTTGAACTCGGGCAGGGCCAGGGCCTTCACCTCGACGATCGTGTCGGCCGGATAGGGCTTGCTGAAATGCTGTGCGCGCAACTCCATGATCCGGCCGAAATTGGCCATGTCGGTCAGGTAGATGGTCACCTTCACGATCCGGTCCATGGACGAGCCGGCGGCTTCCAGCACCGCCTTCAGGTTGGCGAAGACCTGCGCCGCCTGGGCGTCAAAATCGCCGGCGCCGACGATATTGCCATGGCTGTCGACCGCCGCCTGGCCGGACAGGTAGACCAGGTCGCCGACACGGATCGCCTGCGAGATCAGGTATTGTTCATAGGGGTCGGGATCGGTGCGGACCCGGACGGCCTCGGGCGCTGTTGTCATTGCTCTGTCTCCCTGCATCTGTTGCCAAGGCGGTTGGCTGCGGCGCGGTCGCACCGCCAATCGGCAAGCCTACGATGATGGGTCCTGCGGCGCATAGCGCCGTCGCGGGCGGGCGGATGACGCGACCCTGGCGCTCATACGAGCGCCAGGATGAAGCAGGCGCTGGCGGCCAGACTGGCCACCGTGCGCACATGGTTCCAGGCCGTCCAGCCCGACAGGTAGCGGCGCCACAGCGCCGTGCCATCCGCACTGTCGGCGGCGACCTTCGCCAGCGCCTCGTTGCGGGGGACGTTGAAGGCAGCCGTAACCCCGAAACAGCCGACCAGGTACAGCAGGGCGCCGCCCAGCAGCAGCGGGGTGGCCCCGGCCCAGCCCTGCCACAGCCCCAGGGCTGCCACCGCCAGGGCCAGCAGGGCGGTGCCGATGAAGGCCCCCAGGAACCAGGGATTGATCACCGTGACGTTGATCGTCTGCATCGCAGCGATCCCCTGGGCCGCCGGCTGGCGGCCCAGGGCCTGCATCACGAAGGTCGAGAAGGCGAAGAAGGTGCCGGCGATCAGGCCGGCACCCAGCGCGGCCAGGACCGCCAGGACGGCGGTCAGGTCGCCGAGGAAGCCGCCGTTCATGCCGCACCGCCCGCGGCCGTGACGGCGGGGACCGACCATGCGCCCGCCGCAGCTGCCGCACGGGCATAGTCGGCGAAGTCGCGGGGCGCCCGGCCCAGGGCCTGTTGCACGCCGTCGGCGGGCGCCGCGTTGCGTCCGTCCAGCACCGTGCCGAACAGGTAGAGGATCAGCTGCACCTCCGCCTCCGGCACCTGGAAGCCGCGCAGCATCTCCCCGAATTCCGCCGCAGGCATCGTGCCGTAGCGCAGGTCGCGGCCGCTGGCGCGGCCGATCTCCGCCACGGCCGCGCCGAAGGTCAGCGCGCGCGGGCCGGTGAGCTCGTAGATCCGGCCGGCATGGCCGCTGCCGGTCAGCGCGGCCACCGCGACATCGGCGATATCGTCGGCATCGACGAAGGGCTCCGGGATCTCGCCGGCGGGGAGGGCGATCTCGCCCGCCAGCACGCCGTCCAGCAGGAAGCTCTCAGAGAAGTTCTGCGCGAACCAGCTGGCGCGCAGCACGGTCCAGTCCGCGCCGCCGGCCGTGGCGACCGCCGCCACGGCGCTTTCCGCCTCCTCCGCCTCCGGCTCGCCACGGCCGGACAGCAGCACCAGCCGGCGCACGCCCTGCGCCGCCGCGATTTCCGCGAAGCGCCGCACATCCTCCACCGCGCCCGGCACGGCGAGGTCGGGTGCATAGGCGATATAGGCCGCGTCCACGCCGGACAGCAGGGCCGGCCAGCCGGCCGGATCGTCCCAGTGAAACGCCGGGCTGCCGCTGCGCGAGCCGAGTCGGACCGGCAATCCCCGCTCCGTCAGGCGCGCCGCGATCCGCCGTCCCGTCTTTCCCGTGCCGCCCAGTACCAGCACCGGACCCGCCCGTTCTGCGCTCATGATCATCTCCTTTGAATATGAGTAATGCTCATATTTGAGAATCTGATAAATCCTCATATTTTATCCGTCAAGCCGAAAATGACGTATCCCTGCGGCAGCGCGACGGAGGATGAATGGGCGAGACGGGAGTGGGCAGCCAGACGGGAGTGGGCAGCCAGGTGACGGGGGCGGAGGGCGCGCCGGTCCTGCGGCGGCAACCAAGCCAGCGGCGCAGCCGCGAGAAGGTGGAGCGCATCCTGTCCTGCGCCACCGCGCTGATCGCAGCGGCGGGCAGCGATGCGATGCGGATGAGCGATGTCGCGGCACAGGCCGGAATCTCGATCGGCGCGCTGTATCAGTACTTCCCGGACAAGAGCGCGATCATCCGTGCCCTCGCGGAGCGCTGCACCGAGGACGGCCGCCACTGCATCCGCGAGGGTCTGGCCGGCATCGACAGCCTGGACGGCTTCCGCACCGCCTTCGGCAACCTGATCGACACCTATTACGGGCTGTTCCTGGCGGAGCCTGTGATCCGCGACATCTGGTGCGGCACCCAGGCGGACCCGGAACTGCGCACCATCGAACTGGAAGACAGCCGCGCCAATGGCGCAATGCTGGCTTCGGTGCTGCGGCCGCTGCGGCCGGACGTCGATCCGCGCCGCCTGGATGCCGAATGCTTTTTGGCGATGCAGCTGGGGGAGGCGACCATGCGGCTCGCCGTCTCCGTCGACCGGGCGGAGGGCGACGCCATGGTCGATGCCTACAAGACGATGGTGCTCGACCGGCTCTGCGGCTGAAATCGCGCGCGCAGATGTCGGATCCGTCCGACCGGTAGCGTCCTTTGGGCGACGGCCGGCCATCGGCCGGATCCGGCGGAAGGAGCCGAAAGATGCATGGCAATGACGATGTGGCGGCGCTGCGCGCGCTGATCGAAGGCTGGGTGCAGGCCCTCAAGGACAAGGATGCGGCGGCGGTAGTGGCGTGCGGCGCCTCCGGCCTGACGGCTTTCACCCTGGCGCCGCCGCTGGTATCGGACAGCACCGATGCGACAGGGTTGCAGGCCTGGTTCGACACCTGGCAGGGGGGCCTGGGATACGAACTGCGCGACCTGGAGATCGCCGCCGGCGGCGATCTTGGCCATGCGCATTTCCTGACCCGACTCGACGGCACGAAGACCGACGGCAGCGATGCCGGCCTCTGGTTCCGGCAGACCCTCTGCTTCCGCCGGCTCGAGGCCGGCTGGCGGATCGTTCACCTGCACCAGTCGGTGCCGTTCTACATGGACGGCAGCTTCCGGGCGGCCGTCGACCTCATGCCGTAGCCGCGGTCCCGGCGGCCATCGCCTTGTACATGATGGTCGTGGCTTCCAGCCGGTCTTCCGAGGGGTGCAGGCAATAGCCGGGGATCGGGCCGGCGATGCGATAACCCATCGACAGGTAGAGCGGCTCCGCGGCGTCGCCGGTGCGGGTGTCCAGGGTCAGCAGGGTGCGGCGGCGGGCCTGGGCCTCGGCCTCCAGCGCGACCATCAGCGCGCGGGCGATGCCGCGCCGCCGCCAGTCCGGATGCACCATCAGCTTGGCGACATCGGCCCGGTGCGGCTGGTTCGGCATGGTGTCGGTGCCCAGTTGCACGGTGCCGACCAGGCGCCCGGCAGCGCGGGCCGCCAGCAGCACCCGGTGTCCGGCCGTAAGCGGCGGCAGCACCCGGTCGCGCCAGAACGCCTCCGCCTCCGCCGGCGCGAAGGGCAGGATGAAGCCGATGCTGGCGCCGGCATGCACGCAGGCGTGCAGCAGCGCGCCGAAGGCGGGCAGGTCTTCCGCCAGTACAGCAGCGGGGCAGGGGGCGATCGCGATATCCGCCGGCAGGGTCATCGTCTCACACCATGAACAGGAGGTAGCGGGCACCCGCATCCGCCGGGGTGACGAAGGCGCTGGGCCCGTCCAGGCGGTAGCGCAGGCAGTCGCCCGGTTGCAGGGCATGGTCGTGGCCGTCGACAGTGACGGTCAGCCGGCCCTCGCGCAGCAGCAGGTGATGCTCCAGGCCGGGGCGCGGCGGCAGGTCGTAGGTCAGGGTGGTGCCGGGTGCCAGCTCGCATTCCAGCGCCTCGCCCGCCAGGGCCTGCGCGGGCGGCGAAACGGCGCGGCGCCGGAAGCCGGTGTCCGGATCCACCCACAGCGGCTGCGTGTCGCGGCGGACGATGGCGGGGAAGCCCGCCTCGACCATGTGCATCAGCCGCGACAGGGTCAGGCCGTAGGCGGCGCAGAGCCGGCCCAGCACAATGGCGGTGGCGCTGACCTCCGCATTCTCCAGCCGCGACAGGGTGGCGCGGCTGATTCCGCTGCGGCCGGCCAGGGCCTCCAGCGACCAGCCGCGTTCCGCCCGCAGCGCCTTCAGGCGCCCGGCGATCCGCAGGTCCAAGCTCCCGTCATCCGCGATCTCGCTTCCCATATTTGGGAAAATATCACGCATATGGGATGATGCGCAATGGAGCAGCGCGCTGCCTCAAACGAAGCGGATCGACACCCAGATCACCAGCACGTTCAGCAGGAAGGTGATCAGCAGGAAGGTGCCGACAGCCAGGATCTGGCGCCAGCTGCGGATATTCACGTCCATCACCATGTCGGCGATGGAGGTCGCGTAGTTCGGGAACAGTCCGGCGATGAAGGCGATGTACATCGCCTCCAGCACCGGCAGGTCCTTCATCAGCCGGGATTCGGAGAAGTAGTACTGGGTGGCATAGGCATATTCGATCAGCTCCAGCCCGACAAAGATCATCACCAGGTTGAGGCCGATCCGGAACCAGCGGCGTCTTATCGTGTAGGAGAGGTGGAGAAGCATGGCGGTGCAAGGGTGTTACGGGCGGGACTGCCCCGTCCAGTACCTGCGCGGCCCGGACGGGGCCGCATCGTCTACTTCTCGGCGATCTCCTCGCTGATTACGACCACCGGGTCGCCGTCCAGCACCGGCTGGGCGATGGAGAAGAACTCCGCCACGGCGGCGGAATTGTTGTGGGCCTCCAGCGCCGCCATGTCGGCATAGCGTTCGTAGGTGTTGAAGACCTGCGGGTCCTTCGCGTCCTGGCCGGCGTAATAGGCGATCGTGCCGGGCTCGTTGGCGCGGACATGGTCGACGACCCTGATCAGCGCCGCCTTCACCTCGGCCTCGTGGCCCTTCTTCACGCGCAGGACGGCGGTCAGGGAGATCATGGCTGCGGGGCTCCTCGGTCTCGTTGTGCCGTCGTCAGCCGCTCATGCCGACGAACTCGGCGACCAGCTCGGGATCGTTGAGCTGCTCCGGCCCGACGCTGCGGGTGATGCGGCCGCGGTGGATGATCAGGACCCGCTCCGCCAGCGCACGGATGAAATCCAGGTTCTGTTCCACCAGGATCAGCGCCAGCCCGCCCTCCGCCTTCAGGGCGGAGAGGCGGTCGACGATTTCCTCGATGATCGACGGCTGGATGCCCTCCGTCGGCTCGTCCAGCAGGATCAGCCGCGGATTGCCGCACAGGCAGCGGGCCAGTGCCAGCAGCTGCTGCTCGCCGCCCGACAGGGCGCCGCCGGGCCGGTCCAGAAGCGGCTTCAGCCGGGGAAAGGTCTCCACCACCCGCTCGATCGCCTGCGCCTCCTCAGCCCCTGTCCGGCCGCCGATCAGCGCGCCGGCCCGCAAATTCTCCCAGGCGGTGAGGTCGGGGAAGATCTCGCGGCCCTGCGGCACGAAGCCGATGCGCTGGCGGGCGCGGCGGTAGGTCGACATGCGGGTGATGTCGGTGCCGTCCAGCACCACCTTGCCCTCCTGCGCGGGCAGGTAGCCCATCAGGGTGCGCAGCAGGGTGGTCTTGCCCATGCCGTTATGGCCCAGGATGCCGACGAACTCCTGCTGGCCGACATCCAGGTCGACGCCGTCCAGGATGCGGATGCGGCCATAGCCGGAGCGCAGGCCGCTGACGGACAGAAGGCTCATGCCACCCCCCGTCCCAGATAGACGTCGCGGACGCGGCTGTCGGCGAGTGCCTTGTCGACCACCTCCTCCACCAGGATGCGGCCCTGGTGGAACACCGTGACCATGGTGGCGATCTGCCGGATGAACTGCATGTCATGCTCCACCACCACCACCGTGGCGGTGCGGTTGATCTCCTTGATCAGCTCGGCGGTGCGGTGGGTCTCCTCCGCGCTCATGCCGGCCGACGGTTCGTCCAGCAGGACCAGCTTCGGTTCCCGCGCCATCACCATGCCGATCTCGACCCATTGCCGCTGGCCATGCGCCAGTTCGCCAACCTGGCCGTCGACGAAGCCGGCAATGCCCAGCCGGTCGATCACCTCGTCCACCATGGCGCCGGCACGGCGCTTGGGATGGGCGTAGCGGGCGGCGAGATAGATGTTCTCGCGGCCGGAGACGCCGTCGAACACGTCCGGCACCTGGTTCTTGATGCCGATGCCGCGGCGGCCGATGTCATGCGCCTCGGCGCCGGCGATATCGGCGCCTTCGAACAGGATGCTGCCGGCGGTCGGCACGTACTGGCCGGTCAGCATCTTGAAGAAGGTGCTCTTGCCGGCGCCGTTCGGGCCGATCAGGCAGCGCAACTCGCCGCGCCCCAGCCGGAAGTCGACCCCGTCGATGGCATGCACGCCGCCGAAGCTCTTGCGCAGCCCCTGCGTCTGCAGGAGCAGGTCGCCGCCCTCAATTGCCGCGCTCATGGCCGCTGCTCCCCGCCGCCCTGCTGCGGCCGGCTTTCGCGCAGCTTCTCCTGCAGCCAGACCAGCACCTCGGAGAGGGTGGGTACCAGGCCGCGGCGGAAGACCAGGACGAAGACGGTCAGGATCGCGCCCATCACCAGGGTGACCTGGCCGACACCCTGGGTGCCCAGCCAGTTGGTCAGGTAGACGATCAGCGCGGTGCCGATCACCGGGCCGATCAGCGCGGTGCGGCCGCCGACGATCACCCAGATGATCAGCAGGGCCGCCTGGTTCAGGTTCGCCATCTCCGGCGCCACGAAGGCGCCCCAGACGGCGTAGAGCACGCCGGCCAGGCCGGCGATGCCGCCGCACAGGGTGAACACCGCCAGCTTGTAGCGGCGGCTGTCATAGCCCAGCAGGTTGACCCGGCGCTCGTTCTCCCGGATGCCGACCAGCACCCGGCCGAAATCGGTGGTCAGCAGCAGCCGCAGGCCGACATAGACCAGCACCAGCAGGATCGCGGCCAGGTAGTAGACGCCGTCGATGAACAGGGTGGTGCCGGGATCCCAGGGCACCTGCAGCGCGGGCAGGCCGGGAATGCCGTTCTGCCCGTTCAGCCGCACCGAGCCGATCACGAACTGCTCGCCGGAGGTGGCGCGGATGCCCTTCTCCAGGATCAGGGTGACCACCAGGGTGATCACGCTGAGATAGATGTCGCTGATCCGGCCATAGATCATGAAATAGCCGAGCAGGGCGGCGAAGGCCGCGGGCAGGGCGATCGCGGCGAGGGCCGCGCCTGTCGTCTCCCCGGTGTTCAGCGACAGCACGGCATAGGTATAGCCGCCCAGCGCGAAGAAGGCGGTCTGGCCAAGGCTGAGGATACCGACGAAGCCCCAGAGATAGCCCATCGACAGCGCCAGGATGGCGAAGACGAACAGGATCGAGGTGTCGTAGAGGACGTCCAGTTCCGCCGTTTCCGGGAACAGCAGCATCAGGACTGCGGCGCCGATCACGGCGCCCCACCAGGACCAGCCCGGGCGCTGGCCGGGCGGGGTCAGGGCGAAGGGCGTGCTGCCGGGCTTTTCCGTCGCCATCCTAGAGCCCCCGCCGGAAGCGGCCGGTGATGCCCTGCGGCAGCAGCCGCAGCAGCACGATGGCGACGACCAGGACCGTGATCTCGCCCACCACGGAGGCGGTGGCGAAGGCGACCGCCCCGTCGATGGTGCCGAACAGGCCGGAGGCGGTGAGGGTGCCGAGCAGCGGCATGTGGCCGCCGGAGATCACGGTGATGAAGGCCTTGGCGATGTAGAACACGCCCATCGTCGGCGCGGCGCCGAACATCGGCGCGATCACCGCGCCGGCCAGTCCGGCGAGCATCGCGCCGTAGCCGAAGGTCAGCATGTAGACCCGGTCGGTGTTCAGGCCGATGGCGCGCGCCATCTCCGGGTTCTGCATGGTGGTGCGCACGATCAGGCCGACCCGGGTATAGCGCCACAGCAGGTAGGTGCCGCCCAGCAGCGCCGCGGCGACCAGGATCAGAGTCAGGTTGTAGATCGGCATGGTGAAATCGAGCAGGGACACATTGCCCAGGTCCTGCGGCACGCTGGTGGTCTGCGGCCCCAGGATGGTGGTGACCAGGCCGATGATCAGCAGGCTGAGCCCCCATGTCGCCAGCAGGGTGTCCAGCACCCGGCCGTAGAGGAAGCGGATCACCAGCCGTTCGGCGACGATGCCGATGGCGCCGACCACAAGGCCGGCACCGATGATCGACAGCCAGAGCGGCACGCCCAGGGTGCTGATCAGGGTGCAGCCCATCGCTCCCAGCATGATGAACTCGCCATGGGCCAGGTTGATCACCTTCATCATGCCGAAGATGACCGCCAGACCCAGGCTGATCAGCACGAAGATGCTGATCGAGAAGCCGATCTGGTAGGCATAGATCAGGACAGTCTGCACCCGCGCCCCCCGCGCGTTGGACCGGTCAGGAACGGGAGGGCCGGGCCGGCATTGCCGGCCCGGCCCGGAACATCCCGCATCTCAAGTCGCCCGGTCGGTTACTGGACCTCGGGCTCGTACTGGGTGGTGTCGTTCGGGTTCTTGTGCAGGTCGCAGACCGCCTGGGTGTCCGACGGCGGGCGCTGCTCGAACGACTTGATCAGATCGAAGCCGCCCTTGTCGTTGCCCTTCACGATGTGGATGTCCATCGTCGTGTGATTGGTCTGGCCGTCGATGGTGTACAGCCCGCCGGCGCCCTCATACTTGACGTCGCCGGAGGCCAACGCCTCGATCACCTTGTCGG
This sequence comes from Marinibaculum pumilum, assembly GCF_042646425.1. Classification (NCBI taxonomy): domain Bacteria; kingdom Pseudomonadati; phylum Pseudomonadota; class Alphaproteobacteria; order Rhodospirillales; family Rhodospirillaceae; genus Marinibaculum; species Marinibaculum pumilum. The sequence goes on from NZ_JBHRTR010000013.1 coordinate 68,163, forward strand.
GTTCGGCGGAGCCGGCCTTCTTCACGGCCTCGGCCCACAGCATGATGCCGCGATAACCGTACTCGCCATATTCGCCGATATACTCGTCCTCGCCGGAATATTCCTTGAAACGCTCGACGAAGTCGTTGGCGGCCGGGGTGTCCAGCCCGTCGAAGAAGGAGGTGGCGATGATGATGCCCTCGCCCTCTTCCGGCGACAGCTCGGTCTGCTCGCGGCCGACGCCATAGGTCGACGAGGCCAGGGTCATCTTGTCCTTGCCGATCGTCGCCTCGAACTGGCGGTAGAACGCGATATGCGCGCTGCCGACCAGGCCCGAATAGACCACGTCGGGATTGGCCTCCTGGATACGGGCGATCATCGGGGCGAAGTTCGACACATCCAGCGGGATGAACTCGACGCCGAGGACCTCGCCGCCATTCTCCTTGATGATCTTCTGCATCCACTTGGCGGTGATGTGGCCGTAATTGTAGTCGGCCACCAGGATGTAGCTCTTCTTGTCGCCCAGCTCGTTGATCACGTAGGGGATCAGCACCTCGAGCTGATGCGCCGGCACCATGCCGGTATTCACGTGACGGCGATCGCAGACGCCGCCCTCGTACAGCGAATTGTAGAAGTACAGGCCGTTGAAGCGCTGCACGATCGGCCGCATCACCTCACGCGAGGAGGAGGTGATGCCGCCATGGATCACGTCGACCTTGTCCCGCAGCAGCGCCTGCGTGGCGTACTGGGAGTTGAACTGGTTGTTCGACTGGCTGTCGTAGAAGATCAGCTCGACCGGCCGGCCCAGCAAGCCGCCGTTCTTGTTGATCTCGTCGACGGCCATCTGCGAGGCCTTCATCTGCTTCAGGCTGTAGATGTTCAGGCCGCCGGTCTGGTCGAGGATCTGGCCGACCTTGATCGGCTCCTTGTCCTGCGCGGCGGCGGTCTGGGCATCGCTCAGTCCGGTGGCGGCGATCGCCGCCACCGCGGCGCCCAGGACCGCACGTCCCAGGAAGCTGCGTCTCGTCGTCCTCATCGGCTCTGTCCCCCCTTCGAAGGTTTGGGTACGGGTCGGCGCGTCCGCATGCCCGGCCGGCGCCGCTGCCGTCGCGAGGATAGCGCGGAGCGTGCGGCTGCTGCCAGGGCGGCCGGCATCTTCGCATATGCAGGTTTGCATTCAAATGAAAACAAGTTTCCCCACGGTGCAGGGGCGCGGCCCTGGCTGCGCGCGGCGCCGCCGGTCGCCGCAGGGTGCCTGGCGCCGCCGCGCCTGCCTCGCCTGATTCAGCGCGCCTGAATCACCGCTCGGGGGACGGCTCCTCGTCGTCCCGGGCGCCCCGGGAATCGACAGGCTGCAGGGGGCTCACCGGGCGGGTGGGCTGCGGCACCCGGCCGACATCGATGCCGGCGAAGGAGGGGTCCGGCGGCCGCGGCACATAGGCAGCCACCGGAATGCCGCCGCGGCCGGACCGCGGGCCGGCCGGCGGCGGAATCTCCTCCAGCTGGCCGAGCCGCCGGCGGGCGCCGGGCGCCTTTGCCTCCAGCAGGTCCATGAAGCGCCGGCTGACCAGCAGGTAGGCATCCAGGGTGCTGGCGACCTGGACCAGTTCGCCCGCCTCCTCGACGGCGCGGCCGAAGCTGGCGAGGCGCCAGCGGGTCGCATCCCCCGCATTGCCGAAGGTCACCGGCCCATGATGCAGGACCAGGCGGAAGTCGAGCGTCGGGGCGCCCAGATGGCGCCGCTCCGCGTTCCATTCTGCGGCGGCCTGCATCACCGCGGTGGCGGTGTCCACCGCGTTGGGGACATCCTCCGGTCCGCTGCGCGGTGTGCCGAAGGTGGCGACCACCGCGTCGGTCTCGCTGCGGTTCACCGCGCCGTTGGCGTCGAACACAGCATCCATGACCAGGCGATGGAACCGGCGCAGGTCGGCGAAGGCCCCGTCGGCCGGCATTTCGATGAGGGAGCGGGCCAGGCCCGGGCAGGAAACCACCAGCACCGCGGCGTTCAGGGCGCGCGGGCGGGCGAACGGCTCGCGCATGCGGGCCAGCTCGACGACCAGTTCGGGCCGGTAGTGATTGTCGAGCGCGGCATGCACCCGTTCCCGGTGGATCAGCCGGTCCATCAGCCGGCGGGCGCGGTATAGTCCGAAACCCAGCACCAGCCCGGTGAAGGCGAGCAGGCCGGCCTGGCCGAGCAGGACCACAAGGTCGACCCGCAGCCGCGGATCCGCCACCGCGGCCCGCGCCTCGGGCGACAGCTCCAGCCATTCGCGATAGGCCATCGGCCCGGTCATGCCGACGCTGGAGGCGATCCAGACGCCGCCGATCAGCCAGGCAAGGGCGGCGCTCGCGCCGGCGATCGTGGTGACCCGCGGCGAATAGCTGAAGGCGGCGGCCACGATCAGCAGGTAGAGGAAGGCATGCTCGCTGCCATGCAACTGCACCGCCATCTGCACCCACTGGTTCTCCCAGGGATTGGGGAGCAGGATCGCCGCGGTGACCAGGGCGGAATCGGCAATTGTCAGGCCATAGCGCATGGCCACGGCGCCGCGGCCCTGGCCGGCGAAGACCAGCGGTAGCCAGCCGGTGACCACCAGCGCAGCCAGCAGCACCAGCGGAAAGATGCCGGCCGGCCAGTTGGCATCCAGCACGACGAACAGCGCGACGACGCCGATCACCGCCAGGCGGAGATAGAAGATCCAGCGCCGGCCGACCTCCGCATCCTCCGCAATCGGGTCGGGCAGGGGTTCGTGCGCGGGCCGGCGGCGGTCGGCCTCCCCCGTGGCGGCCTGCGCCGACCGCTTCAGCGCCATATCGCGCGTCCCGATCCGGGCAGGCCCAGGCGCGGCCAGAGCCGGTCGACCCGGTCGACGATGTCCTGGCTCATGCGGATCTTCTCGCCCCAGTCACGCTTCGTTTCCGGCGGCCATTTGTTGGTGGCGTCCAGGCCGATCTTGCTGCCAAGACCGGAGTCCGGACTCGCAAAATCAAGGTAGTCGATCGGTGTGTCAGTGACGATTGTCACGTCGCGCGCAGGATCCATGCGGGTGGACACCGCCCACATCACGTCCTTCCAGTCGCGCGCGTCGATATCGTCGTCCACGACGATCACCCATTTCGTGTACATGAACTGCCGCAGATAGGACCAGACGCCCATCATGATCCGCTTGGCATGGCCGGGATAGGCCTTGCGCATGGAGACCACGGCGATCCGGTAGGAGCAGCCTTCCGGCGGCAGCCAGAAATCCACGATCTCCGGGAACTGCTGCTGCAGCAGCGGGATGAAGACCTCGTTCAGCGCCTCGCCCAGCACGCTGGGCTCGTCCGGCGGGCGTCCGGTGAAGGTCGACAGGTAGATCGGCCGGTGCCGTCGGGTGATCGCGGTGACGGTGAAGACCGGGAAGCGTTCCACCGCGTTGTAGTAGCCGGTATGGTCGCCATAGGGCCCCTCGTCGGCATAGTCGTCCAGGCTGACATGGCCTTCCAGGACGATCTCCGCCTCCGCCGGCACCTTCAGCGGCACCGTGCGGCAGGGCACGAGCTCCACCTTGCGGCCGCGCAGCAGGCCGGCGAACTGGTACTCCGACAGGGTGTCGGGCACCGGGGTGACGGCGGCCAGGATGGTGCCCGGATCGGCGCCGATCACCGCCGCCGCCGGTAGCGGCTCGCGCTTCGCCTTGCCCCAGCGGGCATGGTGCTGCGCGCCGCCACGATGGCGCAGCCAGCGCATGATGGTGCGGTTCCGGTCCAGCACCTGCATCCGGTAGATGCCCAGGTTGAAACTGTCCTCGCGCGCATCGCCGGGGCCCTTTGTGACCACCAGCGGCCAGGTGATCAGCGGCGCCGGCTCGCCCGGCCAGCAGGTCTGCACCGGCAGGCGGGTCAGGTCGATCGCACTGCCCTCCTGCACCACCTCCTGTGCCGGGCCGCGGCTCACGGTCTTCGGCTGCATGGCGAAGACGGTCTTCGCCAGCGGCAGCATCTCCAGCGCCTGTCGCCAGCCGCCGGGCGGTTCGGGCTGGCGCAGGAAGGCCAGGGTCTCGCCCACCGCGCGCAGTTCCGACGGGGTCCTGTCCATGCCCCAGGCGACCCGCTCCACGGTGCCGAACAGGTTCACCAGCACCGGCATGTCGCTGCGGTTGCCATCCGGCATCACCGGATGCTCGAACAGCACCGCCGGCCCGCCCTCGGCCAGGAGGCGGGTCTGGATCTCCGTCATCTCCAGCACGGTGGAGACAGGCTCGCGCACCCGCACCAGGCGGTTCTCCGCCGACAGACGGTCGATGAATTCGCGAAGGGAGGCGTAGGGCATGGCGGCGGGTCCCGGTGCCGGCGCTCAGAGCGGCAGCGGTGCCGCGGCCAGATGGCCGAGGGCGATGGCCGCCAGCACCAGCAGTCCGGTCAGCTTGTTGGCGCGGAACTTGTTCAGGCAATCCTGCCAGTCGTCGATGTCGACCCGTACGGTCTGCCATGCCATATGGGCCGCCGGCAGGACGAGGGCGAGGTAGAGCGGCCAGGCGAGGCCGGCCAACCAGCCGGACAGGGCGACCAGGACGATGGTCATGGCATAGACCGCCCAGAGGAAGGGCCGGGTCGCGCCACCCAGGCGGCGGGCGGAGGATTTCACCCCGATCAGGGCATCGTCCTGCTTGTCCTGGTGGGCGTAGATCGTGTCGTAGCCCAGGGTCCAGAAGATGCCGGCGAGGTAGAGGACCGCCGGCGCCGCCGCGAACCCGTCGGTCACCGCTGCCCAGCCCATCAGCGCCCCCCAGTTGAAGGCCAGGCCCAGGAACAGCTGCGGCCACCAGGTGAAGCGCTTCATGAAGGGATAGATCGCCACCAGGCCCAGCGAGCCGATGCCCAGCCAGACCGCCATCGGGGTCAGCTGCAGCAGAACCGCCAGGCCGACCAGCGCCTGGACGCCCAGCCAGATCCAGGCGCCGCGCACGCTGGCGCGGCCCGACGGCAGCGGCCGGTTGCGGGTGCGCTCCACCATGCCGTCGAAGCGGCGGTCGACGATGTCGTTGAAGGTGCAGCCGGCGCCGCGCATCGCCATCGCGCCAATGCCGAACAGCAGCAGCAGCCGCGCCAGTTCCAGCGGCGAACCCGGCATCGCCAGCGCCACCGACCACCAGCAGGGCAGCAGCAGCAGCCAGGTACCGATCGGCCGGTCCAGCCGCGACAGCTCCAGATAGGGGCGCCAGGGATCCGGGCTGAAGCGGATGATCCAGTTGTCGCGCGCGGCGTCTGCGATATGGGCGGTCATGGCCGGGTCGTGCCTGTCGCGGAAGGTCCGCGGCAGCGGCCCTCCCGTTCATCCTTGTATTGTCCTCGTCCGGTGCCGGTCTTATCACGGCTTGCGGCCGCGAACGAGGCGCGGCCGGGTTCGGGGAACAGGATAGGGCAGGCTGCATGAGCGAGGTCCGGCACCGCATCCGCACCAGGCTTTTCGTCGCCGAGCCGTTGCATTCCGGCGCCGAAGTGATGCTGCTCGGCAATGATGCGAATCATGTGCTGCGGGTGCTGCGCATGACCGTCGGCGACAGCCTACGGCTGTTCAACGGCCGGCATGGCGAATGGTCCGCGCAGATCACCGTAAACGCGAAGCGCTCCGCAACCCTGCAGGTGGCGGAGCAGCTGCGGACCCAGACCGTCGCGCGGGGGCCGGTGCTGGCCTTCGCGCCGATCCGGCGCCAGCGCATGGACTGGCTGCTGGAGAAGGCGACCGAGCTCGGCGCCGCGCATCTGGTTCCGGTGATCACCGCCCATACCCAAATGAAGGACCTGCGCGTCGACCGCGCGCTCGCAGTGACGCGCGAGGCGGCCCAGCAATGCGAGCGGCTGGACCTGCCGGAAATTTCGATGGTGACATCGCTGGCGGCGTTCCTGGAGGGCTGGCCCGCCGGCCAGCCGCTGCTGTTCTGCGACGAGATGGGGGCGGATCGGCCTGCGCCGGCTTTGCTGTCGGCGATGCCGGACGGGGCGGTCCCGGCCGTCCTCGTCGGGCCGGAGGGCGGTTTCGACGCGGAGGAGCGGGCGGCGGTGCGGGCGCATCCGGCAGCCTGCGCGCTGGACCTGGGAGCCAACATCCTGCGGGCGGAGACGGCCGGCATCGCGGCACTGGCGCTGCTGGCCGCCTGGCGCGGCGGCGCGGGCTGAGGGCCGCACCGGCGGCCTCCGCCACTTGCGTGCATACGCAATGTTCGCTACAGGGCCGGACATCAGGCCCGTCTGCCGGACATGGCGTCGGGGCAGAATCCAGCCCGGCGCCGCCCTCTCCGGCGCTGCAGGTACCGGGCAGCTCTCAGGGGGGCAGCGTAAATGTCCGGTCCGTCCCGTTCCTCGCCGGAACCGATCACCGATATCGCCCAGCTCGTCGCCGACCTGGAATCGGGGTGCAAGCCGCGCGCCGCCTGGCGCATCGGCACCGAGCACGAGAAGTTCGCCTTCGACCTCGATACCCTGCGGCCGCTGCCCTACGAGGGCGAGAAAAGCATCCATGCCATGCTCTCCGGCCTGACCCGCTTCGGCTGGGAACCGATCCTGGAAGGTGAGACGATCATCGGCCTGAAGCTCGATGGCCAGTCGGTCAGCCTGGAGCCCGGCGGCCAGTTCGAGCTGTCCGGCGCGCCGCTCGCCACCCTGCACGACACCTGCAAGGAGGTGAACGACCATCTCCACCAGGTGAAGGCGGTGGATTCGGAACTCGGCACCGGCGTTTTCGGCCTGGGCTTCCAGCCGAAATGGACGCGGGCGGACATCCCGGTCATGCCCAAGGGCCGCTACGGCATCATGAAGGCCTACATGCCCAAGAAGGGCGATCTGGGGCTCGACATGATGTTCCGCACCTGCACCATCCAGGTGAACCTCGACTTCGAGAGCGAGGCCGACATGGTGCAGAAGTTCCGCATTTCCCAGGCGCTGCAGCCGGTCGCCACGGCGCTGTTCGCCAACTCGCCATTCACCGAGGGCAAGCCCAACGGCTTCCTGTCCTATCGCAGCCATATCTGGACCGACACCGATCCCGACCGCTGCGGCCTGCTGCCGTTCGTGCACGAGGACGGCATGGGCTTCGAGCGCTACGTGCAGCATGTCCTCGACGTGCCGATGTACTTCGTCTACCGCGACGGCCGCTATATCGACGCGTCCGGGCAGAGCTTCCGCGACTTCATGGACGGCCGCCTGCCGGCGCTGCCCGGGGAGCGGCCGACGATGGGCGACTGGCACGACCATCTGACGACCCTGTTCCCGGAGGTGCGGCTGAAGCACTACATGGAGATGCGGGGCGCCGATGGCGGGCCGTGGATGCGGATCTGCGCCCTGCCGGCGCTGTGGGTCGGACTGCTGTATGACAGCGTGGCGCAGGACAGCGCCTGGCAGCTGGTCAAGGACTGGCCGGTGCCGGAGATCGAGCGGCTGCGGTCCGAGGTGCCCCGGCAGGGCCTGCGCGCCAGGATCGACGACCGGACCCTGCGGGACGTCTCGCGGGACGTGCTGGCGATCGCGGAAGCGGGCCTGCGGCGCCGCGGCCGCCGCAACGCCTCCGGTGACGACGAGAGCGGTTTCCTGGACCCCCTGAACGCGATCGTGGAGAGCGGCCGCACCCCGGCGGAGGACCTGCTGGCCCGCTACGAGAAGCATTGGGGTGGCTCGGTCGATCCGATCTTCACCGAACAGGCCTATTGACGGGCACTTCCGGGAGGCACGTGCGATGGACAGGCTGCTGCCGGCCGCTTCACGGATCGCGGAGATCCTGAAGGCAAGGGAACAGACGCTCGCCGTTTCGGAATCCGCGGCGGGTGGGCTGATCTCCGCCGCCCTGCTGGCGGTGCCGGGGGCATCGGCCTTCTATCTGGGCGGCGGCGTGATCTACACCCGGCCGGCGCGGCGCGCCCTGCTGGGCCTCTCCGACCGGGAGGTGAAGGCGAAGGGCGCGACGGAGAGCTATGCCCTGGTCGCCGCCCGCACGATCCGCGAGCGGCTGGAGGCCGACTGGGCGATCGGCGAATCCGGCGTCGCGGGTCCGACGGGCAGTCGCTACGGCCATCCGCCGGGCCATGCCGGCATCGCCGTCGCCGGGCCGGTGGAACTGGCCGAAACCGTGCAGACCGGCCTTGACGACAGGGTGGAGAACATGCGCCTTTTCGGCATCGCCGCCCTGGACCTGCTCGAGCGGGTCCTGCGACAGGACTGACCGGCGGCGATGGAACCACGGCGGAGCCCTGGGTTTTCCAGACGGGGATTTCCCTGAGGTTGAGCGGTCCGCTCCGGTCGGCCGGCTTGGTGCCGGCTGGTGGGCGGAGCGCGGATCCGCAGCATGACGGTGCGCTACCGCGCCAGGAAGGAGAGAGATGCCGACCGGTACTGTGAAATGGTTCAACGCGACGAAGGGCTATGGCTTCATCGAGCCGTCCGCCGGCGGGCCGGATGCCTTCGTGCACATCTCCGCGGTGGAGCGGGCCGGCATGGCGTCCCTCCGCGAGGGGCAGAAGGTGGAATACGAACTGGTGACCGGCCGCAACGGCAAGCAGGCCGCGGAGAACCTGGTCGCGCTCGATTGAGCGCTGACGGCTGATTCCGGGCCCGCCCCGACACGGGGCTGACGGATCGGCGGGGCCGGTCCGGACGGTGCGGGCGCCCCAGTGGCGGCCGTGCCGCGGCCCGGCCTCTTTCCCGGCCGGCCTCTTTGGTGTTGCGGCCCCTGTGTCGTCGCGGCCCCTGTGTCGGCCGGCTACCTCTGTGTCGGCCCGCTCCTCCTTGTCCTGAGCGCGGATTTCTGGCGCCGGCAGCGCAGGGCCAATTCCCTGAACAGATCAAGAAATCGTTTCCAGAATCGCGCGCCGCGACGGGCCGATTATTTTAATTTCGTGAAAACGGTTTAGCTCAAGAAACCGAAATAAAGACGAAATAGGCCTGCAATACTAATTTCGTTGTCTGTGGTCACCACCGCACGGTTCGATCCGTGACTGCGGGAGTGACGCGGATGACCGCGATGAACAATCGATACGGGCTGCAAACCCGTCTTCTGGCCGGCACGGCATTGGTCTTCGGCCTGGCCCCCCTGGCGCCGCTTGCCGCCCAGGAATTGCCGGCCGGCGGCCAGGTGACCCATGGCGCCGCGACGGTCTCGCAGCCGGCTGCCGGCCGCATGGTGGTCGATCAGACCTCCGCCCGCGCCATCCTTTCCTGGCAGAGCTTTTCCGTCGGCCAGGGCGGCGAGGTCGCTTTCCGCAATGGCGCCGGCGCCACGCTGAACCGGGTGGCCGGCGCGCTGCCCTCGCGCATCGACGGCCGGCTGTCGGCCACCGGCTCCGTCTATCTGGTCAATCCGGCCGGCATCGTCGTCGGCAGCACGGGCCGCATCGCTACAGGCGGCGGCTTCATCGCCTCGACACATGATATCGCCGACGGGGATTTCCTGCGCGGCGGCCCTCTGACCTTTGCCGGCCGCTCCGACGCGGCGGTGGTGAATGCCGGGCAGATCGGCGCCTCGGGCGGCGACGTGGCACTGATCGCGCGGCGGGTGGAGAATAGCGGCAGCATCGAGGCGCCGAACGGCACCGCCGCCCTGGCCGCGGGCTACGAGGTGCTGGTCAGCGACGCCATGACGGATGGCGGCCGCTTCGCCGTGAAGGTCGGCGGCGCGGGGACGGAGGTGCGCAGCGACGGTGCCGTCCGCGCCGCGGTGGCGGAACTGCGGGCCAATGGCGGCCATGTCTATGCCCTGGCGGGTAATACCGAAGGGGTGATCGCCGCGACCGGCGTCGCCCGACGCGACGGTCGGATCTTCCTGACCGCCGGCGGCGGCGGCAAGGTGACGACGGGCGGCCGGATCTCCGCCCTGGCTGCCGGCGGCGAAGGGGCCCGCCCCGGCGGCGCGATCGAGCTGTCCGGCGATACCGTGACAGTGGGCGGCGATCTTTCGGCTGCCAGCGACAGCGGCCCCGGCGGGTCGGTGTCGGTGCAGGGCGACCTGGTCGTCAACACCGGGTCGATCCGCGCCGGCGGCACGCGGGGCGGCACGGTGGACATTGGCGGGCGGGCGATCCTCAACGCCGGCATTGCCGCTGCCGGCGCCAGCGAAGGCCAAGCAGGCACGGTCCGGGTGCGGGCCGCCGAGAGCTATGTCGAGATCGCCGGCGCTGGCCTGCGGGCGGACGGGGCGGTCGATGGCGGCACGATCGCGGTGTCGGCGGAGCGGCTGTTCACCTCCGGCCTGATCGCCGCCACCGGGCGCGGGGGACGCGGCGGCAGAATCGAGCTGCAGGGCGGCGATATCGATCTGGCGGCGGCACGCCTCGATGCCGGCGGTGCCCATGGCGGCGGCACGATCCTGCTGGGCGGCGGCCTGCGCGGCGATGGCGGGCTGCGCCATGCCGCGACCCTCGACGCCTCCGCGGCGACCGGCATCCGCGCCGATGCCTGGACGGCGGGCGATGGCGGCCTGGTCGTGCTCTGGTCGGACCAGGCGACCGGCTTTTTCGGCCGGGCCAGCGCCCGGGGCGGCGCGACCGGCGGCGATGGCGGCCTGATCGAGGTCTCGTCCAAGGGGCAGGTGGCGATGGGCGGCACGGCGGATGCCGGCGCGCCGCAGGGTCGTGCCGGCGCCCTGCTGCTGGACCCGCGCGACATCACCATTTCCGACCTCACCGGCATCTTTCCCCAATATCCGCTGGTGGATCCGAACCCGAGCCCGAACAACAGCTTCGGCAACACCATCGTCCACCTGCAGACGGACACCGTCGTGGTGACGGCGCCGAACGACGATGCCGGCGGGGCCGATGCCGGTGCGGTCTATCTGTTCGACGAAAGCAGCGGCGCGCTGCTGTCCACCCTGATCGGCGGCACCCCCGACGACCAGGTCGGCACCGGCGTAACCGCCCTGGAGAACGGTCATTTCGTCGTGTCCAGCCCGTCCTGGGACAATGGTGCCGTCGTCAATGCCGGCGCCGTGACCTGGGGCAGCGGCACCACCGGAATCAACGGCACGGTATCGGCGGCAAACTCGCTGGTCGGCAGCACACCCGCCGACCAGGTCGGCATCAACGGCGTCGTGCCGCTGGCCAACGGCAACTACGTGGCCATCAGCCCCAACTGGGACAATGGCGGGGTCGCCGATACCGGCGCCGTGACCTGGGGCAATGGTGTCGGAGGCACGGCCGGTGCGGTCACTGCCGCGAATTCCATCGTGGGAAGCACGGCGTCGGACAATGTGGGCAGCGGCGGCGTGACCGCGCTGTCGAGCGGCAATTTCGTCGTCGCCAGCCCGTTCTGGGACAATTTCGACGCCTTCACCCCCAATGTCGGCGCCGTGATGTGGGCGGACGGTCTCGGCGGCACGGTCGGTGCGGTGACCGCGGGGCGGGCGCTGGTCGGCTCGACCCTGGGCGATCAGGTCGGCGGCGGCAGCGTGGTGGAACTGGCCAACGGCAACTATGTCGTCGTCAGTCCTGCCTGGAACAATGGCGGCGTGATCTCTGCCGGTGCGGTGACCTGGGGCGACGGCGCGGCCGGCCGGACCGGCGCAGTCGACCCCGCGAATTCTCTGGTCGGCAGCAATGCAAATGACCTCGTCGGCAGCTTCGGCGTGACGGCCCTGACCAACGGCAATTATGTCGTCGCCAGCCCGCTCTGGGACAATGGCGGCCTCACCGACGCCGGCGCCGCGACCTGGGGCGACGGGGCGGCCGGTTCGGTCGGTGAGGTGGCGGCGGCGAACTCCCTGGTCGGGACCATCCCGGAGGATCAGGTCGCTGCGACCGGAGTGGTGGCGCTGGCCAACGGCAATTACCTCGTGTTGAGCGCATTGTGGGACAATGGCGGCATCGCGAATGCCGGCGCGGCGACCTGGGGCGACGGGGCCGTCGGCACCTCCGGCGCGGTCACGGCGGTCAACTCTCAGGTCGGCAGCACGCCGGAAGACCAGGTCGGCAACGGCGGCGCGGCGGCGCTGAGCAACGGCAATTACGTGACCGCCAGCCCGTTCTGGGACAATGGCGGCATCGTCGATGCCGGCGCGGCGAGCTGGGGCGACGGCGCGACGGGTTCGTCGGGCGCGGTCTCGGCCGCCAATTCCCTGGTCGGCAGCACGGCCAGCGACCAGATCGGCTTCGGCGGGGTGACGGCGCTGGACAACGGCAATTACGTCGTTGCCAGCCCGCTGTTCGACAGCGCCGGAAGCGTCGATGCCGGTGCGGCCACCTGGGCCACGGGCGCCGCCGCGACAGCGGCCGCTGTCTCCTCCGCCAATTCCCTGGTCGGCGTCACGCCCAACGACCAGGTTGCCGATGGCGGCGTCACCGCCCTGACCAACGGCAATTACGTCGTTCTCAGTTCGTCATGGATCAACGGTGTCGTCGATCGTGCCGGCGCGGCGACCTGGGGCGACGGGGCGGCCGGGACCTTCGGCGCCGTCAGCGCCGCCAACTCCCTGTTCGGCAGCACGACAGACGACCTGCAGGGGACCACCGTCCTGGCGCTCAGCAACGGCGATTATGCCCTGGCCAGCCCGTCCTGGGACAATGGCGTCCTCCTCGATGCCGGGGCCGTGGCGGTGGGCGACGGCACCGCCGGCACGACCGGCGCGATCTCCGGCGTGAACGCGATGACCGGCGGCGCGACGATGGAGCTGTTCGGCGGCGCTATGAACGTCGAGGGCGATACCACCCTGATCGTGGGCTCTCCGTTCGAAGGCCGGGCCGTGGTCGGCATGCTGGACATCAACGCCGATACCGGCGGCCTGATCTTCGCGCGGGCGCAGGGTCAGGACATCACCATCGCACCCAGCGCGGTGACAGGCGTCCTGGATTCCGGCACCGACCTCGCCCTGCAGGCCTCCAACGATATTTTCGTCACCAGCCCCGTTCTCGCCGACAATCGCAGTGTCGCGTCGCTCACCCTGGAAGCGGGACGGTCGATCAATGTCGGGGCGAACATCCGGGTCGGCGGCACCCTGACCCTGATTGCCAACACGCCGCAGGCCGCCGGCGTCGTCGAGGCCGACCGCGCCGCCGGCCCTGCAGTGATCGATACCCTTGCCGCCACCCTGACCAGCGGCGGGGCGATGGACCTGGAACTCGCCGACGGTGCCGGCCGGGCGGCCAACGACAGCGGCGGCATCATGCTGGGCGCGATCTCCGCCCCCTCGCTGACCGTCCTGGATGCGGGGCCGAGTGCGGGGACCGCGATCGCCTTCTCCTCCTCGATCACGACCACGGGCAGCCAGATCTACAGCGGCGATCTGTTCGTCGGCGTCCCCGCGGTGGCGCTGACCTCGACCGGCGGTGCCGTGACCTGGGCGACGGAAGGCGCCGACACGATCACCGGCGGGCCGGGGGCGGAAATCCGGATGACCGATGCCTCCGGCCTGATCCGCTACGGCCTGCTGGACCCCGCCGATGCCGCGCGGATCTCGTTCGGCGGCACCGACAGCCGGCTCTATGGCGACAGCAACCCGGACCTGGCGCAGCCGCTGCTGACCGCGGGCAGCCTGCGCCCGGGCGACAACCTGGGCAGCCTGTTCGCGGCCGGTGCCGGCCTGTCCGGGGCGGTGCCGACGGCGACCTCCAATGCCGGCGGCTATGTCGTTGCCATCGACGGCAGCGGCGCGGCGACCAGCCTCACCGTGCCGGGCTATTTCGTCACCACCCAGGGCGCCGGCACCCTGACGGTCCTGCCGCGGCCGATCTCCGTCGCTGCCGATGCGCAGAGCCGGGTCTATGGCGATGCCAATCCGCCTTTGACCTACACGATCGGCGGCTCCGGCCTGGCGAACGGCGATACCCTGGCCGGCGGGCTGGCCACGGCGGCCACCGCGGCATCGTCGGTCGGCAGCTATGCCATCACGCAGGGCAGCCTGGCGGCCTCCGCGAACTACAGCCTGAGCTTCACCGAGGGGCAGCTGCAGGTCGCGCAGCGGCCGCTCGCGGTGACAGCCGACCCGCAGAGCCGCCGCTATGGCGACACGAACCCGGCTCTGACCTACACGATCGGCGGCGCCGGCCTGGCGAACGGCGACACCCTGTCCGGCGGGCTGGCCACGGCGGCCACCGCGGCATCGTCGGTCGGCAGTTATGCCATCACGCAGGGCAGCCTGGCGGCCACCGCGAACTACAGCCTGAGCTTCACCGAGGGGCAGCTGCAGGTCACGCAGCGCCCGATCACGGTGACGGCGGAGTCCCTGAGCCGCAGCTATGGCGACGCGAACCCGAGCCTGACCTATCAGGTCGGCGGCGCCGGCCTGGCGAACGGCGACCTGCTGGGCGGGGCATTGGCCACGGCGGCCGGCACCGCTTCTCCCGTCGGCAGCTATGCCATCGCGCAGGGCAGCCTGGCGGCCTCGTCGAACTACAGCCTGAGCTTCACCGAGGGGCAGTTGCAGGTCACGCAGCGTCCGATCGCGGTGACCGCGATGCAGCGGAGCCGCGCCTTCGGCACCGCCAACCCGGAACTGGTCTTCGCCATCGCGCAGGGCAGCCTGGCCGGCGGCGACGCCATCTCGCTGGCCACCACCGCCGACCAGGCCTCCGTCCCGGGCAGCTACGACATCATGCTGGACGGCCTGTGGCGCGGCGGTCTCGACGTCGCGTCGAACTACGACCTGACCTACCGGAGCGCCCTCCTGACGGTCCTGGCCGCACCGGTCCAGGAGAGTGACGAAACCGAGTCGACGATCGAAGCATGCACCATGTAACAGGTCTGATTGTTCCCTTCCTGCCGCCGGTGTCACGGCTCGGGTCATCGCGGTGCCGCACCCCACCAGCAAGCCTCTCGCGCCGCGCCGCCGGCCTAGCCCTCTGCCTGGCCATCGCCGGCCCGGTCATGGCCGGCACGCCGGCCCATGCCCAGACCGCGCCGGCCCTGGAACGGAATCTGCCGCTGGACCTGCCGGGGGAAGGCAGGATCGAGCTGGACGCGGCGGCCCCGGCGGAGGTTTCGGACGCCCCCATCGGCGTGAGCCTTGCCGGCGTGCGGCTGGAGGGCCTAGCCGCCGGCCGGGTGCGCACCGGGGGCGGACCGGCGGTTGCAGCGCCGCCGGCACCGGGGATCACGGTCGTGGACGTCGACGGCGTGGCGGAGGCCGACCTGAAAGCGGCCCTGGGCCGCTTCCTGGGGCAGCCGCTGTCGCTGCGCCTGATCGAGGAGATCAAAGCGGCGGTGGTCGCGGTCTATCGTCGGTCAGGCCGGCCTTTCGTCTCCGTCACGCCACCGGAGCAGGACATTTCCTCCGGCATCCTGCGCCTCCAGGTTCTGCCCTTCCGGGCCGGCGAGGTGGTGGTGCGAACCGGGCCCCGCACGGCTGCCGGCGAGGGCGTGCCGCAACTGCGGCCCGCGGATCCCGAACTGGCCGGCGACCTGCGGGTCACCCCTGGCACCCTGATCGAGGCGCCGCAGGTTATGGAGGATCTCGACTGGCTGAACCGCTATCCGTTCCGCCAGGTCAACGGCGTGTTCGAGCCGGGTTCGCAGCCGGGTATCAGCGACCTGAACCTGGAAGTCTCCCGCTATCGGCCGTGGCTGGGCTATGCCGGCTGGTCCAATTCCGGCACCCGCAGCACCGGCATCGACCGCTATTTCGTCGGCTTCAATGCCGGCTTCGAACCGCTGCAGGATCTGACGATCGCCTACCAGCTGACCATCGACAGCGGCGTCCTGCGCAGGCCCTCCAGCCTGGCCCTCAGCGACGGCAACTGGCCCCGCTATGCCAGCCATGCCGCACGCTTCACTTTCACGCCATTCGCCCGCCAGGCGCTGGAGGTGGCGCCCAACTTCGTCGCCACCCGCCAGACGATCGAGGCCGGGACCTTCGCCTTCGAGACCACGGCCTTCGAACTGCCGGTCCGCTACATCTCCGCCCTGTCCAACCTGGTGCCGGCACTGGCCGGCTGGGGCGACGCCTATATCGGTGTGGCGCCGAAATGGGAGACACGCAGCACCCTGTTCTCGGGGGTGGAGGTGGCGCGCGGCTCCGCCGCGGTGTTCGACATGTCGATCGGCTGGAGCGGGGTGCTGCGCGGCCTGGGCGACACCGCCATCGACCTGCAGCTGGTGCACAATCCGGGCGGCATTGTCGGCGGCAATACCACCGAGGACTGGTATCTCTATTCCAACGGGGTGGTGGACCAGGCGCGCTACACCTACCTGGCCGGCACCATGAACCGCACGACTCCGCTGCCGGTGCTGCCGGGTCTGGCCCTGCGCACCACCCTGATCGGGCAGTTCGCCGGCCAGGCGCTGCCGGATATCGAGCAGCTGGCGCCGGGCGGCGTCTATGCCGCCCGCGGCTACACGCTCTCAGACGGCAGCCTGGATACCGGCCTCATCCTGCGCGACACCCTGCAGCTGCCGGGTGGCCCCGTCTTTGGCGCGGCGGCATCGGATGCGGGCCTCGCCATCGACGACCGCTTCTCCCCCTATCTCTTCCTGGACATGGCCAGCGGCTATGCCTTCGACGGCGGTCCGGCCGATCGCAGCGGTCGCAACCGCACCAACATGGCCGGTGTCGGCGGCGGCTTCGACTACAGCCTCGGCCAGTTCCTGCATGCCGGCGCCTCGGTCGGGCTGGCGCTCTCCGACGCGCCGTCGACCAGGCGCGGCGATGTCAGGGTCGATGGCCGCATCGTGGTGACGTTCTGAACGGGCAGGGCCCGCATGGACCGGAGGATGGATGCAATGATGCGATCGATCGGATGCCTGGCCGTCATCGGCCTGCAGCTTGCCCTGGCGGCCTGCAGCACGCCGGGAGACCTGAACAGGGTCCGCGCGGAGAATGCGAATGACACGGAGGAGGCCGATACGGCCCAGGGCACGCTGGACGCCGCGACCCAGGTCGCGCAGGTGACGGCGGCTGACAGTGCCGCCCTCAGCCTCTCGCCGAAGGCGGTTGGCGAGCTTGCCGCGTTGTCGGCGACGATGAACATGTCCTGCAGGTGAAGCTGCCGGGGCTATCCCGCCCGCCCAGCCGGCCTGCCGTCGCCGCGCAGGCCCGTGTAGGCGGCCAGGTCGCGCCCGGGCTCGTCGTCGAAGCGGTCCGGCTGCACCTCCAGGTCGCTGATCCTGTCCAGCCGGAAAAGCCGGAAATCCTCCCGCAGCAGGCACCAGCCGACCAGCAGCCAGCCGTCTGAAAAGGCGGTCAGCGCCAGGGGGCGGACCCGTCGCCGCGTCTCCGCCTGTGTCTGGCTGCGATAGGCGAAGCTGACCAGCCGGCGCTCGCGGACCGCGCGTCGCAGCGCCGCGGCGAAGCCCGGCGCGCGGCGATGGGGCTTCTGCACGGCGCGCAGGGCGGGGCGGGTAGGATCTGCCAGCCGGCGGGCGGCTTCGATCTTGACACTGGCCGATCGCGCCGCCGCGGCAAGCGGGCGGTCGCCGACCTGCCGCACATAGGCCAGGCCCAGCGCCAGGGCCTCCATCTCGTCATGGTCGAAGGTCAGTGGCGGCAGGTCCAGCGGCGCCCGCGCCAGATAGCCGATGCCGGCCTGGCCGTCGATGGCGAAGCCCTGCCCCTGCAGGGCCGCGATATCGCGATAGACGGTGCGCACCGATAGCTCGAGGCGCAGCGCCAGGGCGTCCGCCGTGACCGGCTGGCCTGCGCGCAGATATCCCACCAGTTCGATCAGGCGGTCGGCGCGGCGCATGCCGGGCCTCCTCGCTGCAATGTCCAAAGCTGCCGCCACGCTCCTGACAGACAGCTGTCAGGAGGATGCGCCTACACTGCGCGCATGACCATGGTTCGACGAAGATCCTGCGACAGGGGAGTGCCGCGATGACGCAAGACGCCGAGACCGGAGCGGATCCGGACCTGCTGGGCATGCCGATGCCGCCCTGCGCCCGCCTGCTGGGCTGGCGCCTGATCGAGCAGGACCCGGACGCCGGCCGGATCCGGGTGGGGTTCGAGGGCAGGCCGGAATTCTGCAACCCGGCGGGCCTGATCCAGGGCGGGCTGCTGGCGGCGATGCTGGACGACACGATGGGACCGGCGCTGGTGGTGGCGAGCCGCGGGCGCCTGTACTGCACGACCATCGACATGAATGTCAGCTACCTGGCGCCGGTCCGGCCCGGACCGCTGGAAGGGCGCGCCAGGGTGGTGGAGGCGGGGCGCACGATCGCCTTCCTGGAGGGCGAGCTGGTCGATGCCGAGGGCCGGGTGCTGCTCCGCGCCACCAGTAGTGCAAGGGTGCTGGAAGCGGCCCGGGCGCTGGGCGGCGGGGCGCCGGCGGTGCAGCCCGGGCCGGACTGAGCCAGGTTCAGCCGCCGTTCGCGGCAGGTGCCGCGGCAACGGCGGCCGAGAACCCGGCCAGGGTGTCGCGTGCGGGGGCGAAATCGCCGGCCTCGGCCTGGCGGGCGACCGCCGCGACCGTCCGCGCCCAGTCCGCATAGGGCAGGGCATCGGCGGCGGGCCGGGCGGCCATGCGGCCGAGCGCGGCCCGGACCATGCGGGAGACGAGGTCGGCCAGCGGCGCGTCCTCCGCCTCCAGCGCGCGGCGCAGCACCGCCAGATAGCGCGGCAGGTCGGCGGCGCCCTCGTCGCGTGCGGTTTCCGACACCGCGTCGGCGCCGGGGGCCGCCAGGGCCAGCTGGTACTCCACCAGCGCATCGAGCAGGTCCGGCCGCGGCTCCCGCCCCGCGAACTCGACCACGATCACGCGGCGGGTGAAGTCGCGCAGCGACCCCATCCGGACGGCGGTGCCGTAGGGCGCATTGTCCGCGACGCCCTGCAGGCTGGGAATCTCCAGCGGCCGGTCCACCCCGTCATCGGCCATCGGGTTCCACAGCCGGTGCGCGACGTCGACCCGGCCGGGGCGGTCGGACAGGCCCGGGATGAACAGGTCGGCATTGGCGCCGCCATTGCCGTGGCAGGTCTGGCAGGCGATGCCGGACAGCCGGGCATTGCCGCCCAGGATCTCCGGCGACCGGAAGGCCAGCCGGCCAAGTTCCACCAGGCCATGGGCGCCGGCGGCGACGGTCAGCCGTTCCGGCGGCAGTGCATCCTGTACCAGCCGGCTGTCAGGCGGCAGCCAGCGGCGGTCATGGACCTCCGGCGGCCCGCCGGCCGTTTCGGTTGCCGCGACGATGCCGCAGAGAAGGATCGCCGCCGCCGAAAGCGGTCCTGCCCGGCCCGCCATCGGCGGCTGCGTCCGGATGTCTCAGCCGGTGCCGCCGACGGTGATGCCGTCGATCAGCAGGGTCGGCTGTCCGACGCCGACCGGCACGCCCTGGCCCGCCTTGCCGCAGGTGCCGATGCCGGGGTCCAGCGCCATGTCGTTGCCGACCGCCTTCACCTTCTTCATCACCTCCGAACCCTGGCCGATCAAGGTCGCGCCCTTCAGCGGCGCGCCGATCCTGCCGTTCTCGATCCTGTAGGCCTCGGTGCAGGAGAAGACGAACTTGCCCGACGTGATGTCGACCTGGCCGCCGCCGAAATTCACCGCATAGACCCCGTCCTTCACCGAAGCGAGGATGTCGGCAGGGTCCGTGTCGCCGCCCAGCATGTAGGTGTTGGTCATCCGCGGCATCGGCATATGCGCGAAGCTCTGCCGCCGGCCGTTGCCGGTCGCCTTCATGCCCATCAGGCGGGCGTTCATGCGGTCCTGCATGTAGCCGGTCAGGATGCCGTCCTCGATCAGCACGGTGCGGCTGGACGGCGTGCCCTCGTCGTCGATGGTCAGCGAGCCGCGCCGGTCGGGCAGGGTACCGTCGTCGACGATCGTCACCCCCGGCGCCGCCACTTGCTGCCCCATCAGGCCGGAAAAGACCGATGACTGCTTGCGGTTGAAGTCGCCCTCCAGGCCGTGGCCGACCGCCTCGTGCAGCAGCACGCCGGGCCAGCCCGGGCCCAGCACCACCGGCACCTCGCCCGCAGGGGCGGCTTCGGCGCGCAGATTGACCTCCGCCTGGCGCATCGCCTCGTCGACCTCGGCGCGCCAGCGGCCCGGCTCGAAATAAGCGGTATAGCCGGTGCGCCCGCCGGTCCCGGAGGAGCCGGATTCCTGGCGGTCGCCCTCGCCCATGACGACGGAGACATTGAGCCGCACCAGGGGGCGGATGTCCTGGCCCAGATAGCCGTCGGGGCGCAGGATCAGCACCGCCCGCCAGGCACCCAGAAGCGAGGCGGACACCTGCCGTACCCGGTCGTCGCGTCGCGCATAGGCGTCGATCTCCGACAACAGCTTCACCTTCTCCGCGAAGGGGATCTCGTTCAGCGGGTTGTCGTCGGCATAGAGGCGCCGGTTGGTCAGTTCCGGGGCTGCTGCGAAGGCGCCGGCATGGCCGTCGCGCACCGCGCGCACCGTCTCCGCCGCGCGGCGCACCGCCGTCTCGCTCAGTTCGGAGGCATGGGCATAGCCGGTCTGTTCGCCGGACACCGCGCGCAGGCCGAAGCCCTGGCTGGTGTCGAAATTGCAGGATTTCAGCCGCCCGTCGTCGAAGGCGAAGCTTTCCGAATAGGCATATTCCAGGAACAGCTCGCCATCGTCGGCGCCGTGCAGGGCGTCGGAGACGATCCCGGTGAGGCGCGGCCGGTCGAGCGCGCCACGGCTGAAGAACAGGTCCTCGGCGGAAGTGATTCGGTCGGAGGCGGACATACCCTCTCCATCGGTCAGGCGGATGCGGCCCGGCGGAAGCGGTGCCGGGCATGCGGCCCGGCCCGGCTGCTGCTGCGCAGGGCGATGATCTTGCCGCTATAGATGTCGTCTCAGGCGCGGCAGGTCCAGGGGGGAGGCGGGAAAGCGGCGGCGGAGGCCGCTTCCCGCATGGTCCGGGGAAGATGGTGGCGGGTCGCTACGAAGGTGCGACGTTGCGCCACGCTGACCCTTCCATACCCCCTTTCTACGATTTTGACCGGTATAGAGGCGTTCCGCGCGGCCTCCGCCCGTGGCGGAGGAACGGTCGCGGGCGCCGCCGCGCAGGCGCCGGAGCGGCCGGTGCCGGGATGTCGGAGCCCGGGTGTGGCGCTGGCGGCAGGGACGACACCACCGGAAACGGGCGGGTCGGAAGCAAGGGATTGGGGTGGCGGTGTTGCGCAACCCTCTGGGAACCCGAAGGGAACTGGGATGACGCAGATCAGCGTTCGGGGCGGCGGGGCCGCCTGGAGCTTCGTCCGGCAGAGGGCGATCGCGCTGGCGGGGCTGCTGGCGTTTCTGGCGCTGGCCATGCCCGGACTGGCGGCTGCACAGGACGGCGAACCGTTGCCGGCAGACCTGGAGACGATCGGTATCGCCCAGCCCTGGCAGCTCGGCTATCAGCCCGCCGCCGCGCCGATCATGGATTCGATCTACGACTTTCACGACCTGCTGCTGGTGGTGATCTTCGCGATCTCGATCTTCGTGCTTCTGCTGATGCTCTACGTGATGTTCCGGTTCAGCGCGAGCAAGAACCCGAACCCCTCGCGGACCTCGCACAACACCCTGGTCGAGGTGATCTGGACCGTCGTCCCGGTGCTGATCCTGGTGATCATCGCGATCCCGTCCTTCCGGCTGCTGTATTTCGAGGATCGCACGGTCGAGGCCGACCTGGTGGTGAAGGCGACCGGGCATCAGTGGTACTGGACCTACGAGTATCCGGACGAGGGCCTGGTGTTCGACCAGCTGATGGTCGCCGATGCCGACCTGAAGCCCGGCGAGCCGCGCCTGCTGGAGACCGACACCGCCGTCGTGGTGCCGGTGGACAAGAAGGTCCGCGTGCTGACCACCGCCAGCGACGTGCTGCATTCCTGGACGATCCCGTCCTTCGGCATCAAGCAGGACAGCGTGCCCGGCCGGATCAACGAGACCTGGTTCCTGGCGGAGCGTCCCGGCATCTACTACGGCCAGTGCTCCGAACTGTGCGGCGTGAACCACGCCTTCATGCCGATCAAGGTCGTCGCGGTGGAGCAGGCGGACTATGACCGCTGGCTGGCCTGGGCGAAGAACGAATATGCCGCGGTGAAGAGCGAGCCGCGGGCGGTGGCATCGGCGGCGGAGACGGACAAAGCCGCGGCGGCCGCGGCCGCGAAATAAGACAGCGCGCCGGCTTCAGGTCCGGCGGCGATCGGTTCTGTCGCGCTGCGGCGCGGGGAGGTCAAGGCGATGGCATATTTCGACAAGACGGCTGACGCGCACGGGCACGACGCGCACGGCCATCCGACGGGGTGGAAGCGGTGGGTCTATTCCACCAACCACAAGGACATCGGCACGATGTACCTGATCTTCGCGATCATCGCGGGGATCATCGGCGGGGCCATGTCGGTCCTGATCCGTGCGGAGCTGCAGGCGCCGGGCGACGGCATCCTGGCCGGCGACAGCCAGTTCTACAACGTCCTGATCACCGGCCACGGCCTGATCATGATCTTCTTCATGGTCATGCCGGCGATGATCGGCGGCTTCGGCAACTGGTTCGTGCCGCTGATGATCGGCGCGCCGGACATGGCCTTCCCGCGGATGAACAACATCTCGTTCTGGCTGCTGCCGCCGGCCTTCGCGCTGCTGGTGATCTCGATGTTCGTGCCCGGCACGGCATCGGGCGACGGCGTCGGCACCGGCTGGACGATTTACCCGCCGCTCTCCTCCAACCTGGGCCATCCCGGCCCGGCGGTGGACTACGCCATCCTCAGCCTGCATATCGCCGGCGCCTCGTCGATCCTGGGCGCGGTGAACTTCATCACCACCATCTTCAACATGCGCGCGCCGGGCATGACCCTGCACAAGATGCCGCTGTTCGTCTGGTCGGTGCTGATCACCGCCTTCCTGCTGCTGCTGTCGCTGCCGGTCCTGGCGGGCGCCATCACCATGCTGCTGACGGACCGCAATTTCGGCACCAGCTTCTTCAAGCCCGAGGGCGGCGGCGACCCGATCCTGTTCCAGCACCTGTTCTGGTTCTTCGGCCACCCGGAAGTGTACATCCTGATCCTGCCGGGCTTCGGCATCATCAGCCAGGTGGTCTCCACCTTCGCGCGCAAGCCGGTGTTCGGCTATCTGGGCATGGCCTATGCGATGGTGGCGATCGGTTTCGTCGGCTTCGTGGTCTGGGCGCACCACATGTACACAGTGGGCCTGAGCGTGAACACGCAGGCCTATTTCACCGCCGCGACGATGGTCATCGCGGTGCCGACCGGCATCAAGATCTTCTCCTGGATCGCGACGATGTGGGGCGGCTCGATCCAGTTCAAGACGCCGATGGTGTTCGCCCTGGGCTTCATCTTCCTGTTCACCGTGGGCGGCGTGACCGGCGTGGTGCTGGCCAATGCCGGCATCGACCACAGCCTGCACGACACCTACTACGTGGTGGCGCATTTCCACTATGTGCTGTCGCTGGGCGCGGTGTTCGCCATCTTCGCCGGCTTCTACTACTGGTTCCCGAAGATGAGCGGCCGGATGATCCCGGAATTCTGGGGCAAGCTGCACTTCTGGACGACGTTCATCGGCGTCAACCTGATCTTCTTCCCGATGCACTTCCTGGGCCTGGCCGGCATGCCGCGGCGCTATATCGACTATCCCGACGCCTATGCGGGCTGGAACATGGTCGCGTCGATCGGCTCCTACATCTCCGGCGCCTCGACCCTGCTGTTCGTCGGCATCGTGATCGTGGCGCTGATGAAGGGCCGCAAGGCGGAGGCCAATCCCTGGGGTGCCGGCGCGACGACCCTGGAATGGACCCTGTCCTCGCCGCCGCCCTTCCACCAGTTCGAGAAGCTGCCGGTCATCAAGTGAGACCGGCGGTTCGGACAGAGTAGAGCAGTCGACGGATCAGCAACGTGAGCAACCTGCAGGGCAGCCCCGACCTGGCATTTCCGGCCGCCGACGGCAGCAGCGCCGCCGGCGGCCAGGCCGCCGGGGCCGGCAATATCGCAACGGCGGGCGACTATCTCGCCCTCCTGAAGCCGCGGGTCATGTCGCTGGTGGTGTTCACCGGCCTGGTCGGCATGGTTCTCGGTGCCGGGCAGGCGGGAGGGGCCGCCGCTCTCGGCGGCGCGTCCCTGCACCCGATCCTCTGGCTGACGGCGCTCCTGTGCATTGCGGTCGGCGCAGGCGCTTCCGGCGCCATCAACATGTGGTACGACGCCGATATCGACGCCCAGATGTCCCGCACCCGCAGCCGGCCGATCCCGCGTGGCCGGGTGGCACCGTCGGATGCGCTGGCCATGGGCATCCTGCTGTCGATCGCCTCGGTGACCGTGATGGCGCTGGCCGTCAACCTGACCGCTGCCGCCCTGCTGGCACTGACCATCGGCTTCTATGTCCTGGTCTATACGATGTGGCTGAAGCGGCGGACGCCGCAGAACATCGTGATCGGCGGAGCCGCCGGCGCCCTGCCGCCGGTGATCGGCTGGGCGGCGGTGACCGGCCAGGTCGACATCTTTCCGCTGATCCTCTTCGGCCTGATCTTCCTCTGGACGCCGCCGCATTTCTGGGCCCTGGCGCTGTACCGGTCGGGCGATTATGCGCGGGCCCGCGTGCCGATGATGCCGGTGGTTGCCGGCGCGGCTGCGACCCGGCACCAGATCCTGGGCTATGCAGCGGTGCTGGTCCCCTTTGCCGTGACCCCCAGCCTGCTGGGCTATGCCGGCTGGCTGTACGGGGCGGGTGCGATCGTGCTGGGCGCGATTTTCCAGTGGCTTTCGCTGCGGGTCTGGCTGGCTGGCGACGATGGCGGGCAGGGCGTGGTCGATGCCGGGCCGGCGAAGCGGCTGTTCGCCTTCTCGATCCTCTACCTGTTCCTGCTCTTCGCCCTTCTTCTGGCGGAGCAGCTGGTGCCGGGGGCGGAGCTGATCGCGCCGCTGGTCCGTCTCTGACCGCCGGCGATGACGGCGGAGGCGGGAACTCAGGCCATGGCCGATCAGGGGCCGCAGCGCGATGACGGGAAGGCCGGGCCGGATGAAGGCGCAGAATCCGGCAGCGGGATCTCCGTGCAGGAGCGCGCCGCGCGGCTGCGCGGCCGCAACCTCCTCCTGGGGGGCGCGCTGCTTTTGCTGGTGCTGCTGCTCTATGCGGTCAGTTTCGTGAAGACGCCGCCGGGTCCGGGCGGACCGGCGGAAGAGCAGGGCGCCGCGGCGCCCGCGGCGCAGCCGCTGTCCGGTCTGCGCGGCAACTAGCCTGGAGGGTCGGCGGGATGCAGCCTGTCCTGCCGGCACTGGAATTGGGAATGGGATCGTGAACCCGGGGATCGTGAACGCGGAGATCAAGGAGCAGCGGCAGGCGGCGATGCGCCAGCGCAAGATGCGGCGGACCGCTTTGTTCTGCGCCGCGGCGGTCGCCGGCATGATCGGTCTCTCCTTCGCCTCGGTGCCGCTCTACGACCTGTTCTGCCGGGTGACCGGCTATGGCGGGACCACCCAGGTGGCCACCGGCGCCGCCGACCGGGTGCTCGACCGGCGGATCACCGTCCGCTTCAACGCGAATGTCGCCCGCGGGATGCCGTGGAGCTTCCACCCGCAGCAGCGGGCGGTGGACGTCCGGGTCGGCGAGGAGCGCCTGGCCTTCTATTCCGCCTACAACCCGACCGAGGCGCGCAGCGCCGGGACGGCGACGTTCAACGTCTCGCCGGCCAAGGCGGGCCAGTACTTCAACAAGATCGCCTGCTTCTGCTTCAGCGAGCAGGTGCTGGCGCCCGGCCAGTCGGTGCAGATGCCGGTATCCTTCTTCATCGACCCGGCGATTGCCGACGACCCGGCGCTGGACGATGTGGGGGAGATCACCCTGTCCTACACCTTCTTCCCGGACGAGACGCCGCCGGCCGATACCGCGGCGCTGGATCCCGGCGCCGTCCGGCCGGCAGGAGACGAGGCGGGAGCGGGCGCAGTGGCGAAGGGACGGCCGGCGGGCGGCTGACGCCGGCCGGCAGGAGTTTGAGGGGCGCGGCGGGTGCCGGGGGATTGAGCCCTGCGCACAGCCGGGGTAGAGAACAACAAACGGCGGGGGATGACCGGTCCGCCGGCGCGGTCATGGAGACAGTAGAAGATGGCTGATCACGTCGAACACGACTACCACCTGGTAGATCCGAGCCCCTGGCCCTTCGTGGGCTCCATCGGGGCGTTCGTGCTGGCCATCGGCGGGGTGTCGGTGATGCATGGCGCCAGCGTGGTCTGGCTGGCGCCGGGCGCGCTGATCGTGCTCTACACCATGCTGGTCTGGTGGCGCGACGTGGTGCGGGAGAGCCAGGGCGGCGTCGACCATACGCCGGTCGTGAAGCTGGGCCTGCGCTACGGCATGATCCTGTTCATCGCCTCGGAGGTGATGTTCTTCGTCGCCTGGTTCTGGGCCTATTTCAACGCGGCCCTGTTCCCGACAGAGGCGATCGGCGGGGTCTGGCCGCCGGAAGGCATCGACACCTTCGATCCCTGGCACCTGCCGTTCCTGAACACCCTGATCCTGCTGACCTCCGGTACCACGGTGACCTGGGCGCACCACGCGCTGCTGCATGACGACCGCAAGGGCTTCCTGCAGGGCATGGTCCTGACCGTGGTGCTGGGCGTGCTGTTCAGCATCGTCCAGGTCTACGAATACACCCATGCGGCGTTCGGCTTCCGCGACGGCATCTATGCCTCGACCTTCTACATGGCGACCGGCTTCCACGGCGCCCATGTGCTGATCGGCACCATCTTCCTGCTGGTCTGCCTGCTGCGCGGCTATGCCGGCCATTTCACCACCACCAAGCATTTCGGCTTCGAGGCGGCGGCGTGGTACTGGCACTTCGTCGACGTCGTCTGGCTGTTCCTGTTCTGCGCCATCTACTGGTGGGGTGCGGGTCCGGAGATCGCCGGCGCCGCAGCCCACTGACCTTCCGGTCCTGCCGGCCGCCCCGACGGCAAGGTCCAGGGCGGCCGGCAGGACCAATCCCTGGCGCGCCGCAGACGGCTTCGCGGCGCGGAGAGAGGCCCTCGTGTCGTTCCGCGACCACGACTACTATCCGCCGGTCTCGCCGCTCTCGGCGGGCCTGCGGGGGCGCTGCCCGCGCTGCGGCGAGGGGCGGCTGTTCAAGGGCTTCCTGGACATCCGGCAGGAATGCACGGCCTGTGGTCTGGACTATGGCCAGGTCGATTCCGGCGACGGGCCCGCGGTCTTCGTGATCTTCATCGTCGGCTTCATCGTCGTCGCCCTGGCGCTGTGGCTGGAACTGGCCTACACGCCGCCCATCTGGCTGCACATGCTGCTGTGGATCCCGTTGATCCTGATTCTGTCGCTGGGCCTGCTGCGCCCCTTCAAGGCGACCCTGATCGCGCTGCAATACCGCAACAAGGCCAGCCAGGACATCGAACTGCACTGAGGCGCAACTGCAGATCCGGCACCATGGCGGCGCCGGTGCGCCGCCATGCGCGATGACGCAACCCGGGACGCATCCTGGCTTCGATCGCACAACCTGATTCAGGGAAACCGATACCCGCATGTCGATGCTGACCCGCATTCTGGGCACCCGTCCGGCGCTTGTGCCGACCCTGTTCACTATCCCCACCCTGATCGTCCTGATCGGGCTGGGCACCTGGCAGGTCGACAGGCTGCAATGGAAGAACGCGCTGCTGGACCGCATCCACGAGCGGATATCCGGGCCGGCCGTGCCGCTGCCGCCGGGCGAGCTGCCGCTGGACGACTGGGAATATCGCCGCGTGTCGGTGACCGGCAGCTACCTGCCGGAGCGGGAGTTCCACCTGCTGGCGACCAGCCTGCGCGGCAATGCCGGCTACCAGGTGATCACGCCGTTCCGGCGCGCCGATGGCGGCGGGATCCTTCTGGTCAACCGTGGCTGGATCCCGACCGAGCGCAAGGCACCGGCGGACAGGCCCGGCAGCATGCCGCCGGAAGGTGAGACGACGGCGACCGGCATCGTCCGCATCCCCTGGGCGCAGGGCACCTTCGTGGCCGACAACGATCCGGACCGCAATCTCTGGTTCTGGCCGGACCTTGCCGGCATGGGCGACCAGATCGGGCAGCCGGTGGCGCCCTACATGGTCGAGCTCGTCGCCCGCGAGGATCCGGAGGCGGTCTTCCCAATGGGCGGCCAGACCCGGGTCAACATCGCCAACAATCACCTGGAATATGCCCTCACCTGGTACGGCTTCGCGGTTGCCCTGGTGGTGATCTACATCCTGTGGCATCGCCGCCTGGCGCGCGAGACGGAGCGGGGCGGGCCGGAATGAGCGGCACCGGGCAGGAGGCGGGTGCGATGCCGCCCGGTGCGGCGGACGGGCCTGCCGGCAGGGCGCTGGCGGCGCGGTTTCGCCGGATCGCGCGCCTGCGCCAGGTCGAGCGGGTGCTGGGCTGGGACCAGCGGGTGATGATGCCGGCCGGCGCCGCGGCGCTGCGCGGCGACCAGCTGGCGGAACTGGAGCTGATGCGCCAGGACATCCTGGTGGCGCCGGACATGGCGGACCTCCTCGATGCCGCGGAGGGGGAGGCCGCCGCGGCGCCGGATCCCTGGTGGCAGGCCAACCTGCGCGAGATGCGCCGGATGTGCCGGCAGGCTGGGGCGGTTCCCTCCGACCTGCTGGTGGCGAAGGCGCGCGCGGTCGCGGCGGGCGAGATGGCCTGGCGCGCTGCCAGGGCGGAAGACCGTTTCGATGCGATGGCCGGCCCGCTGCGGGCGGTGATCGACGCGGTCCGGGACTGGGCCGATGCGCTGGCGGCGGCACAGGGCTGTTCGCGCTACGACGCGCTGCTGGACCAGTACGATCCGGGCGCGAAGGCTGCGACCATCCTGCCCCTGTTCGCCGACCTGGCCGACACGATCCGCCAGGTGCTGCCGGAGATCCTGGAACGGCAGGCGGCCGCGCCACCGGCGGTGCAGCCGCCGGCGGTGCCGACGGCGCGCCAGGCCGATGCGGCGCGGGCGCTGGCGGCCTTTCTCGGCTTCGACTTCCGTCACGGCCGCCTGGACGAGAGCCTGCATCCCTTCACTTCCGGCAGCCTGGGCGATGTCCGCATCACCACCCGCTTCGACGCCGGGGACCCGATGTCCGGCCTCCTCGCCGTCGCGCATGAGACCGGCCATGCGCTCTACGAGGCGGGCCTGCCGGCGGCCTGGCGCGACCAGCCCGCGGGACGGGCGCGCGGCATGATCCTGCATGAGAGCCAGAGCCTGCTTTGCGAGCGCCAGCTGATGCGGCTGCCCGGCGTCCTGGACTGGCTGGCTGGCGACCTCGCCGGACGCTTTGGCGCGGCGCCCGCCTGGTCCGCGGCAAACCTGCGCCGGTTGGCGTCCCGGGTGATCCCCGGCCTGATCCGGGTGGAGGCGGACGAGGTGACCTATCCGTTGCACATCCTGCTGCGGACCGAACTGGAACAGGCGCTGCTGGCCGGCGACCTGGCGGTGGACGACCTGCCGGGGGCCTGGGCCGATCGGATGCACGACCTGCTGGGTGTGAGCGTCCCCGACGACCGCCGCGGCTGCCTGCAGGACATCCACTGGCCGTCCGGCGCGTTCGGCTATTTCCCGACCTATACCTTGGGGGCGCTGGCGGCGGTGCAGCTGTTCGAGGCGGCTGCGGGCACCCAGAAAGCGGCTGGGGGAGCGGATGCGGACCATGAGACGATCCTGGCCTGGATGGGCCGCAACGTGCATGGCGCGGCGTCCAGCGCCGATACCGACGGTATCCTGCAGGCGGCGACCGGCGCGCCCCTGGGCAGCGCGGCCTTCAAGCGCCATATTCGCGCCACCTATCTGACCTGACACCGACAGCGACAGTGACAGCAAGCGGGAAAGCATCCAGATGACGGCCACGGGCAATCGCCTGCGATACGTGTCGACCCGCGGCGGCGCGGCAGCCCAGGATTTCACCGGCGTGCTGATGGCCGGCCTGGCGAGCGATGGCGGCCTGTACCTGCCGGAGGCCTGGCCGCAGCTCGCGCCCGCCGACTGGCAGGCGCTGGCCGGCAAGCCCTATGCGGAGGCTGCCTTCCGGGTCCTGCGGCCCTTCACCGCCGGCGCGCTGGACGATGCGGTCCTGGCGCGGCTGACCGCGGAGGCCTATGCGCAGTTCGATCATGAAACGGTCTGCCCGCTGGTGCAGATCGCGCCTTCGCGCTGGCTGCTGGAGCTGTTCCACGGGCCCACCCTGGCGTTCAAGGATGTGGCGATGCAGCTGCTGGGGCGGCTGTTCGACCATGTCCTGACGGCGCGCGGCGAGCGCATGACGATCGTCGGCGCCACCTCCGGCGATACCGGCTCTGCGGCGATCGAGGCCTGCCGCGGGCGGGATGCGATCGACATCTTCATCCTGCACCCGCACGAGCGCACCTCCGAGGTGCAGCGCCGCCAGATGACCTGCGTGACCGACGACAACGTGCACAATATCGCCGTGCGCGGCACCTTCGACGATTGCCAGGCCCTGGTGAAGGCGATGTTCAACGATGCGCCGTTCCGGGAGCGGATGCGGCTGTCGGCGGTGAACTCGATCAACTGGGCGCGGGTCATGGCGCAGGTGGTGTACTACGCCACCGCCGCGGTGGCGCTGGGCGGGCCGGCGCGGCCGGTGCGGTTCAGCGTGCCGACCGGCAATTTCGGCGATGTCTTCGCCGGCTATGCGGCAGCGCGCATGGGCCTGCCGGTGGCCGGCCTGACGGTGGCGACCAACCGCAACGACATCCTGGCCCGCGTCTTCGCCAGCGGCAGCTACCGCAAGGGGGAGGTCGCGCGGACCATGAGCCCCAGCATGGACATCCAGGTCTCCTCCAATTTCGAACGGCTGCTGTTCGACGCCTGCGGCCGTGACGGCGCGAAGGTCGCCGCGCTGATGCAGGGCCTCGATGCCGATGGCGGCTTCGAGCTCGGCGGCCTGCTGCGGCAGGCGGCGCCGCTGTTCACCGCCGCGGCGGTCGACGAGGCGCTGACCTTGGAGACGATCGCCGCGACCCACCGGTCGACCGGCCGGCTGATCGACCCGCATACCGCGGTCGGCGTGGCCGCGGCGGAACGCGTGGCGGAGGACGCGCTGCCGATGGTGGTGCTGTCGACGGCGCACCCGGCGAAGTTCCCGGACGCGGTGGAACGGGCGACCGGCCTGCGGCCGCCGCTTCCGGAACGTCTGTCCGACCTCTATGAGCGGCCCGAGCGCTACGAGGTCCTGGACGCCGACCTGGCGCAGATCCAGGCCCATGTTGCGCAACGGGCGCGCATTGTGCGGGAATGAGATCGTTGAGACGAGGCCCCCCGAACGGTTATGGGAGCGACATGACGGTAGAGGTCAGTGAATTGCCGGGCGGCCTGCGGGTCGTGACCGACAGCATGCCGGGCATTGCCTCGGCATCGGTCGGCGTATGGGTGGATGCGGGCTCCCGCCACGAGGATCCGGTGGAGAACGGCACCGCCCATTTCCTGGAGCATATGGCCTTCAAGGGAACCGAGAACCGCTCCACCCGGCAGATCATGGAAGAGATCGAGATGGTGGGCGGCAGCCTCAACGCCTTCACGGCGCGGGAGCAGACCACCTATCACGCCCAGGTGCTGGAAGCCGACCTGGACCTGGCCGTCGACCTGCTGTCCGACATCGTGATGAACCCGGTCTTCGCGCCCGAGGAGATGGAGCGCGAGCGCCAGGTCATCCTGCAGGAAATCGGCATGGTGCAGGACACGCCGGACGACCTGGTGTTCGATCATCTACAGGCGGTCGCCTATCCGGACCAGGCCATCGGGCGTTCGATCCTGGGCACCGACCGCGGCATCGCGGCGCTGCCGCTCGACGTGCTGCGCGGCTTCCGGGACCGGCACTATGACGCCGGGCGGATGATCGTCGCCGCGGCCGGCGCGGTCGACCATGACCGTTTCCGCGACCTGGTCGGCGAACGCTTCGCGCTGGCCTCCGGTGGCAATGGCGGCGCGCGGCCCGGCGCCTACGAGGCGGCCAGCTATCGCGGCGGCGACCTGCGCGACGCCCGCAGCCTGGACCAGGTGCATCTGTCCTTCGCCTTTCCGGGACTGTGCTTCGACGACCCGGACTATTACGCGCTGCAGGTCTACGCCACCCTGCTGGGCGGCGGCTCCTCCTCCCGCCTGATGCAGGAGGTGCGGGAGGAACGCGGCCTCGCCTATTCGATCTTCGCGCAGCCGGTCGCCTATGCCGATGGCGGCCTGCTGACCCTCTATGCCGGCACCAGCGACGACCTGGCGATCGAGCTGCTGGACGTGCTGGGGGAGCAGGTGCGCGACAGCGTGGAGAACGTCACCGACCCGGAGATCCAGCGGGCGCGGGCGCAGCTGAAGGCGGGCCTGCTGATGTCGCTGGAAAGCTCCAACGCCCGGATGGAGATCGCGGCACGGCATCTCTACCTGTTCGGACGCCCGCTCACCGTGCAGGAACTGTCGGCCAGCATCGACGCCGTGGACCGCGCTTCGGTGATCCGGGCCGCACGCCGTGTCTTCGGCGGCGGTCCCCTGTCCTTCGCGGCCGTGGGGCCGGTCGACGGGCTGCCCGACAGGGCCGCCATCCAGGAGCGCTTCGCGCTCTGACCGGCGGCGGCGGGCGATGGCCAGCATTCCCCTGCTGACGGCCCTGTCTGGCGCGATGACGCCGCTTTTCGGCCTCTGGCCGTTCCGCTGGAGCCAGTCCGCCGCCGATGCGCCTTTGCTGGTCGGCCAGCGGGTGGAACTGCGCTGGCCGCGCAGCCAGGATCATGCCGCCTGGGCATGCCTGCGGGCGGAGAGTCGCGCCTTCCTGACGCCGTGGGAGCCGGCCTGGCCGAACGACGCGCTGACCGTCGAGGGATTCGAGCGCCGCCTGCGTGCCCATCGCCGCGACGTGCGCGACGGCACCGGCTACATGTTCCTGGTCTTCCGCCGCGACGACGGCGCCCTGCTGGGCGGGGTCAGCCTGTCCCAGGTCCGCCGTGGCGCCGGCGCCAGCGCCGAGATCGGCTACTGGCTGGGGGAGGCGCATGGCGGCCGCGGCTACATGTCGGAGGCCGTGCAGGCGGTCCTGCGGCATGCCTTCGAGACCCTGCAGCTCCGCCGGGTGGAGGCCGCCTGCCTGCCCAGCAATGTGCGGTCCAAGGCACTGCTGGTCCGGTTGGGGTTCCAGCGCGAAGGGCTGGCCAGATCCTATCTGTGCATCAATGGGCGCTGGCGCGACCACGAACTCCACGCCCTGCTGCTGGAGGACTGGCGCCAGATGCCGGCGCCTGTTCCGATCGCGGCCGGATTGGCCGCAGCCAGCACGCAAAGCAACGTCGGCGGCGGTGTGGCGACGCTGCGTTAAGGGGAGGTGGCGTGCTGCGGCTCAGGCGTGGCCGGCGGCCGATGACAGGCGGGAAGGGTCGCCGATCCCCAGCCGGCCCACCGCCCGCGGCCACATGTCGTCGGCAGTGGTGCCGAAGATGATATCCAGGTCCGCCGGGCCGTGCAGCCAGCCGTTCGCCTGGATCTCGCCGTCCAGCTGCCCAGGCGCCCAGCCGGCATAGCCCAGCGCAACGATGGCATGGGCCGGGCCCTCGCCCTCCGCGATCGCGCGCAGGATGTCGACAGTGGCGGTCAGGGCGATGCCGTCGCCGACCATCATCGTCTCCTCCCGCACGACGTCGGCGGTGTGCAGCACGAAGCCGCGCCCGGGCTCTACCGGGCCGCCGAACTGGATCGGGAAATTGTCGGCGGGCTCGCCCTCGAAGCCGACCTGGTCCAGCAGCTTCGCGAAATCGATCCCCTCCAGCGCCTTGTTGAGCACCAGGCCCATGGCGCCGTCGGCATTGTGGACGCACATATAGACCACCGACTGGGCGAACCGCTCGTCGCTCATATGCGGCATCGCCATCAGAAGCTGCCCTTCGAGATAGGGGCTGTTGCCGGTCAATCGGTCCTCCGGGTCCGGGGTAGGGATCCATGATATCCGCACGTGAATGTGAGGGCCATGGCCTACCTGTTCCAGGCCTGCAGGGATATTTCTGCGAAACGGATGGCCTCGCCGGCCCCCGATGCATGGACCGGAGCGTATCATGATACCCATTTCCTGCCCGACCCGTCGCCGCCCGCGATCGCCGGCTGCCCGGTTCTGCGCGGCGCTGCTGGTGTTCCTCGCCGCCGCAGGGGCCGCGGCGGGGATTGGCTGTCCGGCTTCGGCCGATGGCGAGGGCTGGGCCTCGCCCTGGATCGAGAAGGAGCAGCTGGCCCTGCGGCTGGTCGCCGACAGCACCCGGCTGGGCCCCGATGGCGGGGCACGGCTGGGCCTCCAGGTGCGGCTGCAGCCCGGCTGGACCTTCTATTGGCGGCATCCCGGGGACAACGGCCTGGCGCCGCTGCTGGACTGGTCCGGATCGGAGAATCTGGGCGGGGTCGCGGTGGACTGGCCGGCACCGCACCGCAAGGAGGTGCTGGGCGCGCAGAACTATGTCTATACCGAGGAAGTGGTGTTGCCGGTCCGCCTGACGGCCGGCGATGCCGACGCGCCCCTGCTGGCCGACCTGCGCCTGGACTACGGCGTCTGCAAGGAGGTCTGCGTCCCCTATTCGGACCATCTGGCCCTGCTGCTCCAGCCCGGCACCGCCGATCCGACGCCGGGGGCGGAGCTGCTGGACTGGTATGCCGGCCTGGTGCCGGAACCGGCCGGCCGTCAGGATGTCCGGCTGGCTGCCCGGCTGCCGCCGGCGGGCGCCGCCGGCGACGGACTGCTGGCGGTGGTCGCGGAGGCGGCGACGCCTTTCACCGCCCCGGACCTGTTCCTTGAGGGCCCGGAGGGCATGTGGTTTGGCGTGCCGGAGGTCAGCCTGTCGGATGACCGGCGCCATGCCGTGATGCGGCTGCGTGCGGGACCGGAGGAGATGCTGCAGGCGCTGGCGGGCCGCGACCTGCGCATCACCCTGGTGGATACCGACCGCGCGGTGGAGGATCGCGTGATTGTGACTGCTGCCGGCGATAATGGGCACCGCCAGGGCGGCGGCGATTGACATGACGCCGCCCGGGGCCATCTTCTGTCCCGGGCCGCCGCGGGGCCGCCCGGCCCGTCCGCGCGCCCGTATGGACTTTCAACCGACCTTTCCGTCAAGCCAGCCAAGGGGGACGAGAGCATGCCGATCCAAGTGGGAGACAAGATTCCCGACGTCACGGTGATGACCATGACGGCAGAGGGCCCGAAGCCCGTGAAGACCAGCGAGCTGTTCGCCGGCAAGAAGGTGGCGCTGTTCTCGGTGCCCGGCGCCTTCACGCCGACCTGCTCCGCCAAGCACCTGCCGGGCTTCGTCGAGAAGGCGTCCGACATCCGCGGCAAGGGCGTGGACGAGATCGTCTGCATCGCCGTCAACGACGCCTTCGTCATGGGCGCCTGGGGCAAGTCGGCCAATGCCGAAGGCAAGGTGACCATGATCGGCGACGGCAATGGCGACCTGACCAAGGCGCTGGGGCTGGAGATGGACGGGTCCGGCTTCGGCCTGGGCATGCGCGGCCAGCGCTTCTCGATGATCGTCGATGACGGCAAGGTCACGCACCTGAACGTCGAGGCGCCCGGCGCCTTCGAGGTGTCGAGCGCGGAGTACATGCTCAACCAGCTCTGACCGGCTTCCGGCAGTTCTGACCGGCTTCCGGGTCGGTCGCAGGCAACGGCCGCGGGCAGGTCTCGCGGCCGTTTCTGTTTCAGCCGCCGCCGCGGCGCAGCGCGACCACCTGCTGCCGGGCCAGGGCGTCGACCCGCTCGTTGTCCGGGTTGCCGGCATGGCCGCGAACCCAGATCCATTCCACCGCATGCGGCTCCGTCGCGGCCTGCAGGCGCTGCCAGAGATCCGCATTCTTCACCGGCTTCTTCGCGGCGGTCTTCCAGCCGTTGCGGATCCATTTCGGCAGCCACTCGGTAATGCCGTTGCGGACATACTGGCTGTCGGTGTGCAGGCGCACGGTCGCCGGCCGCTTCAGCGCCTCCAGCGCCGCGATCGCGGCCATCAGCTCCATCCGGTTGTTGGTGGTCTGCGGCTCCGCGCCGGCCAGTTCCTTTTCCTGCCCGTTCCAGCGCAGCAGCGCGCCCCAGCCGCCGGGGCCGGGATTGCCGCTGCAGGCGCCGTCGGTATGGATTTCCACTGTCGCTGTGCCGCTCACGCCGCCGCCTCCAGTCCGTAGCCCGCCACGCCGCCGACCTGGCGGTGGAAGCGCAGCTTGCGCAGATATTCCAGCGGGTCCTTCGGCTTCACCAGCGCGCCCGGGACCTGGTTCAGCCAGTCGTACAGCCGGGTCAGCAGGAACCGCAGCGCCGCGCCGCGCGCCAGCACCGGCAGCATCTCCAGTTCCGCTGACGTCAGTGGCCGCACCCGGCCATAGCTTTCCAGCAATGCACGTCCCTTCGTGACGTTGAAGGCGCCGTCCCGTTCGAAGCACCAGGCGTTCAACGCCACGGCCAGGTCGTAGGCCAGCATGTCGTTGCAGGCGAAGTAGAAGTCGATCACGCCGGACAGCCCGTCTTCCAGGAAGAACACGTTGTCGGGGAACATGTCGGCATGGATGATGCCGCGGGGCAGGGCATCGGCCCCGCCGCTGCGGTCCGGCCAGACCGCCTCCAGCACCTCCAGCTCCGCCGCGATCTCGGCCCCCAGTCCGGTCTCGACCGCGTCCGCGCCGCCGATGCAGGCGCGCGCGATGTTGGCCCAGCCGGCGATCGACAGGTCGTTGGCGCGGCGCATGGTGAAGTCGGCTGCCAGCCGGTGCATCTGCGCCATCACGCCGCCGACCCCGGCGCAATGGCGTGCGGTCGGGCGCCGCGGCCAGACCCCGCTCAGGAAGCTGACGATCGCGGCGGGCCGGCCGGCGACATGGCGCAGGATGCGGCCGTCGCGGCCGGCAATGGGTGTCGGGCAGCTGAAGCCGCGGGCGGCCAGATGGTCCATCAGCCCCAGGAAGAAGGGCAGATCCTCCGCCTTCACCCGCTTCTCGTACAGGGTCAGGATGTGGGGGCCGCTCTCGGTCACCAGCAGGTAGTTGGAGTTCTCGACCCCTTCGGCGATCCCCTTGCAGGACAGGACGCTGCCGATCTCGTACTCGGCCAGCAGCGTCGCCAGCGACTCGTCGTCGACCTCCGTATAGACCGCCATCGCTTTTCCGCCGTGTCAGGCCTGCTGCAACACGCGCGGCAGCTTGAAATGAACATCTTCCTCGGTGACCGTCACGTCCTGCAGCGTGACGTCGAAATGCGCCTGCAGGGCGGCGATCACCTCCTGAACCAGGACTTCCGGTGCGCTGGCGCCGGCGGTCAGGCCGATGCGGCGCACGTCGGACATGGTCGACCAGTCGATGTCGGCGGCGCGCTGCACCAGGGCGGCTGAGGGGCAGCCGGCCTTGCGCGCCACCTCCACCAGGCGCAGCGAGTTGGAGGAATTCGGCGCGCCGATCACCAGCACCATGTCGCAATCGCCGGCGATCGCCTTGACCGCCTCCTGCCGGTTGGTGGTGGCGTAGCAGATATCCTCCCTGTGCGGCCCGATGATCGCCGGGAAGCGCTGCCGCAGGCGGGCCACGATGGCGGCGGTGTCGTCGACCGACAGGGTGGTCTGGGTGATGTAGGCGAGTCGCTTGGGATCCGCGACGGCCACCCGGCCGGCATCCGCCACGGTTTCCACCAGCTGCACGGCGCCGTCCGGCAGCTGGCCCATCGTGCCCACCACCTCGGGATGCCCGGCATGGCCGATCAGCAGGATGTGCTGGCCGTCCCGATGGTGCCGCTCCGCCTCGCGATGGACCTTGCTGACCAGCGGGCAGGTGGCGTCGACATAGAGCATCTTCCGGCGCTCCGCCTCGGCCGGCACCGATTTCGGCACGCCATGGGCGGAGAACACCACCGGCATGTCCGGCGGCACCTCGTCCAGCTCGTCGACGAAGATCGCGCCGCGTGCCTCCAGGCTCTCCACCACGAACCGGTTGTGGACGATCTCGTGGCGCACGTAGACGGGCGCGCCAAAGCGCTCCAGCGCCAGTTCGACGATCTTGATCGCACGGTCGACACCGGCACAGAAGCCGCGCGGCCGGGCGAGATACAGGGTCAGGGGCGGGCGGTCGCCAGCCTGCCGGAGGTCCGCGCCCGGCATCTCCGCATCCTGCGCCCCCGCATCCTGCAACCCCGCATCCTGCAAGCCCGAGTCCAGGCCGATCCTGCGCTGTTCCGTCATACCTGCCTGTCCGATACTGGCTTCCGCCTGCGCTGTCCCGGCCGGCGCATTCTGCCGGCGCGGGCGCCGAAGGCTTCCTTGTCGGGCCTCCGGCCCTCTTCTACACTTCGCGTCGCCCGGAACCTAGTTCAGCGCCCGCCGGGTGGAAAGGACCGCCTTGCCGCGCAACCGCCGTCCTTCCGTCGTTCGGGCCGCTCCGGCCGCCCGCCTTGCTGCCTGCCGCGCTGCCCGCCTGACCGCCCACCTCACTGCTCCGGGCCGGGCAGACATCGCCGGCCCAAAGTCGAAGTCCAGATAATCATGCGATCCCTTCCGGTCCATCCCGTTCGGTGCCTTGCCCTGCTGCTGTTCGCCTCCGCCGTCCTGGCCGGCTGCAGCCGCGAGAGGCCGCCGCCCTGCCCGGACGTGCGGATCCTGGCGATCACCTCGGAGATGACCAAGTTCCGCCCGGGTCCCGGCCGCGACCTGACCGACGTGGAGTACGAGGTGAGCACGGAGGCCGTGGCCGGAGGCTGCGCCTTCCGTGACGAGAACAGCAGGGTCGAGGTCGAGATGACGGTCACCTTCGTCATCGAGCGCGGCCCCGCCCTGCAGGGCGACAGGGTGCAGTTCCCCTACTACATCGCGATCGTGACCCGCGACGAGCAGATCCTCGCCAAGGAGGTTTTCCAGAGTCAGGCGGAGTTCGGACAGGGCCAGCGGCGGATCGGCCTGACCGAATCCAGCCGCGAGGTGATCCCGATGCCGGACGGGCAGATCAGCCTGGACTACGAGATCCTGGTCGGACTGCAGCTCACCGAGGAACAGCTCGCCTACAACCGGCGCGAACGAGGTTTCTGAGCCGCCCGCCGCGCCCGGTTTGACTTAGCGGGGGGCAGCCGACATATTCGTTGTGTGAAGCCATCCCCCGCGGGAGAGACCGGCGTTGCGGCCCGTACGGCCGGCAGCCGGCGCCGAAGGAGCAACCGCCCCGGAAACTCTCAGGCACCCGGACCGCGGGGGGACGAACTCTGGAAAGCGGGGCGCGCAAGCGTCCACACCGACGGAGCAAGTCGCCGGCGGCCGGGCGGTCCCTGTTGCGGATCGCCGGCCCGATCCGGCGGCGAAATCTCTCAGGTCCCGTGACAGAGGGGGCGCAGCGCAGGCCCGGCCGATTCCCGGCCGGCCCGGCAGGGCGCCCTTACGGACCGAGAGGCAATGGCATGACAGCGGCAGAATCCGGCGGGACGGCAGAGGCGGGCGGGACGCTCGCACGGACGCCGTTCCATGCGCTTCACCTTGCGCATGGCGCGCGGATGGTGCCTTTCGCCGGCTATGAGATGCCGGTGCAGTACCGCCCCGGCATCATCGCGGAGCACAAGCATTGCCGCACCGCGGCGGGGCTGTTCGACGTCTCCCACATGGGTCAGGTGGTGATCGACCGCGACGATGCGGCGGCGGCGCTGGAGGCCCTGGTCCCGGGCGAGATCCAGGCGCTGAAGCCCGGCCGCATGCGCTACACCCTGTTCACCAACGATGCCGGCGGCGTGCTGGACGACCTGATGGTCACCCGGCGCGACGATGACCTGTTTCTGGTGGTGAACGCCGCCTGCAAGGCGGCGGATATCGCGCATCTGCAGGCCGCGCTGGGCGCGGCGAGTGTCCGCGTCCTGGAGGACCGTGCCCTGCTGGCGCTGCAGGGGCCGGAGGCGGCGAAGGTGCTCGACGACCTGGTGCCCGGCGTTGTGGGGCTGCCGTTCATGGGCGGCGGTCGTTTTGCGCTGGACGGCGCCGAGTTGTTCGTCACCCGCTCCGGCTATACCGGCGAGGATGGCTTCGAGATCTCCCTGCCGGCCGATATGGCCGCCGGCTTCGCGGAGCGCCTGCTGGCGGCGGAAGAGGTGGACTGGGTCGGCCTCGGCGCGCGCGATTCGCTGCGCCTGGAAGCCGGCCTCTGCCTCTACGGCCAGGATCTGGACGAGACGACGACCCCTGTGGAGGCCGGCCTGACCTGGGCGATCGGCAAGCGCCGCCGGCTGGAAGGCGGCTTCCCGGGGGCGGAGGTGATCCTGCAGCAGCTGCAGGAAGGGCCGGCGCGGCGGCGGGTCGGCCTGCGGATCGACGGCCGGGCGCCGGCGCGTGCCGGCGCGGGGATCGTCGCCGCCGACGGCGACGACAGCATCGGCACCGTGACCTCCGGCGGGTTCGCCCCCAGTGTCGGCGCGCCGATCGCCATGGGCTATGTCGCGGCCGGGCAGGCCGCGAGCGGCAGCGCCGTCGGCCTGATGGTGCGCGGCCGCCGGATCGAGGCGAAGATCGCGGACATGCCCTTCGTGGCGCACCGCTACGCCCGTTGAGCAGGATTTGCGACGGGCGGCCGTCCGGCCGCCCGGTCGCTCAGTGCGTTCCAGGCAACAGATTTCCGGGTCAGGGGAGGCTCAGATGAGCGTGATCGGTTACTCCAAGGATCATGAATGGGTGGAGCTGGACGGCGATATCGGCACCGTCGGCATCACCGAATATGCGCAGGAGCAGTTGGGCGACATCGTCTTCGTCGAACTGCCCGAGGTCGGCCGCACGGTGGCGAAGGCGGAGGAGTTCGCCGTCATCGAATCGGTCAAGGCCGCCAGCGAGATCTACGCGCCGATGACCGGCGAGGTGGTCGAGGTCAACGAGGGCCTCACCGAGGAGCCGGCCACGGTCAACGATGATGCCGAGGGCGCGGGCTGGATCGCGAAGATCAAGATCACCGATCCCTCGGAGTTCGACGACCTGATGGACGAAGAGGCCTACAAGGAATTCCTGGAGACCATATCCTGATGCGATACCTGCCGCTTACCGCCGATGACCGGAGCGCCATGCTGGCGCGGATCGGCGCGGGGTCGATCGACGATCTCTATGTCGACGTGCCCGAGGCGGCGCGGCTGACCGCGCCGCTGGACCTGCCCGACCACAGAAGCGAGTTCGAGGTCGAGCGCGAGATCGCCGCCTTCGCCGGCCGCAACCTCTCGCCCGGCACCGCGCCCAGCTTCCTGGGGGCGGGCGCCTACCGGCACCATATTCCGGCGAGCGTGGACCATCTGATCCAGCGCTCGGAGTTCCTGACCTCCTACACCCCGTACCAGCCGGAGATCAGCCAGGGCACCCTGCAGGCGCTGTTCGAGTTCCAGACGCAGGTCGCGCTGTTGACCGGCATGGAGGTGGCGAACGCGTCGATGTACGACGGCGCGACCGCCCTGGGCGAAGCCGCGCTGATGGCGAAGCGGATCACCAAGCGCCACAAGGTGGTGGTGGCGCCGGCGGTGCATCCCCACTATGCCGAGGTGGTGCGCACCCTGTGCGGCTTCACCGGCGATCCGGTCCTGGTCTGCGACACGGGGGACGGTGCCGACCCCGCCGCCCTGCCGGACGACGAGACCGCCTGCCTGGTGGTCCAGTATCCCGACCTTTACGGCCAGGTGCGCGACCTGCGCCCGCTCGCGGAGGCCGCGCACAAGGCGGGCGCCCTCCTGGTCGTGGCGGTGACGGAAGTGGTGGCGCTGGGCCTGGTCACCGCGCCGGGCGATATGGGCGCCGATGTCGTGGCCTGCGAGGGCCAGTCGATCGGCGTGCCGCTGTCCTATGGCGGGCCGCATGTCGGCCTGTTCGCGACACGGCAGAAGTTCCTGCGGCAGATCCCGGGCCGGCTCTGCGGCGAGACAATCGACCAGGACGGCCGCCGCGGCTACGTGCTCACCCTCTCCGCGCGCGAGCAGCATATCCGCCGCGAGAAGGCGACCTCGAACATCTGCACCAATGCCGGGCTCTGTGCCCTGGCGTTCTGCATCCATCTGTCCCTTCTGGGGGAAGCCGGCCTGCGCAAGCTGGCGGAGCTGAACCATGCGCGGGCGGTGCAGACCGCGGAGGCGCTGGAGGCGATCGACGGCGTGACGGTGGAGACCTCCGCCTTCTTCAACGAGTTCGCGCTGCGCCTGCCGCGGCCCGCCGCGGAGGTGGTGGAGGCGATGGCGGTGCGCGGCGTGCTGGCCGGCGTGCCGCTGTCGCGCCTGGCGCCCCGCGAAGGCGGGCAGCAGG
Source organism: Marinibaculum pumilum (assembly GCF_042646425.1). Taxonomy (NCBI): domain Bacteria; kingdom Pseudomonadati; phylum Pseudomonadota; class Alphaproteobacteria; order Rhodospirillales; family Rhodospirillaceae; genus Marinibaculum; species Marinibaculum pumilum. The sequence continues at coordinate 110,219 of NZ_JBHRTR010000013.1, forward strand.
ACATCCTGCTGGTCGCGGCCACCGAACTCACCCAGGACAGCGATATCCAGGCCCTGGTCGAGGGCCTGAAGGAGGTGCTCTGACATGCTGAACGCACAGGGGCGCAAGAGCCGCCCGCACGACGCGGGCGCGGACGACGGCACGATCGAGACCTTCAGCGGTCATCGCGGGCTGGTGCATGAGGAGCCGCTGCTGTTCGAGCAGGACCAGCAGGGGCGCAGCGGCGTGGACCTGCCCGAGGTACCGCGCCACAAGACGCGGCTGGGCGGCATGGAACGCAAGGCGCCGATCGGCCTGCCCGGCCTGTCCGAGCCGCAGGTGGTGCGCCATTTCGTGCGCCTCAGCCAGACCAACTATGCGATCGATGCCGGGATCTACCCGCTGGGCTCCTGCACCATGAAGCACAATCCCCGGCTGAACGAGAAGATGGCGCGCATGCCGGGGCTGGGCGACCTGCATCCCCTGCAGCCCGTGTCGACCGTCCAGGGCGCGCTGGCATTGATCGAGAGCCTGGCGGACTGGCTGCGGACCCTGACCGGCATGCCGGCCGTGGCGATGTCGCCGGCCGCGGGCGCGCAGGGCGAGCTCTGCGGCCTGATGGCGATCCGTGCCGCGCTGACCGCCGCCGGCGACCCGCGCAAGAAGGTCCTGGTGCCGGAGAGCGCCCATGGCACCAACCCGGCGACCGCCGTGCAGTGCGGCTATGCCGTGGAGGCGATTCCCTCCACCGATGACGGGCGGATGGACCTGGCGGCGCTGGAGGCGGCGCTCGGCCCGGACGTCGCCGCGATCATGCTGACCAACCCGAACACCTGCGGCCTGTTCGAGCGCGACATCGTCAAGGTGGCGGAGCTGGTGCATAAGGCGGGCGCCTATTTCTACTGCGACGGGGCCAACTTCAACGCCATCGTCGGCCGGGTCCGGCCCGGCGACCTGGGCATCGACGCGATGCACATCAACCTGCACAAGACCTTCTCCACCCCGCATGGCGGCGGCGGTCCGGGCTCCGGCCCGGTGGTCTTCTCCGAGCCGCTCGCGCCGTTCGTGCCGGTGCCCTACATCCGCCACGACTCGGCAGGCTTCCACCTGGTCGAGCGGCAGGACGATGCGGAGGAAGAGGGCATCCACAGCTTCGGCCGCCTGAAAGGGTTCCACGGCCAGATGGGCATGTTCATCCGCGCCCTGACCTACATGCTGTCGCATGGCGGCGACGGCCTGCGGCAGGTGGCGGAGGATGCGGTGCTGAACGCCAACTACCTGCTGGCATCGCTGCAGGATGTGCTCAGCCCGGCCTATGACGGTCCCTGCATGCACGAGGCGCTGTTCGACGATTCCTTCCTGAAGGACAGCGGGGTGGAGACCCTGGATTTCGCCAAGGCGATGATCGACGAGGGCTTCCACCCGATGACCATATACTTCCCGCTGGTGGTGCATGGCGCGTTGCTGATCGAGCCGACCGAGACGGAGTCGAAGGAGACCCTGGACCGCTTCATCGCCACGATGCGGGCGCTGGCACAGGCGGCGACGGGGGAGGGCGACAAGACCCGCTTCACCGCCGCGCCGCGTCTGGCGCCGCGCCGTCGCCTGGACGAGACGCAGGCCGCCCGGAAGCCGCGCCTGCGCTGGCAGCCGGAGACGGCACCCGCAGAAGCCGCGGAGTAGGAGCCGAGCGTCGGGGCCTCACCGCGCAGCCGGCCCATCTGTTGTATCGCATTGCCGGCAGTGGGCGGCTGGCGGGGCCCAAAGGCATCGGGCCGCGGGGATCCTGCGGTCCGAAGCGCAGCACCAGCGTGCCGACCAGGCGATGGCGGCGGCCTGCGGAATTGCGTGGCGACATAGCACGCCTGCCGAGCTGAGTGGACCTTCGTCCGCTGCGACATTGCCCATTTTCAGAGAGTGCTGGCCCGGATGGCCGACTGGCTTGGCGGCTGCCTGAGGATCGCGGAAGCGGGCGGCATCCCCGGGTCTTCCCGCTGGTCTTCCCGCCGGGCGCCGCCGCGGCGCTGTATGCGCTCGTCAGGCCGGGGCGGCGCAAGGGTGGGTTCCGCGGGGCGGGTTCCGCGGGAGCCAGACCAATCTGATGACGGTCCAACGCGGCCGGCGTGAGGTGCGGCTGGAGGCATGCGGGCAGGGAGACGGTGGTCTGGCAGAAGGGGCCGTTGTCCGCCCCGCCCCTCCACGCTGTTCCGTGATGGACCCAAGAAAAAGGCCTCCCATGGGGGAGGCCTTTTCCAGCTCTGTCTGATGATCGCCGGGGTCAGTGCAGCTTGCGGCCCAGGTCCTCGATCGCGCCGTCGACCAGCCGGTTGGCGGCCGCTGCGTCACCGTTCGGACCCTGCAGTTGCTCCTTCATGATCCGCCCGGCCGCCTCGACGGCCAGGTCGGCGGCGATGCTGCGGACGTCCTGGATCGCTTTGCTCTCGGCCTGGGCGATCTTGTTTTCGGCCAGGGCCCGCCGGCGCGCCATGGTGCTTTCAAGCTCTTCCTTGGCATGGGCGGCGATGCGCTCGGCCTCGGCCTTGGCGTGGGAGACGATCTCCTCCGCCTCCGCCATCGCGTTCTTCTGCTTGCGCTGGTACTCCGCATAGAGCGCCTGCGCGTCCTCGTGCAGCTTGCGGGCCTCTTCCAGCTCGTCGGCGATCCGCTTGGAGCGGGCGTCGAGCATGTCCATCAGCTTGGAATGGGCGCCCTTCCAGACCACGATCGCGATCAGGATGACCATCCCGACCAGAAGCCAGAAGCTTGTATTCTCAAACATGGTTGCGCGGGCTCCCGTCCGGCTTCAGCTGCCCTTGCGGGCGACATCCTCGACGGTGGACGCCACTCGCTCCCGATCCGGCGACAGGCCGGCCAGCCGGGAAACGATCTCGCCGACGGCTTCCTGCGCGACGGTGGTGACCTGCGCCATCGCAGAGGCACGCGCCTCCGCGATCCGCTTTTCCGCCTCTTCCTGCTCCGCCGCGAGTCGGCTTTCCAGCTCCTCGCGCTTCGCCGTCGCCTCGGCATTGGCCTTGGCGCGGGTCTCCGTCGCCAGCGCCTGGGCCTGGCTGCGGGCTTCCGCGAGCGCCTTTTCGTAGGCCTGGATCACCTCTTCGGTTTCCCGCTTGAGGCGTTCCGCCTCGTCCAGGTCATTGCTGATCCGCTGCTGGCGTGCCCGCAGGACCTCCGCAATGCGCGGCAGGGCCACCCGGGCCATCACCACGTACAGGATCCCGAACGTGATGATCAGCCAGACGATCTGCGGCAGAAAGAATTGTGTTTCTAGCTGCGGCATGGCCGCTCCTCTTCCTGCTTCGTAACCAACGAGCCGGCCGGCGGGCATCCGCCGGCCGGGCCGGACAGGATCACGAGAAGAGGATCAGGAACGCGATGACGAGGGCGAACAGCGCGACCGCCTCGGTCAGCGCGAAGCCCAGCAGCAGATTGCCGAACAGCTTCGGAGCCGCTGTGGGGTTCCGGAAAGCGCCGGCCAGATAGCTGCCGAACAGGTTGCCCAGGCCGATACCCACGCCCGCCAGGGCCAGCATGGCAATACCCGCACCAAGAAGTCTCGCGGCATCAGCTTCCATTGTACCAATCCTCTCGTTTGGCGAGGTCGAACGATTCGACGCTACTGTCTATGCCTCTCTCGGGGCGCCGGCCGGGGGCGGCGACGCCCTGGATAGCTCTTGTCTGGAACTCGTCCCCGGCGTTCCGTCTCAAGGCCTTGCAGGCCGTGACCTGTGCAGGAAATCCACTGTTCAGCCGTTTGCCGATTGCCCATCCGAACTCAGAGATCCCGAACTCAGTGATCCATGTGGATCGCGTCGTGGAGATACAGGCAGGTCAGGATGGTGAACACATAGGCCTGCAGGAAGGCGATCAGCAGTTCCAGCCCGGTCAGCGCCACGATGAAAGCCAGCGGCAGCCAGCCGGCGGCGATGCCGAGCGCGATCACGAAACCGGCGAACACCTTCAGCATGATGTGCCCGGCGAGCATGTTGGCGAACAGCCGGAGCGACAGGCTGATCGGCCGCACGAAATACGAGATCACCTCGATCGGGATGATGATCGGTGCCAGCGCGGTCGGCACGCCGGACGGCAGGAAATAGCCGAAGAAGCGGATGCCGTGGCGGGCAAAGGCGATGATCGTCACGCCGATCCAGACCGCAAGCGCCAGCGAGAAGGTCACCACGATATGGCTGGTCGAGGTGAAGCTGAAGGGGATCATCCCGACCAGATTGGCGAACAGGATGAACATGAACAGGGTGAAGACGAAGGGGAAGTAGGGGCGGCCTTCCTGGCCGACATTCTCCCGCACCATCCCGGCGATGAATTCGTAGGAAACCTCGACCACGGACTGCAGGCGGCCGGGCACCAGGCTGCGCGAGCGGATGCCGACAAGCATCAGCAGGACCACCAGCGCGACGCCGAAGATCATGGCGGCGGCGGAATTGGTGAAGGAGAAATCCAGGCCGCCGACATCGATCGGGACCAGGTGATTGATCTCGAACTGTTCCAGCGGGCCGTGCGCGGAATCCGCGTGCTCGATCTCCTGCACAGTCTCGTGGATGGCGTCTGTCTGTTCAGAACTGGCCACCTGCGGCTCCTTCACTCGTCTCACCCGCGGCAGCCAGATCCGTCTGGCGCCGGCAGGCCGTTACTCCCGCTCTTTCCGCGCCCCGCTTCTAGGGACCTCGGCCGCATCTTGCAAGGCCTGATACCGCCCGGTCAGGCGGATCACGTTCCAGATGCCCGTCGCGATCCCCAGCAAGGCCAGGATCAGCACGAAGGTCGGAGCGGTGCCGAACCAGTCGTCGAGAAGCCAGCCAGCCCCCAGTCCGAAGACCATTGCGGCCACCATCTCGACCGCCAGCCGCCAGGCCAGGCCCCATGCCGATGCCGGCATGCCGGCCGGACGGTGCAGCGCCCGCTCGGTCCCGCCCTCCTGTCGTGCACGACGCGCACGCAGGCGGGCATCCAGTGCCTCCAGGGTGTTGGGATCTTTCGGAGACCCCGTTCCTTCGAGGTTCCGCTGCGGCTCGTCCATATCCGGCCTCTTGTCCATGCTGCCGGCCATGTCGTGGCCGGAACCGGGAATCGATCATAAAGGTCGATCGCCCGGCGGGCAGTCAGAAACCGGTACGGATAAGGCGCGGGTCCCCCGACGGCACGCCCGCTGAAAGCGGCCGAACCTTACGGACCGCCCCGCCCCCTGTCAAGCCGTTGCCGCACTGCAAAACAGGGGCGAATCAAATAGTGATTTCAATACCTTGGGGCATGCCGACCGTCCGTCCCGGCGGTCCTACTCCGCCGCCATCTGGGTGGCATGGCTGAGATCGACGGAGACCAGGCTGGAGACGCCGCGCTCCGCCATGGTCACGCCATAGAGCCGGTCCATGCGCGACATGCTGATCGGGTTGTGGGTCACGATCACGAAGCGCGTATGGTCGTGCGTGCGCACCATCTCGATCAGCAGGTCGCACATCCGCTCCACGTTCGCGTCGTCCAGCGGCGCGTCGACCTCGTCCAGCAGGCAGATCGGTGCTGGATTGGTGCGGAACACCGCGAACAGCAGGGCCAGCGCGGTCAATGCCTGCTCGCCGCCCGACAGCAGGGTCATCGTCTGCATCTTCTTGCCCGGCGGCGAGGCCATGATCTCCAGCCCCGCCTCCAGCGGGTCCTCGGAGCCGGTCAGCGCCAGATGCGCCTTGCCGCCGCCGAACACCTTCCGGAACAGTGTCTGGAAATGCGCGTCGACCTGCTGGAAGGCTTCCGTCAGGCGCTGCCGCCCCTCCCGGTTCAGGTTGGCGATGCCCTGCCGCAGCCGGCCGATCGCCGCCGTCAGGTCGTCCTTCTCGGAGGCCAGGGTGGCGATCTGCTCCTCGACCTCCTGGGATTCGATCTCTGCCCGCAGGTTCACCGGGCCCAGCCGCTCGCGCTCTCGCTTGGTCTCGTCCAGCACGCGCTCCAGCGCCTCCTGGTCGGGCAGGCCGGCTTCCTCGCGATCGGCCAGGCCGACATGCTCCAGCAGCCGGTTCGGCGCACAGGAGAAGGTTTCCCGGATCCGGGCCGCGGTCTCCGCCAGGTTCTCGTGTGCATGCTCCTGCGCCGCCTGCAGGCGGACCCGCTCCTCGCGGGCGGCATTGACCGCGGTCTCCCGCTCGCGGGCGCCGCGACGCGTCTGCTCCAGTGCCGTGGTGGCTTCCGACAGGGCATCCGCGGCGGTCTTGCGGCCGGCCTCCGCCGCGGCGATCTGGTCCAGCAGCGCACTGCGCTTCGTCGCCAGCTGCGCCGGCAGCTCCGACAGGCGCGCATCCTCGGCCTGCATCTCCTGCCGGCGGGAGGTCAGCTCCGCCTCATGCTCGCCGTTCTGCCGGTCGCGGCCTTCCCAGCGTTTCAGCTCGCCCTCGATCGCCTCCAGCCTTGCCCGCCGGGACTGTGCCTCCTGGCGCAGCTGGTCGTGCCGGCGCACCGCCTCGGCAAGGCCGGAACGGGTCGCCCCCGCCGCTGACCGTGCGGCCTCCGCCGCCTGTGCCGTCCGGTCGGCTGGCGGCAGGGCTTCGAGCGCCTCGCGGTCTTCCGCTTCCCGCCGTGCCAGCTCGGCCAGCCGGCCCTCGATCTGTTCCGCCTGCGCCTCCAGCGAGGCCTGCTGCCGCGACAGGTCGGCCGATTCCTTCAATGCCCGGGCATGGCGGCCCTGCTGTTCCTTGACCGCGCGCTCGGCCTCGCCGACGGCGTTGCGGGCGGCGGTCGTCCGGTTGCGGCTCTGCTCCGCCGCCACCTGCGCTTCCGTCAGCGCGGCTTCCAGCCCCTCAAGCCCGGCGGCCAGCCCTTCGCGCTCGGTGCGCAGCTCCGCCAGGCGGTTGCGCTGTTCCAGCCGGATCATGGCGGCGGTCGGCGCCTGCGCCGCCACGGTATAGCCGTCCCAGCGCCACAGCCCGCCGGCGGCGCTGACCAGCCGCTGCCCCGCGGCCAGCTGCTTCTGCAGGGCGGCGCCGTCCTCCTCCGGCACGATGCCGACCTGCGACAGGCGGCGATGCAGGACCGGAGGCGCCTCCACGACCTCCGACAGCGGCCGCGCACCCGGCGGCAGCGGCGCCGGTGCCGCCAGCGGCGGCAGCTCCGTCCAGTGCAGCGGCGCGGCGGTGTCGGTGGAGGCGGAGATGTCCTCGCCCAGGGCGGCGCCCAGCGCCTTCTCGAACCCGGGGGAGACCTGCACCCGGTCGATCAGCGGCGCCCAGAGATCGTCGCCGGCCACCTTCAGGAGGCGGGACAGCCCGTCCTCCTCCGCCTTCACCCGGTTCAGGGCAGCGCGGCGCTCGTCGCGGCGTTCCCTGCTCTCCGCCACCTGGGCCTGGCTGGTGCCCTGCGCCTCCTCGGCCGCGCGCAGCTCCTCGCGCGCCGCATCCAGCTTCGTCTCCCACTGGCCCAGGCTTTCGCTCAGCGCGGCGATCTGGGCATCGGCTTCGTTCGTCTTCAACTCCGCGCGGGCCTTGGCCACCCCGTCGCGGCGCCGGGTCAGGCCGGTCATCTCGTCGGTCAGGCCGCGCAGCGCCTGCTCCAGCCGGCGGCGTTCCGCCTGCTGCTGCGCCAGCTCGGCGCTGACCCGGTCGAGTTCGCTCTGCGCGCGATCGGCGGCCGCCTGTGCCTCGTTTCGCGCCTGCTCGGCCGCCTGCAGCTGGCCGCCTTCATCCTCGCGCGCCCGGGCAAGCTCCGCCTGCTCGATGCGCAGACGTTCGGTGACCTGCGCGGCCTCGCGCCGCTGCTCTCTCAGCCGCGCGGCGTCGCGCTCCAGGTCCGCGAGCCGGGCGGAGACGGCATTGCGGGCGGCGGCAAGCTGCGCCTCCTCGCGGTCCAGCGCCTCCCGCGCGGAATCCAGGCGCTGCAGGCGGGCCGCGGCCTCCGCCTCCGCGGTCCGCAGGGGCGGCAGCGCCTCCTCCGACCGCTCGGCCGCGTTCGCCGCGGCGGCGGCGGCCTGGGTCAGCTCCGCCACCGCACGCTCCGCTTCCGCCAACGCGGTCTGCAGCCGCGCGGCATCGTCCTGCGCCGCCGACCAGCGGGCGTGGAACAGCAGCGCCTCCGTCTCGCGGATGCGGTCTGACAGGCGGCGGTACTTGCGCGCCTGCTTGCCCTGCCGGCGCAGGCCGTTCAGGCGGTTCTCCAGCTCCCGCATCACGTCGTCGACGCGTTCCAGGTTCTGTTCCGCCGCACGCAGGCGCAGCTCGCTTTCGTGGCGGCGGCTGTGCAGGCCGGTGATGCCGGCGGCCTCTTCCAGGATGCGGCGCCGGTCGACCGGCCGGGCGTTGATCAGCTGGCCGATGCGGCCCTGGCTGACGATGGCGGTGGAATGGGCGCCGGTGGCGATGTCGGCGAACAGCAGCTGCACGTCGCGGGCGCGGACTTCGCGGCCGTTGATGCGGTAGGTGGAGCCCGCCTCGCGGTCGATGCGGCGGCTGATCTCCAGCATCGGGCTGTCGTTATAGGCCGGCGGTGCGGTGCGGTCGGGATTGCCCAGGGTGACGACGACTTCCGCGAAGCTGCGCGGAGGGCGCGTGCTGGTGCCGGCGAAGATCACGTCGTCCATCGCGCCGGAGCGCATCTGCCGGGCGGAATTCTCGCCCATCACCCAGCGCAGCGCCTCCACAAGGTTGGACTTGCCGCAGCCGTTCGGGCCGACGACCCCGGTCAGGCCGGGGGAAATCGTGAAGTCGGTTTCCTCGACAAAGGATTTGAAGCCGCGAAGGCGAAGCCGATCGAAATGCAAGTCACTCCTCCGGCCCCGCCGCGCAGGCGGCCGGGCCATGGCCCGGCCACCCGTTCGCGGGGCTCCACCTCAGCCGGTATGCCGATCCCGGGTGCCGTTGCCGGCCCCGTCGTCTGGCAGGATCCGGGATTCCTTCATCTCAGCCGGCAGCAGCGGGTCGATGATGCCGCGCAGCTCTTCCATCCGGCGGACGCCGGGATAGGGCGTGCCGCCGATGATCAGGGTCGGCGTGGACTCGACGCCGAATTCCTTGTTCCCGGTCAGACGCTCGTTCAGCACATATTCGCTCAGCGCCTCGTTGCCGAGGCAGGCCTTGATCGCGGCCTCGTCCATGCCGGCCAGCCCGGCGAGCTTCTGCAGGTTGGCCAGCACCTCGTCCGGCTGGCCGCTGCCGATCCAGTTCGCCTGCTGCTTGAACAGTACCGACAGGAAGGGGAAGTAGCGGTCCGGACCGCTGCAGCGCGCCAGCATCGACGCGGTCAGCGCAAAGCGGTCGAAGGGGAAGTCGCGGAAGATCAGCTTCACCTTGCCTGCGTCGATATATTCCTTCTTCAGCTCTGGCAGCACCTCGGTATGGAAGGTGGCGCAGTGCGGGCAGGTCAGGGAGGCATATTCGACGATCGTCACGGGCGCGTCCGGGTCGCCCATGACCATTTCCTGCATCATCGCAGCGGCGGCGTTCGCCGGCTCCGCCGCCGCGTCGTCCGCGGCCTGCACAGGCGGGCTGACCGCGAGGCAGGACAGGGACAGCAGCGCGGCCGCGGCAAGCGTGCGTCCGGCGGTTAGGAATTGTCCTATCTGGGTCATTGCAGAAGCCGAACCACTAGATGTTGGGGCCTGTGACGGAAGCGCAGTGTAGAGGCTCATGGGGGTATCCTTCAATTCTCGATCGCCGGGCCGCTCCCGGCCGGGCGGTCTGCGGCGCCAGTCTAGGCGGGAAAAAGGCAGAAATCCGCCCGGCCCACGGAGTCGTGACCGCCAGTCCGATTCATGCCTTCTGGCCCCCTGCGGACCCCTGGCGACGGGCCGCAAGGGCCCGCCGAAGGCGCTCCAGGGCGGGAAGCCGGTCCGAGTCGCTGGCGGAGTCGCATGGCAGATTTCCGCCGGATTCCGCAGTGCCGCCCTGGCCGGCGGGGGACTCGCTCCGGGCCGTTGCCAGGAGGGCCGAGGTCAGCGGCGGGCCCTGGACCAGCCGCAGCCGGGCAATGGCGCCATAGCCGAAATAGGTGTTCAGCCGGGCGACGATCCTGGGCTCCTGCTGTGCCACGATCGGGCCGAAGCCGGCCGCCACCCGCAGCTTCAGGGTGCCGCCATCGCCGGCACCGCGCGGAAAGGTCACCTGCACCGGCACAGTGAGGGGCGCCAGTTCCGCCCCGACGATGCTGCGCCAGTTGGTCAGGATCTCCGCCGTGGGCAGGCCGCGCCGTCCGGCGGAGCGCCGGGCGACCCTGGTGATCAGCGGGCCCAGCCGGCGGGGTTCGGCGGGCGGTGATGGCGGTTTCATGCTATGTCCTCGCGCCCGCCGACCGGCTGTCGGCGCGGCACCGTGGCAATGCCGGCCGCCCGGCATGACCGGATCCTAGCATGGGCCGAGCGCCGATGACCCGCAAACGTTCCCCCTCCGGCGGCGCCGTAGCCGGTCCGGTGCCCGATCCGGACACGGTGCCGCAGCTGCTGCTGCGCTGGTACGACCGTCATGCCCGCAGCCTTCCCTGGCGGGCGCCGCCCGGCAGCGCGCCGGCCGATCCCTATGCCGTCTGGCTGAGCGAGATCATGCTGCAGCAGACCACGGTGACGGCCGTGATCCCCTATTTCCGCACCTTCCTGCAGCGCTGGCCCGATGTCGCGGCGCTGGCTGCCGCGGATCGGGACGAGGTGCTCGCCGCCTGGGCCGGGCTGGGCTACTACAGCCGCGCGCGCAACCTGCATCTCTGCGCGCAGCAGGTCGCCGGCCTGCATGGCGGCCGATTCCCCGTCGACGAGGCCGGGCTGCTGGCCCTGCCAGGAATCGGTCCCTATACGGCGGCGGCGATCGCCGCCATCGCCTTCGACCGGCCGGCGGTGGTGGTCGACGGCAACGTGGAGCGGGTGGTGGCGCGCCTGTTCGCGGAAAGCGACCTCCTGCCGGCGGTCAAGCCGCGGCTGCGACAGCGTGCCGCCGAACTGACCCCGCAGCGGCGGCCGGGCGACTTCGCGCAGGCGATGATGGACCTCGGCGCCACCGTATGCACGCCGCGCAGCCCGGACTGCCTGCTCTGCCCGCTGTCGGGCCAATGCGGGGCACGGGCTGCGGGCATTGCGGCGGAGCTGCCGCGGCGCGCGGCAAAGGCGGCGAAGCCGCAGCGGCACGGCATCGCCTTCTGGCTGCGCCGGCCGTCCGACGGTGCGGTGCTGCTGGAGCGGCGGCCGCCGAAGGGCCTGCTCGGCGGCATGCTGGGCCTGCCGGGCACGCCATGGGAGGACCGCCGGCCCTGGCCGCTGGCGGAAGCGCTGGCCTGGCAGCCGGCGGCGGCGGACTGGGTGCTGCTGCCCGGCGGGATCCGCCATGTCTTCACCCATTTCGCGCTGGACCTGTCGGTCGCGCTGGCCGACCTGCCGGCCGATGAGGCGACGCTGGCCTCGGCCCCCCCGACCGGAAGCCTCTGGCTGTCCCCGGGACGGGAGACCTGGGAGCAGCTGCCCACGGTGATGCGCAAGGCGGCGCGGTTCGCCCATGCCGCGGATACAGCGCCGGCAAGCCGGCGCTAGCGCGGCCTCAGCGGCCGGCATGCCCAGGCTGTTCCGGGGCGAGCAGCCGTCCCAACGCGACCTCCAGCCGGGCCGGCCGGATGCCGAGCGCGGCGAGCCCGGGCAGGTCGGCCGAGGGCAGATTGTCCTGCCGCATCAGCGCCACCTGCGCCGGCGTGACCGGCGGCGTGGGCAGCAGGCGGCCGGTGGCGGCGAGCGCCTCCCAGAGCGGGAAGGGCAGCGGCAGCAGGAGCCGGCGGCGGCCGCTGGCCTGCGCCACCAGCCGGACGATGTCGCGGTAGTGCCAGGCGCGCGGCCCGGCGACCTCGTAGAGCGGTTCCGGCGGCGCAGCACGGCTCAGCAGTCGGCACGCCGCCCGTGCGACATCGTCGACATGCACAGGCTGCAGGCGGCACCGGCCGTGGCCGAACAGCGGCATCACCGGCAGCCGGCGCACCAGCTGCACGAGCATGCCGAGGAAGGCATCGCCGTCGCCGAACATCACGCTGGGACGCAGGATCGCCGCATCGGGAAAGGCTTCGCGCACTGCGCGTTCGCCCTCGCCCCGGCAGCGGATATAGCTGTCCCGGGCGCCGCTGTCGGCGCCGATGCCGGAGACGTGCAGCAGCCGTGTCGCGCGGGCGTCGCGCACGGCCTCCGCCACCCGTCGCGCGCCGTCGACATGGATGTCCCGGAAGCGCGCGTCGCCGCCTTCGACATAGAGGCCGACGGCGTTGGCGACAGCGGTGCTGCCGACGACGGCGGCGCGAACCGACTCCCGGTCGCGCAGGTCGGCCTGCACCCGCTGCAGGAAGGACGACTGCCCCGGCGGCGGCTCGAAGCGCTCCGGTCGCCGCGCGGCGATCCGCACCCGGATCTCCTGCCGCATCAGCGCGGCGGCGATGCGGCGGCCCAGGAAGCCGGTGCCGCCGAACAGGGTGACGATGTCACCCCTCATCGTCGGCGCCTCCCGACATGTCGGGCCAGCCCTCCGCGCCGATCAACGGCACGAAGCGGACAGCGGGATGCCGGTCTTCCTCAAGGCTGCCATCGGGCAGCCGGCGGGTCCTGACCAGCTGCTGTGCCGCGTCGGGCCCGACCGGTGCGACCAGTCGGCCGCCGTCCGCAAGCTGGCGGATGAGGCTCTGCGGCATGCAAGGTGATCCGGCAGCAACCAGGATCGCATCGAACGGCGCCTCTTGCGGCCAGCCCAGGCTGCCGTCGCCGCAGCGGACGGCCACCTTGCCGACGCCGCTGCGGTCCAGGGCCGTGCGGGCCCGGGCGGCCAGCGCGGGAAGGCGCTCGACCGCCCAGACCTGACCGGTGATCCGCCCGTAGACCGCGGCCGCATAGCCGCAGCCGGCGCCGATCTCCAGTACCCGGTCGCCGGGGGAAAGCTCCGCCATCTGCGCCATCAGCGCCACGATGAACGGCTGCGAGATCGTCTGGCCATGGCCGATCGGCAGCGGCGTGTCGTGGTAGGCGCGGCCTGCCATGCCGGGATCGACGAAGGCCTCGCGGGGGACCTCTGTCATCGCCTGCAGGACCAGAGGGTCGGAAATCCCGCGCGTGACAAGCTGATCCCGCACCATCGTGGCGCGTTCCCTCGCCTGTTCGCCCTGTTCCGCCGGACCGGGCGGCATGGCCATCTCCCCATGGTCGGTGCGTCGGTCCCCCGGACCGGAAGCGGCCGGACGGACCCATTCGCAGAACGCGCGGGCCGCGGCAGCGTTCCGGGGCGCCGGCCGTTCGCCCCTCGCGGTGGCGGGGGGCGGGGGCTAGGCTTGGCCTTGCGGGGCGGGCACAGACAGGCGGGGAAGGATCGGTTCGATGGCAAAGCAGGTGCGCACGGAGGCCTATATCGCGGCGCCGCCGCTGCGGGTGTGGGAAGTGCTGGCGGATTTCGACGGCTATGCCGAATGGAACCCGCTGAACATACGCGCCAGCGGGAATGCCGCCCCGGGGGCGCGGATCCCGATCACCTTCCGTAATCCGGCCAGAGCGGGTTCCACCATCGATATGACCGTGACCATCACCGAATGCGAGCCCGGCAAGGCCCTGGCCTGGGTCGGCCGGATCCCGGTTATGTTCACCGGCCGCCATTTCTTCCGCCTGAGCCCGGAAGGCGAGGGGACGCGGCTGGAACATGGCGAGGACATGAGCGGGCTGATCCCGCTGACCTTCAGCCGGCGGACGATGTCGCATAGCTTCGGCCCCGCCTACGAGGCGGTGAATGCCGCGCTGGCGGACCGGGTCGCGGCGCTGGCTGCCGCCCGGGACTGAGGGTCGGCCCTCAGTTCATCGTCGCGCGCAACTGCTGGCGAAAATGGTCGAGCGGCACGGCCTTGCCGCGTTCCTCGACATGCCAGAAGGCCCAGCCGTTGCAGCTCGGCGCGCCCAGCAGATGGGCGCCGACCTGGTGGATCGAGCCGGTGATGTCGGCCGCGACCAGGGTGCCGTCGGCGCGCACCCGCGCATGGTGGCGGCGGCGCTGGTCGGTCAGCACCGTCCCCGGCGGGATCAGCCCGCGCTCCACCAGCCAGCCGAACGGCACCCGGGGCGCGTCGCGGCGGGATTCGGTGGTGGCCACCGTATCCTCCGTCGCGGGCTCCACCGCCTCGATGCGGCGCTGCGCCAGCCGGGCATAGACCGGGTCCTGCTCGATGCCGATGAAGTGGCGCCGCAGACGGCGCGCCACGGCGCCGGTCGTGCCGGTGCCGAAGAACGGGTCCAGCACCACGTCGCCGGGCCGGGTCGAGGCGACCAGCACCCGGTGCAGCAGGGCCTCCGGCTTCTGGGTCGGATGCGCCTTGCTGCCGTCGATCTTCAGCCGCTCCCGGCCGGAGCAGATCGGGATCACCCAGTCGGAGCGCATCTGCAGGTCGTCGTTCATCGCCTTGGTGGCGGCATAGTTGAAGGTGTAGCGCTTGGCCGCGGCGCTCTTGGCGCACCAGACCAGGGTCTCGTGCGCATTGGTGAAGCGCTTGCCGCGGAAGTTCGGCATCGGGTTGGTCTTGCGCCAGACGATGTCGTTCAGGATCCAGAAGCCGATGTCCTGCAGGGTGGCGCCGACCCGGAAGATGTTGTGGTAGCTGCCGATCACCCACAGGGTGCCGTCATCCTTCAGCACCCGCTGGGCCGCCTGCAGCCAGTCGCGGCTGAAGCCGTCATAGGCGGCAAAGGAATCGAAGCGGTCCCAGTCGTCGTCGACGCCGTCGACCCGGCTCTCGTTCGGGCGGCGCAGTTCGCCCTGCAGCTGCAGGTTGTAGGGCGGGTCCGCGAAGATCATGTCCACCGAGCCGGCCGGCAACGCATTCATCACCTCGATGCAGTCGCCTTCCAGAATCTCGTCCAGCGGCAGCGCCGGCGCGATCGGCGCGCTGGTTCGTTTCGCCATGCCTGGGTTCCCCGGCCCCTCGGGCCATTCTGGCCTGCCCCGAGGGGGCCGGCACGTCGGTCCATTCCTGGAGCGAATCGTCTCCGGCCGGCTGGAATCGGTCAAGAATCTTTGCGGAATCAAGGTTTTAACGCAACATCTTGAGTCCGAAGGGGTTCCCCTTAACGGAACCTTGTATGCAGCGCTGTCCCGCCGCCGCGCCTTCGATGGCGCCGCCACGAGCGGAAACCGCGTTTTCCTGGTTCGTTCTTCCGGGGCCGCGTCAGGTGCGCCACTCCCCCGCCTCAGGGCAGGCTGCGGAACATGACCAGGGCGTCGACGAAGCCGCGTTCGGGATGGCGGAAGGCGCCCGGCAGCCGTCCGACGATGTCGAAACCCAGGTGCTGCCACAGCCGGACCGCGCGGTCGTTGGTGGCGACGACGAAGTTGAACTGCATCGCGCGGAAGCCACGATGGCGGGCATGGTCCAGCGAATGCCGGCACATCGTGCTGGCGATGCCGCGGCCGGTCGCGGCCGGCGCGGTGACATAGCCGCAATTGGCGACATGATCGCCGGCGCCGGGCTGGTTGGCCTTCATGTAGTAGGTGCCCAGCAGCTTGCCCTCGTCCTCCGCCACGAACACCTCGTGCGCCGGGCCCAGCCAGTAGTCCAGCGCCGCCTCTTCGGTGATGTCGCGGGGCAGGGGATAGCTGTCGCCGCTGGCGAAGACGGGCGCCAGCACCTGCCAGATCGCCGCCCGGTCGCCGTCGGACGCCGGACGGATGTTTACGCGGCTGTCGTCCGCTTTCCCGGCCATGTCCTGTCCTCCAGCCCGGAAGCCGGGGGCATCCGGTATCTCGGCTCTGTCGCCTCTCCCGCCATCAGGGCCGCTACCGGGGCGAACCTGAGACGGTGATGCGGGGTCGTGCCCAGGCGTTTCAGCGCGTCGAGATGTTCGGCGGTGCCGTAGCCGGCATTGGTCTCCCAGCCATAGCCGGGATAGCGCAGGCCCAGCTGCCGCATCGTCCGGTCGCGGGCAACCTTCGCCACGATGGCTGCGGCAGATATCGCGGGTGCCAGGGCATCGCCCTTCACCAGCGCGGTGGCAGGGCAGGGCAGGCGGCCGGGCAGGCGATTGCCGTCGATCAGGATATGACGCGGGACCAGCGGCAGGCGGGCCACTGCCCGCTCCATGGCAAGCATGCTGGCATGCAGGATGTTGCGGTGCTCGATCTCCAGCAGGCTGGCGGCGCCGAGGGCGATGATCCATTTGGCCCGGATCTCTCCCGCCAGCTCGTCGCGCTGCGCCGCGTTCAGGACCTTGCTGTCCGCCAGGCCGGCGATCGGCTGGCGCGGGTCGGGCAGCACGGCCGCGGCGACCACAGGCCCGGCCAGCGGGCCGCGGCCGACCTCGTCGACGCCGCAGATCCCTTCCTGCGGGCTGTCGAAGACGATTTCCAGGTCGAACAGGGTGCGCATGGTGCTCCGTCGGCGTCGCACTGCAGCCAGTCTGTCGCTGCCGGAACCGCATGCCGTCAGCAGGACAGGGATTGCACCCGTTATCGCGCCAGGCCGGCGAAGAAGTCCAGTTGGCCGGACCTGTCCGCCTGCGGCGGCGGCCTGAAGCGGCCCGTGTCGAGCCGTCGCGGCACCTCGCGGAAGCCCAGGCGGGCCTTTGCCAGCTCGAATCGGCGGGCCAGGGCCTGCGCGATCGGCCCGGTGCCGGTCATCCGGCTGCCGAAGGTCGCGTCATAGTCGCGGCCGCCCCGCATCTGTCGCAGCAGGGTCATCACCCGGCGGGCATGATTCGGCCGGTTTTCCGCCAGCCATTCCGCCCACAGGTCCTTGATCTCCAGCGGCAGCCGCAGCGCGATATAGCCGGCCTCGTCGGCGCCGGCCTCCCGCGCCGCCTTCAGGATCGCCTCCATCTCGTGGTCGGTCAGTCCGGGGATTGTCGGCGCCACCATCACGCCGACCGGCACGCCGGCCTGCGCCAGCGCCGCGATCGCTTCCAGCCGCCGCGGCGGGGTTGCCGCCCGCGGTTCCATCGTCCGGGCCAGGCCGCGGTCCAGGGTGGTCACCGAGAGATAGACCTTGACCAGGTCCTGCCGCGCCATCTCCGCCAGGAGGTCGATGTCGCGGGTCACCAGCGCGCTTTTCGTCACGATCCCCAGCGGATGCCGGAAGCGGGCCAGGACCTCCAGGATGCTGCGGGTCAGGCGCATCTCCCGCTCCACCGGCTGGTAGGGATCGGTGTTGGTGCCCATCGCCATCACCCGGCAGGCGTAGCGGGGGTGCCGCAACTCCTTTTCCAGCAGGCTGGCCGCCTCCGGCTTGGCGAACAGCCGGCTCTCGAAGTCCAGGCCGGGGGAGAGGCCGAGCCAGGCATGGGTGGGCCGGGCGAAGCAGTAGATGCAGCCATGCTCGCAGCCGCGGTAGGGGTTGATCGAGCGGTCGAAGTTCAGGTCGGGGGACTGGTTGCGGGCGATGATCGTCCGGCTGGAATCGATGCCGACCCGGGTCCGCAGCGGCGGCGGGCCATCGTTCTCCGGCAGCCGGTCGCCGCCGTCTTCGGGACTCCGGTCCTGGTCGCCCCAGCCGTCGTCGACCAGCACCCGCTCCTCCGCCTCGTAGCGGCCGCTGGCATTGCTGGCGGCGCCGCGGCCGCGGCGCTGCGCCTTCATCACATGGGTGCCGATCTCGCTCATGCAGCCAGTGTACCGCAGAGCGAGAACATTTCAAGAACAAACGGCCACAGCCTGCGTTTCGCCAGTGGCTATTTGCGGCGCTGATGCTCCTCCAGCCGCGGCAGCAGCTCCACGAAGTTGCAGGGCTTGTGCCGGTAGTCCAGCTGGTCCTTCAGGATCATGTCCCAGCCGTCCTTGCAGGCGCCGGTGGAGCCGGGCAGGGCGAACAGGTAGGTGCCGCCGGCGACGCCTGCGGTCGCCCGCGACTGCACCGTGGAGGTGCCGATCTTCTGGTAGCTGAGCATCCGGAACAGCTCGCCGAAGCCCGCGATCTCCTTCTCCCAGACCGCGGCAAAGGCCTCCGGTGTGACATCGCGCCCGGTCACGCCGGTGCCGCCGGTGGCGATCACGATGTCGATCCCCGGATCCGCGATCCAGCGCCGCAGCTGAGCCTCCAGCCCGGGCTGGTCGTCGGGCAGGATCCGGCGGTCCGCCAGCCGGTGGCCGGCTTCGGTCAGCCGCCCCACCAGGGTGGCGCCGGAGGTGTCGGTCTCCTCCGTCCGGCTGTCCGATACCGTCAGGACGGCAATGTTGCAGGGAATGAACGGCCGTTCGGCCTGGCCGGCGGCGGCGCCCACCGCCGCGGCCGTCGTGCCGCCCGGATTGTCACCCCTGGCGGCGCCTTTCGCATCATCCGGCATTCCTGGACTTGCCCCTGCTCAGCTCGGTCTTCTTCGACCGCTCGTCCAGGGGCACATAGCGCGGCCAGGCGCCGCCCGCCAGATCGTCGAGCGACGGCGAGGGCTGCCCCAGCCGCGCGCGATAGACCCACAGGTTGGCGAGGATCCGCTCCACGAAGTCGCGGGTCTCCGCCGAGGGCAGGCTTTCGATCAGCAGCAGCGGGTCGCCGCCATGCTCGGCCTGGCGGTCCCACTTCTCCAGGTTGCCGGGGCCGGCATTGTAGGCGATGGCGATTCGGATCAGGTCCGATCCCAGGCCGACATCGCGCTCCAGGTGGCGGATATAGCGCTGGCCGAGCTCCATATTGCCGGCCGGGTCGTTGAGGATCCGGCTCAGATTGCGGCTGCCGCCGTTCACGAAGCGGGCGGTGGCCGGCATCAGCTGCATCAGGCCGCGCGCGCCCGCCGGGCTCTTCGCGACTGGGTCGAACCGGCTCTCCTTGCGCACGAAGGCATAGATCAGAGCGCGGTCGAAGGTGAAGCCGCCATTCGGCTGCCAGGGCACCTCCGGATACATCGCCGGGTCGATATGCTCGCCGGTCTTGGCATGCCACAGCCGCGCCATGCGATAGGCGGTCTGCGCATCGCCGGTCAGGCCCAGCAGCGCGGTCAGCATCGGCAGGAAGACGCCGTCGCGGGCCTGGCGGCGGGCATCCATCAACAGCCGCAGTTCCGCCCGGGCGCGCTCGCGCTGGCCGGTCTGCGCCAGGGCCAGCGCGCGCTTCACGGCGGGCACCGCGAACAGCGCGTTCACCAGGTCCTCGTCGTCGGACAGCTTGGTCCAGCCGAACACCGGATCCAGGCCGAGGCGGCGTGCCGCCAGCAGGCCATAGAAGGTGCGGGAATATTCCGCCGCCTCCTGCAGCGAATGGATCGCCGCCGCCGGCTGGCCCAGGGTCAGGTAGGCACGGGCCGCCCAGTAGCCCCCCGCGGCGCGCTCCCACGGCCCCGCGGTCTCGAACGCGGCGAGGGCGGCGAAATGCCGGGCCGCCTCCGCGTAGCGCTGCAGACGCCATGCCGACAGCCCCGCATACCAGGCGGCGCCGGGCTGCCGGGCGCCGTGGCTGCGCGCCAGTTCCCCGGCCACTTCCAGGGCCCGGCCATAGCGCCCGGAATAATAGGCCTTGCGCACTGCCGACAGGCTGCCGCGGCGGGCGATGCCCGACTTGGCGGGCGCGGCGGCCGCGCCGGCGCTGCTGCCGCGCTGCGCCAGCGCGGCATCGAGGATCGCCAGGTCCGCCGCGCGCGGGCCCGGCAGGTCGGCGCCGGCCGGCCGGCGCTGCTGCGCCAGACGATGGACCCGGTCGGCATCCGGATGGTCGGCATAGGCGCGCATCCAGGCCTGCAGTTCGGTGAACTTCGCCCGGTAGGCCGTCGGATGCATCAGGCGCTGTTCCTGCAGATGCCCCATCAGCATCCTGTCCTGGATCCGCACGATCGTCTTGTCGGCCTCTGCCCAGCGCCCCTCCGCCTGCAGGTCGAAGGCGCGGGCATAGAGCGCGGCATCCTGTTCGGACAGGACGTTCAGGTTGTCGGCCGACGGTGCCGGGTCGACCGGCGCCCGGGTCAGCGCGGACGGGAAGATGGTCACCGGCCGCGGCCTGGGCTCCGGCACCGCCATCCGGGCGATGCCGGCGGTCGGGTCGGTCCAGCTGGTCTGCTGCAATGCCTCCGCCGTCGGGGCGGGCAGGGGCAGCGGGTTGGCCGCCATCGCCACCGCAACGGTCCGCGCCTGCGGCTCCGCCTTCTGCAGCAGGGCGGCCATCTGGTCATGTTCGGCCGCCTCGGACAGGCTGATCTCCGGCGCATCGGCGGCGGGTGTGGCGCGGTGGGGCGTGCCCGCCGACGGCGCGATGCCGGCCAGGTCCTGGGTTTCCAGCACCATCGGGCGATCCGTCGCCGCGTCCCAGGCGGTGCCCAGGCGGCCTGTCGCGACCTCGGCGCCGGCCATTGGCGCCGTCATGCCGCGGCGCGCATGCGCCTCGGACGAAACGCTCGGCGAAACCGAACCGGCGGGCCGCACGGCCTGCGGCGGCAAAGGCACGGCCAGGTCCGACGCCGGCTCTCCGCCCATGGGGTCCGGCAGCGGCCGTGCGGCCGGCAGCTCCACATGCCCGCGCGGTGCCGGGCGCGGCGTGGCCGCGCCGAACTCCAGCGGCCGGGCGCGTGGCGCTTCCGGCTGCACCGTCGTCGGTCGGGGTTCCGGCAGTGCCAGGGCGACGGCGAACGGCCGGGCCCGCGGCGTGCCGGCATAGGGGCGCGGCCTCGGCGTCGGCACCAGCAGCTGCTCGGTCGCGGCCTCGGCCGCGGCGCGGGCAGGCTGCATGGTCGCCGGCAGGACCCAGGCCATGCCGAGCGCAAGGGTTCCGGCCGCCAGCAGGGTGGCGGCGGTGTGGCTGCTGCGGCCTGCGCCTGCGGGCGCGGCCATGCCGGAGCCGGCGGTTGCCGGCCGGCTGCGCAGATATCTGGCGCGGAACGCAGCACGGCCGCGCTCCGGTGAAATCGGTACTGTCACGCTTATTCCCTCCCGGCTCTCGGGACTGGCCCGCCGGTACGCCGGATCGGCCGGTTATGTCTCCGGGCTTCGATCCTGTCGGCTGCAATCCTGTCGATCGCGCCTGAACGGGTTCCTGGCGAACCGGCCTGGGGCTGGCCCGTAGCCGGTCTTGGTTGACGGTTCGGATCGGGCGGCACGTGCCGTGCGGCTGGTCCCGATGCGCTGGTCCCCCCAGGCGTCGCCGACTTCGGGTCGTCGACGCGCATTGCCGCGACCTTACCCAGCCGCACCCGCGATGCAAGCGCTCCACCGTCGCAGCGGTGACAAAAACTGTGGATAAAACCGCTAAACTATTGATTGGATTTGATGCGATTCCTGTGGATAGTCCGCCGCTCAGCCACCCCCGGCGGCCGTATCCGGATCTTCCCTGTCGCCGGCGGCGTCGAGTCTGCGCTTCAATGCCAGGAAATCGCGCCAGGCCTCGCGCTTCTGGCTGGGCTGCCGCAGCAGGTAGGCCGGGTGGAAGGCGGCCAGCGCCTCGACCCGGTGGCTGCCGGCCTGCAGCGGGAACCAGCGGCCGCGCAGCCGGGTGATCCCCTCGGTGCGCTCCAGCAGGGTCTTTGCCGCGGTGCCGCCCAGCAGCACCAGCGCCTTCGGCTGTACCAGCTCGATATGGCGGCGGATGAACGGCAGGCAGGCGACGATCTCCTCCTGCGACGGCTGCCGGTTGCCGGGCGGCCGCCAGGGCAGGATGTTGGAGATGTAGCAGCTGTCGCGGTCGCGCCCGATGGCCGCCAGCATGCGGTCCAGCAGCCGGCCGCTCTGGCCGACGAAGGGCAGGCCCTGGATGTCCTCGTCGCGGCCCGGCGCTTCGCCTACCAGCATCAGCTCGGCCGCCGGATTGCCGTCCGCGAAAACGGTGTTGCTGGCCGTCCGCTTCAGGCCGCAGCCCTCGAAACTGTCGAGGGCGGCGCGCAGTTCCTCCAGGTTGCCGGCGGCCTGCGCCAGGCGCATCCCCTCGGCGACGGCCGCTGCCGCACCCGGCGGGGGCGGTGCCGGCCGGCCGGAGGCCGGTCGCGCCGGCGCCGGCCCGCCCGAT
>NZ_JBHRTR010000014.1:0-21823 GCF_042646425.1 Marinibaculum pumilum
AACTCGGCCGTGAAATCCCTCTGCGCCGATGGTACTTCGTCTTAAGACGCGGAAGAGTAGGTCGCCGCCAGGTCCGCTCATGTCAGGGAATAAGGGGACAGGGATATCCCTCTTCACAGATCAAGGCCCGCAACGCATCGCCGTTGCGGGCTTTTTTCGTGTCTGTGGGTCGACGCGGACCCGTCCCCCCGGGGTGCCAGTCGTCTTTTTCTGGCGCCTTTTTCTGGCGCCTCTCCCTGGCAGCTGTCCCTGTCGGTGGTAGGTGCTGGCTTGCTACAGTGGGCATCGGATAGGGGAACGGCACGTGTGACGACCGCAGAACGGCAACGAATGCCCCGTGGTCTGCCGCATGACGCGCCGGGACAAATGACGGTACGAAAGGTCGGGACGATGAATCTGTTTCAGAGCGCCTGTCGGCGGAAGGTCTCCGCTCTTCCGGCTGCGGTTTTTGCTGCGGCCGTGTTGGCCGCAGCGGCATTGCCTGCCCATGCCGAGGAGGCCTATCCCAATATCGTCGGCACATGGACCGGGGTGGGGGCGGACATTCGGATCGCTTCGGAGAAGTCCGGCGCCATCTTCAGTTCCGAGAACGTCACCCAGGTCGTCACCGAGCAGCGGGACC
Source organism: Marinibaculum pumilum (assembly GCF_042646425.1). Classification (NCBI taxonomy): domain Bacteria; kingdom Pseudomonadati; phylum Pseudomonadota; class Alphaproteobacteria; order Rhodospirillales; family Rhodospirillaceae; genus Marinibaculum; species Marinibaculum pumilum. The sequence continues at coordinate 623 of NZ_JBHRTR010000014.1, forward strand.
GCCGCTTCACCGGCACCATGCATTCCGGCAGCAAGGCATCCGAACAGTTCGAGGTCACCTTCGTCGGTGTCTTCTTCGACAAGGAGCATTTCCGCTGGTCGGAACCGAACGGCTTCCTGGAAGGCCGCATGATCGACGCGGACACGATCGAGTCCTGCTACGTCCGCACCGCACCGGACCACCAGAACGCCGCCTGCCAGACCCTGAAGCGCCAGAAATAGCGCGGCGACGGCCGTCCCGGCGGCCCCGGTCGGGCGCGTCGGCCGCACTCCTCTGAAACAGGCGCCCTCCTACAGCACGCAGCCTTCGCTCGCGGACGAGACCAGGCGGGCATATTTCTCCCGCACCGAGCCGCGCCGCACCTTGTCGGTCGTCACCGGCGGCCGCCAGGCTTCCATGCGTGCCGCGATCTGCGCGTCGGTCAGCGCAACGTCCAGCCGGCGCTGCGCGGGGTCGATGACGATCTCGTCGCCGTCCCGCAGCGCCGCGATCGGGCCGCCGCGCGCGGCCTCCGGCGAGATATGGCCGATCAGCACCCCGTGCGACACGCCGGAGAAGCGGCCGTCGGTGATCAGCGCGACATCCTTGCCCAGGCCGCGGCCCTGCAGCTGGATGGTCAGCATCACCATTTCCGGCATGCCGGGTTCACCCACCGGGCCGACATTGCGCACCACGATCACGTCGCCGGGCTTGATCGCATCGGCACGGATCGCGGCCATGGTCTCCGCCTCGCTGTCGAAGACCCGTGCCGGGCCGCGGAACTGGCCGCGCTCCAGGATCTTGCCGCTCAGCTTCAGGACGCAGCTCTGCGGCGCCAGATTGCCGCGCAGCACCAGGATGTGGTTGTTCGGCGGTGCCAGGGGGGATGCGACCGGGCGCACGATGTCCTGGTCGCCGAGATCCGCGAGCCGCGGCGCCCCGGCCAGGTTCTCCGCCACGGTGCGCCCGGTCACGGTCATCGCGTCGCCATGCAGCAGACCGTTATCCAGCAGCTCGCGCATCACCACCGGCACGCCGCCGATCTGGTGCAGGCTGACCATCGCATAAGGGCCGTGCGGCTGCAGGTTGGCGATCAGCGGCACCCGCGCGCCGATGGCGTGCATTCGGTCGATGTCCAGCTCGACCTCCGCCTCCCGCGCCAGGGCCAGCAGGTGCAGGTACATGTTGGTGGAGCCGCCCATCGCATAGGCGGTCGTGATCGCGTTCTCGAAGGCCTGCCGGGTCATGATGTCCCGCGGCCGCAGGCCCGTCTGGCGCATCCGCAGCAGCGCCTCGACCGAGGCGGCGACCTGGCGCTTCACGTCGTCATGCACGTCGCTGCCGGCTTCGTAGTCGGCCGGATGCGAGGCACCGCGCGGCAGCATCATGCCCATCGCCTCCGCGATGCTGCTCATGGTGTTGGCGGTGAACATTGCGCCGCAGGTGCCGCTGCCCGGCATGACCGATCGTTCCAGTTCGACCAGATGCGCATCCGAAAGCCGGCCGGCCTCGTTCGCGGCGCGGCCCTCGGCCCAGTCCATGATGGTCAGGTTGCGGCCCTTGGCGGCCCAGGGTTCGAAGCTGACGCAGCCGGGCGAGCTGGTGCCGGGATAGAGCACCAGGCCGGGCGCATTGGTGCGGGCCAGCGGCATCATCGCCGCCGCGCCGGTCTTGTCGCAGCCGGAGATCACCAGCATCGCATCGGCGTGATGCGCATAGTGGCCGGTCTCCACGCAGTCGGCGAAAAGCTCGCGCGACACCAGGCTGTAGCCGGCATTCGGGCTGCCCTGGGTCAGCGCGTCGGAGACCGCCGGGGTGCCGACGACCAGGCCCTGGGCATTCGCCTTTTCCAGCGCCTCGAGCACCAGGTCGGTCAGCCGCTGGACCCGGTTGTTGCAGCGATGGGCATTGGTGAAGGGGTTGGCGACGGTCACGATGGCCCGCCGGTCGCGGGCCGTTTCGGGGTCGAAACCGGCCGCACGCAGTTCGACATTCTGTCGCGCCCAGTAGGATGGCTCTTCGGTGGTCATCTGGCTCTCACATCGGGGTCGGTTCAGGCTCAGTCCGCAGACTAGCCCGAACCTCCGGTGCCGGCCCATACCGGTCCGCAGGAGCGGCGCCGCCGCGCTTGCCTCCGGCATACTGCCGTGTCACAAGTCCCGCGTTTCTTGGGGAGTAGCCGCCGCCCGGCCGCCGGGCGGATCTGCGCGTCAACATGCTCGGCCGGCAGGCCGTGGTGCGCAGGGAGCGAGCAATCCGTTCGGGCGAGACCAGGGACATCGCGCTTCCGACCGTCGGGCGGGAGGTGCGGTGTCTTTGGTTCGATCCCTGCCCGGACGGATGACTCATATGGACGCCTTCTTCACCTCGACCGCGATCGTCGCCCTTGCCGAGATCGGCGACAAGACCCAGCTCCTTGCGATCGTCCTGGCGACCCGCTTCCGCCGCCCGCTGCCGATCATCCTGGGCATCCTGGCCGCCACCCTCGCCAACCATCTCCTCGCCGCCCTGGTGGGGGCGGAAGCGGCCGCCTGGCTCGAGGGCGACTGGTTCCGCTATCTCGTCGCCTTCTCCTTCCTGGCAATGGGCGCCTGGACCCTGATCCCCGACAAGCTGGACGAGGACGAGGCCCCGCCGCCCAGATACGGTGCCTTCCTGGCCACCCTGATCGCGTTCTTCATCGTCGAGATGGGCGACAAGACGCAGATCGCGACGATTGCCCTGGGCGCGCGCTTCCAGGATGTCTGGCTGGTCGCCGCGGGGACGACGCTGGGCATGATGCTGGCCAACGTGCCGGCGGTCTATCTGGGACAGGAACTGATCAAGCGGGTGCCGCTGAACGTGGTCCGCATGACCGCCGCTGCCCTGTTCACCGTCATCGGGCTGTGGATGCTGGCCGAAGCGGCAGGCCTGGCCCTGTTCTGAGGCGCCGGCATCCGCGGCGTCCGCGGCCGGTCGCCATCCGTGGGAACCGCGTGCGGCTCCCACGGATGCACGAGGCGGATCAGCCGTTGACCTCCTCCACCGCGACATGGTGCATCGCGGGCCAGTTCTTTTCGGCCTTGGCCAGGGTGCCGGCCTTGTCCTCCAGGTACTTGCCGTAGGCCACGGCGTTCAGGAAGACGTAGAGCTTGCCGTCGACGATGTCGGCGAACTTCGGATCGGCGTCGAGCTTCTTGCCGATCGCGACGCCGAAGGCGCAGAAGCCGCCATATTGGGGCATGTAGCTGTCGGGGCTTTCCGCGAAGCGATCCCTGCTGGACTCGGAGGCGAAGTAGTAGGCCACGCCGTCATGTTCGTGGGCAAAGGCGGCATCGCCGGGCGCCACACCCATGCCGGTGGCCAGTGTCACGGTATCGCTGCCGCGCAGCGCCAGGCCGGCGCCGCCAAGGGTGGTGCCGGTGGAGGTGTTGTACTCGTCCGCAGCCGAGGCGGCGGTGGCCGTCATCGCGAGGCCGGCAAAGGCGGCGGCGGCGATCAGGGACGTCATCTTGTTCATCTCGGTTCTCCTTCTTCGGGTCTGGCCCTGCGGGCCGGGGGTGGTGGCTCCGGGGTGATAGCCCTGCGAGCCGGGTGGAAACGGTGGCTGCCGTGCCGGCCGGAGCGGTGCGGGCGCACCGGTCCGGGCATGGCTGCAGGCGCGGCACCCCGAAGGGGGCCGCATTGCTGTCAGTCTGCTGGGTGCGGCGCGCTCAGGCGCCGGTCTGTCTCGGGGCGCCGGTGCCGTTCAGGCGCCGAGCGCGGCGAGGCGGTCGACCGCCTCGTCGGTGCTCCAGACGGCGTTGGCCATCATGCGGAAGTTGATCAGCGCGGCGAGATAGCCGTCGCCCTCCGGGATCTTCGCCCCGGCGGTGGCGTCCCGCACCACCGCCACCTCGAAGCCCTGCTCCAGGAACGCGCGCATATGGCTTTCCACGCAGAGATTGGCCGACATGCCGGCGAGCACGATCTGGTCGACCTTCAGCTTGCGCAGCTGCAGGCTGGCATCGTTCTGCTCCGGCCCGTAGACCTTGTGGGGGGAAGCGATGACCGTCCGGCCGTCCTCGATAAACGGCTTGTACTGCGCCATGAAGTCGGCGCCGGAGCCCTCCAGCCCGCTGACGTCCAGCGGTCCGGGGCGGTCGAACATGCCGATGGCGTGCATGACCTTCTCCAGCGCGCCCTCGAACGCCCAGCGATGGTCATGCGGATAGTAGTAGTGCGGCGAGATCACGACCGGCAGGTCGGCCGCCTTGGCGGCGCGGAACAGCCGGCCCAGATTGTCGACCACCCCGTGCTCGGTCACGCTCTCGCCCACAACGCCCCAGGCGACCCCGCGGGGGCTCAGGAAATCGACCTGCGGATCGACGACGAGCAGGGCCGCGCTGCCCTTGCGCAGGGACATGGTCGACGGCGGCAGCACCGGATCGGCGGGATAGGCATAGGCACCCTTGCCTGGTCCGGCCCCCGCCGCCGCGGCGCTGGCCGCCGTTGCACTGGTGGCGGGCAGCGCAGCCAGCGCGGCGGCGGCACCGGCGCCGGCGATGCCAGCCGCGCCGAGATTCAGGAATCCGCGGCGGCCGACGGTATCGCGGCGGGGTTCGTCGTCATGGTCATGGGTGCAGGTCGTCATTGGCTTTCTCCTTGTAGGTGGGCGTGGCGGCGCTGGTCGATGAAAGAACGGAGGGAGGGGCCCTAAAGGCCGAGGTCGGAAAGGCCGGGATGCCCCTCGGGGCGCGGGCCGGGCGGCCAATGGAACAGGCGCTCGTCCTCCCGGATCGGCAGGTCGTTGATGGAGGCGTGCCGGACGGCCATCAGTCCGTCGGCGGCGAAGGCCCAGTTCTCGTTGCCGTAGGCGCGGAACCATTGCCCGTCGGGGCGGCGCGCCTCGTAGGCGAAGCGCACGGCGATGCGGTCGCCGCCGAAGCTCCAGAGCTCCTTGATCAGCCGGTAGTCCTGCTCCGCCTGCCATTTGCGGGTCAGGAAGGCTTCGACCGCCGTGCGACCGGCGAGGAACGTGCTGCGGTTCCGCCACAGCGTGTCGGCGGTATAGGCGGCGGCGACCATGGCCGGCATGCGGCTGTTCCAGGCGTCCTCGGCCGCGCGGACCTTCGCGCGGGCGGATGGTGCATCGAAGGGCGGCAGGGGTGGGCGGCTCATCTCCGGGATCCTTATATGTACCGATCTGTTCAGTTTGTGAAGGTGTATATGAACCGATCGGTTCAGTTACGCAAGCGAAAAATTTGAAAACTTTCGATAGCCAATGGGCCTGTGCCGCTCCGACTGCCGAATTGACATCGGCAGAGGCGGGCCATATCTGCAATCGGAAGGGTTCGAAACCGGACAGATCGGTTCTGAAAGGGAGCCACAATGCGGCCCAGCAAGCGCGACGAACTGGTCAGGAAGGCCCTGGAGACCTTCTACCGCGACGGTTTCCACGCCACCGGGATGGATCAGCTGGTGGCGGAGACCGGCATCTCGAAGACCACCATGTTCAAGCATTTCCGCAGAAAGGAGGACCTGATCCTCGCCGTGCTGCGGCTGCGGGACGAGGACTTCCGCAACTGGCTGTTCCGCCGCATGGCGCAGGCCGGACCGGCGCGGGCGCAGCTCGCCGCGATGTTCGACGCGCTGGCGGAATGGTTCGCCGGCCCGGGGTTCCGGTCCTGCATGTTCATCAAGGCGGCGTCGGAATATCCCGACCCCGTCCACCCGATCCATGTGCAGTCCGCGGAGCACAAGCGGCTGCTGTTCCTGCAGCTGCGCCGGATCGCGGAGCAGGCCGGCGCAGCAGATCCGGCCGGCCTGGCGCGTGCCCTTCTGCTGCTGAAGGAGGGCGCCATCGTCACCGCCCATCTGGGGCATGAGGCCGATCCGGCCGGGGATGCGAAATCGGTCGCGGAGGTCCTGATCGCGGGGGCCTGCCCGCCGCCGGGCACCGTGGCGTGAGCGGCGCCGGCATTGCTGAGGCCATCCCGGCTGACGCCTCCGGTGGCGCCGGCCCCGGCCTTGGCAGGCGCGCGCCGGCCCGGCTAGGGTCGATCCACCCCGGCATTTCCCCGAGCCTGCACCTGGCGGCACCGCCCAGGCCCCCGGAGCGGCCGGGTCGGCAAGATGGGAGAGAGAGGATGCATATCCTGCGGTATTGCCTTGTCGTTGCGGTCATCGCGCTTGCCGCCCCGACGACGACCAGGGCGAGCGGCGCCTGCGGTACGATTGCAAGCCCGACCAGCTGCACCTTCTTCGGCCTGCCCGATCCCGCTACGGCGCCAGCACGGGGAACCGCCGCCACGACCGCCGCGGCGCAGGTCGGCGGCGTGGTCTGCCGGATGGGCGATGGCGAACCGCTCGTGGCCGGTCACGCAGGATCGTGCGAACGCGCCGGCGGCAAAGCCGAGACCGCCGGCCCCGGCGGGCTGGGCCCTGTCATCGGATATGCGCCGCTCACGCAATACCTGCCGATCTTTGCCGCACCGTCCTCCCGAGCGGCGCCGGCTGCAGGGACACCGGCCACGGTGGCGTGTACGTTCGGCACCGTGAGGCTGAGCGCGGCAAGCGTCGCCGACTGCGAACGGGCCGGCGGCAGGGTCGCGCCGACCGGCGCGGAATGAAGGGCGCCGCCGCACTCCGGTTCATCCTCGCCATCCTGGTGGTGATGGCATCGCGCGACGCGCTCGCCGACAGGCAGCCGCATCTCCTCGCCATCGCGGCCTGTCCGCCCTGGGTCTCCTTCGGCGACGAAGAGTCGGACCGCTTAGCGCGGCAATCCTGCGGCCATGCGCTCGACAGCATCGCGCGCGCCGCGACCCGCCATCTGGACGTCGCCCCCGAGCGGATCACGCGGCTTCTCGACCAGGCGGCGACGCGGGCCGGGGTCGAGGCCGCCTTCGCCGGACTGCGCGCCGTGCTGGGGCCGGACGACCGGCTGTACGTCTATCTCAATCTTCACGGCGGGCCCTCGGCGGGCGACTACAAGGGCTATCCGATCGTCGACGAGACGCTGGCGCTCTGGACCGCAGAGGTCCCCGCCGCGCCGTACACAGAGCACGGCTTCATGTTCGTGAAGACAATGCGCGACCTGATCCTTGCCGTCCCGGCGGGAGAGATCGTGATCATCGTCGATTCATGCCATTCCGGGCTCGGCTTCGACGATTTCCGCTTCGTGCCCCGCTCGCTGGAAGCCGCTGGCCGCCGGGTTGCCGTGATCTTCTCGTCGCGGGAAGGCCAGGTCGCCCATTTCACGCCGGACCTGCGCGAGGCGCTGTTCACGCGGATGCTCTCCTCTGCCCTCGAAGTCTCGCCGACGGAGCGGCTGGCGCGGGCCGTCGACCTGGCGGCCCACGCCACCCGGGATTCTGTTCGCGCGCTTTGCGCCGCACCCGCCGTCGGAACGGAACCACCGGCCGCCGGCCTCGACTTTCTGACCTACTGCACGCAGGACCCGGTCGTGTTCGATCCCCACGGCCTTCTCGACGACATCGTCGTGGCGCCCGCCCTGCGGGACGATGCTTCAGCCGCACCGGCGGCTGGCGGGACGGTCCCGGGGCGCCTCATCCGGCGCCACGATGCCGGTCCGGCATCCGTGCCGCGCTAGCCGGCCCGCCCTGCCCAGACCGCCCTGCCGAGACCGAAGACCGGCCCGGAGCGCATCCCGCCTTCTGCCATGACCGAGCCGGCGATACGATCGCGGCCGTCCTGCATGTCAATGAGAGAGCCGGCCGGGCCGGCCACCGTTCGGGGAGGTTGCCGCCATGATGATCGACAGGGTCGAGGGAAACCACTGGTACCACCGGACCGTGCAGCAGCTGTTCCGGGAGACCTGCGCGCATCGCGGCGACAAGGCAGCGCTGGTCTACCGGGACCGGGAGATCAGCTTCGCCGAACTGCAGGACCGGGTCGATACCCTGACCTGGGCGCTGATGAAGCTGGAGGTGGGGCCCGGTGATGTCGTGGCGATGCTGCCGACGGCGACCCCGGACTTCACCTGTCTGTATTTCGCGGTGCTGCAGGCCGGTGCCTGGATCAACCCGCTGAACCTGCTCTGGGGCGAGATCGAGCTGGCCGGGATCCTGCCCCGCAACGATCCGAAAGTGATCGTCACGGTCGGCGAGAACCAGGGCCGCGACTATATCGACAGCCTGAAGAATGCGTTGCCGGACCTGGCGTTCGGCGCGGACGGCGTCCGCTCCGCGACGGTGCCGGCGCTGCGCCACCTGGTCACGGTCGGCGCGACCCGCGGTTCGGAAGAAGGCATCCTGGACTTCGCGGCCCTGATGGCGATGGGCGAAGGCTATGACCGTGCCGAGATCGCGGCCCGGGTCGCCGCCTCGCGCTGTACCGACATCCAGTTCATCTGCCAGACCTCCGGTTCCACCGGCCTGTCCAAGAGCGCGCTGTGGAACCACCGCGCGCCGCTCTCCACCGTGCATTTCGTCTCGCACGCGCTGCTGGTGAACGACGGCGACAGCTTCCTGAACATGGCGCCGTACTACCACAACAGCGGGGTGGTCGGCGCGATGACCCTGAACCTCGCCTATACCGGCACCACCCTGCACCTGATGGAGACCTTCAACCCGCAGGCCGCCTTCGAGATCATGGAAAGGTACCGGCCCACCCTGTCCTTCGGCTTCGACGCGCACTGGCAGGCGCTGCGCATGGCGCAGGCGAAGACTGGCGGCCGCTTCACCCTTCGGAAGGTGATGGCGGCGATCGCGCCCAATACCTACGACATGCTGAAGGGCGAGCTGATGGGCGGCGAGGGGCTGATCGCCAGCCTCTATGCCCAGACGGAGAACGGTCCGATGGTCAGCCTGATGGAACCCGACTGCGTCGACGAGAGCCTGCGCCGGGACACGCAGGGCCGGCCGATCGGCGGCGTTCAGGTGATGGTCAAGGATATCGAGACGGGGGACCCCGTCCGGCCCGGCGCGCAGGGGGAGATCTGCTACAAGAGCCCGTTCCTGTTCCAGGGCTATTACAAGCAGGAAGAGGCCACGCGGAAGAACTTCGACACGGACGGCTACTTCCACAGCGGCGATTTCGGCACCTTCGAGGACGGCTATATCCGCTTCTACGGCCGGCTCGGCGGGGTGGTGAAATCGGGCGGGGAGAATGTCTCGACCACCTATGTGAACAGCCTGGTGCTGCAGATCTTCGGGGCGGATTTCGAGGATGCGCAGACGATCGCCCTGCCGGACCCCTATTGGGGGGCGAAGCTGGTGACCTGGGTGCGGCTGAAGGAGGGGCGCTCTCTCTGCGCGATGGCAGACTTCAAGGCGGCAGCCAAGGGCCGGATGGCCAATTACGAGATCCCGAAGGCCGTCCTGCACTGGGAGGGCCCCTGGCCGGTCAACCAGATCGGCAAGCTGCAGATGGCGGAGCTGGAGGCGAAGGCGAAGGCACTGCTGGCGGCGGCGGACTGAACCGCCTTCGCCGGGACGCCGGCGCGTGGTCACCCTTGGCGCAGGAAGTCCGTCGTGGCGGCATGCAGCGCCGTCCGCCCGCTTTCCAGATGCATCAGGTGCGTCGCCTTCGGGACGGTGACCGTGCGGACCTCCGGCGCACCCGTCAGCGCCTGCCGCAGCCAGGCGATATCCGCCGCGCCGCACAGGCTGTCCCAGGCGCCGCAGACGATCAGGACCGGTGCCGGGATCGCGGCCGGGTCATAGGCCAGGTCCCCCGACCAGGCGCTCATGATGTCCGCGACCGGTCCGTTCGGGGTCTTCACCGATGGCGGGCTGCGCGCGCCGCTGGTCGGATCCGCCGCCAGGTAGAGATCGGCCCAGGCCGGGAAATCCGCCGCGGCGAGCACCTCTGCCTCGCCCGGCGGGACATCCTCGACGAAACGGTCCCGTTGTTCCCTGACGGTGAGGTAGCGCCAGGGCGCAAGGGACGGCATCCCGGGCAGTGCCTCGCGGCGGGCGATGGGACCGAACAGCACCAGGCGGTCGACCAGGTCGGGGCATTGCCCTGCGAACCGGCCCGCCACGATCGTGCCCCAGGAATGCGCGACGATCTGTACCCTGGCGGCGCCGGTTTCCGCGACGATCGCCCGTACCGCGCGCTCGAGCTGCCGGACAGCGTCCGGGGCGCGACCGAGCGGTGTCCCCGCCGGCGGTGAATCCGGGCCCATCTCCGGGTACCGTTCCGACCGCCCGAAGCCGGCGAAGTCCAGTCCCCAGATCGAAAAGCCGGCAGCGTTGAGGCTGTCCGCCCAGGACCATCCGCCGAGCCGGAAGAAGATCGAAGTCGCGCAGGGGAAGGTCGCGCCATGGACGTAGAGTACCGGCAGGCTGCGCTCGGCAGTGACCGGGCGCTGCGCCATCAGTTCCAGGCGCGGCTGCCAGGACCGGCCGCCGTCTGCCGCGCTTCCGGGCAGGCTGAGGATGCGAAGCTGGCTGTCTGTCATCGCGGACGGCTCCTGGGTGAAGGGTGATGGCCGCGCGGGCGGGGCGACCGCTGCAGGCACTGGCCGAGTGCCCGAAGCGCTTCTATCACTGCTCTGCAGGCGGATGTTTCGCCGGGGATCGAAGCATCGCCACAGCACGCGGATCAGGAGGAGAGCGCGCGATGACGGCATTCCGGGGCAGCTGCCTGTGCGGCGCGGTCGCGTTCGAGGTCGAAGGGCCGTTCGATCAGTTCCTCAACTGCCACTGCTCGCGCTGCCGCAAGGCCAGCGGCACGGCGCATGCCTGCGAGGTCATCGTGCAGGCCGGCGCGTTGCGGTGGCTGCGGGGAGAGAAGGAGGTCGCGCGCTTCGACCTGCCGCAGGCGCGCAGCTTCGCCACCGCGTTCTGCCGGACCTGCGGCACGCCCTTGCCGCACCTCACCCGCAGCGGCCGCCAGGCGATCGTCCCCGCGGGTGCCTTCGACGCGGCCCTGGGCACGGCGCCCGACAGGCATCTGCACTGGGCTTCCCGCGCCGACTGGTATGTCCATGGCGACGGGCTGCCGGTCGAGGAGTAGCGGGCGCGCCTGCCGGCCGGATGTGCGGTCCCGCCATGTGGTGCTAGCTTGCCGGTGCCCATCGAAAGGGCCGGGGGCGGGGGAGGCAGGGATGAGCGCCAGCGAGATATTCAGCGTGGCCGGAAAGGTCGCCTTCGTGACCGGCGCGGGATCCGGCCTCGGGCGGGCAATGGCGGAGGCGATGGCCGAGAACGGCGCTGACGTGGCCTGTTTCGACATCGATCCCCGGGGCCTCGAGGTCACGAAGGCGCAGCTCGCGCCGCACGGAACCGCGATCATGACAATTGCCGGCGATGTCGCCGACGAAGCGGCGGTGGAGGCGGCGATCGCCGATACCGTCGCCCGGTTCGGCCGTCTCGACATCGCCTTCGCCAATGCCGGGATCGGCGATCCGGAACCGGGAAAGATCCACGACTATGCGACGGACAACTGGAAGCGCACCGTCGACATCAACCTCAACGGCGTCTTCTACGTCGACCGCGCGGCGATCCGCGAAATGCTGAAGAGCGGCGGTGGCAAGGTGATCAACACCGCTTCGATGTGGGGGCTTGCCGGTGCCTCGAGCATCTTTCCGCTGCCCGCCTACAACGCCACCAAGGGCGCCGTGGTGAACCTGACCCGGGAACTCGGGCTGCAATATGCCTGCCAGAACGTGCAGGTGAATGCCATCTGCCCGGGCTTCTTCGTCACCGCACTGGGCCCTTACGACGATCCCGAATTCATGAAGGCCGTGACGGATTTCACGCCGATGGGGCGGGTCGCGGACGCCGCCGAGATCAAGGGGACGGCGCTCTACCTCGCCTCCTCTGCCTCCGACTTCGTGACCGGCACCAGCCTGGTGATCGACGGCGGCTGCATGGCGAAATAGTGGCCAGCGTCGGAGCGGAAAAATCCGCATGCGGGATGCGACCAAAAATAATTCCACCTGAATGAATACACTTGAAAGTTGCATATGGTGCGGGATAGCATCAATGCCGACGGGTGCTGCCGGCAGTCCCTTCGGATGTGCAGCGATCCGCGCCGGGACCTGGGAGAGCGGATCTCCCGGCGCCTGCGATGCAGGCATCCGCGGGGCCTCACGGCGACATTCCCGGTCTGCGCCAGTCCGACAGCTGAAGGAGTACGCCATGCGCCAGCGTATCTGCCTGTTGATCTCGGGGCTGGGCCTGTTGCTGTCCGCCTGCACAACCCCGGACCTCACACCGTTTTCCGAACAGACGGCGGCACTCTCGACAAGCGTGCAGGCTGAGCATGATGCCACCCTGGCGCAGCTGAAGCAGAACGCGGACTGGTGGACGGAGCGTTCGGGCACGGTCAGCCAGCACGTGCGGGACAAGGCCAGAGCGAACCCTCGGGTGGCGCAGGCGCTGACCGAGCTCAGCAGAACGGCAGAACGTGCGCAGGGGTTTGCCACCCGATACGACGAGAGCGCCAGGCGTATCGATCAGGTCCTGAAAGTTGCAGTCGCCTATGCCGACGCCCTGGTCGCCCTGGCCGCGGCCGGGGAAACGGGTGGAGAAGCCTGGGACTCGCTCTCCAGATCCGTATCCGAAGCGGGGAAAGTCTTCGGGGTGGCGATGCCGGGAGCTGGCACTGCCATGGAAACGATCAATCAGATCGGCCGGCAACTTGCACAGTGGCACACCCGCATCGAGGCACAGGAAGACATCCGGTCGATTATGGCAGACACCCAGCCATTGCTCGACGAACTGGCGGTCGCGATGGCGGAGCTCTATGCCGTTGCCGGGCCGGGCCCGGATGCGACACCTGCGGGCCCGCAGCATCTGCTGCTCACAGGCGCCTACCAGTCCCGGAAGGCGGCGCTTCTGGAAGCTCACGGCCGAAACCGGATCGCCCTGTACGAAGGCCTCGCCGTTGACCAGGTGCTGGTCAATGAGGGCCAGGCGGAGCGCGAGGCATTCGCTACGCGCTTCGAGCTGTTCGCCGGCGCACTCGGCACGGAGATCGGCAGGCTTCCCGCCGAACGCGGCATCCGCACCGGCACGAAGGGGGCAGAGTTCGTTGCCTATCGTGACATCATCGCCGCCGAGGAGCCCAACTACCGGCTGTTCAAGCAGGCCCAGGGTGAAGCCGACCGCTGGTATGCCTCACGCGTGAAGGCGCTCGGCGCGATTTCGGCAGCCATCGCGAGCTGGTCGTCGACCCATCGCAAGGTCCTGGAAGAGCTTCAGCGTTGCGGCGGCTATTCAGCGTTTCAGCAGGATTGCATCCGGATCTCCATGGGCACGTTGGAAGAGGCCCTCGATACGCTCGAAAGGCTGCACGGGCCGGAGGAGAGTCCGGTGGTCAATCAGTAGGAGGGAGTGGGGGACATGTCGCTTACGCAGGTGGAAGCCAGGTCGCGCGACGCGGCGCGGCTCGAGGAACTCACCTTCGAGATCTTCGATGCGATACGCAGTCATGACCCGCATCGATTCAATGCGGCTTCAGAGAGCCTGGAGGGCTTTTCGACCGATATCACGATTGCCACCGCTCTGCGCGACGAGGCTCACCGGGTGAGGAGCCATGCAGCGCTCGACCTGCAGGACCAGGCATTGACGGATTTCCGCCAACTGGCGGATCGCATTGCCGGGACCGGCGCGGCACTTGCCATAGCCGCCAAGGCGGCAGAGACAGGCAAGGAAGCCTTGTTTCTTCCAACTCTCGGTGCCCATGCGCAGCGCGGCCTCGCGGTCCTGAAGGAACTGAAGGCGACGGCGGAGGCGATCGACGCCAAGCTGGCCAATGTCGATCTGACCGAACTGAGGTCAACGATCGATGTCGCGCAGGCAGCCTTCGAGGACATGAAGTCAGCGGCAAAGGCCATCAGGGGGCTTTGACATCGAGCCTCGCGAATGACGCTGCGGCGGGCCGGTGCCGGTGCGCGATCCTGACCGGGTCTCAGGTTCTGCCTTCGGTGTCCAGCTCGTCGAACAATGCCTGCAGGAGCCGCATGGCGTCCAGCGAGGCGGGCGCGCCGCAATAGATCGCGCCCTGCAACACGATCTCGACCAGCTCCTCCCGGGTCAGCCCGTTGTTCAGGGCGCCGCGGGCATGGGTCTTGAACTCCGCCGGGCGGTTCAGCGCCATCGTCATGCCCAGGTTCAGGACGCTGCGCAGGCGGCGCTCCAGCCCGGGCCGGGTCCAGACCTCGCCCCAGCACCATTCGGTGATCAGCTTCTGCAGCGGTGCCGAATAGTCGGTCGCCGCGGCGAGCGACTTCTCCACATAGGCGTCGCCCAGCACCTCGCGCCGCACGGCCAGTCCCTTGTCGAACATCTCTCCGTGGAATTCGGGGCGTCGGTCGGTCATTGTCCAGATCCTCCTTCGTCATGCCCCGGGCCCGGGCCGGGCCAGCGTCAGGGCTGTCTCGATGCTGTCCGCCCCGGGCAGCTGCCAGAGCGCGGCGGCGAGCGGTTCCGCCGCGACGGCAGGCGCGCCGTGACGGGCAAGGGCGGCGAACTTCGCCATCAGCTCTTCGTCGCTCATCGGCCGGCCGGGATAGCCACGGCCCAGGGGGACGAAGATCTCGATCGCGCTCCCGTCCGTGATCCCGATGGACAGACCGGCGGCGCCGACCGGCATCGCCTCGTCGGTGCCGATCTCCGACACCAGGGCGGCGAGCGCCCGGACGGCAGGATCCTGTACCGCCGCATCGGCGAAGTCCGCGACCCCGGCGGTGCCGCGCAGCAGGGAGACGGCCACCGCGTGCTGGGCGCTGACCTGTGCCTCGCGCCCCGTGGTCACGCCGGGCCGGTCGGTGCGGGCTTTCAGCAGCGGATTGCCGCGGATGGCGATCCGCGCGATCCGCGCGGTGTCGAAGACGGGATCGGCGCGCGCCTCCAGGCAGGCGTCGATGACCGGGTTCAGGACCACACCGCAGGGATAGGGCTTGAACATGTCGTCCAGCAGTTCCCAGCGGATGCCGAGCCCCTCCGTCACCGCCTCCGGTCGCGGCGCGTCGCAGCAGACCGACAGGAAGCCGCGCGGCCCTTCGAGCGGGTGCGCGGGGCCGGCGACCCCAGCCTCCGCCATCAGCGCGGACAGAAGTCCGTTGCGCGCCGCGCCGCCGACGCTGACGCTCTTCGCCATATGGCCCAGGGTCTCCACCAGGCCGGCAGCCTGGGCCGATGCGTTGCCGAGCGCCCAGAGCGTGCGCTCCGCGTCGAGGCCGAGCAGCCGCGCGGCGGCGATCGCCGCGCCAAACACGCCGCAGGTCGAGGTGATGTGCCAGCCCCGCGCGTAGTGGCCGGGAGAGACGGCGTTGCCGATGCGGCAGGCCGCCTCCATCCCCAGCGCCACGGCATGGATCAGCGCCGCGCCGGAAACCGGTCGACTCTCCGCCAGTGCCAGCGCCGCCGGCAGCACCGGGGCGGTGGGGTGGATGATCGTGCCGGCATGGTTGTCGTCGAAGTCGAAGACGTTGATCGCGGCGGCATTCAGGAAGGCGGCCGTCGGCATGTCGGCCCGCAGGCGGGTGCCGATCACACTGGCCTGGGGCGCCGCCGAGAACGGCATCAGCGCGCGGGCGAGGCTGGCGAGGGCGGTGTCCGCGGCGCCGCCCAGGGCGGTGCCGAAGCCGTTCACCACCGCCCGCAGCGCATGGGCACGCACCGCCTCCGGCAGGTCGTCCGGGGTCGAGGCGCAGGCGAACTCCGCCAGCCGCCGCGACGGGCCGGAAGCAGGTCCGTTCACCCCTCCGTTCCCGGGTTCAGCCCGCGACCTCGACGCCGGACCATTCCTCGATCGGCTTGATGATCTCCGTCAGGTCGGCGGAACCGCCCAGCCGGCCCTTGGCGATGGTCAGAAGCTGCTTCACCGCGCTGGCGACGATCATCGGCACGCCCTGCGCCTCGGCCTCCTCCAGGCAAAGGCGGATATCCTTCGCCGACAGCTCGATGGCGAAACCGAAGTCGAAGCTGCGCGGCAGCACGAATTTCGGGATCTTCGTCATGGTGGCGTTGGAACTGCCGCTGCCGGCGTTGATCACCTCGATCATCTTCGCCGGGTCCAGCCCCGCCTTTGTGCCCAGCACCAGCGCCTCGGAGGCGATCGACAGGGCGGTCACGGACATCAGGTTGTTGATCACTTTGATCGTCTGCCCCATGCCCGGTTCGTCGCCGACATGGAAGACCTTGCCGAAGCATTCCAGCACCGGCCGGACCTCTTCCAGCACCGCCGGCGGGCAGGCGGCCATAAGCGCAAGGCTGCCCTTCTCGGCCCCCGCCACGCCGCCGCTGACCGGGCAGTCGACGGCGGCGATGCCGGCATCGGCGAGGCCGCTGGCGACCGCCTTCGCGACCCGCGAACCGGTGGTGGAGAGGTCGATGACGATCCGCGCCCCCTTGCCGGACACGATCCCGTCCGGCCCCAGCGCCACCGCCTCGACGATCTCCGGCGTGGGCAGCGACAGCAGCACCACTTCGGCCATGCCGGCCAGCGCGGCCGGGCTCTCCGCATGGGTGGCGCCGGCGGCGACCAGCGGCTCGACCGCGGCGGCGCTGGTGTCGAACACCGACAGCGCATGGCCGGCATCCAGCAGGCGCCTGGCCAGCGGCGCCCCCATCCGGCCCACGCCGGCGAAGCCGATCCTGACGCCTTTCATGCCTGCACTCCTTTCTTCGCGCGCCCGCTGCGCGGATCCTGGGGGATGGTTCAACCGGTCGGGTCGAGGTCGAGGCGGACGATGTCCGCGACCCCGTCCAGTGCGGCCGGGTAGCGGTCCAGGACCAGCGGGTCGTGGCCCGGGACGATGTGCCGCGACGATGTGGCGAGCCGGCGCATGGTGGCGTAGCCCTCCAGCATCTCGGTGGCACTTTCGACCACCGGGAAAGGGCGATTCTGCTCGAAGTTCGCATAGAAGTGCGACGCGTCGGAGCCGAGCACCACCCAGCCGCGGCGGGTCAGGACGCGCACCACCTGCAGGCCGCGGGTATGGCCGCCGACCCGGTGCACTGTCAGGTTCGGTGCGATCTGGGACTCGCCGTCATGGAAGGTGACCCGGTCGGCGAAGAGCTTGTCGATCATGCTGGCCACGTCCCGGTGGTCGTAGGCGTGGCGCAGATAGGCGTGGCACATGCACCGCCCGGTGCAGTACTGCATTTCCGCATCCTGGACGTGATAGCGGGCCTGCGGGAACAGGTCGTTGTTGCCGACATGATCGAAATGCATGTGCGACACGATCACGTCCTGCACATGGTCGGGCTCGATGCCGATCATCTTCAGGCCTTCGCCCACCGGGCGCAGCAGCTGCCGGTTGCGGCGCCTGGCGGAGTCCGCGTCGAAGCCGGTGTCGAACACGAAGGTGCGTGACTGGCCGACGATGGCCCAGACGAAATAGTCCAGCGGCATGGGACCGTCATGTTCGTCGCCGCCGATGAAGTTGGCGGCGGCGTTGCGGTCGTGATGGCCATAGCGGACCGCATAGAGTTCGTAGCTGTCATCCACGCGCGGTTCCCCCTTCTCCTTGTGCCGGTGCGGGGCTAGCTGGCGAGCCAGCCGCCCTCCACCGGCAGCATCGCGCCGGTCATGTCGCGTGCCACCGGACCGCAGAGGAAGACCAGCAGGGCGGAGACGCTCTGCGGCGGCACGAAGCTGCCGCCGGGCTGCTTGCCCTCCAGGAAGATCCGCTCGGCCTGTTCGCGGTCGGCGTTCTGTTCGGTCATGATCCGGGTGACCCGGTCCTCCGTGCCCGGGGTCAGCACCGAGCCCGGGCAGATGCAGTGGCAGGTGACGTCGCGGTCGAGATTCTCCAGGGCAACCGCGCGGGTCAGCCCCAGCAGCCCCGATTTCGTCGCGACATAGCCGACCCGGTCCGTGGTGCCGCGCAGGCCGTAGACGGAGGTGATGTTGAAGATGCGGCCGTAATTTGACTGCCGCATCGAGGGCAGGAGGCGGCGGATTGCGTAGAACGGCGCCGACAGGTTCACCGCCAGCGATGTCTCCCAGGACTCGCCCGGGAAATCCACGATCGGCGCGAAATGGCGCACCACCGCGTTGTTCACCAGAATGTCGATCCCGCCGAGCCTGCGGCAGGCATTGTCTACCAGCCCGTCCACGCCGGCCTGCGACGACAGGTCGGCGCAGTGATAGGCGATCTCCGTGCCGGCCGCTTCGGCAAGGCGGTGGCGCAGCGGCTCGACCTTCTCCCCGTCATCGAGCCCGTGCAGCATCACCGATGCGCCGGCGCGTGCCAGGCCCTCGGCGATGGCAAGGCCCAGCCCGCCTGTCGAGCCGGTGACCAGCGCCCGGCAGCCCTCGGGAATGCGTCCCGGCACCTCGTCCGCGGTCCTCTGCTCTGCCTTGCCCTGCGCGATCTCTGGACGCAACTTGCCACCATCTCCCGTTCGGCCGCCTGACCCGGCGCCCCCGTCGCTCCCCACCGGTGCCGCGTCCGAACCGTCGGCGCGAAAAGGTACCGGTAACATTCGGCGACTATAGGTCCGCGTCCCGGCCGATGCAACGTCGAACAGGCAGCAGCGGATCAGGTGCTCTCGCGCTGGATGACCTCGAACTTCAGGTCGACGACGCTGCCCCGCAGATGCTCCGCCCCGTCGATCACCCGGCTGATCAGCAGGCGTGCGGCGCGCTGGCCGATATCGTGGCGGGGCAGGCGCAGGGTGGTGACGGAGGGGGAGACATGGCGCAGCAGGTCGACATCGTCGAAGCTGGCGATGGCGATGCGTCCGGGCACCGCCCAGCCCCGCTTGCCGCATTCGAACAGGGCGCCGACGGCGAGGACGTCGCCGGCGCAGAACAGGGCATCGACCTCGGGCACGGTCTGCACGATGCGCGCAACGACTTCCGCGCCGGCGGCGTAGCCGCGCTCCGTCTCTACCACCAGGCGGGGGTCGTAGTCCTGGCCGAGCTCCTTCAGCGCATCGGCATAGCCCTGCAACCGGTCCTTGGATCGGTCGTTATGTACCGAATAGAGGGAGGCGAAGGCGATCCGCCTGTAGCCCAGGCGGCCCAGATGCATGGTCATCGCATAGGCGGCGTCGCGGTTGGAGTAGCTCACCACCATGTCCAGCGGCCGGTCCGGAATGTTGCCGGTCTCCACCACCGGCACGCCGGCATTGCGGATCTTCTCGACCGCCTCCGGCCGGTGCTCGGTGCTGTGCAGGACAAGGCCGCTGACCCGGTGGCCGAGGAACACCGTGATCAGTTCCTCCTCCTCGTTCGGGTCGTAGCCGCTCTCGGCGATCATCAGCTGGAAGCCGGAATGCTTCAGCACCTCCGACAGGCTCTTCACCGTCTGCGTGTAGATGGAATTGTCGATGCTGGGGACGATCAGGCCGACCGTGGTCGAGCGGTTCGACGACAGGCTGCCGGCCAGATGATTCGGCAGATAGCCGGTCTCGCGCACCGCGCGCAGCACCCGTTCCCGCATCTCCGGCGACACCTTGCCGGGTTCCTTCAGGGCCCGCGACACGGTCATTGTCGAGACACCGGCCCGGAGCGCCACGTCGCGCATCCGGGCGCTGCCGGGTCCCGAGCGCGCGGCGGAGCGCTTCGGCATGGCTGAACCCCCTTCGTCGGTCAGCGGCTATCAATACCCGTCCGCGTCGAACCGGCAAGGGGTGCACAAGGTCGGCGGGTTGTTACCGGTATCAGTTTCAGGTATGGACTGGTCCGTTTTCATTGCTGATCGACGGAGGCGGGGCTGTGCCGCAGCAGGATGGCCGGCAGGCGTACAACCAGGGAATGGGCGGCCCGCTGGCCGGCGGTCCCGGAGCGGGCAGCCTGGCGGCCGAGCATGCCGCGCTGCGCTACATGGACGCGGCGCAGCGGGTTCATGACGAGCTGCGCCGCATCCTGACCCAGGTTTCCGGCATCGCGCTGCTGCTGATGACCGGGCCGCTGCGGACTCTGCCGGAGACAGCGATCCGGTCGGCATCCGCCGCCGCCGCGGAGGCCGCGGAGGCGGTCCGAGCGCTGCCGGTACCGCAGCCGGCAGCGCATCACCACCACCATCTCGGCGCCGCCAGCGCCGCGCTTCTCGCGTCCTGCGCCGCGGCGTCGGCCTGTGCCGCGCCCGGCGCCGGGGACCGTGACCGCGACAGGCTGGTGGCGGCATTGAAGTCGACGGTCGCGCATCTGCGCACGCTCGCGCGCCTGCTGCCGGGCTTCGAGCCTGTGAACTTCGGTCAGGCCTGCTGCGCCGCCCATGCGGCAGTGCCGGCCCGGGAGTGGGATTGAGGATGGCAACGACAATGGGGCGGCCGATGCCCCGGGGGAGGAGATGATGGCGGACTACTCGATCTGGGTGCTGGAATATGCGGCCGTGGAGCAGTTTCCGTTCAATGTGATGATGTACGGGCCGATGCATCAGGGTACCCGCAAGCTGCCCTACGCCTATGTCGTGCTGAAGGGGGGCGGCGAGACGATCCTGATCGACACCGGCTACGACCATGTGAACTACGGCAAGACCCTGGCCGACAATTACGGCGTTTCGAACTATCACGGGCCCCGCGAGGTGATGGCCGAATGCGGCGTCGCGCCGGAGGATGTCACCGCGGTCTTCATCACCCATGCGCATTTCGACCATATCGGCGCGATGGACCATTTCCCCAACGCCCGCTTCTACCTGCAGAAGCGCGAGCTGGACCAGTGGGTCTGGGCGCTGGCGCTGGGGCCGGAGTTCGGCTTCCTGACCGGCGGCGGCGACCCGGCGGACATCGTCAAGGCAGTGGAGGCGGCGAAGGAGGGGCGGATGATCCTGATCGACGGCGACGCGGAAGACGTGCTGCCCGGGATCGACGTCAACCTGGCGGCCGACACCCACACCTATGGCAGCATGTACGTCACCGTCCGCAACGACGGCAGCCGCGATGGCGAGGACAAGTGGGTCTTCGCCGGCGACCTGATCTACACCTACGACAACCTGACCGGCCTGGATCCCGCGGCGCCGCAGATCGTGCCGATCGGCCTGGCGGTGGGCAGCCAGCACAACCTGATCTTCACCAGCCAGGCGATGCTGAAGTCGGTCGGCGGCGAGGTGCGGCGGGTGATCCCGGTGCATGAGGACCGGTTGAAAACCACATTCCCGTCGCGCCTCACCGACCGCGGGCTGCAGGTGGTCGAGATCGCCCTGGCCGACGGAGAGGCGAGCCGGGTCGCCTGAGCGCCCGGCAGGGGGGTGCGGTAGTCACACATCTCGTCAGCGGAGCCAAATTGACCCCGCGGTCCTACCTTTTTGCCGTCATCCTCGGGCCTGACCCAGTGCTGTCCGGCACGATTTCGGATGACGGGGTGCATGGCATTGATTCTACTTGGAAA
>NZ_JBHRTR010000015.1:0-70948 GCF_042646425.1 Marinibaculum pumilum
AGATGGGAATGCCCAGACTCGCATGACCTCAATCCCTCGAACCGCCCGGTGCGGACCCGCATGCCGGGTGGTGTGGCAGGGGCGCGATCCGCAAGGATCGCCCCCTATGCCGATTTTGGGGCCGCCGGCCCGGCCGGAGAGGGCGGGCGCAGGGCGGCGGATATCCGCCGATTGCCGCGGCGGGCGCCGTCGGGTGATGGCCGTTCCGGCCGGTCCGCGGGACTGCGGAAAGCGAAGCGGCGGTTGCAGACGGAGATCCGTTATCCGGGGGGAGGGGATGGACAAGCCCCCCCGCTGCGACGACATTAGGGAGGCAGGGCTGTCGAGGGGTCGCTTTCCCCGATGCGTCATAGGCGCCGCTGTCCTTCGCAGGTGCGGTTCGCGGCTGCACATGCCGGTCCGGTGCGGCCGGCGGCAGCCCGGCGGACGGCATCCGGCGAAGGTGGCAGCCGGCGAAGGTGGCAGCCGGCAGGCGACTGGCGCAGCCGGACGCGGAAGCGGCTTCCGGCCGGCGGCCCGACGGATGCAGATGGTCTGCCAGCCGGCGGCGGCAGGTGAGGGCAGGGACGAGAAGAGCAGCACGGTAGGGAATGAGCGACGAACGCAAGCCTGGCGACGGTGCGCCGAACACCGGTGTGGTCACACGGACCAAGCCGAAGACGCAGAAGCCACCGATGTACAAGGTCTTGATGTTGAATGACGATTACACGCCGATGGAGTTCGTGGTCTACGTGCTCGAGCGCTTCTTCCAGAAAAGCAAGGAAGAGGCGACCCGCATCATGCTTCATGTCCACCAGAAAGGCGTCGGCGTCTGCGGCGTCTACACCTACGAAATCGCCGAGACGAAGGTCACCCAGGTGATGGACTTCGCCCGGCAGAACCAGCATCCGCTGCAATGCACCATGGAAAAGGCGTGAGGGACCCGAGTTGCCCACATTCTCCCGCGATCTCGAAGAAACACTGCACCGCGCGCTGAACCTGGCGACCCAGCGTCGCCAGGAATTCGCCACCCTGGAGCATCTGCTGCTCTCGCTGACCGAGGACAGCGACGCCGTGGCGGTGCTGCGGGCGTGCAATGTCGAGATCGAGAAGCTGAAGACGCGCCTGATCGCGTTCCTGGATGACGAACTGAGCGTGCTCGTCGCCCAGGATGCCGAGGACGCCAAGCCCACCCTGTCGTTCCAGCGCGCCGTGCAGCGGGCGCTGTTCAACGTCCAGTCCTCCGGCCGGGAGGAGGTCTCGGGCGCCAACGTCCTTGTCGCGATCTTCTCCGAACGCGAGAGCAATGCCGTCTATTTCCTGCAGGAGCAGGACATGACCCGGCTGGACGCTGTCAGCTATATCAGCCACGGCATCGCCAAGGCCCCGGGGCGCAGCGAGCGCCGGGCCGTTCGCGGCGCCGCCGGCCAGGAGCAGGACCGACCCGGCAATGGCAGTTCGCCGGAGGAGGGCGAGGGCGGCCAGGAGAAGTCGCAGGAGGCGCTGGACGCCTATTGCATCAACCTCAACGAGAAGGCCAAGGCCGGCAAGATCGACCCGCTGATCGGCCGCCAGGCGGAGATCGAGCGCACGATCCAGATCCTCTGCCGCCGCACCAAGAACAACCCGCTCTATGTCGGCGATCCCGGCGTCGGCAAGACCGCCATCGCCGAGGGGCTGGCCCGCCGGATCATCAATTCCGAGGTGCCGGACGTCCTGCTGAACGCCGTGATCTATGCGCTGGACATGGGCGCGCTGCTGGCCGGCACCCGCTATCGCGGCGATTTCGAGGAACGGCTGAAGCAGGTGATGGCGGAACTGGAGGCGATCCCCGACGCGGTGCTGTTCATCGACGAGATGCACACCGTGATCGGCGCCGGCGCCACCTCCGGCGGCGCGATGGATGCCTCCAACCTGCTGAAGCCGGCACTGGCCAGCGGCACCCTGCGCTGCATCGGCTCCACCACTTACAAGGAATACCGCTCCTACATCGAGAAGGACCGCGCGCTGCTGCGCCGGTTCCAGAAGATCGACGTGAAGGAGCCGACGGTCGAGGACGCGGTGAAGATCCTCAAGGGCCTGAAGCCCTATTACGAGAAGCATCACCACATCCGCTATACCGACGATGCGATCCGCACCGCGGTGGAGCTGTCCTCGCGCTACATCAACGACCGGAAGCTGCCGGACAAGGCGATCGACGTGATCGACGAGGTCGGTGCGGCCGAGCTGCTGAAGCCGCCGAGCCGCCGCCGCAAGACCATCGGCGTCCGCGAGGTCGAGGATATCGTGGCGAAGATCGCCCGGATCCCACCCAAGAGCGTCAGCCGCGACGACAAGAAGTCGCTGAAGGACCTGGAAGGCAACCTGATGCGGGTGGTCTATGGCCAGGACGAGGCGATCAAGGCGCTGGCTTCGGCGATCAAGCTGGCACGTGCCGGCCTGCGGGAGCCGGAGAAGCCGATCGGCTGCTACCTGTTCTCCGGTCCGACCGGCGTCGGCAAGACCGAGGTGGCGCGCCAGCTGGCCGACATCATGGGCCTGCAGCTGACCCGCTTCGACATGTCGGAATACATGGAACGCCACACGGTCAGCCGCCTGATCGGCGCGCCGCCCGGCTATGTCGGTTTCGACCAGGGCGGCCTGCTGACCGACGCGGTCGACCAGAACCCGCATTGCGTGGTGCTGCTGGACGAGATCGAGAAGGCGCATCCCGACCTGTTCAACATCCTGCTGCAGGTGATGGACCACGGGAAGCTGACCGACAACAACGGCAAGAGCGTCGACTTCCGCAACGTCGTGCTGATCATGACGACCAATGCCGGTGCGTCGGAAATGTCGAAGCAGGCGATCGGCTTCGGCCGCGGCCAGAAGGAAGGCGAGGACGAGGAGGCGATCCGCCGCCTGTTCACGCCGGAATTCCGCAACCGGCTGGACGCCACCATCGCCTTCCGGCCGCTGGACCAGAAGGTCGTGCGCCGGGTCGTCGACAAGTTCGTCGCCCAGCTGGAGGCGCAGCTGTCGGACCGCAACGTCACCTTCTCGCTGACCGACGGGGCGACCGAATGGCTGGCGCGGGAAGGCTATGACGAACTGTTCGGCGCCCGCCCGCTGGCCCGCGTGGTGCAGGAGCATATCAAGAAGCCGCTGGCCGACGAGCTGCTGTTCGGGCGCCTGTCGAATGGCGGCCATGTGAAGGTCTTCATCCGCGGCAAGAAGCTCGACTTCGAGATCACCTCGGATGCCGGCGGCAAGAAGCGCACCCCGCCCAAGGATGGCGGTGCGAAGAAGACCGAGAAGGTCGACAGCTGAAGCCATCCTGCCGCCCGAACGGGGCGGCAGGCACAACGACGAAGGGGCGGACGAGGGCGCTTGTCCGCCCCTTTTCCGATTCTGCGGGAGCCAGGGGAGGAACGCCGATGGATCCGGTGGCGGAGGAAGTGCTGGGGCTGCTCGGCAGCGGGCGTCAGACGGAGCCGTTCAGCACGCGCGACCCGGCCTTTGACCTGACGCGTGCCTACCGTGCCGCGGCGGCGCTGCGTCAGGCGAGGATGGCTGCAGGGGAGCGGCCGGTAGGGCGCAAGATCGGCTTCACCAATTGCACCATCTGGGACGAGTACGGCGTGCACGCACCGATCTGGGGCGATGTGCTCGCCGGCACCCTGCGCGACCTGGCAGACCTGCCGGGCGAGATCCCGACCTTCGACCTGACCGGCCTGGCGGAGCCCCGCATCGAGCCGGAGATCGCCTTCGGGCTGGCAACACCGCCGGCGCCGGGGGTGGACGATGCCGCCCTGCTGGATTGCATCGACTGGATCGCCCACGGGGTGGAGATCGTACAGTCGATCTTTCCCGGCTGGCGCTTCGCCGCCGCCGACACGGTCGCGGCCGGCGGGCTGCATGGCGCGCTGCTGCTGGGGCCGCGCCATCCCGTGGGGCCGCGCCGCGACGCCTGGCTGCGGGAGCTGCCCGTCTTCGACATCGCGCTGTCCTGCGACGGCGCCGTCGCGGATCGCGGCACCGCCCGCAACGTGCTGGAAGGGCCGCTCTCCGCCCTGCGCCACCTGGCCGGGCTGCTGGCCGCAGATCCCGGCCAGCCGCCCCTGGCGGCGGGCGAGGTGGTGACCACCGGCACTCTGACCCGCGCGCTGCCTGTGGCGCGGGGCCAGACCTGGCGAACGGAACTGTCGGGCATCGACCTGCCGGGGCTGGCACTGCGCTTCCGCTGACCGCCAGACCGAGAAAGGAGGGCCGGGGGCGGTTTCAGGCCGCTTCGGCCATGCCTGGCAGGAAGCCGGCGATGGCGGTCAGCAGGCGCGGATCCTCCAGGATCGACATATGGCCGCTGCCGGGCAGCGGCAGCAATGCGGCCTGCGGCCATGCCGCGGCGAGGGCGGCGCTGTCGGCAAAGGGCACCACCGGGTCCGCCGGGTCGTGCAGCAGCAGTGCCGGATGGCGCAGCCCGGCCCGGACCGCATGCAGTTCCATGATGTCGGTGTGCGGCCCGGTGATCCGCTGAAGCAGCTCCGGGAAGCGTGCCGCCTCTGCCTCCGACAGGCCGACCGCGCCGACGAAGCGCTCCGCTGCCCGCAGCAGGGAGACCGGCCCGGCGACATGGATGCTGCGCGCGACCGTGAAGCCGCCGGCGAAGGCATGGATGCCGCCGGCCGAACCGACGGAATGGCCGATGAAGCTATCGACCGACTGGGGAGCCAGGTCCGGCAGGCCGGCCGCCAGTGCGCTGCCGATCGCCGCCACGGCCCGGCCGAAGGCGACGGGGTCGGCCCGCCGGCCCGCCGAGGCGCCATGTGCCGGCATGTCCGCGGCGATCACCTGGTAGCCGGCCGCCGTCAATGCCGGCACCAGGGCGTGGAACTGTGCCGCGGCCCCCTCCCAGCCATGCACCAGCAGGATGCGGGGACCCTGTCCCCAGGCCCAGAGCGCCAGCGCCTGGCCCTCATGCGCGAGGGTGTGGCGCTGCGCGGTTGCCATCAGGCCGGCCGCGGCGGGCAGGTCCGGCAGGCGCCGCGGCGTGGTGAACCAGGCGAAGGCGGTCTCCGCATCGATCGTCTTGCTCATCGTCGCACTCCCTGTCGTCGGTTGGTTCAGCTGCCGGCCGCGACCGGCGCCGGCGCCGCCAGGGCCCGGCACAGCAGCAGGGCGGCAAGGCCGGCGAGCGCCAGGATCCCCATCGTCAGCGGCAGGGTCAGGGGAAAGGCACCGGGCAGGGCGGTCAGCAGCAGGGTGCCCAGGGTGCCGCCCGCCATCTGCAGGAAGCCAAGCATGGCCGACGCGGCGCCGGCGACCTGCGGGAAGGGCTGCAGGGCGGTGGCGGTGCCGACCGGGTTCACGATGCCGAGCCCGGCGAGGAACAGGATCTGCGGCGCCAGGAAGCCTGCCAGGGTGATTTCGCCGGCCTGGAACAACAGGGCCATCGCGGCGGCGCCGGCTGCCATCATCGCCATGCCGAGCGACAGGGTGCCGGTGGCGCCCAGGCGCCGGGCGATCCGCGGTCCCGCTGCGCCGCCGGCGAAAACGGCGAACACCGTGCCGGCCGTCAGCAGGCCGAAACCCAGCGGCGTGAAGCCCAGCACATCGATGATCAGCTGCGGCGAGGCGGAGAAATAGGCGAACAAGGCAGCCAGCGCGAAGCCGGTGGCCAGCGCCGGCCCGAGGAACAGCGGATTGGCCAGCAGCGACATATAGGTGCGTCCGACCCGGCCGACCGCAATGCTGGCGGTTGGGGTGCGGTTGGTCTCGCCGATCCAGCGCAGGGTCAGCAGCAGGCAGACGGTGCCGAAGGCGGCGACGAACCAGAAATTGCCGCGCCAGCCCCAGACCGTCTCGATCAGCCCGCCCACCAGGGGCGAAAAGCCGGGCGCGCTGGCCATCAGGGTGGCGATCACCGCCATCGCCCGGGTCAGTGCCGCGCCCTCGAACAGGTCACGTGCGACGGCCCGCACCAGCACCACGCCCGTACAGGCACCGATCGCCTGCAGCACCCGCCACAGCAGCAGCATCTCGACGCTTGCCGCCAGCGCGCAGGCGATGCTTGTCGCGACATAGAGCGCCAGCCCGGCGAGCAGCACCGGCCGCCGCCCGTAGCGGTCGGAGAGCGGCCCGACGACAAGCTGGCTGATGGCCAGCCCGGCCAGGAAGACGGTCAGGGTGAGCCGGATGTCGGCGGCACCGACCTGCAGGTCCGCGGCCAGTCCGGGAAGCGAGGGCAGATAGAGGTTGGTCGCCAGCAGGCCCAGGGTCGACAGAGCGGTGAGCAGCGCCAGCAGGCGGCTGCGCCGGGTGCGGATGTTGGGCAGGAGCAGGCCTGCAGCGGATCCCATGCGGCTTTCGGACATCGCTCGATCTCTCCCGGGTGCCGGTTGTTTGGATGATGTTCGACATCTATATAGATTATGGGTATCATCCAAATCAAGGGTGGCGCCGAACTTTTCCGAACCGGCGGCCGCCATTCCCGAAGGTGGAGGACGGATGCGGCAGTCGAAGGAAGAGGCGGCGCGGACCCGTGCGCGGATCGTGAAGACCGCGTCGCGCGCCTATCGGCGGCGGGGACTGGACGGTGTCGGCCTGGCGGAGGTTATGGCGGAGGCCGGGCTGACCCATGGCGGCTTCTACAAGCATTTCCCGTCGAAGGACGCCCTGGCGGCGGAGGCGGTGGCCTTTGCGCTGGAGGAGACCCGCGGCACCCTGCAGGCGGCGATCGCCGCGGCGCCGCCCGGCGGCGGCCTGACCGCGCTGGTGGAGACCTACCTGACCCCGGCCCATCGCGACCGGCCGGAGCGCGGCTGTGCGCTGGCCGCGCTGGGCACCGCGGCGGCGCATGGCGCGCCTGCGGTCAGGGCGGAACTGGCGAAGGGCTATCGCCGGCTGGCGGACCTGGCGGCGGTGCAGATGGCCGGCGGCGATGCAGAGGCGAGACAGGCGCGGGGACGGGCCCTGGCCTCTGCCATGGTGGGCGCGTTGATGCTGGCGCGGGCGGAGCCGGATCCGGCACGGGCCGATGCGGTGCTGGCGGAGAACCGCGCCGCCCTGATCGCGGCGTTCGGCGGCGGGACGCCCGCCATCGACTGACCGGTCAATGGCCGAGGGTCGCCGGCGCGGCCTCCAGGGTCACGAGCGCTGCGGTCGCCAGGAGGATCAGGGCGACGAGCCCGATCTCCGCCAGGATCGAGAGGCGCAGGCGCCGGGCGGCGCCGGGAGCCTCCGCGCGCAGCGCCGGCACATGGCGCCAGCGATTGCCGGCAGCCAGGCCAAGCAGGGCCGCCACCAGTGCGAGCTTGGCCAGAAGGATGCGGCCATAGCCGGTGGCGAACAGCGCCTGCACGCTGCCGACAAGCTCGATTGCCATGGCGAGGCCCGCCATCAGCAGCAGTCCCACCGCCATCGTGGCGACCTGTCCGAAACGCTGCATCACGGCCGCGGCGTTGCGCGGCGGCAGGCTGCCGGCCAGCCGAAAGAGAGGCCAGAGCGCACCGATCCAGAACGCGGCGGCGGCGAGATGCAGGCCCAGCAGCGGCGCCAGGAGCGACATGCCCGGCGTCGTCGCGTGCCCGCTGACCGTGAACGACAGGATGATCGCCGCCAGGCCGCAGACCGCGGCGAGTCCGGCGGTTGGCCGCCATCGCGGCCGGCGCAGGAGCGCGGGTGCGCAGGTCAGGCCCAGGCCCAGGATCCGCAGTCCCGCGCTCTCCCCCACCGGCCCGGCCAGGACGAACCGCCACATCGCCCATTCGCCCAGGGTGGCGGGATCGCCACCGCCCAGGAACAGGACCCGCGCGGCAAGGGCCAGCAGCACCAGCGCCAGGCCGGCCGCTGCGAGCCGCGGGCCGTCGGCGACCTCCAGCGACCATTCCCGCCGCGGCAGGCCGTGCATGGCCAGGCGGAAGAGGACCGTTCCCGCCGCGGCCAGGCAGGTGCCGTAGACCCCGGCGGTGAGCAGGATCAGGATCCATGTCCAGATATCCAATGCGGTCCCCCCTGCTGCGGCCCTGCGGTGCCCTGGGGCTACTTCACCGTAAAGCCGATGCTGCCGGACATGGGATGTCCGTCAGCCGACTGCGCCCGCCATTGCAGCCGGTAGTCGCCGGGCGGCAGGGCGTCGAAGGTGACTTCGGACTGCGCTGCCGGGCGCATCGCGCTTTCCCGGTGCGTCTCGACCTCCCGGCCGGCAGCGCCTGCGAGGCTGACATCCGTCACCAGGACGGTCTCCGAAAAGCTGAGGCGCGCCGATGTCGGCGCGGCAGAAAGCTTTGCGCCATCCGCCGGGTCGGAGGATGTCAGCCGGGCATGGGCAAATGCCGGCGCGGTGGCAAAGAGGCCGATTGCTGCTGCAAGCATCGTCGCAAGGAGCGGCCGCGACCGGCGCCGCATTGCGTGTACGCGTTTGGTCATGATTGTCCCTTTTCCTAGAACCAGAAGCGGATGCCGACCAGGGCATAGGCCGAGCCTGGATCCTCGCCTTCTGCCTCGGCCAGTTCCGACGTGCGGCCGAGCTTGCGTTCCCAGCCGATGCCCAGATAGGGCGCCACTTCGCGGCTGAGGTGGTAGCGCAGCCGAAGCCCGGTCTCCAGCTGGGTCAGGCCACTGCCCAGATGCAATGCAGGTACGTCCTGGACGGCCGCATCCAGCTCCAGCTTGGGTTGCAGCACCAGGTCCAGGGTGATCGGCAGGTCGTATTCCAGCTCCAGCCGGGCGGAGAGGTCGCCCCGATCGCTGGCAAAGCCCGCCAGGTCGATCTCCAGCCCATAGGGCAGTTCGCCGGCCAGGCCGAGGACGGCGAGGCTGCGGCCCGGCTCCGGCCGGAAGTCCTGGCGAAGCCCGGCCTGGATATCCAGGAACGGCGTCAGCAGCCGCGAATAGAGGAGCTGCACCTCCGCCTTCTCGAAGGCGCCGTCGCTGCCGCGCTCGCCCTCGGTCTTGACGAGCGCCTTGTCGAAGTCGCCGCCGTACCAGGCAAAGGCTTCCCAGGCGACGGCATTGCCGCCGCCCTGTCGGAATTCCAGCTGCTCGACCTGCAGGTGGAACAGGGGCGGCAGTCCTTCCGCGGCCTGTGCCATACCGGCCGCACCGGCCTGGACGGCCGCGAGGACCGCGATCGCGGCAAGATATCTCATCCGCGGCGCTCCCCCTGCAGGGCCGCTGCCCTGCGTTCCACGATGAAGCGGGTCATCATGCCCGACGCCATGTGGTAGAGCAGGTGGCAGTGCAGCGGCCATTCGCCCGGCTCGTCGGCGGTGAGCAGCGCGGAGGCGCTGCGCCCAGGTGGCACGATGATCACGTGCTTCAGCGGCCGGTCCGCATCGCGGCCGTTCTCCAGCTCCATGAACATGCCGTGCAGGTGCATGGGATGCGCCATCATCGTCTCGTTGACGAAGCGCAGCCGCACGCGCTCGCCATAGGCGACACGCACCGGCATGCCATGGTCGAACTTCTCGCCGTTCAGGGTCCAGATGTAGCGGTCCATCATGCCGGTAAGGCGAAGCGTGATCTCCTGCTTCGGTTTGGGCGCGGCCGGCCGCGGTGCCAGGGCGGCGAGGTCGGCATAGTCCAGGATGCGGCTGCCCGGCGGCGCGCCCCTGTGGTCCCAGCCGACCGGTTCGGCGTCACCGGCACTGGCCGCGGCGGGACCGTGGCCCATCGCCGCATGATCCATCTTCGAATGGTCCATCTTCGAATGATCCACCGCCGGCGGCGTGGTCTTCGTGCCATGGTCCATCCCGGCATGGTTCATCGCGCCGTGATCCATCCCGCCATGGCCCATGGCACCGTGGCCCATGTCGCTCATCGACAGCAGGGCTCGTGGCCGCGGCGGTGGCACGGCGGCCGACAGGCCGGGTGCGACGGCCAGTGTGGCGCGGGCCTGCCCGGACCGGTCCAGCGGTTCCGCCAGCAGGGTATAGGCCTCCCGCTCGCCGGGCCGGACGATGACGTCGTAGGTCTCGCCGACGCCGAAGCGGAACTCGTCCACCTCGACCGGCCGCACGTTCTGGCCGTCCGCTGCGACCACCGTCATCGGCAGTCCCGGGATCCGCACGTCGAAGAAGCTCATCGCCGAGGCGTTGATGAGGCGCAGCCGGACCCGCTCGCCCGGTGCGAACAGGCCGGTCCAGTTGTCGGCCGGTCCGTGGCCGTTCACCAGGAAGGTATAGCCGGTGACGTCGGCCAGGTCGGTCGGGTCCATCTGCATCTGGCCCCAGTCGAGCCGGTCCGACAGGGCCGCGCCGAAGCCCTTGCGGTCGGCCTCCTCCAGAAAGCCCAGCAGGGTGCGCTTGCCCCTGTTGTAGTAGCCGGGTTCCTTCTTGAGGTTGGCGAGCACCGTCATCGGGTCCTCCGCCGTGTGGTCGGACAGCAGGACCACATGGTCGCGGTCCGCCAGGACCGGGTCGGCGCCGCGGGGCGCGATCACGATCGCCCCGTACATGCCGCTCTGCTCCTGCATGGCGGAATGCGAATGGTACCAGTAGGTGCCGGCCTGCCGCAGACGGAAGCGATAGGTCCAGGTCTCGCCCGGGGGGATCGCGACGAAGCCGTTGAAGCCCGGCGCGCCGTCCATCAGCGGCTCGATCAGCAGGCCATGCCAGTGGATCGAGGTCGGTTCGGCCAGGCGGTTGGTGGCGTGGACGACGATCTCCTCGCCCTCGCGCCAGTGCAGGGTGGGGGCGGGCAGGCTGCCGCCGATCAGGGTCGCGCGGCTGGCGCGGCCGTCGATGGTGACGCGGCTTTCGGTGATGGCGAGATCGAGGGTCGTGGCGGCGGCGAACGTGCGGCGTCCCGGCATGATCGAGACGATGCCGGCGGCACCGGCAAGGGAAAGGAACTGCCGCCGGTCGGGCCGGCAGGCTGGAAAGGAGGGCATGGATCGACTCCCGGGTCGAGAGGCCCGGCAACGCCGGGCGGAAGGACTCACCTGCGACCGGTTCTTGCCGCGCGGGGGCGGCATGACCGGCCGATGGATCGGGAGTCAGGTTCTGGGGGGGCGGTCCGGTGGCGGCAGCGAAGACCCGCTCAGGCCGAACAGGGTCACGGTTCCCGGACGGGAGCGATGGATCCGCGTATCGGCCATCGCTGACGGCAGAGTGCCGGCGTGACAGGCCGTGCCGCAGCAATCTCCCCCGCTCTCTTGGCTGCCATGGCCGTGGTTGTCATGGCCACCGAGGGCGTCACAGGCCATGGCATGACCGGTCCCGGCCGCAGCGGAACCGATGGCCGTTGCCCCGGGATGTCCTGCCGCATGCGGCGCGGCAGCGTGGCCGTGCGAGCCGTGGCCATGGACGGCGGCCGTGTGTGGCGACGGGACGGGGGCGGCGTCCGCAGGCGCGGCGGCGGCGGCGAGCAGAAGCAGGCCGGCGATCGCCGCCAGCAGCCCCCAGCCCAGTCGTCCCGTCGCCAGCGTGATCATGCCGATCTCGAATGCCTTGTCCCGGATGGTTGCGTCCCGTCAGCGGGGAGAACAAGGATGGGCAACAGCCGGGGGATACGCAAGCTGCCGCCGGGCCTTGCCGGAAAAGTGATCCGCCGCCCGCCCTATTCCGGCTCTTCCTCCGGCGGCGGCGCGGCGTCGGGGTCGATGCGGAACGGCGAATGCTGCGACAGCCAGGCGATCTCCTGGTCGACATGGCGGCGCTCCTGGTTCAGGAACTCCGCCACTGCCTGCCGGAAGCCCGGATCGGCGATCCAGTGGGTGGAATAGGTGGTCTTCGGCAGGTAGCCGCGCGCCAGCTTGTGCTCGCCCTGGGCGCCGGCCTCGACCCGCGCCAGGCCGCGCTCGATCGCGAAGTCGATCGCCTGGTAGTAGCAGCATTCGAAATGCAGGAAGCGGTGATGCTCGATGCAGCCCCAGTTGCGGCCATAGAGCGCGGTGCCGCCGATCAGGTTCAGCGCGCCGGCGATCCAGCGCCCCTCGCGCCGGGCCATCACCAGCATTACCCGGTCCGCCATCGTCTCGTGCAGCTGCTGGAAGAAGGCGCGGTTCAGGTAGGGGCGGCCCCATTTGCGGCCGCCGGTATCCATGTAGAAGGCGTAGAAGGCGTCCCAGTGTTCGGGTTCCAGGTCGCCGCCGGTCAGCCGCAGCACCTCGATCCCGTCGGCCAGCGCCTCCCGCCGCTCCTTGCGGATCGCCTTGCGCTTGCGTGACGAGAGGTCGGCCAGGAAGGCGTCGAAATCCGCATAGCCGCGATTCTCCCAGTGGAACTGCTCGCCGGTGCGCTGCAGGAAGCCGGCCTCGGCCATCAGCTCCCATTCCCGCCGCTCCGGGAAGGTGACATGGACCGACGAGACCTCCAGCTGCCGCCCTGCCTCCATCAGGCCCAGGGACAGCAGATTGACGGTCTCCGCATAGGGCTGGTCGGGCCGCACCAGCAGCCGCGGCCCCGTCGCCGGGGTGAACGGCACGCAGACCTGCAGCTTCGGATAATAGTCGCCGCCGGCGCGCTCATAGGCATGGGCCCAGCTGTGGTCGAAGACATACTCGCCGAAGCTGTTGCCCTTCAGATAGGCCGGCACGACGGCCAGCAGGCTGCCGTCGGCGTCCTGCAGCAGCAGGTGGTGCGGCGCCCAGCCGGCGCGCGGCGCGGTGCAGCCGGACACCTCGAGCGCGGCCAGGAAGGCATGGCTCAGGAACGGGTTGTCGCTGCCGGCGCAGGCATCCCAGTCCGCCGCCGCGATCTCGCGGATGTCGGTGCACAGGCGGATCGTCTTCGCCGGTGCGTCCCTGTCCCGCTCCTGCGCCATGCCGCCGCCTCAGGCCGTCTCTTCGAAGATGATGGTGTCGGCCGCCTCCGCCGCGCGGGCGCGCTCCGCATCGCTGCGGACGGTCCAGGTCAGCACCGGCAGACCGACATGTCGGTAGCCGGTGCTGAGGTCCGACGGCAGGTCGCGGATGTCGTAGGCCAGGAAGTGCGGCCGGCCGACCCGCATCCGCAGCATCTCCATCAGCGCGTCCAGCCGGTTGCCGCTGAAACCTTCCGGATAGCGCGCGCGGTCCATCGCCACCTGGCCGCGGATCCGCTCCGGCCAGGCCTCCGCGAACCAGGTCACGACCCCGGGATGGAAGCTCATCACCGCGGCTTTCGGGGAGCTGTCCCCGAGCACCGCGCCGACCGCTTCCGCGGTGGCCCTGTATTCCGGCCCTTCCGCCTTGACCTCCACCAACAGCGGCGCGTCCGGGCCGATCGCCGCCAGCACCGCCGCCAGGGTCGGGATCCGTTCCGCGCCGTCGGCCAGGGTGACCTCCGACAGGGCATCGGCCGGCAGCTCCGTCACCTTTTCCGGACGTCCGGCAAGCCGCTTCAGGTCCGCATCGTGGAACACCATCGGCACACCATCCGCGGACAGCTGCACGTCCAGTTCGATGCCGAAGCCGGACTGGCGGGCGGCGGCGAAGGCGGCCAGCGAATTTTCCGGCCGTTCCGGGCCGGGCCTGTGCAGGCCGCGATGCGCGAAGGGCTGCGCGGTGAGCCAGTCCGGCGGGTTCAGTATCATTGTCCTTTGTCCCGCCGCCGGGGGCGCCGAAGGGGGCGCATCAGTCGCGCAGCGCGAAAATGGCCTCGACCTCCACCGCGCAGCCCAGCGGCAGCGATCCCGCGCCGACGGCGAAGCGGGCATGCCGGCCGGCATCGCCGAACACCTCGACCATCAGGTCGGAGGCGCCGTTGATCACCTTCGGATGGTCGGTGAAGTCGGGCAGGGCGTTGACGAATCCGCCGAGCTTCAGGACCTGCTTCACGCGGTCCAGGTCGCCGCCGCAGGCGGCGCGGGCCTGGGCGATGATGTTGATGGCACAGGTGCGTGCGGCGGCCTGGCCCTCCTCCAGCGGCAGGTCCTGGCCGACCTTGCCGGTATAGGCGACACGGCCGTCGCGCAGCGGCACCTGGCCGGAGATGTAGAGGATGTTGCCGCACAGGGTGTAGGGGACATAGTTCGCGGCCGGCGCCGGAGCGTCGGGAAGCTCGATACCGAGGTCCTTCAGGCGTGCGTCGATCTTTCCGGCCATCTTCGTCTCCTGCTGTGTTGGGTGCATCGGCCGGCAGGCCCGCGGCACGGGGCCGCCCGCCGCGGGGGAGCCTTGCAGAACCGTGCCTCCGGCGCAATTTGAACTGTAGCCGCGCCCGGCGCAGGTCAACCGCAGGCGGTCCCGTCCGCGCGGCCTCCGGCGCCGGCCTGGCCGAAACCGACAGGTCCGTGACAGCGACATGCCAGAGAACACAGCCCGTTCCCCGACAGCTGCCGCATCCGCAGAACGGCAGGCCGCGCCCGCTGCACCCCGGCGCGCGGACCTGGCGGTCGACCCGCTGCCGCTCCTGGCCCGGCTGCATGCGGCGGGGCTGGAGGGCGCGCGCTTCGGCGACCTGCTGCGCGACCTGGGCGCGCGGCTGCGACAGGCCGGCATCCCCGTCGGTCGCGGCCATCTGTCGGTCTCGACCCTGCATCCCCTGTTCCAGGCGGTCGGCAGCACCTGGTACCGGGAAACGGGCACCGCCGACGAGGAGGTCTATGCCGGCGGCGCGGACAGCGCCCGGCTGTGGCGGGAAAGCCCCTTCAGCCACATGATCGAGAACGACCAGCCGGCGCTGCGGCGACGTCTGGCCGGCGACGGTGCGGTGACCGACTTCGAGATGCTGCGCTGGCTGGCGGGCAAGGGGTTCACCGACTGGTACGGCCGGGTCTACGGCTTCGGCTGGGTCGCCGACAGGGACCTGCTCGACGTGCCGGAGATGGGCGTCATCTTCTCCTGGTCCGCCGACGACCCGGCCGGCTTCAGCGATGCCGACATCGCCCTGCTGGAGACCGTCGGCCATGGCCTGGCCGTCAGCGTCAAGGCGCTGGCGGTGACCGAGATGGGGCAGGGACTGCTGGGCACCTATCTGGGGCGGGATGCCGCCGCCCATGTGATGCAGGGCGCGGTGCGGCGCGGCTCCACGGAACGGGTCGACGCGGTGATCATGTACGCGGACCTGCGCGGTTTCACCGAGCTGTCGGAGCGGCTGCCGGCGGAACAGGTCGTCGAACTGCTGAACCTCTATTTCGACGCCATGGGCGAACCGGTGGAATGGCATGGCGGCC
Organism: Marinibaculum pumilum; assembly: GCF_042646425.1. Lineage (NCBI taxonomy): Bacteria > Pseudomonadati > Pseudomonadota > Alphaproteobacteria > Rhodospirillales > Rhodospirillaceae > Marinibaculum > Marinibaculum pumilum. The sequence continues at coordinate 15,055 of NZ_JBHRTR010000015.1, forward strand.
AGATCCTGAAGTTCCTCGGCGACGGCTTCATTGCCACCTTCGCCCTGGAGGGAGAGGAGGCCCCGGACGGCCGGCATGAAGCTGCGGTGGGGCAGAAGGCGCTCGATGCGGCCGCGGCGGCGCTGCGCCGGGTGGCGCGGCTGAACCGCGACCGGCAGGCGACCGGCCTGCCGGTCATGGCGCTGGACGTCGTCCTGCATGCCGGGCGGGTGCAGTACGGCAATGTCGGCACGCAGCAGCGGCTCGACTTCACGGTGATCGGGCCGGCAGTGAACCAGGCGTCGCGGCTGGAGCAGGTCTGCAAGGACATGGACCGAAACCTGGTCGCCAGCCGTGCCTTCCGCGACCTGGCGGGGGCGGAGAAATTCGACTCGCTGGGCACCGTGACCCTGCGCGGCATCGCAGCGCCCCAGGAGGTCTTCGCGCCCCGGATTCCGGAGCGGGGGACGGCCCCGCCCGCCTGATGCCTCAGCGCTGGGTTACCGGGGCAGGGTCACCGGGGCAGGGTCACCGGGGCGGGGTCACCGGGTTGGGCACCGGCCGGCCCGCGAAGAAGGCCTCCAGATTGTCCAGCGCGGTCATGCCCATCGCTTCCCGGGTCTCCGTCGTCGCGCTGCCCAGATGCGGCAGCAGGAAGACGTTTTCCAGTTCGCGATAGCCGGGATGGATGTTCGGTTCGCCGGCGAACACGTCCAGGCCGGCGGCGAACAGCTTCCCGCTGCGCAGGGCGGCCAGCAGCGCCTCGTCGTCGACCAGGTCGCCGCGGGCGGTGTTCACCACCACCGCGCCCGGCGGCAGCAGCGCGATGCGTTCGGCATTCAGCAGGCCGCGGGTTTCCGGCGTGGCGGGCGCGTGCAGCGACAGGAAGTCGCTGACCTTCAGCAGGCTCTCGACATCGGCGTGAAAGGTCGCGCCCTGCGCCAGGTCCGGCGGCAGTTCAGAGCGGTTGTGGTAGTGGATGGTCATGCCGAAGGCGCGGGCGCGGGCCGCCGTCGCGCGGCCGATCCGGCCCATGCCCAGGATGCCCAGGCGCTTCCCCGACAGCTGCACGCCGCACAGCATGTCCAGGGCCCAGGCGCGCCAGCGGTCCTGCCGCACCATGTCGCTGCCCTCCGTCGCGCGGCGGGCGGCAGCCAGCATCAGCAGCATGGCGATTTCCGCCGTCGCGTCGGTCAGGACGTCCGGTGTGTTGGTCACCACGATGCCGCGCGCGGCCGCTGCGGCGATGTCGATATGCTCGAAGCCCACCGAATAGGTGGCGACGATCTTCACCTCGTCCGGCAGCCGGGCGATCGCATCCGCCGGCAGCCGCTCCGTCGGGCAGATCAGCAGCCCGTGGCGGCCGCCGGCGCGTTCCAGCACGCCGTCGGTGCCGAACAGGCGGTCCTCCGGGTTCAGCGCCGCGTCGAACAGGCTCTCGGTGCGGCGGGTCACCGCCGGCGGCATCCGGCGGGTGACCAGGATTCTGGGCTTCATTTGCCTTTTCCCCCGGGAAGTCGTGTAGGTTAACGCCAGCCGGCGCCCGCGACCGGGCCCGGTGGCAGGCGATACTGCCGGTTCGGACCTCTGGATGCCATCCCATGCGCGTACCTGTTTCCGTATTTCCGCCCCGTGCCCCGACCGCCGCAGGCGCGGCCCTTGTTCTGGGCCTGGCCGTCGCGGCCGGTCCCGCCGTCGCGGCCTCGCCGGGCATGGCCTCTATCGGCGAGCTTCAGCCGCACCGGGCGGTCTACGACATGGAGCTGGCGCAGACTGCGGATTCCAGCTTCAGCCAGGGCTTCGGCCGCATCGTCATCGAGATGTCGGACGCCTGCGACGGCTTCATCGTCAGCCAGCGCCAGCGCATCGAGCTGATCACCCGGGACGGCACCAGCTTCCCCAGCGACGTGAACGGCTCCACCTGGGAGGCAAAGGATGGCGGCCTCTACCGCTTCAGCGTGGAGCGGCTGGAGGGCATGAACGGCCCTGGGCGGCAGGTCGGCCGCGCCACCCTGGAGGATGGGGGAACCGGCATCGCCAGCTACCGCATGCCGGAGGATATGGAGGAGGTGGAACTGCCGAGGGGCACCATGTTCCCGACCACCCATCTGGCAGCCACCCTGGACGCGGCAAAGGCCGGCAAGCCGGTCTTCTCCGCGCCCCTGTTCGACGGCTATGAGCCGAAGGTCTACGAGGTCAGCGCGGCCATCAGCCCGGCCAGGGCGGAACCGGCCGATGCGGACTATCCCTTCGCCGACCAGAAGGCCTGGACCGTGCGCTTCGCCTTCTACGACCATGGCAGCACCGAATCGGTGCCGAGCTATGAGATCGACCTGCACCTCTACGCCAATGGCGTGGCGAGCGAGGTCCGCTTCGACTATGGCGATTTCCGGCTGGAGGGGCGGCTGTCGAACTACGAGCCGCTGCCGCGCGCCCAGTGTGACTGAGACGACCGCCAGTGTGACTGAGACGACCGCCAGTGTGACTGAGACGACCGACTGAGACGGACCGGGCGGAGCGTCGACGGGACCGGCAGCGGCTGTCAGCGCCAACCTCCGCCTCCGCCGTCCTTCGGACGGGGCGGCCTGCGCGGATCGCCCAGCGCCAGGCCGCGATCCACCGCATCGCGGCCGAACCGCTCGCGCAGGCTGGACATCGCATCCTCCAGCCGGGCCCGTCCCGCCGTCGCCGCGCTGTCGAGCGGGGAGAGCAGGTCGACCTCCGGCGGCGTGTCGCCGTCCTGCAGGTTGGCGACGCCGATGCCGATCAGGCGGTAGCTGCGGCCGTCGCAGAGCGGCGTCAGCATGGCCCGCCCCGCCTCGTGGATCGCATGGGCCAGGCCGGTTGCCGCGGGCAGGGTGTGGCTGCGGGTCAGGTTCTGGAAATCCGCCGTCTTCAGCTTCAGGACGACGGTGCGGCCGCTGACCCGCTTGCGCCGGCAGGCCTCCGCCACCCGCTCCGACAACCGCCACAGGCGGGCGTCCAGCACCTCGAAGGCCGCGATGTCGGTGTCGAAGGTGGTCTCCGCGGAGATCGACTTGCGCTCGCGGTCCGGCTGCACGGTGCGGTCGTCCTGGCCGCGGGCGAAGCGCACCAGCCGCTGCGCGATGCTGCCATAGCGCTTCACCATGCGGGCCTCGTCGCGATGGGCCAGCTGGCCGATCCGGGTGATGCCGTCGGCCCGCAGCCGCGCCTGCAGCTTCGCGCCGACGCCCCAGATGTCGCCGACCGGGCGGTCCGCCAGGAAGGCCTGGGCCTCCGCCCGGCCGATCACGGCGAAACCGCGCGGCTTGTCGATCTCCGAGGCCAGCTTGGCCAGGAACTTGTTGTAGCTGAGGCCGACGGAGACGGTGATGCCGATCTCGTTCTCGATCGACAGGCAGAGATCGGCGAGCTGTCGCGCCGGCGGCGCGCCGTGCAGGCGCCCGGTGCCGTTCAGGTCCAGGAACGCCTCGTCCAGCGACAGCGGCTCCACCATCGGCGTCAGCGCTTCGAAACGGTCGCGCACCAGGCGGGAGACGGCGCTGTACTTCTCCATGTCGGGGCGCAGCACGACCGCGTCGGGGCAGAGGGCCAGCGCCTTGAACATCGGCATCGCCGAACGCACCCCCTGCAGGCGGGCGACATAGCAGGCGGTGGAGACGACGCCGCGCCGGCCGCCGCCGATGATCACCGGCCGGTCGCGCAGTTCCGGGCGGTCGCGCTTCTCCACCGCGGCATAGAAGGCGTCGCAGTCGATATGGGCGATGCCCAGGCGGTAGAGTTCCGGATGGGCCAGCAGCCGCGGCGAGCCGCAATGGCCGCAGCGGCCCTGGCCGGTCGCGGGCAGCTCGCTCAGGCAGTCGCGGCAGAAACCCGGCATGGGCCCCTCCCTGCGGTGGGCGGCCGCGCCGGTCAGGCGCCGGCGGACGGCGCCAGGCCGTCCGGCGCCCAGAGCCAGGCGGCACCGCGCACGCCGGAACTGTCGCCATGCAGGGCCGGCTTCAGGCGGGTGACGATGGTGTCGGAGAAGATATGGGGCGCCCAGAGCCGCGGGACATGGTCGTACAGCCGGCCGATCCGCGACAGGCCGCCGCCCAGCACGATCACCTCCGGGTCCAGGATGTTGACCACGCCGGCCAGCGCCTTGGCCAGGCGGCGCTCGTAGCGCGCCATGCTGGCCTCCGCCGCCGCATCGCCGGCCGCCGCCATGTCGGCGATCGCGGCGGCGTCGGGGCCCATGGCCGCCAGCCCGGCCGCCCGGGCATGGTCCGCCGCCAGGCCGGGGCCGGACAGGAAGGTCTCCACGCAGCCGCTGCGGCCGCAATAGCAGGCCGGTCCCGGCCGCTCCGCGTCGTCGGGCGCCGGCAGCGGGTTGTGGCCCCATTCGCCGGCGATGCCGTTCGGGCCGGCGATCACCCGCCGGTCGATGCAGATGCCGCCGCCGACCCCGGTGCCCAGGATCACCGCGAAGACGGTGCGGCAGCCGGCGCCTGCGCCGTCGACCGCCTCCGACTGGGCCAGGCAGTTGGCGTCGTTGGCCATGCGGACCGGACGGGCCAGGGCGGCGACCAGGTCGCGGTCCAGAGGCTGGCCGTTGAGGCAGGTGGAATTGGCGTTCTTCATACGGCCGGTGGCCGCCGACAGGGTGCCCGGCGTGCCGATCCCGACGCTGCCGCGGGCGCCCAGCTCGGCCTCCGCCGCGGCGACAATGGCGGCGACTGTCCGTACCGTCGCAGGATAGTCCCCCTGCGGGGTGGCCGTGCGGTGCCGCAGGCATTCCCGGCCGGCGGCATCCAGGGCGATCACCTCGATCTTGGTGCCGCCGAGGTCGACGCCGATGCGGAAGGGGCGGGCGGCCTCGGCGGCCTCGGCCTCAATATCCCCGGTCGGCAAAGTGGCGCTCGATGGCCTGGCGCAACTCGGACCAGCTGTCGCAGGCCAGGTCGCAATGCTCCGCCGGGCCCAGCAGCTCCGCCAGCCGGCGGTCGGCGACGAAATGCAGGCAGTGCACGCCTTCGCCTGTGGCCCGGACCGATTTGTGGTTCAGCGGAATATCGTCGATGAACACCGCCGGCGCATCGACCCGCGCCGCGATGTGATGCACCGCCGCGCCCTTCGGGCCGCGATTGGCGACCAGCGGATAATCCATGCCGGTGCGCTGCAGGGCCTCCTGCCGGGCGGCGCGCTGCGGCAGGGGGATGTTGCTCAGCACCACGATCTGCGCCCGCTCCGACAGGCCGGCCAGGGCCTCGGCCGCCCCTTCGACTGCCTCCAGCTCCGCCGCATGGGCGGCGAAGAACGCCTGCAGCAGCTCGGCCAGGTCGGGATGGTCGAGCACGCTGTCGTCGGCGCGGCGGCGGATATTGCCGAACAGGGCGAAGGAGGACCAGTCGAAGTACAGCTCCCGGCCGGCCAGATAGCCCTCCAGCCCCTTCATGAACTGGAACAACACCTCGTCTGCATCGGTGATCACCAGCGGCCGCTCCGGATCCAGCTGCAGCGCGTCGAGCTGCGACAGCACCTCCGGGTCGAAGTCCTGCCCGCTGCCGCCGCCCGGACCGGTGGCAGCGTCCGCGCTGGATGTCATGACCTGTCTCCCTGTTCCCGTCCCGTCGCCGGCCTGCCCGGTGCGCCACCGCCATGCAGCGCCCGGCTGGCGCGCGCCGGGTCCTCCGGCGCGATTCCGGCCTCCGCGCAGAAGCGCAGCAGGGTGGGTTCGTGCGCCAGCAGCCAGTCCAGAAGGCCCGCCAGGAAGGCCGGGCTGCCCAGATGGTCGCGCAGTTCGCTGCCCTGCAGGCCGGTCATGGCGAGGAAGCGGTCCCGCAGATCCGCCTCGCCCAGCACCCAGGTCAGGGCGGTGAGGGCCAGCGTTTCCGCCGCATCGACCGGCATGGTGGCGCCGTGCTGCATGGCCTGGGTCATCCTCCTGTCCGGCGGCTTTCCGCCCCGGTTCCGGACGGCTGCCGCCCGGCGGTCTTGCGGCAGATCGCACCGGTCCGACAAGGCGCCTTCCCTGAGGGGGCACGATCCGGTAAACGATTCTTGCCGATATGTACTATAGTGAAGCGCTACCGGCTGCGCCCGCCGTATCCGGGCTGCGGCACAATAATTTCAGGGCAGGACGCGATGACAAAGACCATCCTGATCGTCGAGGACAACGAGCTCAACATGAAGCTCTTCCATGACATCCTCGACGCGCAGGGCTACGCGACCTTGCAGACGAAGGACGGCATGGAGGCGCTGGACCTTGCCCGGGAACATCGCCCGGACCTGATCCTGATGGACATCCAGCTGCCGGAGGTTTCCGGGCTGGAGGTCACCAAGTGGCTGAAGGAAGACGACGACCTGCGGAAAATCCCGGTGATCGCCGTGACGGCCTTCGCCATGAAGGGGGACGAGGAGAAGATGCGCGAGGGCGGCTGCGAGGCTTATATCGCCAAGCCGATCTCGGTCAGCAACTTCATCGCCACCGTTCGCAGCTTCCTGGAATAGGGGGCAGTTTCAAGGTTCAGGACGGGTGGTCGGCAAACGCCGCTTCCCGTCGTTCCAGGGCTTGACCCTGGAACCCATTCCGCCAACGTCGAGGCACCGCACGGCACGCGGAATGGATCCTCGCCTCAAGGGCGAGGATGACGACTTGGCAGTGGCACAGTCCAGGCAAGAACTGTCCGGGCCAAGTACAGATGTACGGGCGGCAAGCCGCCCGTGGCCGCAGTTCCCCTGCGGCGGAAGGCCGATCAGCCGTCCTACTTGATCTTGTCTTCGCGGAACTCGACGTGCCGGCGCAGCTTGGGGTCGTACTTGCGCATCTTCAGCTTCTCGGTCTGCGTGCGCGGGTTCTTCTTGGTGACGTAGTAGCTGCCCGTGCCCTCGGTGCTCACGAGCTTGATCTTCAGGGTCGTCGGCTTGGCCATCGCAGGTGCTCCGGAACGGATGCGCACATCGCCTGGCCCGGAGTCCGGGCGGCGCGGGCGGGGAATGACGGAGCGCGCAAGATAGTGACGGCGCGCCGTCTGTCAACTGGTTCGGTTCGGGCCGGGTCACCGGCCCTGCGTGGCGGTCACCTGTCCTCGCGGATGAGGGGCGCGCCGCGGACATAGCCGAACAGCGGCACCCTCTCCTGCTGGTGCCATACCGCAGCCGGATCGTCGGCCAGCTGGTGTGCCAGGCGGTGCAGCATGAACTCGGTGACGTCGACCAGCGGCCGGCGCAGCGCCTCTTCCACCGCAATCCAGTCCAGGTCCTCCAGCTCGCCGGAGCCGCCCAGCTTGCCGGTTGCCGCATCGGCCGGCGCCAGGAAGAAGCGGGCGTGGAAGCGGATCGGGCTCTCCGGCGGGGTGATCGCCCGGTAGTAATAGGTGAGGGGATCGAGGTCGGGACGGTAGGCATCGCCGTCGCCCTGGCCCAGGACCAGGCCCGTCTCTTCCATCGTCTCGCGCGCGGCGGCGACCGCCAGGGCGGAGGCCCGCTTCGGACCCCGGGTGTGGCGGCCGACCGCGCTGGCCACGTCGGGGCGCAGCGGATTGAGCATCGGACGCGCGGCATCGGCGCGATCCACCCGGCCGCCGGGAAAGACGTAATAGTCGGGCACGAAACGGTGGCCGCGGGCACGGCGACCCATCAGTACCTGCCATTCGCCGCGATGCTGGCGCAGCAGGATCAGGCTGGCCGCGTCGCGCGGCCGCGCCGGCTTCGGCACGCCGCCCTCGGGACGTTCCCACAGCGGCCGCCCCTTCCGGGGCGCCTTCGGTTCGCCGCGCGCGCTCATTCCCAGCCGAACCAGTGGCAGCCGCGCACCGTCTTGAACAGCGGCACCTTGGCGTCGCGGCCGGACGGCATCCGCTCCGGCGGGGTCTCGTGCATGGCGTTCAGGACGATCTCCGTGATCCGGGGGATCTTCAACTCATGGGCGCGGGCGACCGGCATCCACCGCAGGGAACCCAGCTCGCTCGATTCCTTCAGCTCGCCCGCGGCATGTTCCGCCGCCAGCGCCAGGAAGCGGGCGTTGAATCGGCGCGGCCGGCCGGGCGGCGTCACCGCGCGGCACAGATAGCCGATGCGGTCCATGGCGGGCGCATAGCCGGCGTCGAAGAACGGCTGCCAGTCTTTCGGCAACTTGGGCTTCGCCAGTTTCGCCGTCGGCAGCGTGTCCAGCCGGCGGCCGATGATCAGGCCCGTCTCCTCGAAGGTCTCGCGGATCGCGGCCAGGGCCAGGGCCCGGGCACGGGCCGGCGTTGCAGCCCGCTCCAGCCGGGCGGCGACATCGGGGTGCAGGTCGGATGCCACCGGCACCCGCCAGTCCTCGCGGTCGACCCGTCCGCCCGGAAAGACGTAGCGGTTGGGCATGAAGGCGTGCTTGGCGGAGCGTTCCCCCAGCAGCACCTCCAGCCCGTCTTCGCCGTGCCGGTAGATGATCAGGGTGGCCGCGTCCTTCGGCCGGACGGTCGGGAAACCGTCCTGTTCGGGATCGTAGCCCGGTCCTTCGGCAACCGGGCGGCCCATATGGGGAAGCTCTCTGAACATGGCAGCGACACTGCCGCCGGGCGCGGGAGATGTCCAGCAGTGAGATCGCACGCGTCAATGAACGACCTAAGAGCGGCGCGGGCCTTCAGGCTCTGTGAACGCCCCCGTTTCATTGTCACCTGGATAGTGGCTGTCTTCACCGAACGAGAGACGGTGGTAGGCGAAATGCACCTCGTCGGTAACGGTATTTGTTATTCCCAAGGCACCAAGTCTTTCGTAGAGGTGAGAAATTTTTGATGGCTTAACTGATCCAAAATTATCATGCAGTGGAGAGAAGACAGGTAGTCGTTGGGGAATTAATGGTTCGGATGGAGTCTTTTTGACTGAAATTTCAATCTCAGCGCCAAACTTATTGCCGAGGTTTGTTGCAAAAATTTTCGTATCTAAGCTATCAACTATCGAATTGTGCGCGACGGCAGCGATAAATGCAGAACTGACCACTAGGTTCGAAAAATAGAAGCTTCGTCGTTCAAGCATGTCGGTCCCCGAAGCAACGGCACACTACATGTGGGGCCTCCAATCGCCGTTGGCAATAACTCCAGTATGTCGGACCACTCTATCCGTCAGCGCGGCGCCGGATCCCAGATGTCGAGCTGCTGCGGCGCTGCGGGATCGGCGCGGCCGTCATGGGCGAATCCGTGCATCCGGCGCGACCAGAGGAAGCCGATCAGCGCGCCTTTCACCGGGCGCAGCAGGGCCAGGGTCAGCGCCAGGGTCAGCGGCAGCCAGAAGGCGAACTGCAGCCACATCGCCGGCGCCCAGTCCTGCTCCACCCACAGCAGCAGCGGCACGATGATATGGCCGACGATCACGATCGTGACGTAGGGCGGCGCGTCGTCGGCACGATGGTCGCGCAGGTCCAGCCCGCAATGGCCGCATTCGTCCGCCACCGTAAGATAGCCGCGGAACAGCCGGCCCTGGCCGCATTCCGGGCAGCGCCCGCGCGCGCCGCGCAGCAGGGCCGGCAGCAGCGCCCGGGGCGCCGGCTCGTCGCTGCCGAAGGTCCGTGTCGTACCGGAAGCGTCCATCGTCACAACCATCCGCGATGCTTGAAATACCAGAACGGGATGATGGCGGAGAGCACCATCAGCCCCAGCGAGAAGGGATAGCCATAGGCCCAGTCCAGCTCCGGCATGAACTGATAGTTCATGCCGTAGATCGACGCGATCAGGGTCGGCGGCAGGAACACCGTCGCCGCAACCGAGAAGATCTTGATGATGTTGGTCTGCTGGATGTTGATCAGCCCCAAGGTCGCATCAAGCAGGAAATTGGACTTGTGGGCCAGAGAGTCAGCATGTTCGGTCAGCGACACGACGTCGCGGTGCAGCGACTTCGACCGCAGACGCAGGTCCTTGTTGGCTTTTTCCTCCATCAGGACCTGGTTGTAGTAGGTCAGCAGGCGGCCGAAGGACATCAGGCATTCGCGCACCAGCGCGGTCTGGTCGGTGAGGCGGCCCAGGGTCTTCAGCGCATCCTCCAGGTCGACATCCTCGTCCTCTTCCTTCTTGCGGCGCTTGCCCGCCTGCACCTTGGTGCGGGCGATGAACACCCGCTTGGACAGTTCGTCCAGCCGCAGGCCGACCCGTTCCAGCACGTCGGCGGAGCGGTTCACCACCGCCTCGATGATCGACACCATGGTCATGTCGACCCCGGCGCAGAGCCCCGGCTGGCGCATCGCCCGGATCGAGAAGGAGCGGAAGGACAGCGGGTCGGCGTAGCGCAGGGTGACCAGGGCCTTGCTGGTGCGGATGAAGGTGACGGCCGTCGTCTCCGCATCGTCGGTGTCGGAGGCGTTGATGACATTGGCCGTCAGATAGATCGCCGCGCCTTCCCGGTAGAGCCGGTTGGACAGTTCGATCTCCTGCATTTCCTCGCGGGTAGGGGCGTCGATCTCCAGCGCATGCTCCACCCGGCGTTCCTCTTCCGGGCTGGGCTCCAGCATGTCGATCCAGACGGTGCGCGGCGGCAGCACGCCGTCCTCGGGGAAGGGGAGCGGCTCCAGGACCTGGTTGGTGCGCTGATAGACTCTGATCATTCCTGCTCGCCCTGCCAGGGGATACGGGTCTGGCGTCGGATCGGGGGGTTGTAGACCTGCCGCGGGTCGATGAAAAGCCGCGCCGGCGGCGCCGTCAGCGCCTCCGTCAGCGGCCCCCGGGCCTGCCGCCCTTGCCGCCGGCGCGCTTCGGCTTCGACCCCTTGGCGGCTTTCGTGCCGGCCTTGCGGGCGGCCTTGCGAGCCGCCTTCGCGGCCTTCAGCTTGGATTTCGGGGCCTTCGATTTCAGACCCGGGGCCTTCCTGTCGTCGCCCTTGCCCGGCCGGGCGGGCCTGCCGGCGCCGCCGGCGCGGTTCTGCACCAGGCGCAGTTCGACGCTGTTGGTGACCTGGTCGACGCCCCGGATCTCCACGATCACCGGGTCGCCCAGGGTGTGGACGGTGCCGGTATCGCTGCCCACCACCTGGTGGCGCACCTCGTCGAAGCGGAAATATTCGCGACCGATGCCCGACATCGGCACCAGGCCGTCGGCGCCGCTCTCGTCCAGCTGGACGAACAGGCCGGCGCGGGTGACGCCGGAGATCCGCCCCGACACCTCGCGGCCGACCTGGCGGGCGACGAAGGCGGTGGCGAAGCGGTCCATCGCCTCGCGCTCCGCCAGCATGGCGCGGCGCTCGGTCATCGAGATATGGGCGCAGGCCTGCGCCATTCCCTCCGCGTCGACCTTCGGATAGCCACCGCGGCCCAGCCCCAGCCCGCCGATCAGCAGCCGGTGCGCCATCAGGTCGGCATAGCGCCGGATCGGCGAGGTGAAGTGGCTGTACTGCGGCAGTGCCAGGCCGAAATGGCCCGGATTCTCGATCGCGTAATAGGCCTGGGTCTGGGACCGCAGGATCAGTTCGTTCACCAGCCGCTCGGACGGGTGGCCCTTCGCCTGCTCCAGCACCCGGTTCAGCACCTTCGGCCGGATCGCCTGGCCGCGCGCCAGGTTCAGGCCCAGCCCCTGCAGGGCCTCGCGCAGGCCCTCGATCTTCATCGGATCGGGTTCTTCGTGCGCCCGGTAGACGCCGACCGGGCCATGCGCCGCCAGCGATCGCGCCGCCGCGACGTTGGCGAGGATCATGAACTCCTCGATCATCCGGTGCGCGTCGAAGCGGGCGCGCGGCTGCACCGCCTGCAGATGGCCGTCCGGGCCGATGATCACCTGCCGCTCCGGCAGTTCGATATCCAGGGCGCCGCGATCCTCCCGTGCCTGGCGCAGGGCGCGATAGGCGTCAAAGAGGTGGCGCAGCGCCGCGTCGTGCAGCGGCTGCAGGGCCGGGTCGCCGGTCCCGTCCTCCGCCGCCTGCGCCTGGGCGTAGGTGAGGGAGGCGGCGGATTTCATCAGGGCGCGGGTGATCCTGTGGCGCTGCAGGCGGCCGGCGGTGTCGATCCACAGATGCACCGCCAGGCAGGCCCGCACCTTGCCCGGCACCAGGGAGCAGAGGCCGGCGCTCAGCCGCTCCGGCAGCATCGGCACCACCCGGTCGGGGAAATAAACGGAATTGCCGCGGTTGCGTGCCTCCGCATCCAGGGCGGAGCCCGGCCGCACGAACTGCGCCACGTCGGCGATCGCGGCGATCAGGTGCCAGCCGGCCGGCGCATCCTTCGCATCCGCCGCCAGCGGCTCGCCCTTGCCGTCCAGCGGCTGCGCCCAGACCGCATCGTCATGGTCGCGGGCATCCTCCGGGTCGATGGTGACCAGCGGCAGGCCGCGCAGGTCCTCGCGCTGGCCGAGCGGCGGGGTGCGCGCCTTCTCCGCCTCGGCGATCGCCGCCTGCGGGAATTCCGTCGGGATCTCGTGCCGGGCGATGGCGACCAGGGAAAAGGCCTTCGGGTCGTGCATCTGGCCGACCCGTTCCGCGATGCTGACCGACGGCCGGCCGCGCACCGGCCGCGGGGCCGCGTCGGCAACCACCACGTCGCCATCGGCCAGGCCTTCGGGCAGGTCGCCGGCAACCGGATAGTCGCGGCGGTTCTTGCGGTCCATGGCGGTGACCTGGGGGCCGTTCGGGCCGTTGCGGAACACCGCGACGATGCGGGAGGGACCGCGCCCGATCACCTCGATCACCCGTCCGCGATAGCCGTCCTCGGGATCGAACTCGACCCGCGCCAGCACCCGGTCGCCGACCGACAGCCTGTCCTGCGCCCGCTGCGGTCGCCGGCCGCCGCGTCCGCGCGGCCGTGCCTCCGCTTCCAGCACCACGCCGGGGGCGGGGCCTTCGCTGTCCCAGCGCAGCGGCTCCGCCACCAGGTCGCCCTGCGCGTCGATGCGGGCCACCTGAAGCGGGGTGACAGCGGGCAGCCGCTCCGCGGCGTGGATCTGCCGGCGATGGCCGCGGCCGATCGCGCCCTCGGCCTCCATCTCCCGCAGCAACTCCTTCAGCGCCGCCCGGTCGTCGCCCTTCACCTTGAAATGGCGCGCGATCTCCCGCTTGCCGACCCGCGACTGTGCGCCGGCGACGAAGTCCAGGATCTGCTGCCGGCTCGGTACGCCGCCGTCGCGGCTGCGGTCAGCCATGGCGGCCCTGCATTATCCGGCCGAGCCGTCGCTGTCGGAGGCCCCGGCCGCTGCGGTCTTGCGGGCCGGCCGCTTTGCATCGGCCGCCGCTGCCTTGGCCGTCGTCTTCTTGGCTGTCGTCTTCCTTGCGGCGGTCTTCTTCGGCGCGGCCTTCTTCTTGGCCGTGCCGCCCTTCTTCCCAGCCCCGCCTTTGGCAGCCTTCGCTGCGATCAGCTCGATCGCCTGCTCCATCGTCAGGGTCTCGGGCGCGCTGTCCTTCGGCAGGGTGGCGTTGACCTTCCCATGCTTGACGTAGGGGCCGTAGCGGCCGGCCATCACCGCGATCTCGCCGCCGCCGTCGGGATGCTCGCCCAGCACCTTCAGCGGCTCGCCGCCGGCCCGGGCCGCGCCGCGCTTGCGCTTCTCCTCGATCAGGGTGATCGCCCGGTTGTCGCCGATGGTCAGCACGTCGTCGTCCTTGCCCAGGCTGGCGAAGGTCTTGCCGTGCTTCACATAGGGGCCGAACCGCCCGATCCCGGCCTGGATCATCTCGCCCTCGTACAGGCAGACGTCGCGCGGCAGGGCCAGAAGCGACAGCGCCTGTTCCAGGGTCAGGCTGTCCGGGTCGCGCCCCTTCGGCAGGGAGGCGCGCTTCGGCTTCTCGCCGTTCTCCGCCTCGCCCAGCTGGACGTACATGCCGAACGGGCCGCGCCGCAGGGTGACGGGCAGGCCGGTGACCGGATCCTCGCCCAGCAGCTTCGGGCCGTCGGCGACCGCCTCGCCCTCCTCGCCGGCGACCGACAGCGGCCGGGTGTAGCGGCAGTCCGGATAGTTGGTGCAGCCGATGAAGGCGCCCATCTTGCCGACCTTGATCCCCAGCCGGCCCTCGGCGCAGGCGGGGCAGGCCCGAGGATCCTTCCCGTCGCCACGGTCCTTGAAGAAATGCGGGCCCAGCACCCGGTCGATCGTCTCGATGATCTCGCCGCGCTTGCCCAGCAGGTTGTCGATATGGCCGACCGCGCCCTGCACCGACTGCAGCTCGCCCGCGGCCTTGCCTTCCGGCGGCGCCGCCTCGTGCAGGCTGAAATCGCGCCAGAACTCCCGCAGCACCGCCTTCCAGTCGACCCGGTCGCCGGACACATCGTCCAGCTTCTCCTCCAGCGCGGCGGTGAAGTCGTAGGCGAAATAGCGCTCGAAGAAGCTGGTCAGGAAGGCCACCACGATGCGGCCCTTGTCCTCCGGCAGGAAGCGGTTGCGGTCCATGCGCACATAGTTGCGCTCCCGCAGCACCTGCAGGATTGCCGCATAGGTCGAGGGCCGGCCGATCCCCAGTTCCTCAAGCCGCTTCACCAGGCTCGCCTCCGAGAAGCGGGGCGGCGGTTCGGTGAAATGCTGGTCGGCGCCGATCTCCTCCTCCTTCATCGGCCAGCCGGCCTCCAGCGGCGGCAGGCGCGCATCGTCGGAATCGTCGGCGGTATCGTCGCGGCCCTCCTCGTACAGCTTCAGGAAGCCGGGGAAGGTGACGATGCTGCCGGTAGCGCGGAAGACATGGGCGCGGGCGGCATCCTCGATGTTCGCGGTGGTGCGCTCCAGCTCCGCCGCCGCCATCTGGCTGGCCATCGCCCGGCGCCAGATCAGGGCGTAGAGCTTCAGCTGGTCGGCATCCAGGTAGCGGCCCATCTTGTCCGGGTGGCGGCCGAAGTCGGTGGGGCGGATCGCCTCGTGCGCCTCCTGCGCATTCTTCTGCTTCGCCTTGTAGATGCGCGGGCTGTCGGGCAGGTAGCGCTGGCCGAAGTCGCGGCCGATCACGTGCCGGGCCTGCGCCAGCGCCTCGTTCGCCATCGAGACGCCGTCGGTCCGCATGTAGGTGATCAGGCCGACGGTCTCGCCGCCCAGGTCGATGCCCTCGTACAGCCGCTGCGCCAGCCGCATCGTGCGGTCGGCGCTGAAGCCCAGCTTGCGGGAGGCTTCCTGCTGCAGGGTGGAGGTGGTGAAGGGCGCGGCCGGGTTGCGGCGCGCCGGCTTCTTGGTGACGTCGGACAGGCTGTAGGTCTGGCCGCGCAGCTTCGCCAGCGCGGCCTGGGCGGCCGCCTCGTCGGCGATGTCGAACTTGTCGAGTTTGGCGCCGTCCAGCTGTACCAGGCGCGCCGTCAGCCTCTCGCCCTCCGGCGTCGCGAAGCGGCCGTCGACGGTCCAGTATTCCTGGGCCGTGAAGGCCTCGATCTCCATTTCCCGCTCGCAGATCAGGCGCAGCGCCACTGACTGCACCCGCCCGGCGGAGCGGGCGCCGGGCAGCTTCCGCCACAGCACGGGGGACAGGGTGAAGCCCACCAGATAGTCCAGCGCCCGGCGCGCCTGCTGGGCGTTGACCAGGTTCATGTCCAGGTCGCGGGGATGGGCGATCGCGTTCAGGACGGCGTTCTTGGTGATTTCGGAAAAGGCCACCCGGCGCACCGGCAGGTCCTTCAGCACCCGCCTGTTCTCCAGCGCCTTCATCACGTGCCAGGAGATCGCCTCGCCCTCGCGATCCGGGTCGGTGGCGAGATAGAGCGTACGCGCGCCCTTCACCGCATCGGCGATTTCCTTGATCCGCTTGGCGGATTTCGCATCGACCTCGTAGTCCATGGCGAAATCCTCCTCCGGCCGGACGGAGCCGTCCTTGGCCGGGAGGTCGCGCACATGGCCGTAGGAGGCCAGGACCCGGAAATCCGGGCCCAGATACTTCTCGATGGTCTTGGCCTTTGCGGGGCTTTCGACGATGACCACGTCACGTGTCATGCAACGCCTCGTTGACGAATTCCGCGCCGGATCCCGGGGGCGGTCCCGACCGGCTTGCGGCCGCCGGCTGCGGCCGCCACGGCCGGCCCGGCGCGACAGCGACCGTTCGGCAGCGGTCCGCCGGGGATGCATTCACCACGGTACGATTCGGGTGTCGGGGGTCCGGTGTGCCTGCGGGCCGCAGACCATGGTGAATTCGCCTCCGGCTGTCAAACGGCCGGCCGGGCGGGTTTCCGGCGCACCCCATCCGACGCGGCTGCGCAGGTGTTTGCAGCAGGCGGTCTGCCTGCCGGTCACGACAGCGATACCTGGTTTCCCGGATGCCGCCGCAGCCGGCCGGACATTTCCAGATCCAGCAGCAGGCTGGCCAGCCGGCCGCTGTCGATGCCCAGTTCGCGCACCAGCAGGTCGATATGGACGGGCTGCGGCCCCAGAAGGCCGGCCAGGCGTCCCGCAAGGTCGCCCTCCGCCAGGGGGGCTGGCGGTGGGATCCTGCTGTCCGTTCCGGCCGGTTTCTGCACGGGCGCAGGCGCCGCCGCTGCGAGACGGCGTTCCGGCAGCTCGGGCGGCAGGGCAGGCGGCAGCCGGGCGAGCAGGGCGGCGCGGTCCGGCAGGCCGGTGAGCACATCGCCCGCGTCTTCCACCAGGGCCGCGCCCTGCTTCAGCAGGGCGTTGCAGCCGCGCGCCCGCGGGTCCAGCGGCGAGCCGGGCACCGCGAACAGGTCGCGGTTCTGCTCCAGTGCCATGCGCGCGGTGATCAGCGAGCCGGAGCGCAGCGCCGCCTCGACCACCACCACGCCCTGGCTGAGGCCGGAGATCAGCCGGTTGCGGCGCGGAAAGTGTCGTGCCTGCGGCTGCGTGCCCGGTGGCATCTCGCTCAGCAGCAGGCCGCCCGCCGCCCGGATGCGGTCGTAGAGGGCAGCATTCTCGCGCGGATAGGGGATGTCGACCCCGCCGGCCAGCACCGCGACGGTGCCGGTCCCCAGGGCGGCCTCGTGCGCGGCGGTGTCGATGCCACGCGCCAGGCCGGAGACGATGGTCCAGCCGGCATCGCCCAGGTCGCGGGCAAGGCCGGCAGCCATCCGCCGGCCCAGGGCGGAGGCGTTGCGCGCGCCCACCAGGGCGATTGCGGGGTCCGCCAGGCGGTTCGGTACGCCGGCCAGGTAGAGGATCGGCGGCGGGTCGGCGATCTGCCGCAGGAGGGGCGGATAGGCCGGGTCGCAACCGGGAAGGAGGCGGATCCCCGCACCCTCCGCCCGGGCGATCGCGTCCGCCGCCTGGCCGGGGGTGGGCAGGGGAACGCCGCCGGTGCCGCCCCGGCCGCGCCATTCCGGATAGGCGGCGAGCGCCGCCGCTGCGCTGCCGTAGCGATGCAGCAGCCGGCGGAAGGTCAGCGGGCCGACATCGGGCGTCAACGCCAGCCGCAGCCAGTCGACAAGCTGTCCTGCTGTGCCGGCGCCTGCCCGTGCGGCATCGTTCCGCGCGCGGGGCAGGGCCCGGCTCACCTGGAATCGTCCGCCTTTTTGCCGCCGCCGATCTTCGACTCGGCGCCCGACAGCAGGCGGCGGATATTGCCGGCATGGCGCAGATAGACGATCACGCCGATCACCACTCCCAGTTCCGCGAATTGCTGCGACGACCATAACCACAGGTAGACCGGAGCAAGCAAGGCCGCAACCAGGGCGGCCAGGGAGGAATAGCGCGACAGCGCCGCGACCGCGATCCAGGTGGCGCCGGCGGCCAGCCCCGCCGGCCAGGCCAGGCCGAAGAGGATGCCGAAATAGGTCGCCACCCCCTTGCCGCCGCGGAACTTCAGCCAGACCGGGAAGCAATGGCCCAGCAGGGCGCCCAGGGCGGCGAAGACGGTGGGGTCGGGGCCATAGGCCTTCGCGATCAGCACCGCCGCCAGGCCCTTGCCGGCGTCAAGCACCAGGGTGGCGGCGGCCAGGTCCTTGCGCCCGGTGCGCAGCACGTTGGTGGCGCCGATATTGCCGGAGCCGATCTTGCGCAGATCGCCGGCACGGAACAGGCGGGTCAGGATGATGCCGAACGGCACCGAGCCCAGCAGGTAGCCGCCGGCCAGGGCGGCAAGATAGATGTGCCAGACGAAGGACCAGCTGATCGGATCGGGCATCGCGCCGTCGCTCCTTCCGGTCCGGCCGCCTCAGCCGCCGCCGCGCACTTCGCGGCGGCGCTGGAAGACGGTCCGCCCGCCGACCACGGTGCGCACCGCATGGCCCTGCAGCGGCCGGCGGTCGAACGGCGAGTTCTTCGATTTCGAGCGCAGCTTCGCCTCGTCCACGATCCAGGGCAGGTCGGGGTCGAAGATCAGGATGTCCGCCGGCGCGCCGGGCAGCAGCCGGCCCTGCGGCAGGCGCAGGATCTCCGCCGGCCGCACGGTCATGCAGCGCAGCAGGGTCAAGAGGTCGGCATGGCCGTTGTGGTGGATCTCCAGCGCCAGCGGCAGCATCGTCTCGAAGCCGATGATGCCGAACTCGGCGGAGGCGAAGGGCCGGCGCTTGCTCTCCTGGTCCTGCGGGCAATGGGCCGACGAGATCACGTCGATGATGCCGTCGGCGATCGCCTGCACCATGGCGGCGCGGTCATCCTCCTCCCGCAGCGGCGGGCGGGTCTTGGCGAAGGTGCGGTATTCGCCGACCGCGGTCTCGTTCAGGGCGAAGTTGTGCGGTGCCACCCCGGCGGTGATCTGCAGGCCGCGCTTCTTCGCCTGGCGCAGCACCTCCACCGATGCGGCGCAGGACAGGTGGGCGGCATGCAGACGGCCGCCGGTCAGCTCCAGCAGCCGCAGGTCGCGCTCCAGCTGCATCACCTCGGCCAGGGCGGGGATGCCGGCCAGGCCGAGCCGGGTGGCGATCTCGCCCTCGTTCATCACGCCGTTATGGGCGAGCCGCGGCTCCTCGCAATGCTGCACCAGCAGCGCCTCGCAGGCGCGGGCATAGGACAGGGCGCGGCGCATCACCAGCGCGTCGGAGATCGGGCTGGAACCGTCGGTGAAGGCGACCGCGCCGGCCTCCTTCAGCAGCGCGAACTCCGTCATCTCGCGGCCCGACAGGCCCTTCGTCGCCGCGGCGGCGGGCAGGATGCGGACATGGGCGCTGTCGCGGCCGCGGCGGGCGACATATTCCACCAGCGCCACGTCGTCGATCACCGGCTCGGTGTCCGGCATCGCCACCACCGTGGTGATGCCGCCGGCGGCGGCGGCATCGGAGGCGGTGGCCATCGTCTCCTTATGCTCCTCGCCGGGTTCGCCCAGCCAGGCATGCATGTCGATCAGGCCGGGGCAGAGACAGTTGCCGCCGCAATCCACGACGGCGATCCCTTCCGGCACGCCATGCGCGAACAGGTCGGGGCCGCGGTCGGCGATGATCGCCCCGTCGGTCAGCAGCGCGCCGGCGGTGTCCAGGCCGGAGGCCGGGTCGAGCAGCCGCGCATTCAGGTAGGCGACCTTCTCCCCCTGCGCGGGGCGGGCTGGCGATTTGCGGGCCTGGTTCATTGCACCCACCCGCAATCCCGTCGTTCCCGGGCTTGACCCGTCCACGGGCTTCGCCCGCGAACCCCATTCCGCCGGCCGTGCGGCGCCGCATCGCTGTCGGAATGGATCCTCGGGTCGGTCCCGAGGATGACGGAGCAGCGGTGCGACCGCTTCCTCAGCGGCGCTGTCGTCCTCGGGCTCGACCCGAGGATCGTGGCAGGGCGTCGACGCTGCGGGCCGGTAGGGCGGCCCCGCCGGCGCTGGGGTCCTCGGGTCAGGCCCGAGGACGACGGCAGCATCGAAGCGGCCGCCCCAATCACGACCGCCTCCACTGCGCGCGGTGCTGGCTGAGCAGCTCCAGGCAGGCCATGCGGACGGCGACCCCCATCTCGACCTGTTCGCGGATCACGCTGCGGTCGATATCGTCGGCGACCAGGGTGTCGATCTCCACGCCGCGGTTCATCGGGCCGGGATGCATCACCAGGGCGTCGGGCTTGGCGCAGGCCAGCTTCTCCGAGTCCAGGCCGTAGAGGTGGAAATATTCCCGGATCGACGGGGTATAGCTGCCCTGCATCCGCTCCAGCTGCAGGCGCAGCATCATCACGATGTCGACATCCGCCAGGCCTGCCTTCATGTCGGTGAAGCATTCCACCCCCATCCGGTCGACCCGGGCGGGCAGCAGGGTGGGCGGCGCGATCAGGCGCACCCGCGCGCCCATCGCCGACAGGAGGTGGATGTTCGACCGCGCCACCCGCGAATGCAGGATGTCGCCGCAGATCGCCACCAGCAGGCCCTGCAGCCGGCCGCGGCGGCGGCGCACGGTCAGCGCGTCCAGCAGCGCCTGGGTGGGATGCTCGTGGCTGCCATCGCCGGCATTGATCACGCTGCAGCCGACCTTCTGTGCCAGCAGCTCCACCGCGCCCGACTCGGCATGGCGCACGGCCAGCAGGTCGGGATGCATGGCGTTCAGGGTCATCGCGGTGTCGATCAGGGTCTCGCCCTTCTTCACCGCGGAGCTTTCCACCGACATGTTGATCACGTCGGCGCCCAGCCGCTTGCCCGCCAGCTCGAAGGATGTGCGGGTGCGGGTGGAGCTTTCGAAGAACAGGTTGATCAGGGTGCGGCCGCGTAAGGAATCGGCCTTCATCTGCCCGGCGCGGGTGCGCTCCACATGCGTGTTGGCGAGGTCGAGGATGGTGCCGATCTCGTCCGGGGTCAGACCCTCGATGCCCAGCAGGTGGCGATGCCTGAACGGGGGCGGGGCCGGCCGTTCCGCCGTTCCGGACGCCTGCGCGCCACCTGTCGCACTGCCTGCCACGCCGTCCGCCACCGTCGGGGACCCTCCATCACTGCCGCTCCCTATACCCAAGCGCCCCCACAGCAGCAATAGGGGCCGGCAAAAGGGGCGGGCGCGGAGGGGCCCGGACCGGTTTCAGGCGGCAGCGCGGTCCTTGTGAACGCCGGCCTCCAGGATGCGGAGCACCTCCTCCCGCTGCTGCGCGGGATCGCCCAGCAGGGCGGCGTTGCAGCGGGCGCGCTTGTAGAACAGGTGGTTCTTCATCTCCCAGGTGAAGCCGATCGCGCCGAACACCTGGATGTGCCGGTAGGTGGCGTCGCGATAGGCCTCGCTGGCATAGCTCTGCGCCATCGCGGCGGCCAGGGACGCGCGCGCCGGTTCCTCGTCCAGGGTCCAGGCGGCGTAGTGCACCGCCGCGGTGGCGCATTCGGACTGGCCGGCGATCTCCGCCAGCTGGTGCTTGATCGCCTGGAAGGTGCCCAGCGGCCGGCCGAAGGCGATCCGTTCCTGCGCATAGGCGACCGCATCGTCCAGCACCGCCTTCGTGCCGGCCGCGCTCTCCGCCGCCAGCAGCAGGTAGAGCCGGTCGCGCAGCCAGGGCCAGGTCGCCCCGTCGCCGGCGGGCAGCAGCTCCGCCGCCGCAGCCTCCAGGTCCAGCCGGCCGACCTGGCGGGTGATGTCGCGCCAGGCCAGCGCCGTCCGGGTGGCGCCGGCGGCTTCCGGGTCGACCAGGAACCAGCGGATCTCGCCGTCGGCCTGCGCGGCCACGACCACCCGGTCGGCGGCGTCCAGGTCGACGACATACCAGGCGCTGCCGTCCAGCCGGTGCCCGTCCGCCGTCGCGGTGGCGGTCACGCCGGCGCCGATCCGGTTGTCCCGGTCGGCGGCGGCCAGCGCCAGCTTCAGCTCTCCGGCGACCACCTTGCCGAGCAGGGCCTCCTGCTGCGCGGCGCTGCCGGTCTTCAGCAGGGCCCAGGTCCCCGCCAGGGTGCCGAACAGCGGCGCCGGTGCCAGGGTGCGGCCCATCTCTCCCACGATCATCGCCAGGTCCAGGCAGGACATGCCTAGTCCGCCCTGTGCCTCCGGCACGATCAGGGAGGGCCAGCCGAGATCGGCGATCTTCCGCCACAGGCCGTCATAGCCGGCCGCCGCGACGGTTGCGCCCGGCTTCAGAAGCGGGGACAGGTCGACCTCCCGGTCCAGGAAGACGGCGGCGCTGTCGCGCAGCGCCAGATGGTCGTCGCTGAGAGTGAAATCCATGATTCTGTTCTCCGGCTCAGGCGACCTTCGGCCGCTGGCGGCCGGCCTCGTTGAAGGGCAGGGCGGCGGTCGGGTCGGTGTCCCGCGGCAGGCCCAGGATCCGCTCCGCCACCGCGTTCTTCAGGATCTCCTGCGTGCCGACACCCAGGGTCGCGGCCGGCGCGAACCAGTAGGCATAGTCCCAGCTGTCGAACAGGCCGTAATCCTTCTCCGCCAGCGGCAGGTCGTCGGCGCCGTCGATCATGCCGGCCGGCCCGGCACTGCGCTTGGCCAGGTCGCTGAGGCGCTGGCCGTGCGGCGCGGCCATCATCTTTCCCAGATTGCCCTCGAAGCCGGCGGGCTTGCCGTTGATCTTGTTGCTCATGTGCCGGTAGGTCAGCAGCCGCAGCAGCTCGCCCTCGACATAGAGCCGCGCCGCCTGGTCGCGGATCGCCGGATCCCTGATGCGGCCGCTGGCGATCAGTCCGTCGACCAGTTCGCGGGCGGTCGGGCCGCTGCCCCAGACTGCACCCGGCATGGTCATGCCCTGGCGCTCGGTCTGCAGCTGCTCCATCACGATGCGCCAGCCGTCGCCCTCGCTGCCGAGCAGCCGGTCCGCCGGCACCCGGACATCGTCCAGGAAAACCTCGTTATATTCGGGCTCAGCGCCGGTCATATCGGTGATCGGCCGCACCGTGATGCCGGGGCTCTTCATGTCGATCAGGAAGACCGACAGGCCCCTGTGCTTGGGCTTGCCGGCATCGGTGCGGGCGATCAGCACGCCGACCGTGGCCTTGTGCGCCAGCGAGTTCCAGATCTTCTGGCCGCTGATCACGTAATGGTCGCCCTCGCGCCGGGCGGCGGTGCGCAGCGCACCGAGGTCGGAGCCGCCGGACGGCTCGCTGAACAGCATGCACCAGATCTCCTCGCAGGCCAGCGCCGGCGGCAGGAAGCGCTGGCGCTGCGCCTCGGTGCCCCAGGTCAGCAGCGACTGGCCGCACTGGTTCACGCCGATCGGATTGACCAGGTGGGGATGGGTGATGCCGGCCCGGTGCAGCTCCTCGTCGATGATCAGCACCTCTTCCGGCCCGGCGGACAGGCCCCAGGGGGCCGGCCAGTTCGGGGCGGTCAGGCCGCGCCCGGCGAGCTGCGCATAGCTGGCCTTCGGATGCGCCGCTAGCCAGGCGCGGATCTCGATGCGGCGGGGATCGTCCTCGCCGGGCAGGGTGAAGTCCATGCCGTCCTCCCGTGGATCGGCCCGCGGCCAATGGCGGGCCTTTTGGTCGGACCATTGCACCATGAACCGGCAGGTCCGCCAAGAGGGCCGTTGCCGGTTCACCGCCATCGGGAGAAGCGCCGCCGCCGCGCATCGCGCCATGGCCTCGCCCGCATTCCGAATCGATCTACCTGCCGCTGTCCGACGACGGGGCGGTCGTGAACATGCTGCTGGGCCTGACCATTTTCTACTGATGCAGCCCTACAGCAGCAGGTCCAGCATCACCGGCATGGTGGCGAAGGCGGCCACCGTGGTGGCGGTGACCGCGGCGGCCATCGCCTCGGCATCCCCGCCCAGCTGGCGGGCCAGCACATAGGCGGCCGGCGAGGTGGGCAGCACGCCCCACAGGATCGCCGCGGTCAGCGACGGGCCGCTGACCCCGAACAGGATCGCGGTGCCGGCGATCAGCAGCGGGAACAGCACCAGCTTGCCCGCGCAGGCGACGGCCACCGGGCGCAGGCGCTCCAGCAGGCCGTTCGCGGTCAGCGCCGCGCCGACCGCCAGCAGGCCCAGCGGCAGGGCGGCGCGGGCCAGGATGAACAGCACCTCGTCCACCAGCCGCGGCAGCGGCAGCTGCGCCACCTGCATCGCGCCGCCGGCCAGGCAGGCCAGGATCAGCGGGTTGCGCACCACGTCCCAGGCGGTGCGCCGCAGCAGGCCCAGGCGGGAGCCGGCGCTGCCGGCGCGGGCGCCGTAGAGCGACAGGATGGCGACGCAGGCCAGGTTCAGGGTCGGCACCATCACCGCGATGCACAGCGCGAAGGCGGTCACCACCTCGGCGTCGAACAGCGCCGCGGCGGCGGCCAGGCCGACATAGGTGTTGAAGCGGGTGGCGGCCTGGAAGACCGAGGTGAAGGCCGGCCCGTTGCGGGCGACGACCGGGCGCGCCAGCAGCAGGATGACGATCAGGATCGCCAGCGCCGACAGCAGTGCCGCGGCCATCGGCCCGACCTGCACGTCGGTCAGGTTGGCGGTCGAGATGGTGCGGAACAGCAGCGCCGGGAACAGCACGTAGTAGACCAGCCGTTCCGCCGCCGGCCAGAAGCTCTCCCCCGGGAAGCGCAGCCGGCGCATGCCCGCGCCGGCGACGATCACGGCGAAGACGGGGACCAGTGCGACGGCGACGGCGGCCAGGCCGGACAAGGCCGCTCAGCCTCCGCCGCCGGGGGAGAGGTCGTCCACCGGCACCAGGTCGAAGGCGATGCTGATCCGCGGCTGGGTGCCGGCGAAGGGCACGGTCATGTGCCAGGCGAAGGAGGGGAACAGCACCAGCAGGCCGGGCTCCGGGCAGACATAGTCCAGCGCCGGCAGGTGCTGCGCCCGGAAGCGGCTGTGCGGCCGGCCGAGCTCCAGCCAGCCGGTCTTGCCGTTGTCGTCGCGGCGGATTCCCGGCGCGGCGGCATAGTAGACGCCGCTCAGCCATCCCGACGGGTGGTTGTGGCTGTCCTGATGGCCCTGGTCGCGCAGCACGGTGATCCAGGGCACGATCTGCCAGCGCCGCGGGGGATGCGTCAGGAAGGGATGGGCCTGCCCCTGCGCCGTACAGCGGCGCGCGCGATAGTCGGCGCCTGCGGCCTCCATCGCCTGCAGCAAGGCGTCCAGCGCCGGGTCCTCGCCGTAATGCAGCTGCGCGCTCTGCTGGCCCATCATCGTGGTCTTGCCGCTGCGCGCCTCCAGCAGGGTGGGGTGCGACAGGGCGAAGGCGGTCAGCGCCGCATTGTCGATCTGCGGCAGGCGGTGCTGCTCCACCAGCCCCGGATCGGCCAGGGCATGGGCCGCGTCGTGCCGGCCGAGCTCGTCCAGCACGATCACTTTCGTCGCCAGGGCGCGGGTGTGGGCGGGCTTGCGCGCCAGCGCCTCGTCCAGGTCGCCCAGTGCCGCCTCCAGGTCGCCGCAGTCATAGGCGGCCACGGCCAGGTTGCACCAGGCATCGCCGCCGGCGCCCGGCTGCCGCGCGGCCTCTTCCAGCAGCGGCCGTGCCGCATCCGGCTTTTCGGCGTCGATCAGCAGGTTGCCCAGGTTCATCAGCGCCTGCGGATGGCCGGGCGCCAGGCGCAGCGCCTCGCGGAAGGCGCGCTCCGCCTCCTCCAGCCGGTGCTGCTGCTGCAGGGCGAGGCCCAGGCCCAGATGCGCCTCCACCATGCCGGGTGCGCCGTTCAGGGCGGCGCGGAAGGTCACCGCCGCCTGCTTCGGGTCGTCCGCCTTCAGGAACAGATGCGCCAGGTTCATCCGCGCCGGCAGGTTGCCGGGATCCAGCCGCAGCGCCGCCTCGAAGCTCTGCCGCGCGGCGGCATCATGGCCGGCGATGCTCTGCGCATGGCCCAGGTTGAACAGCAGCTGCGGGTCGCGCGGGCGGGCGGCCAGCGCCGCCTCCAGGTCGGCCAGGCCGGCCTCCGCCTCGCCGGCCTGGACGCGGGCGATGCCCAGGATCGCGCGGGCGTCGACCGCCGCCGGGTCGGCCTTCAGCGCCAGCCGCGCCTCCCGGATCGCCGGCTGGAAGGCGCCCTGCTGCAACTGGTCGGCGGCCCGCTTCAGGTGCTTCAGGGCGGTGCGGCCGGCGGGGCGCGCCATCGGCGGGTCCGCCGCTCAGCCGGCCAGCCGCGCCAGGGCGGTCTGCACGCGGTCGTCGTCGGGCGCCAGCTCGCGGGCGGCGAGGTACCAGTTGCGCGCGCCCTCGGTATTGCCCATCGCCGCGGCGATATCGCCCAGGCCCAGCAGCACGCTGACATCCTCGGGCGCCAGGTGGTTCGCCGTCTGCAGTGCGGCATAGGCGGCATGGGCGTCGCCCAGGCGGAAATGGGCGAAGGCCATGGCGCTGTGCAGCGGCGCGATGTCGGGCCGGACCTCGATCGCCTGCTGCAGCACATTCAGCGCTTCTGCCGCGCGGCCCTGGCCCAGCAGCATGTCGGCCAGATTGCCCATCGCCTCGAAATGCGCCGGGTTGGCGGCAATCGCCAGGCGCCAGGCCGCCTCGGCGCCGGGCAGGTCGCCGCGCATCGCCAGCACGTTGGCATGGTTGAACTGCACCTGCGCATCGTCCGGCAGCTGCGCGGCGGCAAAGGACAGCCGCTCATGCGCCGCTTCCATGTCGCCGGTCATCGCCGCCAGGGTGCCGTACAGGCCGACCCCCTGCGGGTGGTAGGGCGCCAGGTCGAAGACCCGCAGGATCGCCGCCTCCGCCGCGCCCAGATCGCCGCTGCCCAGATGGCTGCGGGCCTGGTTCAGCAGGTCGGCGACTTCGCCGCCGTCCGGGTTGCCGCCGGATGCGTCCGTTTCCTCGCTCACAGATACACTCCCTGCCGTCCCGCTGTCCGGGCCCGGCCGCTTGTCAGTCCCTCAGGTTCCCGTCATAGGGGGCCGGGGCGCAATGCGCCAGCCTGCCGCATCCGGACGGACCGGTGGCGGGCAACCATCCGGGAGGAGGAAGCATATGGGACGTCTGCAGGACAAGGTGGCGCTGGTCACCGGCGGGACCAGCGGCATCGGCCAGCGCACGGTGGCGCTGTTCGCGGCCGAGGGTGCGAAGGTCGTGTTCACCGGCCGCCGCGCGAAGCTGGGCGAGGAGGTGGCGGCGGCGATCCGCGCCGAAACCGGCGGCGAGGTCCGCTTCGTCCCCGGCGACATGACCGTCGAGGCGGAGGTGAAGGGCGCCGTCGAGGCCGCGACCGGCCACTACGGCCGGCTGGACGTTCTGTTCAACAATGCCGGCGCCCCGGCGCCGGGCGGCGGCATCGAGGACATTCCCTGGGACGGTTTCCAGCGGGCGATGGACAATCTGGTGGGCAGCGTGATGCTGGGCATGAAGCATGCCGCGCCGGTGATGCGGAAGCAGGGTGCCGGCAGCATCATCAACAATGGCAGCGTGGCCGCCAGCCGCGCCGGCTATTCCTCCTCCATCATCTACGGCGCGGCGAAGGCGGCGGTGGTCCACCTGACGAAATGCGTGGCGATGGAGCTGGGCGAGGAAGGGGTGCGGGTGAACGCCGTCTCCCCCGGCGGCATCGCCACCGGCATCTTCGGCAAGGCCGCCGGCATGGCGTCGGAGCAGGCGGAGGGCACGGCGGAGCCGGTGCGCAAGGCGCTGGCCGGCATGCAGCCGATCCGCCGCGCCGGCATCACCGACGACATCGCCTATGCCGCGCTGTTCCTGGCCAGCGACGAATCGACCTTCGTCAATGCGCATGAGCTGGTCGTCGATGGCGGCCTGATCGCCGGCCGGCAATGGACGCCGATGCAGGAAGGCATGAAGGCGATGCGGTCGCTGTTCGGCTGACTGCCCGCAGCACCGTTTGAGGGGGCCGGGGCGATGGAGTGGCATGACCGCGGTCTCGTCCTGTCCCGGCGCCCCTATGGCGACAGCGGCGCGGTCGTCAGCCTGCTGACGGCGGAACATGGCCGCCATGCCGGCCTGCTGCGCGGCGCGCGCAGCGCCCGCGGCATCGATGTTGGCGCCCGGGTCGACGCGGTCTGGCGGGCCCGGCTGGCGGAGCATCTGGGCAACTGGCGGCTGGAACCGGTCGGCGCGCCGGCGGGGCCGCTGCTGCGCGACCGGCTGGCGCTGGCCGCCCTGGTTTCCGCCTGCGCCGTGGCGGATGCCGCCCTGCCGGAGCGGGAACCGCATCCGGACCTGTTCGCCGCCACCGAGGCTTTGTTCGACGTGATCGCGGAGCGCCCGCCCGGCTGGCCCGCCGTGCTGGTGCGCTGGGAACTGGGCCTGCTGCAGAGCCTGGGCTACGGCCTGGCGCTCGACCGCTGCGCCGTCACGGGGGAGGGCGGTGCGGGCCCGTCCGGCGGCCTGACCCATGTTTCACCGCGGACCGGCCGGGCGGTCAGCGCGGCCGCCGCCGCACCCTACCGGGAGCGCCTGCTGGCGCTGCCGCGATTCCTGAGGCTCGGCCAGGGGCCGCTCGATTCGGCACCGCAGCCGGCGGAGGTCGTGCAGGGCCTGGACCTGACAGGGCATTTCCTGGAGCGCCGGTTGTTCGGGGCCGGCGGCCGGGGAATCCCGGCCGCGCGGGCACAATTCGTCACCCGCTGCCGCCGGCTGGCGGCGGGCGGCGAGGACAGCCTGTCGCGGCCCCCTGCGGACGGGCCGGAAGGTGATATATAGCGGGCCATGAACAAGCCCATCGGACCGGGCGACTTCCCGGAGAACATCCGTCCCGCCCCGCTCGCCGACGCGCTGAGCGAGCGCTATCTGGCCTATGCCCTGTCGACGATCATGTCGCGGTCGCTGCCGGACGTGCGCGACGGGCTGAAGCCGGTGCAGCGGCGGATCCTCTTTGCCATGCGGCAGCTGCGGCTGAGCCCGCAGACCGGCTTCAAGAAATGTGCCCGCGTGGTCGGCGACGTGGTCGGCAAGTACCACCCGCATGGCGACCAGGCGGTTTACGACACCCTGGTGCGGCTGGCGCAGCTGTTCGCGCAGCGATACCCGCTGGTCGACGGGCAGGGCAATTTCGGCAATGTCGACGGCGATAACGCCGCCGCCATGCGGTACACCGAGGCGCGGCTGACCGCCATCGCCGAGCTGCTGCTGGAAGGCATCGACGCCGACACGGTCGACTTCCAGCCCAATTATGACGGCGAGGAGGAGGAGCCGGTCGTCCTGCCGGCCGCCTTCCCGAACCTGCTGGCGAACGGCTCCACCGGCATCGCCGTCGGCATGGCCACCTCGATCCCGCCGCACAACGCCCTGGAGCTGGTCGACGGGCTGCTGCACCTGGTGAAGCATCCGGGCGCGTCGGTGGAGAAGCTGCAGGAGCTGATCCCGGGCCCGGACTTCCCGACCGGCGGCGTGCTGGTGGAGCCGGCCGCCGGCATCCGCGAGGCCTATGAGAGCGGCCGCGGCTCGTTCCGCCTGCGCGCCCGCTGGGAGAAGGAGGAGATTGGCCGCGGCCAGTTCCGCGTGATCGTGACCGAGGTGCCCTACCAGGTCGCCAAGGGCCGGCTGATCGAGCGCATCGCCGAGCTGCTGGCGGAGCGCAAACTGCCGCTGCTGGGCGATATCCGCGACGAGTCGGCGGAGGATGTCCGCATCGTCCTGGAGCCGCGCAGCCGCACCGTCGATCCCGACGTGATGATGGAAAGCCTGTTCCGCGCCACCGACCTGGAGACGCGGATCTCGCTTAACCTGAACGTGCTGGTCGGCGGCCGGGTGCCGAAGGTGCTGGGCCTGCGGGAGGCGCTGCAGGAATTCCTGAACCACCGGCTGGAGGTGCTGGAACGCCGCAGCCGGCACCGGCTGGCGAAGATCGAGGAACGGCTGCACATCCTCGACGGCCTGCTGATCGCCTACCTGAACATCGACGAACTGCTGCGCATCATCCGCTTCGAGGACGAGCCGAAGGCGGAGATGATGCGCCGCTTCGAGCTGACCGAGACGCAGGCCGACGCGATCCTGAACATGCGGCTGCGCGCCCTCCACAAGCTGGAGGAGCTGGAGATCAAGCGCGAGCATGAGGGCCTGTCGGAAGAGGCGTCCGGCCTGCGCGCCCTGCTCGACGACGAGGACCTGCGCTGGAAGCGGATCTCCGAGGAACTGCGCGAACTGAAGAAGAAGATCGCCGCCGATCCGGTGCTGGGACCGCGGCGCACCTCGGTCGCCGAGGCGCCGAGGGTGTCGGAAGTGCCGCTGGAGGCGATGATCGAGCGCGAGCCGATCACCGTGATCTGTTCCGAGAAGGGCTGGATCCGCGCCGTGAAGGGCCATGTCGCCGCCGACACGGTCACCTCCTTCAAGGAGGGCGACCGGCTGCGCTTCCTGCTGCATGCGGAGACGACCGACAAGCTGATCGTGTTCGGCGAGCAGGGGCGGGCCTATACCATCCCCTGCGACCGGCTGCCGCGCGGCCGCGGCCATGGCGAGCCGCTGCGCCTGATCGTGGAGATGGCGAAGGAGGACGAGGCGCTGACCATCTTCGTCCACCGCGAAGGCGAGAAGCGGCTGGTGGTGGCGACCGACGGCCGCGGCTTCGTCGCGCCGGCCGAGGCGATGGTCGGTCAGACCCGCAACGGCAAGGTCGTGCTGACCCCGGGGCAGGGGGCGAAGACCGCGCTCTGCATCCCGGCCGCCGGCGACACGGTCGCGGTGATCGGCGACAACCGCAAGCTGCTGGTCTTCCCGCTGTCGGAAGTGCCGGAGATGGCGCGCGGCCGCGGCGTGATCCTGCAGCGCTACAAGGATGGCGGCATCGCCGACGCCAAGGTCTTCGACCGCGAGAACGGCCTGACCTGGTCGGATTCCTCAGGCCGCACCCGCACCGAGCCCGACCTGCTGCCCTGGGAAGGCGCCCGCGCTTCCGCCGGCCGCATGGCGCCCCGCGGCTTCAACCGCAGCGGGCGGTTCGACGGGTAGGCCCACTCGACCAGCCTCCCTGCCGCCGTCGTTCCATGGCTTGACCATGGAACCCATTCCGCCGGCCTTGCAGTACCGCACCGCTTGCGGAATGGGTCCCCGCCTCAAGGGCGGGGACGAGGGCATAGTGCAGCGCCGATCCGCCGGCGCCCCTCAGTGCGCCCTGTACAGGGTCAGCGCCGCCTGCTGGCAGAGCTTCAGCACCAGGTTCGGATTCGTCCAGAGCGAGGCGGACGGCGCCGGATCGAAGCTGAGCGGCGCATAGCGGCGGCCGCTCTTGCCGTCGCGGCTCGCCGTGCAGTCGATCCCGCCCCGATAGCCGCCGCCCAGCGGTTGCGGCGTGCCGGTCATGAAGTGCTGCATGCCGACGGAAACCGTGCAGTCGACCTGCAGCACGCCGCTGTGGGACCGCCCCCGCGCGGACACGGACGCCTGGCGCGGGGCGAGTGAATAGGTCGTCTCCCTGGCGTCGACCGAGCGGCCGGGCGCGGAGAGCTGGAAGGTCATGGCCGGCGTGACGTTGACCGGCCGCTGCAGGTCGGCCGGACAGGTCACCTGCTGCGCTTCCGCCGTGCCGGCGGTCCCGGCGACCGCCAGCAGGACGGGCACCGCCAGAACCCTGGCCAGCGCGCCGGCGCGGTCGCCCGCCTTGCCGGTGGCCTGTGCGACGGTGTTCTCTGCGGTGATCGGCATCTCGGTCCCTCCTGTCGTTCCGTTCTCCTCGACGCCATCGATCCTGGCGGCCGATTGGTGGCCGAATGTGAACGGATTCGGGCATCTTTGCGGCATTTGGGGCGGCATTCGGTCCCGGCGGGCCGAGCGCCGCAGCAGGAGCGCGCCGCGGCGACGGCGGCTGCGACCCCTTGGAAAACATGCTAGAACCCCCGGCAAGCAATCAATCAAGAGGCCCGGGAGGCTTTCAAACATGACAGGACCCAGCAGGGGCAGTGCGTCTTGTGCGCGTCCGGCCGACCGGCCATTGGACCGCGCCTTTTCTGTCCGGGCCCTTCCCGCGATATCCCGTTCCTGATCCCGCGGCGGCGGCGTGCCCGGCGGCGCGCCATCCGTCCCGCCGCGGCGATCCATCTGGTGCGTTTCCGATGTTCGACACGATCTATCAATGGCTTGTGCCGCTGGTCCTGCTGGCGGTCGCGGTGCTGGCCGTCCTGTTCGCCGCCTTCACCGGCTTCGCAGAGGGCCTGATCCGGGTCGTCGATGCCATCAACGAAGGGATCGGCCGTGCGGTGAGCTGGCTGACCCTGGGCACGGTGGTGGTCTGCTTCGTGGTGGTCGCGCTGCGCTACGGCTTCAGCACCGGCTGGGTCTGGATGCAGGACATCTATGTCTGGTTCCACGCCGCGGTCTTCATGCTGGGCGCCGGCTATACCCTGAAAGCCGGCGGCCATGTGCGGGTCGACCTGATCTATGCCCGGCTCAGCGACCGGCGCCGGGCCTGGGTCGACATCTTCGGCAGCTTCGTCCTGATGACCCCCTACCTGGTGGTGATGGGGGCTTCCAGCCTGCCGTTCACCCTGTCGTCCTGGTCGATCCTGGAGCATTCGCTGCAGCCGGATGGCCTGCCGGGCTTCTTCATCATCAAATCCGTCCTCGTGCTCTACGTCCTGCTCCTGGCGATCCAGGCGCTGGCGCTGCTGGCACGGTCCGTCCTGGTGCTGCGCGGGCTGACCAGCTACGCGCCGACGGCGATGACCCACTAGGCGGCGGAGGCGTTCATGGATCCCGTGGTCCTTGGCGAGACTCTCGCCGTCCTGATGTTCCTGGGCACCATCGGCATGGTGCTCGTCGGCTTCCCCGTCGCCTTCACCCTGGCCGGTACGGCGATCATCTTCGCCGCCATCGGCAGCGGCCTCGGCGTCTTCGACTTCAGCTATTTCCACGCCCTGCCCAACCGCGTCTTCGGCATCATGATCAACGAGGTGCTGGTCGCGGTGCCGCTGTTCATCTTCATGGGCATGATGCTGGAGCGGTCGCGGATCGCGGAATCGCTGCTGACCACCATGGGCGAGCTGTTCGGCCCGCTGCGTGGCGGGCTCGGCATCTCGGTGATCCTGGTGGGCACCCTGCTGGCCGCCTCCACCGGCATCGTCGGCGCCACGGTCGTCACAATGGGCCTGCTCTCGCTGCCGGCGATGATGCGTGCCGGCTACGACCCGAAGCTGGCCGCCGGCGTGATCTGCGCCTCCGGCACCCTGGGCCAGATCATCCCGCCGTCGACCGTGCTGATCTTCATGGGCGACATGCTGCAGGCCTCCAACCAGGCGGCCCACAATTCGGTCGGCGACCTGACGCCGGAGCCGGTCTCCATCGGCGACCTGTTCGCCGGCGCGGTCTTCCCCGGCCTGGTGCTGGTCGGGCTCTATATCCTGTGGGTGGTCTACAAGGCGATCACCGAGCCTTCCAGCTGCCCGCCGGTGGACGCGCCGAAGGACGACCAGCGGCATCTGGCCTGGCGGGTGCTGGTGGCGCTGCTGCCGCCGCTGATCCTGATCGTGCTGGTGCTCGGCTCGATCCTGTCGGGCACCGCCTCGGCGACGGAAAGCGCCAGTGTCGGCGCCATCGGCGCCATGATCCTGGCGGCGCTGCGCCGGCAGTTCACCCTGCGCATCCTGCTGGATGTGATGCGCAGCACGATGACCATCACCTCCATGGTGTTCATCATCCTGGCCGGTGCCTCGGTCTTCAGCCTGGTGTTCCGCGGCCTGGGCGGCGAGCATCTGGTGGCGGAGGTGCTGGCCGACTTGCCGGGCGGCATGATCGGCGCGGTGATCGCCGTGATGGCGGTGATGTTCGTCCTCGGCTTCTTCCTGGACACGTTCGAGATCATTTTCGTCGTCGTGCCGATCACGGCGGCGGCGCTGATCGTGCTGGGGGTCAATCCGATCTGGCTCGGCGTCATGATCGGTATGAACCTGCAGACGTCGTTCCTGACGCCGCCCTTCGGTTTCGCGCTGTTCTACCTGCGCGGCGTGGCATCGAAGACAGTCTCGACGATCCAGATCTATCGCGGCGCGGTGCCGTTCGTGGGCCTGCAGATCGTTGGCATGGTGATCCTCTGGTTCCTGCCGGGCCTGGCGACCTGGCTGCCCGACCAGATCTACAACAACGGCGTGCCGCGGACCTACCTGGCCGACCGCGATACCAGCGGCACCGGCGATGGCGCGGGCCAGTACGAGCGGTCCGACGAACCGTTCGAACTGCCGATCGACAATAACAGCGTGTTCGAGCTGGGCGACGAGGGGGGCGGCGGCATGTTCGGCGAGCCCGATGGCGGCAATGCCTTCGACGATCCGACGAACATGTTCAACGATGCCCCGGCCGGCGAAGCTGACGGCGAGAGCGGCGGCGGCGGCAGCGCCTTCGACGATCCGACCAACATGTTCAACGATCCGCCGGCCGACAGTGATGGCGGCGGAGACGGGCAGCAGCAGTAGGACAGTAGGACCGCGCCCGCGGGCCGGCATGCGTTGCCGCCGGCCGCTGGGGGCGAATGCGCTGCCGGCCCAAGGATGCGGTGGATCTGCGCGGCGCGGTGACCTGATCCCGTTCGCTATGGGCCTCCGGGCGGACGACCCCGAACAGAAAGCGGCCGCAGGCTTGATGCCTGCGGCCGCCATTCCATCCGCCGTGATGGCGGATCGGCTCCGTCCGTGCCGGGGCGCGGACGGTGCCGGTCAGCCCCGCGGGAACTTGAACGGCAGGAGCCGTGCGTTCGCGAAGCCCTGGGAGGATATGCGCGTCCACTGCGCCAGCTCCCAGCGGGCCTTCAGGAACGAGCTGGTGATCTTCGACACCATCGGGTCGGAGCTGGCCAGCATCTCTTCCATCAGTTCGCCGGCCGCGGCGCCCTGGGCCTCCAGCACGTCGCGCGGCATCCGCTCCAGCTTCACTTCGTGCTTCTGGATCAGCTCCTGCAGGGCCGGGCCGGAACGGGCGTCGAACTCCGCCAGCATGTTGACGTTTTCCTGCGCGGCGGCGGCCTGGATGGCGGCCTGCAGGAACGGCGTCAGCCCGTCCCACTTCTCCTTGTTGATCATCAGCTCCAGGGTCGGGCCCGGCTCATGGAAGCCCGGCCAGTAGTAGTACTTGGCGACCTGGTAGAAGCCCATGGAGAGGTCGTTGTAGGGGCCGACCCATTCGGTGGCGTCGATATTGCCGGACTGCAGGTTGGTGAAGATCTCGCCGCCGGGCAGCAGCACGTTGGTGACGCCGAGCTTGCCCATCACGATGCCGCCCTGGCCGGGGATGCGCATCTTCAGGCCCTTCAGGTCCGCCACCGACTTGATCGGCTTGCGGAACCAGCCGGCCATCTGGGTGCCGGTATTGCCGGCCGGCATCGCCTTCAGGTTGAAGCCGGCATAGAGCTCGTCCCACAGGGCCTGGCCGTCACCCCAGTACATCCAGGCATTCATCTCGTGCGGCAGCATGCCGAACGGCACCGTGCAGAAGAAGGCGCAGCCCGGGCTCTTGCCCAGATGGTAGTAGGATGCGTCATGGCCCAGTTCGGCCGTGCCGTCGGACACCGCGTCGAAGCAGCCCAGTGCCGGCACCAGTTCGCCGCCGGCATAGACCTTCACCTTGATCTTGCCCTCGGTCAGCTTCTCGATGCTTTCGGCGCAGCGCTGCGCACCGGTGCCGAGCCCCGGCAGGCCCTTCGGCCAGCTCGTGACCATGCGCCATTCCATGACGCCCTGGCTGATCGCCGGTGCCGGAAAGGCGGCGGCGGCAGCCGCTGCGGCGCCGGCGGCGGCCGAGCCGGTCAGAAAGTTACGCCGTTTCATTGGAAACCTCCCATAGGTATTCGCTGGTCTTTCCCTGTGATCTGCCTGACCGCGGCGGACGGTTGTTTTGACGCCTGTCCCCCAGCGGCGGCCGGCCGCCCGCCGAAGCGGTGGCCTTGGGCGAAATCTACAGGAGATTTCGGTCGATGCACACCATCGCAAGGGCCGCGGCGGCAGGGCGGGGGCGACTTCCCATGGCCGGGCCGGCGGGCCGAATTGACTGCCCAGAGTCATGACCGTAAAAAGGTCAGACCATTTGGAGAGGGCCGGTCCGATGTCCGATGTCGATAGCGAGGAGATGCAGCTGTTCCGCGAGTCCGTGCGGCGGATGGTGGCGCGCGAAGTGGCGCCGATCGCCGCCCGGATCGACGAGGAGGACGAGTTCCCGCGCGAAATCCTCGACATCTTCGGCGATATGGGATTGCTGCAAATCCTGGTGCCGGAATCCTATGGCGGTCCGGGCGGCACGATCACCATGTCCTGCGTCGCCAAGGAAGAGGTCGCGAAGCATTCCCTGGCCCTGTCCGGCCTGGTCGGCGGCACCTCGATCGGCTGTGTGCTGCCGCTGCTGCACTACGGGACCGAGGCGCAGCGCCAGCGCTACCTGCCGGAGATCGCGAAGGGCCGCACGATGACCGCGGTGGCGATCACCGAGCCCCATACCGGCTCCGACGTGTCCGGCATCCGCACCACGGCGCGGCGCGACGGCGACGACTACGTGATCAACGGCCAGAAGGTGTTCATCACCGGCGGCGACCTGGCGACCTATGTCATGGTCTTCGCCCGCACTTCGGAGGGAAAGGGGCATGACGGGATCTCCTCGATCCTGGTGCCGACCGCCTCGAAGGGCTTCAGCGTCGGCCGGGCGCCGAAGAAGATGGGCTATAACGGCGTGCACAGCGTGGAGCTGTTCTTCGACGACCTGCGCGTGCCGGCAGAGAACCTGGTGGGCGAGGAGGGCCGCGGCTTCCGCCACGCGATGGGGATCCTGAACCTGAACCGGCCGACCGTCGCCGCCGCCTCCGTGGGGCTGGCGCAGGGCGCGCTCGACGCCGCCCTGGCCTATGCCAAGGAGCGGGTGCAGTTCGGCCAGCCGATCGCCTCCTTCCAGGCGGTGCAGCTGATGCTGGCGGAGATGGAGATCCAGATCCAGGCGGGGCGGGCGCTGACCTACAAGGTGACGCAGATCGCCGACAGCGGCGACATGGAGCGGCTGCCGATGATGGCCTCGATCGCCAAGACCTTCTGCTCCGACATGGCGATGAAGGTGACCACCGATGCCGTCCAGGTGCTGGGTGGCCACGGCTATCTGCGCGACCATCCGGTGGAACGCCACATGCGCGACGCTAAGCTGCTGCAGATCTACGAGGGCACCAACCAGATCCAGCGCCTGACCATCGCCCGGGCCCTGACCAGGTGACATCGCGACCGGCTGCGCCGGCGCAGCCGGCTATCTGCCCTCCCACAGTGCGCGGTGGGTGCGGCGCAGGTGCCGGCGCAGTTCCTCCATCGCCTTCTGGGCGTTCCGGGCCTGCAGATGCTTCAGGAAGCGCCGGCGGGAGGCGAGCAGGTCGCTGGCGGGCACCCTCTGCTGCGGCGAAAGCAGCAGCGTGTATTCCAGCAGGATGCGGGCCAGGGAATCGTTCAGGTAGATAATCGCCGTGTTGTGGCTGCATTCGCCCAGCAGGTGATAGAAGCCGTAGGCGAGGTGGGGCCGCTGCGCGGTCTCGCCGGCGCGGATCGCCGCTTCCAGGGTCGCGACGTTCGCGGCCAGCGCGGCCAGGTCCGCATCGGTCGCCCGCTCGCAGACCATCGGCAGCATGCCCTCGTACAGCGCGATCCGCGCCTCCGTCAGGTCCGACAGCGAGATCGCGCCCAGATGGATCAGGTCCTGGATCACCTCCGACATCCGGTCGGGCGTTCCCTCCCGGATGAAGGCGCCGCCCTTGATGCCCTTCACCATGTGGACCACGCCGGCGACTTCCAGGCTGCGCAGCGCCTCCCGGATCGCGCTGCGGCTGACATTCAGCTGGCTGGCCAGCAGCCGCTCCGCCGGCAGCTTGTCGCCGGGACGCAGCTCGCCGCTGGCCAGCTTCGCGCGGATCTGCTGGCACACCATCTCGAAGGTGCGGTGGGTCTGGACCGGATCGAAGCGGACTTCCTGCTGCATCGGCTCCATCGCGTGAATCGGTCCGCCGGCCGGCGGCCTGCCGAAGATGCCATTCGCGAACCGCGCTGCCCAGGACCATGTTGCCGTGCGGTGCTTGTGACGGCACATCGCCTTTGCTAAAAGGTCAGACCATTAAGGCATTAGATCGCACGGATCCGCAAGGCCGGGAGGAAGCGATGCAGGCAGAGGCTGCTGCCGGAAACCGCGACGCGACGGACGACGCCGCGCCGGGCGCAGATGAGCGCGCGATGCTGCGCGAGGCCCTGCGCGGCTTCCTGGCGCGGGCCTGGGTCCGGCCGGAAAATGCCGACAGGGTCGGCGATCCCGCCGCAATTGCGGAAATCTGGCGCGGCCTGTGCGGCCAGGGCCTGGCTGGGTTGGGCCGCGACCGGGCCGAGGGCGGACTTGCGGAGATCCTGGTCGCGATGGAGGAACTGGGCCGCGCCGCCTGTCGTGCGCCGCTGCCTGCCGCGGTCGTCGCCAATCTCGCGGCCGCCGGGGGGCAGGAGAGCGGCGCGGCTTTCTCCGCCTTCCTGGACGCGATGCAGAGCGGGCGGGCTCTGCCGGCTCTGGCCTTCGGTCCGCAGGATCTGGATCGCGATCGCGGCCGGCTGGCGGTTGCGGAGGGTACCGCGACCGGCGAGCTGCGACATGTCGAGGCGGGCGAATGCGCGACGCATCTGCTGTTCGCGGACGGGCAGGGCGATGCGCTGCTGCTGGCGGATGCCGCCGCCCCGGGGGTCGAGCGGCTGCCGGCCCGCGCGATGGGGGTCGGCGGACAGGCGCATCTGCGGCTGCAGCAGGTGCCGGTGCAGCGTCTGGCGCTGCCGCCGGGCCGCCTGGCCGAACTGCAGGAGGTGCACCGGCTCTGCCTCGCCGCCCGCGCCCTGGGTGCCGTGGATGCCGGCTTCGGCATGGCGGTCGACTGGGCGAAGGAGCGCCGCCAGTTCGGCAGACCGATCGGCAGCTTCCAGGCGGTGCAGCACAAGCTGGCCGACAATCTGATGATCCTGGAGGCGGCGCGCCTGTCGCTGGCGAATGCCGCCGCCTGCCACGATCGCGGCGATGCGGCCTGGCGCAGCTTCGGCGCCGCTTCCTTCGCCTTTGCCGCCGACCGCCTGCGCAAGGCGGCGCTGGAGAACCACCATGCCATGGGCGCGGTCGGCTATGCCGAGGCCCATGCCCTGCCCAGCCTGACCAAGTTCGCCCATCTGGACCTGGTGGCCCATGGCGGCCTGCGCCGGGCGCGCGAGGAACTGGCGGCGCGCTACCTGGCGCCGGATGCCGCCGGGCTGCCGGAACACGATCTGGGCGCGGACGGCAATGCCTTCCGGCAGGAGGTGCGTGCCTGGCTGCAGGACCATTGGGTTGGCGCCCGCAAGGCGGCATTCGATGCGCGCCCGTTCCACGAGCGCGAATACGATCCCGGTTTCGCTCGCGACCTGGGCCGCACCGGCTGGATCGCACTGGGCTGGCCGAAGGCGTTCGGCGGGCAGGCACGCAGCCCGCTGGAACAGCTGGCCTTCGTCGAGGAGATGGAGCGGGTGGAGGCACCGCGCACCGGGGCGGCGGTGCAGGCGGCGATGCTGATGGTCTCCGGCACGCCGGAACAGCAGGCCGAACTGCTGCCGGCCATCGCCCGCGGCGAAGCGGTCTACGGCATGGGCTATAGCGAGCCGGAGGCGGGCTCCGACCTGGCCTCCCTGCGCACCCGGGCGGAACGCGACGGCGATGATTGGGTGATCAACGGCCAGAAGATCTGGACCACCACCTATTGGGGCGACTTCATGCTGCTGGCGACCCGCACCGACCCCGATGCGGAGCCGCGCCATGCCGGCATCACCATGTTCCTGGTGCCGATGGACAGTCCCGGCATCACCGTCAAGCCGATGAAGACGATGTACGACGGCACCTTCGCCAATATCTTCTACGACGATGTCCGGGTGCCGGACAGCGCCCGGGTGGGAGAGGTGAATGGCGGCTGGAGGGTGCTGACCGGCGCGCTGTCGTCGGAGCGCAGCATCGTCAGCGCCGGCATCATCGCCAAGGTGGCGCATGACTTCGACATCTTCTGCGCCTGGCTGCGGGCGGAGGATGGGGCTGCGCTGGCCGGCGATCCCTGGGTCCGCGACCGGATCGGCGACCTGGCCGCGCAGATCGAGGCCTGCCGCCTGCTGAGCCTGCGCTGCGTCGAACTGACGGATGCCCAGGTCACGCCGCCGCATTATGCGGCCATGGTGAAGGTGCAGGCCGGCGAGCTGATGGAGCGTTTCGGCGAGACCGCGCTGGACATCGCCGGCCGCGCGGCCACCCTATCGGAGGATTGCCCCGGCGCCATGCTGCGGGGCCGCATCGAGCAGAAGCTGAGGCATTCCCTGATGTGGGTGATTTCCATCGGCACCAACGAGATCCAGCGCACCCTGATCGCCACCCGCGGCCTGGGGCTGCCGCGGTGAGCGCCGCGTCGCAGGCGGAGACCGAGAAGCCGCTGGCCGGCATCCGGGTGGCCGACTTCACCGCGATGCTGGCCGGCCCGCACTGCACCCGCCTGCTGGCCGATTGCGGCGCGGAGGTGATCAAGGTGGAGGCGCCGAAGGGCGGCGACCATATCCGCCACACCGCGCCGCTGCGCGATGGCACCAGCGCCTATTTCGGCCATCTGAACTGCGGCAAGCGCAGCCTGGCGGTGGACCTGAAGGCGCCGCGCGGCCTGGCCGTGGCGCGCGACCTGATCGCCACCTGCGACGTGCTGGTGGAAAATACCCGCCCCGGCGTGATGAAGCGGCTGGGGCTGGACCATGCCAGCCTGGCGCCGGCGATGCCGGGCCTCGTCTACTGCTCGATCTCCGGCTTCGGCCAGGCCGGGCCGCGGGCGGAGGAACCCGCCTATGCCATGGCGATCCATGCGCTCAGCGGCTTCGACATGACCAACCTGCACTACCAGGCCGACCAGGACCGGCCGGCGAACAGCGGCACCTTCGTCGCCGACTTCCTGGCCGGCGCCTATGCCTTCGGCGCGATCCAGACCGCCTTGCTGGCCCGCAGCCGGACCGGGCGCGGACAGAATGTCGACCTGGCGCTGATGGACGCGATGCTGGGCATGCTGGCCTATGAATGCCAGGAGGCGCAGTTTCCGCAGGCGGTGAAGCGGCCGGTCTACGGCCCGCTGCGCACCCGCGACGGCTTCGTCATCGTCGCCATCGTCAGCCAGAAGAATTTCGAGCAACTGGCCGATGCGCTGGACCATCCGGAATGGAAGACCGACCCGCGCTTCCGCGACGTCGCCGGCCGGCGCGACAACTGGCATGCCTTCATGGCGGGCGTGGAAGCGTGGACCCTTGCCCATGCCGCGGCGGACTGCGAGACGCGTCTGATGGCGGCCGGCATTCCCTGCGCCCGCTACCAGAGCGTGGCGGAGGCGATGCGCGACCCGCAGGTGGCGGCGCGCGGCCTGTTCGTCGAGGCGCGGGATGCCGGCGGCAGCTTCCTGGCGCCGCAGCCGCCGTTCCGATTTGCCGACGGCACTGTCGGGCTGTCGCCGCAGGTGCCCGCACTGGGCGCCGACGGCGGCCATGTGCTGCGGGAAATCCTCGGCTATGCCGAGGACGAGATCGCGGCGCTGCGCGACGCTGGCATCGTCGCCGGCCTCTGACCGGCGCAAGACACGACATACCGTAGAGAAGGGAAGAGCAGGGGATGGATTACTCGCACTACCAGTGCCTGGAGATCGTGGTCGAGAACAAGCTGGCCACCGTGACCTTCAACCGGCCGGAACAGGGCAACTCGATCAACCACCAGTTCCATATCGAGCTGATCCAGGTCTGGCAGGACATGATGGAGGATGGCGAGGTGAACGCCATCCTGCTGGCCGCCAAGGGCAAGTATTTCTGCGTCGGCGGCGACGTGAAGGGAATGGCGGAGCGGCCGATGGGCGATGTCCGCGGCGAGAACGACAAGATCCTCTGGCCCGGCCTGAGCCGCCACATGCTGAACGCCATGCTGGAATGCGAGAAGCCGATCGTCTGCGCGATCCACGGCGACTGCATCGGCCTGGGCGCGACGGTGGCCTTGTTCACCGACATCACGGTGGCGTCGGAGACCGCCCGCATCGCCGACCCGCATGTGAAGATCGGCCTGGTCGCCGGCGATGGCGGCGCGGTGATCTGGCCGCTGCTGGTCGGCCCGAACCGGGCGAAGGAATACCTGATGCGCGGCAACCGCCTGAACGGGCGGGAGGCGGAGCGGATCGGCCTGGTCAACCATGCGGTGCCGGCCGACGAGGTGCCGAAGCTGGCACGGGAGATTGCGCAGGAACTGGCCGACGGCCCGACCTGGGCGATCCGCGGCACCAAGTATTCGGTCAACAAGTGGCTGAAGGACCAGCTGAACACCATCCTGGACGCCTCCACCGCGATGGAGATGGTGACCTTCCACACCGAGGACCATCGCGAGGCGGTGCGCGCTTTCGCCGAGAAGCGCAAGCCGAAGTTCGTGGGGTATTGACGGGAGGTCTGGCCCCCACTCTGCCGTTGCCCTCGGCCACCGAGCCGAGGGCGGGGACGGGCGATTGCAGGGAGGTGCAGGGCGTGGCTCCCTGTCCGTCATCCTCGCCCTTGAGGCGAGGATCCATTCCGCAAGCGGTGAGGCGCCGCGGGCCCTGCGGAATGGATTTCATGGTCAAGCCATGAAATGACGACCTTGGGGGTATCGCCCGGCTCGGAGGCCCGGTTGTGCTCGGAGGATCGGCCTATTCCGCAGCGTCTGGCAGGCCTGTCGGATCATCGCCTGCCGGGGCCTCGTCGCTCTCGAGGCGGTACCAGCCCTCGGCCCCTAGCGCCTCCAGCGGCGCGAAGCGGCGCTTGTAGGCCATCTTGCGGCTCTCGGCGATCCAGTAGCCCAGATAAACATGGGGCAGGCCCAGGCGCAGTGCCTCCATCACGTGCCACAGGATGACGAAGTTGCCGGGACTGGCCCGGTCGCTCGTCGGGTCGAAGAAGGAATAGACCAGGGAGAAACCGTCGGACATCCGGTCGACCAGGCAGACCGCATAGAGGCTGCCATCGGGCTCGCGGAACTCCGTCAGTTCGGTATCGACCGGCGTCTCCTCCACCATCGCGCGGTAGTCGGAGAAATCCATGTCCGCCATGCCCCCGTCGGAATGGCGGCCGACGATGTAGCGGCGGAACAGCAGGAAATGCTCGCGCGTCGCCTCCGGCACGCAGGACCGCGCGACGATGTCGCGATGGCGGTTCACGATGCGGCGCTGGCTGCGGCTCATCGCCAGGTCGCGGACCGGGATCCGCACCGGCACGCAGGCGGTGCAATTGTCGCAGGCGGGTCGATAGGCCAGGTCCTGACTGCGCCGGAAGCCGGCCAGCGACAGGGCCTCGTGCAGGGCGTTGGGATTGCTGCCGGTCAGCAGGGTGACCACCTTGCGTTCCAGCCGGCCCGCGATGTAGGGGCAGGGTGTCGGTGGCGTCGCGAAGAAGTGGCGGAGCGGAATTTGGGTCCGATGTTTCATCTGTCCTGTCCCGATCCGCGCCTTCCCATCCGGTCCCCTGCGGCCGTCCGGCCGGCCGCCGGCTTCCCAAGTCCTGTCCCCGTCGCCGGGTTCCCGGCTGATCGCGCTCCGGGTCCGGGAACTAGGACCGGGTCCGGGAACAATGGCCCTCGCGTCCGGCTGAGCGGCCGGAAAGCTTGCTGACGCATCCGTCTTGTGGGCCGCCTGACGCCAGACTGCCAGCCTGTGGCAGGAAGCTTAACGCATCTTTGCGTAACGGAGAAAGAGCGTCTTGCGCCCCTTCGCGCCTCAGGAGCAGGGGACCGGTGCGCTTCCCGGCCTGGCCTCTCCGACGGCAGCGGCCCAGGCCTTGCCGAGGGCCTCTCCCGCCACCAGGCAGGCCGGGGCGGGGGCGGTCGACCGCCCGCTGCCATCGCCCAAACGACTGTCGCCGCCGCCGGTAATCGCTGCCTGCACCTCCGCCATGCATTCGGTGGCCTCATCGCTGCCCGGCCGGCAGGAGATGCTGATCCGGGCGTCGATGCCGGGAAGCTCGGGTGCGGCCGGCACCTGATAGCGGATCGGGCTGTCCCCGGTCCCCGGCCCGGCG
Organism: Marinibaculum pumilum; assembly: GCF_042646425.1. Classification (NCBI taxonomy): domain Bacteria; kingdom Pseudomonadati; phylum Pseudomonadota; class Alphaproteobacteria; order Rhodospirillales; family Rhodospirillaceae; genus Marinibaculum; species Marinibaculum pumilum. The sequence continues at coordinate 58,590 of NZ_JBHRTR010000015.1, forward strand.
CCGCTGTCGCGCAAGGTCACCTTGCCCAGGCCGATGCAGGTGCAGTCCTGGCCCTGCGCCTCCGCCCGCTGCATGGCAGGTGCCGCCAGCATCATCGCCAGCCAGAGAGCCGCGACCGCAGGCACCCGCCCGCGAAGAGATGGCAGACGCCGCATGGTCAGCGGCCCGGCAGGCGGAACTGCGTCCCGCCGGTATCGGACTGGCCGCCATTGCCGGCGCCCCCATTGCCGCCGCCACCGTTCACCGCATCGCTGCCGCCGGGGCCCCCGCGCTGCAGCCGCGGCGGCAGCACGTCGCCTTTCGGTCGCGGCGGCGGTTCGGCCGATCCGGCGCTGCTGGCCGCGAGCAGGTCCTTGTCGCGCAGCAGGACCATGGAGATCCGGCGGTTGGAGGGGTTTTCGGGATCGTTGGCGATCAGCGGTTCCTTGTCGGCGCGGCCGCGCACCTCCTCGACCCGGTCGGCGGGGATGCCGTCCGCGATCAGGGCGCGGCGGGTGGCGTTGGCCCTGTCCGACGACAGCTCCCAATTGCCGTAGGTGCCGTTGCCGCCACGGAACGGCGTGGCATCGGTATGGCCGGAGATCGACAGGTCGTTGGGCAGGTCCCGTACCGCTTTCGCGACAAGGTCGATCAGCTCCTGCGCCTTGGGGGAGAGCGCGGCGCTGCCGGCGGCGAACATGCTTTCCTGCGCCTGGTCGACAAGCTGGATCCGCAGCCCTTCCGGCGTGTTGTCGATCAGCAGATGGCGCGACAGGTCGGCCAGGTCGGGATTGTCCTGGATCGCCTGGCGCAGCTGCTCCTCCGCCTGCTTGAAGGCCTGCTGCTCGCGTTCCTCCAGCTCCTTCTGGATCTGCTCCTCGGTCGCCTTGGCCCCGAGCATCTTGTCGTCCGGGGCATCCGGATCCTCGCCCTCCTTGCCGCCCTTTGTCGGCTCCGGCGGGCGGATCGACAAGACGACGGCGGGGCTGCCGGTGGAGGTGGAGATCCGGGCGCCTTCCGGCGCCAGGGTGGTGCCGCCCAGGACGCCGCCGGAGCCGGAGGTCGACTGGCTGGTGCTGGCCGGCGCGAAATAGTCGGCGATGCCCAGCCGCTGTTCGTCGGTGGTGACGTTCAGCAGCCAGAGCAGCAGGAAGAAGGCCATCATCGCCGTCACGAAGTCGGCATAGGCGACCTTCCAGGCGCCGCCATGATGGCCGCCATGGCCGGCAACCTTCTTCTTCTTGACGATGATCGGGTCGCCCTGCATCCCAATCCCTCGAACGCGTGGTTACCAGGGGCCGTCGGCCCCGCCCGTCAGACCGGCTGCAACTCGCCGGTCGCCTCTTCGACTTCCTGGAAGGTCGGCCGCACATTGCTGTTCAGGGCCTTGCGCGCGAACTCCACAGACACTGCCGGTGCATAGCCCTGCAGATGCGCAAGCAGTCCGGCCTTGATCGCGACGTAGTAGCGATGCTCGTCGTCGAATGTGGCCTGCATGGCGCTCGCAACCGGCCCGATGAAGCCGTAGGACAGCCAGACCCCGAGGAAGGTGCCGACCAGTGCGCCGCCGATCAGGTGGCCCAGCACTTCCGGCGGCTCGGTGATCGCGCCCATGGTCTTGATGATGCCGAGCACGGCGGCGACGATGCCCAGCGCCGGCATGCCGTCGGACATCGTCTGCATGGCGCCGGAAACCCGCGCATATTCGGCGTGGTGGGTCTCCAGTTCCTCGTCGATCAGGGTTTCCAGTTCGTGCGGGTTCTCCGTGCCCAGGGTGAGCATGCGCAGGTAGTCGCACAGGAAGACCACCGCATGATGGTCCTTCTGAAAGCCCGGGAACTGCTGGAAGAGGGCGCTTTCCTCCGGGTTTTCGATGTGGGTCTCCAGCGCCAGCATGCCCTTCGACTTGGCCAGCTTGAAGACGCTGAACAGCAGGCAGAGCAGTTCGACATAGTCGGCCTGCTTGTAGCGCGACCCCTTCATGGCCGCGCCGAAGCCCTTGCCGATCTTTTTCAGCACCGAACCGGGCTGCGCGATGATCATGGCACCGATGGCGGAGCCGACGATGATGACCACCTCGAACGGCTGCCATAGCACGCCGACCTTGCCGCCCATCGCGACATAGCCGCCGATCGTGCAGCCGATCACCATGATCACGCCGATAATCAGTTTCATTGCTGCAGGACACCCACTGCTTCAGACCCCCGCAGGCCTGTTCCCAAACCCCAACCGATACAGTCCCGCGGCAGGCGCGGCCGCTTCCGGCACTCGCTGCGCGCGGCCGGGATGGCGCGGGACCATGCCGGCGAATCCGGCCACGAGCCGGAGTTTAGCACACGATTCTCAAGAAGATGCTCTAACGATGTGCCGCAAGTCATTGGTCGGAATGGCGGAAATCCGATGCCGGGTGGTCACGGATTCTGTCCTGCCAGCCGGCCCGCGGCCTCAAGTGCGAAATAGGTCAGGATGCCGTCGCAGCCAGCGCGCTTGAAGCCCAGCAGGGATTCCATCATCACCCGCTCGCGCGCCAGCCAGCCGGCCTGTGCGGCCGCCTGCAGCATCGCGTACTCGCCCGACACCTGGTAGGCGAAGGTCGGCACGTGGAAGGCGTCCTTCACCCGGCGGCAGATGTCGAGATAGGGCATGCCCGGCTTCACCATCACCATGTCGGCGCCTTCCGCCAGGTCCAGCGCGACTTCGCGCAGCGCCTCGTCGCCGTTCGCCGGGTCCATCTGGTAGGTCGACTTGCTGGCATTGGCCAGGTTGCCGGTGGAGCCGACGGCGTCGCGGAACGGCCCGTAGAAGGCGGAGGCGTATTTCGCGGCATAGGCCATGATCTGCACATGCTGCAGGCCGGCCGCGTCCAGGCCGCGGCGGATGGCGCCGATGCGGCCGTCCATCATGTCCGACGGCGCGATGATGTCGCAGCCCGCCTGCGCCTGCACCAGGGCCTGCTGCACCAGCACCTCGACCGAGGCATCGTTCAGCACCTCGCCGTCCTGCACCAGGCCGTCATGGCCGTGGTCGGTATAGGGATCCAGCGCGACGTCGCAGAGTATGCCGATCTCCGGCACCTCCGCGCGGACCGCGCGCACCGCCTGGCAGACCAGGTTCTGGTCGTTCAGCGCCTCGCTGCCCTGCGGATTCTTCAGGGCGGTCGGGGTGGCGGGGAACAGGGCGATCACCGGGATGCCCAGCACCGCGGCCTGCTTCGCGCGCTTCGCCACTTCGGTGATCGGCAGGCGCTCCACACCGGGCATCGATGCGACCGGCTCCGGCCGCGGGCCGTCATGCACGAAGACCGGCCAGATCAGGTCGGCCGGGGTCAGGACGTTTTCTGCCACCAGACGCCGACTCCAGCCGGTTCGCCGGTTGCGACGCATGCGCGTCTGCGGGTAGGCAGGCGCACTGGCATGGGCAGGCGTCTGCTGCATTTCCTGCAGAAAGGCGCTGCGATCCGGGTCGGGGCGGTTCATGGCCTCCATCTCCCAAGGACAGACGTCAGGGCAGACGTCGGGGGCGGGCGTCGGGTAGCGGCGGCAAAGGTACCGGTCGCTGCGCCCCCCGACAATTCCCGCACGCGGGCGCCCCCCAGGGGCTTGTTCCCGGGAAGAGCCGCGGACGCCAGCCCCTGTCTTGTCGCGATACGGCGCGGCGGCCATAGTCGCGGCATCATCATGGGCCGGGTCTGGTCGACAAAAGGTTAACAGGCCGGTTCATTGTTTCCGACCCCGGCATAAGGATCGGGGCAGTTTGGGGAGAGGCGTCCGTGCTGGACACAAGCCCGATGGAGAATCCCTTCGCGCTGAGCGAGGAGCAGCGCGCCTTCCAGGACATGGCGCGCGCCTTCGCCGCGGAACGGCTGGCGCCGGAAGCGGCGCGCTGGGACGCGGAGAAGCATTTCCCGGTGGACGAGCTGCGCGCCGCTGCCGAACTGGGACTGGCGGGGATCTATGTGCGCGACGATGTCGGCGGCTCCGGCCTGCGCCGCCGCGACGCCGCGGTGATCTTCGAGGAACTGGCCGCCGGCTGCACCTCCACCGCCGCCTATATCTCGATCCACAACATGGCGGCCTGGATGATCGACCGCTTCGGCGGCGATGAGGTGCGGCAGGCGTTCCTGCCGGACCTCTGCAGCATGACCCGTTTCGCCAGCTATTGCCTGACGGAACCCGGCTCCGGTTCCGACGCCGCCGCCCTGCGCACCCGCGCGGTGCGGGACGGCGACGATTACGTGCTGAACGGCACCAAGGCCTTCATCTCCGGCGGTGGCCGTGCGGATGTCTATGTCTGCATGGTGCGCACCGGCGACGACGGGCCGAAGGGCATCACCTGCATCGCGGTGGAGGCCGGGACGAAGGGCCTGGGCTTCGGTGCGCAGGAGCGGAAGATGGGTTGGAACAGCCAGCCCACTGCCATGGTGCAGTTCGACGATTGCCGGGTGCCGGTGGCCAACCGCATCGGCGCGGAGGGCGAGGGCTTCCGCATCGCCATGGCCGGGCTGGATGGCGGCCGCATCAACATCGGTGCCTGCTCCCTGGGCGCCGCCCGCGCCTGCCTGGAAGCCGCCCGCGACTATGCCATGGACCGGAAGCAGTTCGGCCAGGCGATCGCGGACTTCCAGGCCAACCAGTTCAAGCTGGCCGACATGGCGACGGAGTTGGAGGCGGCGCGGCTGATGATCCATGCCGCGGCCGCCCGGCTGGATGCGAAGGACCCGGAGGCTACCGTGCATTGCGCGATGGCGAAGCGGTTCGCCACCGATGCCGGCTTCCGCATCTGCAACGACGCGCTGCAGCTGCATGGCGGCTATGGCTATCTGATGGACTATCCGATCGAGCGCTTCGTGCGCGACACAAGGGTGCACCAGATCCTGGAGGGCACCAACGAGATCATGCGCCTGATCATCGCCCGGCGCATCCTGGGCGGCTGGCAGCTCGCCTGACGGCGCGCCGAGCTTATTCAACGGGAACAGGTATGAGTGAGAGCAGCGAAGAGATCCTCTTTTCCGCCGAGGGCGGTGTCGGCCATGTCCTGATGAACCGGCCGCAGGCGCTGAACGCGCTGACCTACGACATGTGCGTGGCGTTCCGCCGGCAGCTGGCCGCCTGGGCGGAGGATCCGGCGATCGGCTGCGTCGTGGTCGAGGGCGCCGGCGACCGCGCCTTCTGCGCCGGCGGCGATATCCGCCGCCTGCATGACGAGGGCCGCGCCGGCGGCAGCTATCCGCGCGACTTCTACGGCGAGGAATATCTGGGCAATTCCGCCATCCACCACTTTCCGAAGCCCTACATCGCCCTGATGGACGGCATCGTGATGGGCGGCGGCGTGGGCTGGTCGGTGCATGGCGGCCATCGGGTGATCACCCAGAAGACCCTTTTCGCCATGCCGGAAACCGGCATCGGCCTGTTTCCCGATGTGGGCGGCAGCTTCTTCATGCCGCGGCTGGAGGGCGAGCTGGGCATGTACCTGGCGTTAACCGGCAACCGGCTGAAGGCGGCCGATACCCTGGCGGCCGGCATCGGCACGATCTATGTGCCGCAGGAGCGCCTGCCGGAGGTGCTGGCCGCCCTGCGCGCCGCCGGCCCGCGCAGCAAGGCGGAGGTGGCGGACGTCCTGCGCGGCTTCGGCGCCTTCCCGGGGGAAGCGGAGCTGCCGGCCTACCGGGCCCGCATCGACCGCCATTTCGCGCATGACAGTGTCGAGGCGATCCTGGACTCGCTGGAGGGGGAGTCCGACGAGTGGGCGAAGGAGGTGGCGAAGACCCTGCGGACGAAGTCGCCGACCTCGCTGAAGGTCACCTTCCGGCAGATGCGGCAGGGCGCGAAGCTGGATTTCGACGCCTGCATGCGCATGGAATGGCGCATGGTGAACGAGGTGATGCGCAACCACGACTTCTACGAAGGCGTCCGCGCGGTGATCATCGACAAGGACCAGAAGCCCGCCTGGAAGCCGGCCAGCGTGGAAGAGGTGTCGAAGGAGGCGGTCGACGCCTATTTCGCCGCCCGGCCGGGCGACGAGCTGCCGCTGGGATCTGCCGGCTGAGGCACGGCGCGGGATAGGCGACACAAGGAAGAGGGGAAGAAACGCAGATGTCCAAGATCGGCTTTATCGGCACCGGCAATATGGGTGGCCCCATGGCCGTGAACCTGGTGAAGGCGGGCCACGAGGTGACGGCTTTCGACCTTTCGCCGGCCCTGCTGGAGCCGGTGACGGAAGCCGGCGGCCGCGCGGCCGGCAGCATCGCCGAGGCGGTGTCGGGCGCTGAGATCGTCGTCTCCATGCTGCCGGCGGGCAAGCATGTGCGCAGCGTCTACGAGGATGCGGGCGGCGTGCTGGCCAGCGCCGGCGCCGGGACCCTGCTGATCGACAGCTCCACCATCGATGTCGACAGCGCCCGCGCCGTCAGCGCGGCGGCGGCGAAGGCCGGCCTGGCCATGGTCGACGCGCCGGTCTCCGGCGGTGTCGCGGCGGCCGCCGGCGGCAGCCTGACCTTCATGGTCGGCGGCCCGGCGGAGGCCTTCGCGCGCGCCGAGCCGGTGCTGCAGGCGATGGGCAAGACCATCGTCCATGCCGGCGATGCCGGGGCCGGGCAGGCGGCGAAGATCTGCAACAACATGATCCTCGGCATCTCGATGATCGCTGTGTCCGAGGCCTTCGCCCTGGCGGAGAAGCTCGGCCTGGACCATCAGAAGCTGTTCGACATCTCCTCCAAGGCCTCCGGCCAGTGCTGGTCGATGACCAGCTACTGCCCGGTGCCGGGGCCGGTGCCGACCTCGCCCGCCAACCGCGACTACAAGCCCGGCTTCACTGCCGCGATGATGCTGAAGGACCTGCGCCTGGCGCACGAGGCCGCCGCGGCCGCCGGCGCGGCGACGCCGCTCGGCCGCCATGCGGAGGACCTCTACACCCAGTATGCGGAGGGCGAGGGGCAGGGCGCCGTCGACTTCTCCGGCATCATCAAGATGATCCGCAGCCTCGATGGCTGACGGGGCGCCGACACTTCGGGAGGATGATGGCGCGGTCCGGGTCGAGATCCGCGACCGCATCGCCATCGTCACCCTGGACCGCGGCGACGGGCGCAACCCGATGTCCTATGCGGTGATGCGGCGGCTGACGGAGGTCGCTCTGGACCTGGCGGAGAACGAGCACCTCTCCGCCATCGTCCTCTCCGGCACGTCATCCGTCTTTTCCGTCGGGTTCGACCTGAAGGATCCGCTGCGGGCGCAATTGGCGACCGCCGGCGCGGGCCAGCGCCTGTCGGCGGCCAAGGTCGGCCAGAAGCTGTGCCGCGCCTGGGCGGCGCTGGAGCCGCTGACCATCGTGGCGGTGGAGGGACATTGCATCGGCGGCGGTACCGCGCTGGCGGTGGCCTGCGACCTGATCGTCGCCGGCCAGGGCGCGCGCTTCCTGGTGCCGGAGATCGACCGCGGCATGAACATGAGCTGGCAGTCGGTGCCGCGGATCACCAACCTGGTCGGCCCGGCGCGGGCGAAGCGGATCTGCATCCTGGCGGAGCCGGTGGACGCGCAGACCGGCGCCGACTGGGGCCTGGTGCAGTACCTGGCGCCGGCCGGCGGCGCCCTGCAGAAGGCGCTGGAGGTGGCCGCCGTGGCCGCAGCCAAGCCGCCGATCCCGGTGCGCATGATCAAGCGCGGGGTGGAGGCCTATGCCAGCGCCCTGGTGCATGCCACCAGCCAGATGGACGCCGACCAGTTCGCGCTCGCCACCATGAGCGACGATTACCGCGAAGGGGTGGAGAGTTTCCTGGAGAAGCGGCCGCCGCGCTACACGGGGGAATAGGCGGCGGCCGGTCCGCACTCTCACGCTGGTTCGATCAGGCCACCTCAATCAGGTCCGTGCCGTAGGAATTGTCGATGATGCAGAGCCAGCGTCCGTCCGCGGACCGCCGGAAGACATAGGTCGCACGCCGGGTCTCGGTCTGCGGGGCGCCGCCGGCAGCGACGGAATCGATCAGGCTTTCCATCAGGACCAGCGCGGTATTGCCGGCCTCCAGAACCGTCATGCGGCCCTGGCGGACAGTCAGGCGGTGGCCGAAATGAGCGGCGATCCGCTCATGCGCGGTGCGGATCTGCGCCAGGCCGCGCGCTTCCAGGCCCGGCCGGACGATCAGCACGGCATCGTCGGCATAGAACGCCATCACCGCATCGAAATCCTCCGCGCCGATGGCGCGGTCGGCCGCCTCGATCACGGCCTTCAGCGCATGTTCGGCCATCTTCGGTCTCCTTCTCTGGTGCCGGAGACCGGGCATGAAAAAGCCCGCCTCCCGGGCGGGCTGTCGATCGAGCGCTGCAGACGCGCGTCAGCCCACCATCCGGGGGATGGCGGGAATGATCAGGGCCTGACCTGCATCTGTGCTGCGCATGCAGACAGGGGTACCACCACCGGCTCCAACGGGCAACTGCACGTCCAGCCGCGGCCATCTGCGCTCTTCATCGCTCGTTAAAACCTGTCGCATAGACCGGGGCCGGCCTGCGGGCTCTTGCGCAAAGCAACTGTGATACAAGGACGTTCCGGCAATGACCGTGGCTCTCCACACCCTCCGAGGGGGCACCTACTTCATCCTCGGCCTCTTGCTGGCCTGCGCCGTCGCGCTGGTCGCCTTCTGGCTCCTCTACCAGGGGGCCCAGGAGGAACAGCAGGCCGCCTATGAGCAGCGCTATGTCTCCTACCTCCTGGCGGACGAGCTGCGGCAGAGCTCCGACGACCTGACCGGCCTGGCCCGCAGCTTCGTCTCCACCGGCGACCAGCGCTTCGCGGACATGTACTGGGACGTGCTGGCGATCCGCAACGGCGAGAAGCCGCGCCCCCAGGGCTACAACCGCATCTACTGGGACTTCGTGGCTGCCGACGGCCGTCCGCCGCGGCCGGCGGAGGGGGCCGTGTCGCTGAACGCGCTCATGCGGCAGGCAGGCTTCACGCAGGAGGAGTTCGGCAAGCTGGAGACGGCCCAGAAGAACTCCGACGGCCTTGTCGCGCTGGAGGAGGAGGCGATGAACGCGGTCAACGGCCTGTTCCGCGATGCGTCCGGCAAGTACAGCGTCAAGGGCGAGCCGGACCTGGCGAAGGCGCGTGCGCTGATGTTCAGCGACGACTACTTCACCTACAAGGCGCGGATCATGAAGCCGATCGACGAGTTCTTCGTCCTGCTGGACCGCCGGACTGCGGGCCGGGTCGCTGTCGCAGAGGGTGCGGTCACCACCTACGGATGGCTGTTCGGCATCGCGATCGCGTTTACCCTGCTGCTGCTCAGTGTGGCGGCATGGGCCATGCTGCGGCGTGTCCTGGCGCCGATCGGACGGCTGCGCCTGGCGATGCTGCGCCTGGCCGACCGGCACATGGACGAACCGGTGCCGGAGACCGCGCGCCGCGACGAGATCGGCGAGATGGCGCAGGCCGTGCAGGTGTTCAAGGACGGGCTGATCGAGAACGACCGGCTGCAGGCGGAGCAGGCCGCCGCGCAGCAGGCCGCCGTCGAGCGCGGCCGCCGGCTGGACGAGCTGACACAGGGCTTCGAGGCGGCGGTGGCCGCCTCGCTGGAGGCGATGGGCGGCGCCTCGGGCAGCCTGGATGCCGCCGCCGGATCGATGACCGAGATTGCCGACCGGGCGCGCGACCAGTCCGCCTCGGTCTCCGCCAGTTCCACCCAGGCGGCGGCGAACGTGCAGACCGTGGCCTCGGCGGCGGAGGAGCTGTCGAGCTCGATCCAGGAGATTGCGCGCCAGGTGCAGGATTCCGCCGGCATGTCGCAGCGCGCCGTGGCGCAGGCGGAGAGCACGCAGCAGACCGTCCGCCAGCTGGCCGCGGTCGGCGAGCGGATCGGCGAGGTGGTGGAGTTGATCTCCGACATCGCCGCGCAGACCAACCTGCTGGCCCTGAATGCCACGATCGAGGCGGCGCGGGCCGGCGAGGCGGGCAAGGGCTTCGCCGTGGTCGCCTCGGAGGTGAAGAACCTGGCGACCCAGACCGGCCGCGCGACCGAGGATATCGGCCGGCAGATCGCGGAGATCCAGAGCGCCACCAGCGGCGCGGTCGGCGATATCGAGAAGATCGCCGATGTGGTCCAGTCCCTCAACGGCATCGCCGGCTCGATCGCCGCAGCGGTGGAAGAGCAAAGCGCGGCCACCAACGAGATCGCGCGCAACGTGCAGGAGGCCGCGACAGGCACCCAGCAGGTCACCGAAGCGGTGACCGGCCTGGACGCCAATTCGGATGCCGCCAGCAGGGCGGCGACCGATGTCGGCGCGGCGGTTTCGGCGCTTGGCGGGACCACCAACCGGCTGCGCAGCGATGTCGAGGGCTTCCTGCAGGGCGTGAAGGCGGCCTGATCGGGGGCACCAGGTTTCCGGTGCGGCGGTGCCGTCAGGGCCGCCGCACCGCCACCTGGCTCCAGTCGTCGCCGAAAACCTCGGCGAAGAAATCCGCGACCGGCTGCTCGATCACCCGCATGTGACGGGTGCCCTCGGCATGGATCACGGCCGGCCCGGTGACGATGCCGACATGGCCGCGGCCATAGACCAGGTCGCCAGGGACAAGATCGCGGACACCTGTCGCGGCCACTGCATCCGCGAAATGGGCCTGCTGCATGTCGCTGTCGCGCGGCACCGGCCGGCCAAGGTCCTGGAAGGCACGCTGCACCAGACCGGAGCAGTCGATGCCCGCGAAGCTCTTGCCCGCCCAGAGATAGGGCGCGCCCAGATAGAGCCGCGCCGCGGCCAGCAGGTCGGGGCTGGTGGGCGGGGATGCCGACAGGGCTGCCTGCGCCACGAAGCCGCCGCCCTGCAGTTGTCGATAGAAGGTGCGGCGGGTCTCCAACGGCGCGGCGTCGGTCAGGGTCACCCGCGCATGGCGCGGCAGGGTGTCCAGGATCGCCGTCTTCAGGTCCGGTTCAGCAAAGACGAAGGCGAGCGGATTGGCGATCCAGGCGGTGTCGCCGGCCGGCATGTCCGGCGACAGGGCGGCCACCGGAATGTAGCCGACATAACCGTCGTCTTCGCTCTGGCACCAGGCCCAGCCGTCCCGCCGCTCGAACACGCCGACAGGCTCGCCGGCGGTGAAGTAGGTGTCGACCGCCGTCGCAGGGTCGGGGGCCGGGCGCACCGGCACCAGGCCGGTCGCGATCCGGGCCGGCTGCGCCGCGACGTAGCGCTCCGCGGCGACGGTATCGCGCAGCCGTTCGTCGGCGAGGTCGGGGCGGCAGGCGTTGAGGCGCCTGTCGGGGGAGGTGCCGGCCATGCGGCGGCTACATGCCCGGCAGCATGCGGCCGGCGCCCTGGCTGGCGGCATCGATGGCGGTGGCGCCGGCGCGCAGCCGCGGGATCAGCTCCCGGCCGAATTCGACGGCATCGGCCAGCGGGTCGAAGCCGCGCAGCAGGAAGCCGGTGACGCCGAGCCGGTAATAGGCGAGCAGGCTGTCGGCGACCTGCTCCGCAGTGCCGACCAGGCAGGTGGTGTTGCCCTGGCCGTGATAGGCGGCCGCGATCGGCATCCAGAGCCGTTCGTCGTGGATCTCCGCCGCTGCCGCCGCAGCCAGCAGGCGGCGGCCGCTCTCGTCGGTATAGAGGGTTGGCTTCTCGTCGCGGACCGCCGCCTCGACCTTGGTCAGGATGGCGCGGGCGCGGTCCCAGGCCTCGCCCTCGGTGGCGCCCAGGATCGGCCGGAAGGAGAGGTTGAACTGCAGGCTGCGGCCATGCATTGCCGCGCGGCGCTGCATGTCGGCGACCCGGTCCGCCACCGCCGCGCGGGGTTCGCCGAACATGGCATAGACGTCGCAATAGGCGGCGCCCATGTCGAGCGCCTCCGCCGAGGAACCGCCGAAGAACAGCAGCGGATGGGGACGGGTCCAGGGCCGCACGTCGGAGATCGCGCCGCGGACGGTGTAGAAGTCGCCGTCGAAGTCGAACGGCTCCGTCGCCGCCCAGGTGCGCCGCATCACGTCGAGATACTCGGCCGCACGGCGATAGCGCTCCGGCTTGGGCAGCGGGTCGCCGTCCATCATCTGCTCGGTGTCGGAGACGCCGGCGATGATGTGGACGGCGAGGCGGCCCTGCCAGAGATGGTCGAAGGTGGCGATCTTCCGTGCCATCAGGGTCGGCGCCACGAAGCCGGGGCGGTGGGCCACCAGGAAGCCCAGCCGCTCGGTATGCGCGGCGGCATGTCCGGCGATGGCAAAGCCCTCCGCCGACTGCGCGGTATAGCCGACCAGGACCAGGTCGAAGCCGGCCGCGTCATGAGCCTGCGCGAACTGCGTCAGGTAGGCGGCGGAGATGCCGCCGGTGATGACATGGACGGCGGCGTCGTCGCGCGACGGCGCGACGCCGATCATGCCGATGATGCGGACGGGCATGGCCCGGCCGGCT
>NZ_JBHRTR010000015.1:71016-111556 GCF_042646425.1 Marinibaculum pumilum
ACTACATGAAGGCCTGGATTCCGGTCTGCGCGCGACCCAGGATCAGGGCGTGGATGTCGTGCGTGCCCTCGTAGGTGTTCACCGTCTCCAGGTTCACCATGTGGCGCATCACCTGGTATTCCTCGTGGATGCCGTTGCCGCCGTGCATGTCGCGGGCGACACGGGCGATCTCCAGCGCCTTGCCGCAGGAATTGCGCTTGATCAGGGAGATCATCTCCGGCGCGGCGCGGCCATCGTCCTTCAGGCGCGCGACCTGCAGGCAGGCCGACAGGCCGATGCCGATCTCGGTCTGCATGTTGGCGAGCTTCAGCTGCACGATCTGGTTCGCCGCCAGCGGGCGGCCGAACTGCTTGCGGTCCATCACGTATTGCCGCGCCCGGTGCCAGCAATCCTCCGCCGCGCCCAGGGCGCCCCAGGCGATGCCGAAGCGGGCATTGTTAAGGCAGCCGAACGGCCCCTTCAGGCCCTGCACGTTGGGCAGCAGGTTCTCTTCCGGCACGAACACGTCGTCCATCACGATCTCGCCGGTGATGGAGGCGCGCAGGCTCATCTTCCCGGCGATCTTCGGCGCCGACAGGCCCTGCATCCCCTTCTCCAGGACGAAGCCGCGGATCACCCCGTCCTCGGTCTTCGCCCAGACCACGAAGACGTCGGCGATCGGCGCGTTGGAGATCCAGGTCTTCGAACCGGTCAGGCGATAGCCGCCATCGGCCTTCACCGCGCGGGTCTTCATCCCGCCCGGGTCCGAGCCATGGTCGGGCTCGGTCAGGCCGAAGCAGCCGATCAGCTCGCCCTTCGCCAGCCCCGGCAGGTACTTCTCCCGCTGTGCCTCGCTGCCATAGGCGTGGATCGGATGCATCACCAGGGAGGATTGCACGCTCATCATCGAGCGGTAGCCGGAATCGACCCGCTCCACCTCGCGCGCGATCAGGCCGTAGCAGGTGTAGGAGACGCCGGGGCAGCCATAGCCGTCGATGGTCGGACCCAGCAGGCCCAGCTCGCCCATCTCCCGGAAGATCGCCGGGTCGGTCTTCTCCTCCCGCCAGGCCTCGATCACTCGCGGCGACAGCTTCTCCTGCGCATAGTCGCGGGCGGTGTCGCGCACCATCCGCTCCTCCTCGGTCAGGTTCTGCTCCAGGCCCAGCGGGTCTTCCCAGTCGAAGGCGGCGCGGGCGGAACCCTGCGGCGTCTGAACGTTCATCGTCTCAATCCTCTTGTCGGGCGGGTGCCCAGGTCGGCCGCGGCCGGGCGGTCAGTCGGGCACCACCGCCGTGCTCTCGATTTCAACCTTGGCGCCAGGTTCCAGCAGGTCGGCGACCTGGACCAGGGTCATCGCCGGGTAGTGCTTGCCGATGACATCCTTGTAGGCTGCGCCGATCTCGCGGGAGGCGGCGCTGTATTCGTGCTTGTCGGTGACGTACCAGGTCATTCGCACGATATGCTGCGGGCCGGCGCCGGCCTCGCGCAGGACGGCCACCGTATTCTCCAGCGCCTGGCGCGCCTGGGCCGCGAAATCGTCGGAGACGATCCTGCATTCGGCGTCCCAGCCGATCTGGCCGGCGACGAAGACCTGGCGCCCGCTCGCCGCGATGCCGTTCGAATATCCCTTGGGACTGGCCCAGCCTGCCGGCTGCAGAACCTGCATTTCGCTTCCTCCTTGGCCATCGTATCATGTCTTTGTAGGGGCGCACCGCCGCCCGAACAAGATGCACCGGACGAGGGGCGCAGGATGCGCAGAGGCGGCACCGCCGACGGGGTTGGTGGCAGGGCAGGCGGCAGGGCAGTTGGTCGGGCGGGCAGCCGGACCGGGCGGAGCGCGACCGGAGCCGAACCCGCGCGGGCCGCCTCGTCGCCGAACCTGCCGCCCCTGGGCGGCGGCAAGCGGGGGCGGCGCAGCGATATCGGCGAGGTCCTGTTCGAATTCTGGCCGGCCGGGCGCTACGTCAAGGTCTCTGCCATGCATTCGGCGACCCTGACGGAGATCTCCATCGTCGGCGATGCCAGCCGCAGCCAGGCGGAACTGGAAGAGACCGCGCTGCAGAAGCTGCGCTACGTGCTGGGCCGCGCCCAACGCTGACCTCGCGGCTCCGATTGACGGGGCCTCTGTTGCCACCCCGGCCCCTTTGTGGCTGAGTCTGGCGGATTCTGCCCCGCTGCCCGGCATTCGGAGACCGGCGCCAAGGGGCCGCTCAAAGGGAGAAGATGGGAATGCGCAACAGAGAGACCTTGATGGCCCGCGTGGCGGCGACTGCCGCCGCTGCGCTGCTGGCCGGGACCGCGGCCACCGCGTCCGCAGCGGAGGTGAAGCTCGGTGCGCTGATGCCGATGACCGGCGGCCTGCAGGCCTATGGCGAGGCCTGCCTGCACGGCGTGGAGCTGGCCGCGGAAGAGGCCAATGCCGCCGGCGGCGTGCTGGGAAGCAAGGTGTCGGTGGTGGTCGCTGATACGCAGACCAAGCCGCAGCCGGCGATCGACGCGGCGAAGAAGCTGGTCACCATCGACAAGGTGGCGGGCATCATCGGCGCCCTGTCGTCGGGCAATACCGGGCCCGTCGCGTCCAGCGTGACCAGTGTCGAAGGCGTGCCGCAGATCTCTCCGGCTTCCACCGCGCCGAGCCTGACGAACCTTGTGGACAAGGACTTCCTGTACCGCACCGTTCCCTCCGACGCCTTCCAGGGCGTGGCCCTGGCGGAGATCGTGAAGGGCGCCGGGATCGACAATGTCGCGGTGATGTACATCAACAACGATTATGGCGACGGCCTCGCCTCCGCCTTCTCCAAGGCGTTCGGCACCCTGGGCGGCAATGTTTCCGCCGCCGGCGCGTTCGAGCCGAACAAGGCCTCCTATCGCGGCGAGCTGAAGGCCCTGTCCGGCGGCGGCGCGGAGAGCCTGGTGCTGATCGCCTATCCGGACGATGGCGGCCTGACCATCGTCAAGCAGGCGCTGGAGGAAGGCTATTTCGGCAAGTTCGTCTTTACCGACGGCATGAAGGCCGAGAAGGTCGTGGAACAGATCGGCGCGCAGTACCTGAACGGCTCGATCGGCTCCGCCCCGAAGGCGCTGGAGACCGATGCCGGCGGCATGTTCACCAAGATGTACGAGAAGAAGTATGGCGAGCTGCCGCCGCGCCCGTTCATCGATTCCTCCTATGACGCCGCGATGATCCTGATGCTGGCGATGGAGAAGGCCGGGTCGACCGATGGCACCAAGGTGCGCGACGCGATCCGCCAGGTCTCCAACCCGCCGGGCACCAAGATCCTGCCGGGCGAGTTCGCCAAGGCGGTCGACCTGATCAAGAAGGGCGAGAATATCGACTATGTCGGTGCCGCCGGTCAGCAGGACTTCGACGCTGCGGGCGACGTCTCCGGCACCTTCGAGGAATGGGCCATCGAGGACGGCAAGCTGGTCACCAAGCGCGTCTTCGCGCCGGGCAGCAGCTCGTAGGTTCAGCCTTCGCCCGCGAGCGGGCGGACGACTGCAACAACCTTGTGGGGGAGGGGCGCGACGGAAGTCGGGCCCCTTCTTCGTTCAGGCGACCGCGGACAGGCCTGCGTCGATGGCGGCGCCGATGGCGCGGATCTCCTCGGCGGTGACGATCAGCGGCGGCGACAGGATGACGTTCGGCCCCGACACCCGCAGCATGGCGCCGGCGGCATAGGCGGTGTCGGCGACCTTCGTCATCACCGCCTTGTCGGCGGGGGCCTTGCTGTCCCTGTCCGAGACCAGCTCCAGCGCCGCCATCAGGCCGCGGCAGCGGACATCGCCCACCAGCGGGTGACGTGCCTTCAGATCCTCCAGCACGGCGGCCAGTTCGGCACCGCGGGCGGCGGCATTCTCGTCCAGCCGCAGCCGCTTCGTCTCCGCCAGGGCAGCCAGGCCGGCGGCGCAGCCGACCGGATGCCCGGAATAGGTATAGCCGTGGCCGATGGCGCCGAAGCTGCTCCGGTCGGCCTCGAAGACCTCCGCCATCCGCCCGCCGATCATGGTGGCGCCCAGCGGGAAATAGCCCGAGGTCACCGCCTTGGCGATCGTCATCATGTCCGGCTTCACCCCGGTCAGGCGGGCGCCCGCCCAGGCGCCGGTGCGGCCGAAGGCGGTCACCACCTCGTCTGCGATCAGCAGGATCTCGTGGCGGTCGCAGACCTCGCGCACCAGCGGCAGGAAGCTGTCCGGCGGCACGATCACCCCGCCGGCGCCGAGCACCGGTTCCATGATGAAGGCGGCGATGGTGTCCGGGCCCTGGAAGGCGATCTCGTCCTCCAATGCCCGGACGCAGAGCCGCGCCAGCCGCTCGGGGTCGGTCTCGTCGAACGGGTTGCGATAGGCATAGGGGGCGGGGATGTGGAAGACGCCGGGCAGAAGCGGCTCGTAGTTGCGGCGGAAATTGGCATTGCCGTTGACCGAGGCGCCGCCGAAATGGGTGCCGTGATAGCCCTTCTTGAGGGCGATGAACTTGGTGCGGTCACCCTGGCCGCGGATCTTCCAGTACTGCCGCGCCAGGCGCAGCGCCGTCTCCACGGAATCGGAGCCGCCGGAGGTGAAGAGCGCGCGGGTCATGCCTTCCGGCGCGAACCATTGCGCCAGTTCCCAGGCGAGCTCGATGGACGGGCCGGTGGAGGTGCCGCGGAAGCCCGAATAGTAGGGCAGGGCGTCCAGCTGCGCGGCGATCGCCTGTTTCACCGGGTCGCAGCTATAGCCGAGATTGACGTTCCACAGGCCGCCGACGGCGTCCAGCACCTCACGCCCTTCCAGGTCGGTCACGTAGGCGCCGCGGCCCTTCATGATGACGTGCGGCGGATTGCGCTTCATCTCCGCCGGATGCGCCATCGGGTGCCAGATATGCTTGGCATTGTTTTCGGTCAGGAAATTGGCGTCGCGCATGGCAGTTTCCGATCAGTCAGGAGGGCGGGGTCCGGCAGCCGTCGTCAGGCAGTTGTCTTCAGGCGGGCGCAGGCAGGCCGAGATGGCCCAGCGCCTCCGCATAGGAGGCGGCCGGCCGGCGCACGTCGAACTGCACGGTGCGCATGCCGGCGGCGGCCGCGCCGGCGATGTTGCGCGCCTGGTCGTCGACGAAGACGCAGGCGGCGGCCGGCAGGTCCAGCGCTTCCAGCGCCGCGCCATAGGCACGGGGGTCGGGCTTCAGGATGCCGGTATGGGTGGCGTCGACGATGGCGTCGAACAGGGCGAGCATGGGCAGGCGGTGGCGGAAGTCGCTGCCGTAGAACAGGTCGAGCTCGTTGGACAGGATCGCCAGCCGGATGCCGGCGCGATGGGCGGCGTCGACCGCCGCCACAGCCTCTGGGCGGATCGCCGCCTCCGGCTCCGCGCCGCGGGCGCGCTGCACGAAGACCTGCATGTCCTGCCAGTCCTCGCCGACGAGGCGGCCGACCTCCCGCGTGCGGGCGGTCCAGTAGTCCCGTTCGGAGATCCGTCCCGCCTGCATCTCCTGCCACAGCGGGTCGCTGTCCGGATCGAAGGGGCCACGCCAGGTCAGGGTGCCCGGCGGCAGGCCCAGTGCCGCCTCGGTCATGGCATGGGTCTCGAACAGGGTCCGGGTCACCACGCCGCCGAAGTCGAGGACCAGGGCACGGGCGGTCATGAAACGGCCTCCGGCCGGCCGGGCGGCACGATGCCGTCGGCGACCCAGCGGTCGAAGATCGCCAGCGCCGTGGCGACGAATTCGGGGCTGTTGATATGACCTTCGATCTCCACCAGCTCGATCGGCGGCCGGATCGCGCCGCGCATCTCCGCCAGGAAGGTGTCCAGCGCTTCCGGCTCGTGCAGCGGCTCGCCGGCCTGGTCCCATTCCTGGATGCCGCCGGCCGGCAGGATGAAGGCGACCGGCCCGGCCGCGTCGGCGAGCTTCGCGGCGATCGCATGCGCGATCCGGCAGCGCCCTTCCGCACCGGAGGTGACGGAGGCGAGCAGCCGGTTATGGGCGTGGTAGGGGCGGCCGTCGAAGCCCGCCGGCACCGCCTGCCAGGTGGGGAAGTCGACCATGTCGATCGCACCCGGCGCGACGATCTGCGGGATCCCGGCACGGCCCGCATTCTCCAGCCTGTCCGCGCCGGACGACACCACGGAGCCGTTCAGGTGGTTGGCGACCTCCTGCAGGCTGAAATCCATCACCGCGACGAAGCCGCGCTGTGCCGCCAGCGATTCCAGGGCGCGGCCGCCCATCCCGGTGGTGTGGAAGATCACCGCCTCGTAGCCGCGACGCTCCAGCTCCGGCCGCAGTTCCACCATGTAGCGCAGGCAGGACTTGCCGAGGGAGGAGATCGCCACGACCGGCCGTTCCTGCCGCGGCCGGGCAACCGACCGGGCGGCGCCGACGGCGGCACCGGCGGCCTGCGACAGCACCGCCCGGCAGGTCTCGTTCAGGCCGTACAGCCCGCCGGCCCAGAGGATCATCATCAGGTCGGCGGTCACCCGGTCCGGCGGGATCAGGTGCGAGAAGGCGATGGTGGAGACGATGATCTTCGGCACCCCCAGGGGCAAGGCGGCGGCCACGTCCAGCGCCAGGTCGGTGCCCATCGTGCCGCCCAGCGCCACGACAGCGTCGATCTCCCCCTCGCGCTGCAGCCTGGCGGCCAGCGCCGCCGCGCCCTTGGCCATCAGGGCCATCGCGCTGTTCTCGTCGCCCGACGCGGCGATGGCGTCGATGCTGCTGCCGGCGGCCCGGGCCACCGCGTGCTTGTCATGCGCGGGCCGGTACGGCGGATCGCCCAGCACGCTGACATCCAGCATGACCGGGCGGCCGCCGGCCGCCTCCACCTTGCCGGCCAGGTAGGAGAGTTCGTCCGATTTGGTGTCGCCTGTGCCGATGACCAGGATCCGCGGGGGCTGCTGCATCAGGTCCGTCTCCCTCGCCCGGCGGGCCGCTTTCTGCCGGTGATCTCGACCCGGCCGCCATTCAGTCGTTCCGTGATCGCGCCTGCTGCCGTCGCGACGGCCTGGCCGCGGCCGGCCACGATCTCCTCCGGGCAGCGCACCAGCGGGGCGGCGATCGCCAGCGTGCCGATGGCAAAGCCGTCGGCGCCGAGGATCGCGGCGCCGACGCTGAAGACGCCTTCCTCATAGCCCTGCTCGCTGCGCGACCAGCCGCGGTCGCGCGCCTCCTCGACCGAGGTCCGCAGCGTCTCCGGGTCGGTAACCGTGTGGGAGGTGAAGGCCGGCAGGGCGCGGGCAAGGGCGGCCTCCAGATGCGCCGACCGTGCCGCCGCCAGGAAGGCGATGCCGGAGGCGGTGGAATGCAGGGGCAGTTCCTCGCCCACATTCACATTGACCCGGTTCGCCCGCGGCGGATGTTCGACATAGACCGTGCGCAGCGAGCCATTGCTGGCCTCCGACAGGTGCACCGTCTCAGCCGTCTCCTCCGCCAGTTCGCGGATGACGGGCAGGGAGGTCTGCAGGAAGGGCAGCCGTTCCTCGCGCAGCCGGGCGAGGCGGGTCAGGCCGGGTCCCAGCCGGTACATGCGGCTGTCGACGTCCTGCTCCACGAAGCCATGTTCGCCGAGCGCCATCAGCAGGCGCCGGGTCGTGGCCTTGTCGAAGCCGGACAGGCGGGACAGCTCGGTCAGGCCGATCTCCGGCGCGTCGATACTGAACAGCTCCAGCAGGGACAGCGCCTTGCCGACGGTGCTCAACGCCCACTCCTCGTCACGGCACCCCCTTTGCCCGCTGCACCTGCCGCGATCCTGCCGCGGCCCCTCACAAACAGGTTGACAGCAAGCCGCATGGCTTGCAAGTCTATATTTGAACTAATGGTTCATATAATGAACCGATAACAAGCGAACCCGAAAACAGGGGGCGCCGCATCGCCGGCGCCGGGAAGGAGGTTCAGCATGCGCAAGTCGATGGCCGCACTGCTTATGGGGGCCGTCCTGGCCTTGTCGCTGCAGGGAGCGGCGCTGGCGGAATATCCGGAGCGCCCGGTCAGCTTCATCGTTCCCTGGCCGCCCGGCGATCTGGAGGACCAGCTGACCCGGATCATCGCCGAGCGCTTCACCGCGGAGGCCGGCGCGCCGGCCAAGGTGGTGAACCGGCCGGGCGGCGGCGGGGTCGAAGGCGCCACGGCGGTGGCCCGGGCCGCAGCCGACGGCTATACGATCGGCTCCTTCGTGATCGACGTGCCGACCATGCATATCATCCAGGGCAATGCGCCCTACGACCGCGCCAGTTTCGAGCCGGTGGGCATCTTCCTGACCTATCCGTTCGCCCTCGTGGCGCGGAAGGACGCGCCCTACGACGACCTCGCCGGCCTGGCCGCCCATGCCAGGGAGAACCGGGTCACCCTCGGGCATTTCGGCTACGACCTGATTCCCACGATGGCGACCTTCCGCGCCGCGCAGGAACTCGGATTTTCCTTCGGTGCCGATGCCGCGTTCGATTCACTGGACTGCGCCACCCTCGCGAACGGCGATGCCGACGTGATGAACACCACGATGGCGACGGTCCTGCCCTGTCTCGACGAGATCAAGGTGCTGGCCGCCTATACCGACGCGCCGCTGTCGATCAAACCCGACGCCAAGCTCCTGTCGGCGCAGGTGCCGGGCCTGGACATCACCCTGTGGAACGGCCTGTTCGTGCCCGCGGGCACCCCGCAGGCCGTGAAGGACAAGCTTTCCGCCATCGCCAGCGCGGCGATGCAGAGCGACAAGGCGAAGGCGGTCGCCGAGGCGACCGGCGCCGGTGTCTACTGGCTCGGCGCGGAAGAGGCCAGGGCACGCATCGACAAGGACTATGCCGATGCCGAGGCCCTGGTGAAGTCCCTCAAGCAGTAGCGCCGGCGGTGCGCGGCGCGGGCCGCCGGGATGTCGTCCGGACCGGTTTCAGGGTCAGGCCCGGGGCCGGGGGCCGAGGACCGCATCCCGCCGGAGACGGAGGCCCTGGTCGGCGCCGCATTCTTGGCGCTTGCAGTGCTGCTAGCGGCGCTGCTGCCGGTCGCGACCGAAACCCAGCCAGCAGGCAAGGCCTGGTTCCTGTCGCCGCGCAATGCGCCGCTCATCGGCCTGGCGATGATGGCGCTGCCCGGGCTGCTGCTGGGGCTGCGCGCCTTTCGCGGCTGGCGCGCAGCCGGCGACCGCGCCGCCTGTGCCCGGCGGATGGCCTTCGCCTTCCGCGACCTGGGCCCGGGGCTCGGCTACGCCGCCCTGTTCTGCGGCTATCTGTTCGCCCTGCCGCTGGCGGGATTCGCGCTGTCGACCCTGGCCTTCGGCCAGGCCTGCCTCTGGCTTGCCGGGCTGAGAAGCCTGCGCTGGGCAGGGTGGAACCTGCTGTTCGCGGTCGTCCTGGTCCTGGTGCTGCGTGCCGGCATGGGGCTCTGGTTTCCGCATGCCGCCCTGTTCCACTGGCTGCCGGGCGGGCTCGGCAATGCCGTCTCGCCCTATCTCTAGGCCCGGGCGATGGACGCGATCCTTCTTGGCCTCGAGCAGGTCGCCGTCCCGGCGGTGCTGCTGGCGCTGGTCGCCGGCGCCGTGATCGGCATCCTGATCGGCGCCGTGCCGGGCCTGGAGCCGGCCGGGGCGATGGCGGTCCTGCTGCCCTTCACCCTGGGGATGGAACCGCTTGCCGGCGTGACCCTGCTGCTCGGCACCTATGGCGGTGCCTGGTATGGCGGGGCGATCCCGGCGATCCTGCTGCGGGTGCCCGGTACCCCGGTGAACGTGCTGACCACCTACGACGGCTATCCGATGGCCCAGCGCGGAGAGGCGCATCGCGCCCTGTCGCTGGCCTATTCCTCCTCCTTCATCGGCGGCATCGCCAGCGTACTGGCCCTGATCGTGCTGGCGCCGCATCTCGCCGCCATCGCCGGCAGCTTCGGCGCGGCGGAGTTCGCCATGGTGGCGCTGGTCGCCATCGTCTCCGTCCTGCTGGCGCACCAGAAGCAGGGGCTGGCGGCGATCATGTCGCTGGGCTTCGGGCTCTTCCTGGGGTCGGTGGGCTTCGAGGGGGTGTTCAATTCGCAGCGCTTCACCTTCGGCGAGCCGTTCCTGATGGGCGGCATACCGCTGGTGCCGACCGTGATCGGCCTGTTCGCGATGTCCCAGGCCTTCATCCTGCTGCGGGGCCGGGCGCGCGCCGGCACGGTCGACGCTCCCTACCGCAACCGCCTGCGCGGCCTGGCGGAGGCGTTGCGCTACCCGCGGACCCTGGCCCGCTCCACGGGGCTCGGGCTCAGCATGGGCCTGCTGCCCGGGGTGGGGGAGTTCGGCGCGCAGTTCCTGTCCTATTCCCTGGCCCGGCGGGCGTCCCGCAACCCGGAGAGGTTCGGCAAGGGCGCGCCGGAAGGGCTGATCGCTTCGGAGGCGTCGATCAACGCCTGCACCTCCACTGCGATGGTACCGCTGCTGGCGCTGGGCATCCCGGTCGATCCGCTGATGGCGATGATCCTGTCGGTCTTCGTGATCCACAACTACATCCCCGGGCCGCGGCTGTTCGCGGAGCATCCGGAGTTCATCTCCGGGCTCTACGTCTCGCTGTTCCTGCTCAACATCGTGGTGCTGCTGGTGCTGCTGGTATCGACCCGCACCATCACCCGGCTGGCCGCGATCGAGCCGCGCTTCATCGGCATGACCGTGCTCGTGCTCTCCCTGGTCGGCGCCTACACCCAGAACTACCGGATCTCCGACGCGCTGATCGCTGTGGTCTTCGGGATCGTCGGCCTGGTGCTGCTGCGCAGCCGGATCCCGCCCTTTCCCCTGGTGATCGGCCTGGTGCTGGGGCCGCTGTTGGAGAGCCGCATGATGCAGTCGCTGGCGCTTGCCGGCGGCGACCCCTCGATTTTCGTCACCCGGCCGATCGCCGCGGTGCTGCTGGCGATTGCCCTGGCGGGACTGCTGCTGTTCGTCGCCGGGCTGCTGCGCGACCGGCGCGGCCCGTCGCCACAGGAGGATCGTCGTGAAGCAGGCTGAGATCGACAGGGAGCGCGCCCGCCCGGTGCCGCCGCGCCAGCTGTTCGTCGACGGGGACTGGACGCCGGCCCTGTCGGCGGCGGTGCTGGACGTGATCTCGCCGATCGACGGCAGCCGCCTGACCAGCATCGCCGATGCCGGGCCGGCGGATGTGGACCGGGCCGTCGCCGCGGCGCGGCGTGCCTTCGAGCATGGCGGCTGGTCGCGCATGGCGCCGGCCGGCCGCAAGAGGGTGCTGCTGCGCCTGGCCGACCTGATCGAGGCGCATGCGCTGGAGCTGGCGGTGCTGGGGGTGCGCGACAACGGCACCGAGATCGGCATGGCCTACAAGGCGGAGCCGCTGTCCGCCGCCGGCACCTTCCGCTGGTACGCGGAGGCGGTCGACAAGGTCTATGGCGAGATCGCCCCGACCGCTGCCGACGTTCTGGGCCTGGTACACCGGGAGCCTCTCGGTGTCGTGGCCGCGATCGTGCCCTGGAACTTCCCGATGATGATCGGCGCCTGGAAGATCGCGCCCGCGCTGGCCGCCGGCAATGCGGTGGTGGTGAAGCCGCCGGAGGGCGCCTCGCTCACCCTGCTGCGGCTTGCCGAGCTGGCGGCGGAAGCCGGCCTGCCGGAAGGTGTGCTGAATGTCGTCACCGGCCGCGGCGCGGTGGCGGGCGAGGCGCTGGGCCTTCACATGGATGTCGACGCGATTGCCTTCACCGGCTCGGGTGCGGTCGGGCGCCGCCTGCTGGACTATGCCGCGCGGTCGAACCTGAAGCGGGTGCATCTGGAACTGGGCGGCAAGTCGCCGAACATCGTCTTCGACGATGTCGCCGATATCGCCCGCGCGGCGCAGGTTTCCGCCAGCGGCATCTTCCGCAATTCGGGCCAGGTCTGCGTCGCAGGCTCGCGCCTGCTGGTGCAGTCCGGCGTGCACGACCGCTTCGTCGAGGCACTGCTGGCGGCCACGGCGAAGCTGCGGGTGGGCGATCCGCTCGACCTGGCGTCCGGCATCGGGGCGATATCCAGCGCCGAGCAGCTGGCGAAGAACCTCGATCATGTCGCGGCTGCGGAGGCGGAAGGCGCGGAACGCCTGACCGGCGGCAACCGCCTGCTGGAGGAGAGCGGCGGCTTCTACATGGCGCCGACGGTGTTCGACAGGGTCCGGCCGGAGATGCGGCTGTCCCGCGAGGAGGTGTTCGGTCCCGTGCTGGCGATTACCGCCTTCGACACCGAGGAGGAGGCGGTGCGGCTCGCCAACGGCACCGACTACGGCCTTGCCGCCGCGGTCTGGACCGCCGACCTGTCGCGTGCCCATCGCATGGTGCGCGCCGTGCGCGCCGGCGTGGTCCATGTGAACACCTATGGCGGCACCGACATCACCGTGCCGCTGGGCGGCTTCCGGCAGTCGGGGTTCGGGCGCGACAAGTCGTTGCACGCGTTCGACGGCTATTCCGACCTGAAGACCGCGTGGATCGCCCTGTGAGCGCCCCTGGAAGCTCCTCTGGAAGCACCCCTGGGGCCGCCGGCGGCGACCGTGCGGCACGGATCGACGCCCTGATCGAGCGCGAGCAGGAGCGCTTCCGCCAGAGCCATCCGCGCGCCGCCGCCGCCTGGGAGGAGGGGCAGCAGCATTTCCTGTACGGCGCCCCGTCGCACTGGATGCGGCGCTGGGCCGGCGGCTTCCCGGTCTATGTGGCGGAAGCGCAGGGCGCGCGGATCGTCGATATCGACGGCCGCGACTATGTCGATTTCTGCCTCGGCGATACCGGCGGCATGTGCGGCCATGCGCCGGAGCCGGTGACCCGCGCGGCGGTGCGCCAGCTGCAGCGCGGCGCGACGACGATGCTGCCGACCCTGGACAGCCTCTGGGTGGGCGCGGAACTGGCCCGGCGCTTCGGCCTGCCGTACTGGACCCTGACCACCTCCGCCACCGACGCCAATCGCGGCGCGATCCGGATCGCCCGCATGATCACCGGCCGCGACAAGGTGCTGGTCTTTTCCGGCTGCTATCACGGCGGGGTGGAGGAGGCGCATGTCGAGATCCGCGAGGGGCGGGTCGGCCTGCGCAACATGATCCATCCCAACGGCGTGGACCATGAGGCGGTCTCCAGGGTGGTGGAGTTCAACGACATCGCGGCGCTGGAGGCGGCGCTGGCCGAGGGCGACATCGCCTGCGTGCTGACCGAGCCGCTGATGACGAACTTCGGCATGATCCCGGTGGCGGAGGGGTTCCACGCGGCGCTGCGCGCGGCGACCCGGCGCGCCGGCACCCTGCTGGTGATCGACGAGACGCACACGATCTCCTGCGGCCCCGGCGGCTATACCGCCCTGCACGGGCTGGAGCCGGACATCCTGGTGGCCGGCAAGGCGATCGCCGGCGGCGTGCCGGCCGGCATCTTCGGCGTCAGCGCGGCGGTCGCGGAGCGCATGTGGGCGCAGGTGCCGCGGACCAACCCGAAGCACCGGCAGTCGGCGCATCTGGGCATCGGCGGCACCCTGGCGGGCAATGCGCTGACCGTCGCCACCATGCGCGCGGTGCTGGAAGAGGTGTTGACCCCCGACGCCTTTGGGCGGATGACCGCCTGCGCCGGGCGGCTGGCGGAAGGGGCGGAGGCGGTGATCGCCGAACATGCGCTGCCCTGGCATGTCACCCGCATCGGCGCGCGGGCGGAGATCATGTTCTCGCCCGCGCCGCCCACCTGCGGCGCCGACGTGATCGCCGGCCGCGATCCCGGCCTGGAGACCCTGCTGCACGCCTTCTACATGAACGAGGGCGTGCTGGTGACGCCGTTCCACACCATGTTCCTGTGCTGCCCCGC
Source organism: Marinibaculum pumilum (assembly GCF_042646425.1). Classification (NCBI taxonomy): domain Bacteria; kingdom Pseudomonadati; phylum Pseudomonadota; class Alphaproteobacteria; order Rhodospirillales; family Rhodospirillaceae; genus Marinibaculum; species Marinibaculum pumilum. The sequence continues at coordinate 84,737 of NZ_JBHRTR010000015.1, forward strand.
GACGACCGAGGCCGATGTCGACCGGCACACGGCGGTGTTCCGCCGCTTCGTCGCCCTGCTGCGGCAGGAGGGGCTGGCCTGATGCCGGGCCCGGGCTTCGACCTGTCCGGCCGGGTGGCGCTGGTGACCGGCGGCGCACGCGGCATCGGCGCCGCCATCGTCACCCGCTTCGCCGAGGCCGGCGCGACACTGGTCTGCGCCAACCGCACCCTGGCGCCGGCGGAGGAACTGGCCGACGGCTTGCGCGGGCGCGGCATGGCCGTCTCCGCCGCGCCGATCGGCGGCCTCGGCCGCAGCGATCTTGCGGCACTGGTGGATGGCTGCGCGGACCGTCACGGCCGGCTGGACATCCTGGTCCACAATGCCGGCGGATGCCCGTGGGCGGAACTGGAGGCGCTGCAGGAGGCGGAACTGGAGGCGGCGCTCGACGTCAACCTGAAGGCCTGCTTCTGGCTGGCGCAGGCCGCGATCCCGCATATGCGCCGCAACCGGCATGGCCGGATCCTGGTCACCTCCTCGGTCTCCGCGCGGGTGGCGATGGGCGGCGGCGCCCATTACGCGGCGGCCAAGGCCGGCGCCAACGCCTTCATCCGCGGCGCCGCCTTCGAGCTCGCCCGCGACGGCATCACGGTGAACGGGGTCGAGCCGGGCTTCATCGCCAAGCCCGGCCGCGGCAGCCTCAGCACGCCGGAGGCGCTGGCGGCGATCGGCCGGCACGTGCCGATGGGCCATGCCGGCGCGGCCGACGACATCGCCTTCGCCATGCTCTACCTCGCCTCCGACGAGGCGCGATACACCACCGGGCAGACCATCGTGGTCGATGGCGGCGCCACCCTGCCGGAGACCGGCTTCGCCGTGGAACGCCGCTGGGGCCCGGCCGGAGGCCTCGCGTGAGGAGGCGGCTGCAGGGGCGGCGGGCCCTCGTCGCCGGGGCGGCGACCGGGATCGGCCGCGCCACGGCGGAACTGTTCGCCCGCGAGGGGGCCGATCTCGTGCTGTTCGGCCTGGGCGGGGCGGCGCTGGACGATGCTGCCGCCGCCACCGGCGGCCGCGCGGTGCATGGCGATGTCACCCTGGCCGCCGATATCGGCGCCGCGATCGCGGCCTGCGACGGCCGGCTGGAGATCCTGGTCAACGCCGCCGGGCTGATCGTGCCGGACCGCCCGGCATCGGTCGACGACGCGGTCTGGGAGCGCACCCTTCGGGTCAACCTGACCGGTGCGATGATGACCTGCCGCGCGGCGCTGCCGCTGCTGGCGCGGGCCGGCGGCGCGGTGGTCAACATCGCCTCCGTCGCCGCCTTCAATGCCAGTCCGGACTCCGCCAGCTATGCCGCCAGCAAGGCGGGGCTGGTGGCCTATACCCGGTCGCTCGCCTACGCCCATGGCGGCGACGGCATCCGCGCCAATGCGGTGGCGCCGGGCTGGGTGCGCACGCCGATGAGCGAGATGGAGATGGACCTGGCGGCCGCCGCTGCCGGGACCGACCGCGATGCGGCGTTCGCCGCGCTGGCCGGGCGCATCGCGCTCGGCCGGATCGCGATGCCGGCGGAAATCGCCGCCTGCTGCCTGTTCCTGGCCTCCGACGAGGCCTCCTTCGTGACCGGTGCGGTCCTTGTCGCCGATGGCGGCGGCCGCGCACCGACGCAGAACCGGGCCGTGTGATGGCCCCCGCCGCAGCCTAGCGCCGGCCGCAGCCAGCAGAGGAACCCAGAACCATGTCCGACAGCACCGCCATCGCCGATCTCGTCGTCCGCAACGGGCGCATCTATACGGTCGACCGGGAGCGCCCCTGGGCGGAGGCCATGGCGGTTCTGGGCGGCCGGATCGTCGCGATCGGCGCGGCGGAAGAGGTGGCCCCCCATATCGGCCCGCAGACCCGCATCCTCGACCTTGGCGGCCGGATGGCGATGCCGGGCATCGTCGACGTGCATGCCCATACGCTCCTCGGCGGGCTGGAGGCCGTCTTCGAGATCCAGTTCGCCAATACCGCCAGGCTGGATGCCATTCTGGAGAAGGTGCGGGCGTCGGCCGAGGCGGCGCCGGAAGGCGGCTGGCTGGTCGGTTCGCAATGGGGCAGCGACCTGTTCGGCGTCCTGAACACCGCGGAGGCCCTGGCCCAGCTGGATGCGGCGAGCCTGGGCCGGCCGGTCCTGCTGTGGGACGACACGCATCACAACAGGTGGGTGAATTCCGCCGCCCTGAAGCTGGCAGGCGTGACGGCCGACACGGCGGATCCCGAACAGGGAAGCTTCGGGCGCGACCCGCAGAGCGGCGCCTTGACCGGGCTGGTGGTCGAGGCGGCGGTGGCCCAGGTGGAGCGCGCCCTGCTGGACTCCGGCTATTATCACGACGAGAAGGATCGCACGGCTATGGCCCATGCGATCGCCACCCTCAACGCCTATGGCGTCACCGCGGTGCTCGATGCGGCGGCGATGGCGCCGGTGCTCACCTCCCTGAAGGGTCTGGACGACCGCGGCCTGCTGACCGCCTGGGTCGGCGGCGCGATGCCGGTGATGGAACCCGCCTTCCTGTTCGGCGCCGCAGGAGAGGAACTGTTCGCGCAGCGCGAGAGCTTTCGCAGCGCCCATGTCCGGCCCGACTTCGCGAAGGTGTTCCTCGACGGGGTGCCGGGCGCACGCACCGCCGCGTTCCACGAACCCTATACCCCGGACCCGGTACAGGGCTGCTGCTTCCGCGGCACCACGCTCGCCAGCGTGCCCGAGCTGGTGCGCTGGATGGGCCGCTGCGAGAAGCTGGGCCTGGCGGTGAAGATCCACTGCGCCGGCGATGCCGCGGTCACCCAGGCACTCGATGCCATCGATGTCGTGCGCTCGTTCAACGGGCCGACCGACCTGGTCCACCACATCGCCCATGCCAGCTATATCGCGCCCGCGGACATCCCCCGCTTCGCCGAGCTCGGGGTCGCCGCCGACCTTTCCCCCTTCATCTGGTATCCGACCGCCTTCCTGCAGGGGCACAAGCAGACGATGGGCGAGGAGCGCGCGACCCGCTTCTGGCCGAACCGGGACCTGAAGCAGGCCGGCGCCCTGATGGCCGGCGGCTCCGACTGGCCGGTGATCCCCAATCCGGATCCCTGGAACGGGATGGAGGGGCTGGTGACCCGCCAGAATCCGGCAGGCGACTATCCGGGGGAGTCGCTCTGGCCGGAGCAGGCGCTGGACATCGAGACGGTGGTCGAGATCTTCACCATCAACGCCGCGAAGGTGATGGGGATGGATCGCACGATCGGCTCCCTGCGGGCCGGCAAGTCGGCCGACTTCATCGTGCTGGACCGCAACCTGCTGGAAATCCCCGCCGACGAGATCGCCGACATCCGGGTGCTCGAGACCTGGTTCGAGGGCCGGCAGGTGCATCAGCGGGAGCAGGCGGCATGACCGCGGCGCGGATCCCCGTCACGGTCCTGACCGGCTTCCTCGGCTCGGGCAAGACGACGGTGCTGAACCGTCTGCTGCGCCAGCCCGCGCTGGACGGCACGGTGGCGATCATCAACGAGTTCGGCGCGGTCGGCCTGGACCACCTGCTGGCGGAGAGCAGCGAGGAGAGTTTCGCACTGCTCGACAATGGCTGCATCTGCTGCACCGTCCGCGACGATCTTGTCGCCACCCTGAAGGCGGTGCATGCCCGCAGTCGGGACGGGGCGCTGCCGCCGGTCCGGCGGGTCCTGGTGGAGACCACCGGCCTCGCCGACCCGGTGCCGATCCTGCACACGCTGGCGGTCGAGCCGGCGCTCTCCGCCCTGTTCGCGATCGACGGGGTCGTCGCCACCGTGGACGCCGTGAACGGCCCGGCGACCCTGGCGGCGCATGCCGAGGCTGCGAAACAGGTGGCGGTGGCGGACCGCCTGCTGATCACCAAGACCGACCTGGCCGGCACGGCGGCGGTCGCCGCGCTGGAGGCACGGCTGGCGCAGCTCTCGCCGACCGCCGGGCGCCTGCAGGTGCGTCATGGCGCGGTGGCGGCGGACCAGGTGCTGGGCTGCGGCCTGGAGGCGGCCGGCCAGGGGGCCGGTCTCGCCGGCTGGTTCGAGGCCGCCTCCCTTGCCGCCGACCGGGCGGCGGCCCAATGCGGCGACCCGGCCTGCGGCCACGACCGTCACGACCACCGTCACCATCATCATGACGCTGGCCCGCATCACGGCATCAGCGCCCATGCCTTCGTCATCGACGAACCCCTCGAATGGGACGCCTTCGCCCAGTGGCTGGACTATGTCACCGCGCTGAAGGGCGAGGATCTGCTGCGGATGAAGGGGCTGCTGCACATGGCCGAGGAGCCGGACCGGCCGCTGGTGGTGCATGCGGTGCAGCATGTGGTGCATCCGCCGGTCCGCCTCGACGCCTGGCCCGACGCCGAGCGGCGGTCGCGGCTGGTCTTCATCGTGCGTGACATCGACAGGGAAGTGATCGAGCGGACCCTGGCCAGGTTCGCCTCGATCGATACCGGCCGCATGGCGCGGCCGGCATCGGCATTGCGCGTGGCCTGACGCTCGACAACCAGAACCGGAGGACCGGACATGGACTGGAAACCGAAACTGACCGCCCTGACGATCGCCGGCCTTGCCGGCCTGGGCCTGGCCGCCGCGGGCGGCGGGCCGGCCGTCGCGGCGGGCCCGACCTGCGAGGACGGCACCATCGCCGTCGGCGCCGTCTCCACGATCACCGGCCCGGCCGACTTCTCCGAAGTGCCGAAGGCGGCGAAGGTGGTGTTCGACGACGTCAACGCCAAGGGCGGCATCAACGGCTGCAAGATCGACTACACCATCGCCGACGACAAGGCGGATCCCGGCGTCGCCGCACAGGCCGCCCGCGACCTGATCGACAACAAGGAGGTCGTCGCGCTGGTCGGCTCGGCGAGCCTGCTGGACTGCGCGGTCAACAGCACGACCTACAAGCGCAAGGACGTGCTCTCCATCCAGGGACTGGGTGTCGACGCGGCCTGCTTCAACTCGCCGACGATCGCACCGGTCAATGTCGGCCCCTATACCCTGTCGACCGCGATGGGCTATTTCGCCGACCGCGAGCTGCAGGCCAGGAAGCTCTGCGCCTTCTTCATCATCATCGGCGGCACGCAGGAGGCCTATAAGGGCGCGATCGCGAACTACGAGAAGCTGACCGGCCAGAAGGCCCATCTGGTCGACCTGACCCTGCCGTTCCAGGGCGACCTGACGCCCTATGTCATCCGCGCCCGCGACGAGGGCTGCGACGCCGTGCTCACCAACCAGATCGAGCCCCAGGTGGTGCAGATGGTGAAGACCATCGACGCCCAGAAGATCGAGGGCATCGACTGGCTGTTCCTGTCGCCGGGCTACACGGTGGAGGTCGCCAAGGCGCTCGCCGACACCAGGCAGCCGATCTATGTCGGCACCGAGTGGGAGCCCTTCACCGAGACCGCTTCGGCGGCCAACAAGGACTGGATCGCGACGATGGAGGCGGCGGGCCGGCCGCTCACCGCCTTCTCGCAGGGCGGCTACCTGTCGGCCAACGTCTTCCTGGACGTGATCCGGGGGATCGACGGCCCGGTGACCCGCGACAGCGTCAACGAAGCGCTGCTGTCGATGCAGCCGAAGACCTACGACCTGATCGGCAGCCCCTATGTCTTCGGCGAGGCGGATGCCCATGCGCCGATGCAGGCGACCAAGGTGATGAAGCTGGAGAACGGCGCCTGGACGGTGGTGACGCCGGACTGGGTCGTCCTGCCCGCCGCCGAATAGGATCGGCCCAGGCCGGGGGCGGCGTCCCGCGCCGCCCCCGCTTCCCGAAGGGGGTGCCCATGGAGACCCTGCTGACATCGGCGGTGGCCGGCCTTGCCGCGGCCGGTGCCTATGCGATCCTCGGCGTCTGCGCCGTCTTCACCTGCCGGCTGGTCGCGGTGGTGAACTTCACCGGCGCGGCGATCGGTGCCGCGGGCACCTTCCTGCTGATCGTGCTGACGGAAAACGGCGTCCCGCTCTGGCCGGCGGTGCTGATCGGCATCGCCGGCGGCACCCTGGTCGGCGTGCTGCTGGGCCTGATCCTCACCTTCCTGTTCGCCGGCGCGGGCGCATCGACCAAGGCGGCGGTCACGGTCGCGCTGCTGGTCGGCCTGATCGCCATCGGCCTGCGGCTCACCGGCGGGCAGCATCCGCGGGTCATGCCCGACCTGTTCCCCGGCTCCGCCTTCCGGCTGGCGGGGGTGGAGGTGACGGTCGCGGCGGTGCTGACGATCGGCCTCGCCCTGCTGTTCACGGTGCTGGCGGACCGCTTCCTGAACGGCACCCGGATGGGCCTGCACCTGCGGGCCCTGTCGGAACGCCCGATGGCGGCGGAGCTTCTGGGAGTGAAGGTGAAGCTGCTGTCGATCCTGGTCTGGGGCGCGACCGGCGCCTTCACCACCTTCGCCCTGATGATCATCGCGCCGCAGCGCTCGCCCAATTTCATGTCGCTGAGCATGCTGGTGGTGCCGGCCCTGGCGGCGGCCCTGGTCGGCCTGTTCCGGTCGTTCTGGATCGCGCTTGCCGGCGGCATCCTGCTCGGCGTGGTCGAGGGGCTGGTCAGCGGCATCGACGCGGTCAGCCAGTATCGCGGCGCGATCCCGTTCCTGGTGATCCTGGCCGTCCTGCTCTGGTCGCAGCGAAAGGCGCGGTGGGATGAAGCGCGCTAGCCGCCGTGCCGCGCTGACGATCCTGGCCGCCTGCGCCCTCGGCGGCGGGGCGGCGGTCGGCCTGCTGCCATCCTACTGGCTGTTCCTGGCCACCGGGGTCCTGATCACTGCGGTCGCGCTGCTCAGCCTCGGGCTGGTGGCGGGCCGCACCGGCATGATCGCGCTCTGCCAGATGTCCTTCGCCGGGGTCGGGGCCTGGACGGTCGGCTACATGAACATCTGGCAGGTGCCGGGCGGGCTGCTGCTGTGGATCCTGATCGGCGGCCTGGCGGCGGTTCCCCTGGGCATCGCCATCGGCCTGCCGGCCCTCAGGCTGCGCGGCATCAACCTGGCGATCGTGACCCTGTCCTTCGCCGCCGCCTTCGACACGGTGCTGGCGACGATCACCTTTCCCGGACAGACCAGTTTCCAGTCGGTGCCGCGGCCGGCGCTGATCGACAGCGACCCGGGCTATTTCCTGTTCGTCCTGGCGGCCTATGCGCTGGTGGCCGTCGGACTCGCCTTCCTGACCCGCACCCGGCTGGGCGCCGCCTGGCTCGCGATCCGGCACTCCGAACGCGCGGCGGCCGCGCACGGCGTCTCGGTGCCGATGGCGAAACTGTCGGCGTTCGGCATCTCCGCCTTCATCGCAGGCATTTCCGGCGGCCTGCTCGCCGGCTTCCTCGGCACCCTGGTGTCGGAGAACTTCTCGCTGATGCAGTCCCTGGTGCTCTATGCGGTGGCCACGATGGCCGGCGCGCATCTGGCCGAAGGGGCAATCATCGGCGGCATCCTGATCACCCTGTTCCCGGAACTGCTGCGGCGGCTGGATCTCGCCCAGGACATCGGCAACGTGATCTTCGCGATCGGCGCCGTGCAGGCCCTGGCGGCGGGGGAGGCGATCGCGGAGAGCCTGCGCCGCCTGGGACGCCGGCTCCGCGGCGGCGCTTCGGCGGCCCCTGCGGCCGCTGCGGCGGTGCGCGACGGCGGCCTGCCGGCATCGCCTGCCGGGCCGCGTCCGCCGCCGGACGGCGCCGGTCCGCCGGTGCTGGCGATCCGCGGCCTGTCGGTGCGCTATGGCGCCGTGGTTGCGCTGGACGGCGTGGACCTGTCGGTCCCGCAGGCGGCCGTTGTCGGCCTGATCGGTCCCAATGGCGCCGGCAAGTCCACGTTCATCGACGCGGTGACCGGCTTCCTGGAGACCTATGAAGGCGAGGTGGCCCTGGAGAACCGTCCGCTGGAAGGGGTGGCGGCGCACCGCCGGGCGCAGCGCGGCGTGCGGCGCAGCTGGCAGACCACCCGCATCGCGCCGGAACTGACGGTCGGCGACTATCTGACCCTGGCCGCCGGCGGCCTGGACGAGGCCGAACGCGACAGGATCCTCGCCTGGCTCGACTGCCCGGCGGCAGAGATGCCGGTCGCCCAGGTCGATGCCGGCACACGGCGCCTGCTCGACGTGGCCGGTGTCGTGGCGGCGCGCCCGGCGGTGGCCCTGCTGGACGAGCCCGCCGCGGGACAGTCCTACGACCAGACCCTGCGGCTTGCCGCGCGGATCGCGGAGATCCCGGCGCTGTTCGGCAGCTCGGTGCTGCTGGTCGAGCATGACATGGACCTGGTCCGCGCCGCCTGCGCGCAGGTGACGGTGCTGGATTTCGGCAGGGTCATCGCCGCCGGCCCCCCGGCCGAGGTGCTGGAGGATCCCGCGGTGAAGACGGCCTATCTGGGTGTCGCGGAGCCGGCCGGCGGGCATGCGGCGGCGGAGGCCGCGTCGTGAGCAGTTTCGAGGTGCGCGGGGTCCGCGTGAACCGGGCCGAGCTGGCGATCGTCCGGCAGGTCGACCTGGCGGTGGAGAGCGGCCGGGTGAGCGTGCTGCTGGGTGCCAACGGAGCCGGCAAGACGACTCTTCTTGAGGGACTGTCCGGCGTGATCCCGCTGGCCGGCGGCACCGTCGCGTTGGACGGCATGGCGCTGCACAACATCTCTGCGGGGCGTCGTGCCCGCGCCGGCCTTGCCCATGTCGAGCAGGGACGCACTGTCTTCCGCCAGCTGACCGCGGAGGAGAACCTTCAGGTCGGCCGTCACCCGGATGCCCGCCTGGAGGAGGCCTATGACCTGTTTCCGGAGCTTTCGGCCCGCCGGTCGGTGCGGGCCGGACTGCTGTCGGGCGGCGAGCAGCAGATGCTGGTGATCGCGCGGGCCCTGCTTGGCCGGCCGAAGGTGATCCTGATCGACGAGATGTCGGCCGGCCTGGCGCCGGTCGTGGTCGGCCGGCTCATGCAGGCGGTGCGGCGGCTGGCCGACGACGGCCTTGCCGTGGTGCTCGTCGAGCAGTTCGCCGCCCTTGCCCTGGCGATCGGCGATCGCGCCTATGTCATGCGCCGCGGCGAGATGGTCTATGACGGCGGCTGCGATGTGCTGCGGCAATCGCCGGACGACCTGCACCGCCTCTACCTGGGCGAGGCGCCGCCGGCCTGAACGCCGCCTTCAGCGGAGCAGCAGGTGGACCGCGTCGCGGGCGATCTTGCGCAACTGCCGGCGGGAGGTGCCGGCGCGGGCGCGCACCGCCAGGCTGTGCTGGACGGCACCGATCAGGGCGGCCAGGGCGGCCGGGTCCGCGTCGGCCGGCAGTTCGCCCGAATCCCTTGCGCTGCGCAGCCGGGTCTCGAGCGCGCGGTCGATCCGCGCCAGCACCGCGGCCAGGGCCTCGCGGATGGCGGGGGTGGCGGCGGCCTCCGCGGTGGCGGTGCAGACCACCAGGCAGCCCTGCGCCGCGTCGCCATCGGCGGTGTAGTGGTCGATGGCACCGTTCAGATAGCCCTCGATCGCCTTCGCCACCGGCCGGTCCGTTCCCATCCCAGCGGTCAACGCCGCATCCAGCTGCGCGGCATAGTGCGCCAGCGCCTTCAGGTACAGCGCCTCCTTGTCGCCGAAGGCGGCATAGAGGCTGGGCCGGTTCATGCCCGTCGCCTCGCTCAGCCTGTCCAGGGAAGTGCCGGAAAAGCCGGCGGCCAGGAAGGCGCCGACCGCGGCCTCCATCGCGCGGGCAGGGTCGTAGCGGCGGGGTCGGCCCCGTGGTCGCGGTTCATTCATTTTTGACTAATTCGCATAAAAAAGGTGCACCGATCTATTATATGCGGAATAATACAAAAATTGGGAAGCGCCGGGCCAGGCCGGGGAGGGCAGAGGCATGCACGACCAGTATTCGGACGGGACGATGGCGTTGCCGGGCATGGCGCCGCCCGATACGGCGACCTGCCGGGCCGCGATGGCGCTGGCACGCCGGCTCTCTGCGCCATTCCTGTTCAACCATGTGATGCGGTCATGGGCGTTCGCCGCTTATGCCGGCCGCCTGCGCGGCCAGACCCACGATCCGGAGATCCTGTTTCTGGCGACGGTCCTGCACGACCTGGGGCTGACCGAAGCCGCGCCCGGCCATGTCCGCTTCGAGGTGGAGGGGGCGGATGCGGCGCGCGACTTCCTGGCCGGGCAGGGGGTTGCGGCTGCTGTCTGCGATCGGGTCTGGGATGCCATCGCGCTGCACACCACGCCGGATATCGCGCCGCGGATGGGGCCGGAGGCGGCGCTTTGCCAGCTGGGTACCGCGGTCGATGTCGGCGTGGTGCCGCTAGAGGCGCTGACGGCCGGCGATGCCGGATCGGAAGGGCTGGTGGCGGAACTGCTGGCGGCCTATCCGCGGCTGGGCTTCAAGGCGGCGCTCCTGCAGGCGCTGGCGGCGGTCGCGGCCCGCAACCCGGGGGCGGCGCAGGCCTCGCCGCCGATGGCCGATGCGGCGGAACGGCATCTGCCCGGCTTCCGGCGGGTACATTTCTGCGACATCGTCGACGGTGCCCGATTTGCAGAATAGAGCCGAGGCTGCCGGGGCCATCCGGCAGCCCGGCCTTCAGCGAACGGGGTTGAGCAGCGACGCTGTCTCGTCCGCGGCGCCGTCGACGATCACCCGCTGGCCCTCGACCCGCAGGCGGCCTTCGCCGGCCCAGCGCAGGGCCAGCGGATAGATCCGGTGCTCCGCCTGCAGCACCCGTGCCGCCAGGCTTTCGGCTGTGTCGCCGCCATGCACCGGCACCGCGGCCTGCACGACGATCGGCCCGGCATCCATTTCCGCGCGGACGAAATGCACGGTGCAGCCGGAGAAGCGGACCCCGTCGGCGATCGCGCGCTCGTGCACATGCAGGCCCTTATAGGCCGGCAGCAGGGACGGGTGGATGTTCAGGTGGCGGTCCAGCCAGCGGTCCACGAAGCCAGCGGTCAGGATCCGCATGAAGCCGGCATTGCACAGGAAGCCGGCCTCCAGTCCCTGCAGCCGGTCGTGCAGCTCCGCCTCGAAATCCTCGCGGCTGCGGCCGCGATGCTCCACATGCAGGGCCGGGATCCCGGCATCCGTCGCGGTCTGCAGCGCCGCCGCGTCGCGGTTGTTGGAGATCACGCCGACGATCTCCGCCGGGAAGGCGGGATCGGCGCAGGCCTCCATCAGGGCCGCCATGTTGCTGCCGCGGCCGGAAACCAGCACGGCGGTCCTCAGCCGCGCCATGCCTGCTCCGTTCCCTCCAGGATCACCCTGGGCGCCGCATCCTGGCCCTCGTCCGCGGCAACCACCTGGCCGATGCGATAGGCGCGCTCGCCGGCGGCTTCCAGCTCTTCCGCCAGGGCGTCGGCGGCGGCCGGCGGGACCGCCAGCACCAGGCCGATGCCGCAGTTGAAGGTGCGCGCCAGCGCCGCCTCCGACATGCCGGCGCCGTCTGCCAGCCAGCGGAACAGGGGCGGCAGCGGCCAGGCGGCGGCGTCGATCCGGGCGTGGCAGCCCTGCGGCAGCATCCGGGGCACGTTCTCCGTCAGGCCGCCGCCGGTGATATGGGCGATGCCATGGATCCGTCCGTCGCGGATCGCCGGCAGGCAGGCCTTCACGTAGATCCGGGTCGGTGCCAGCAGCGCCTCGCCCAGGCTGCGGGCGGGATCGAACGGCGCCGGTGCGGCCAGGTCGTGCGCGCCGTCCGCCACGATCCGCCGCACCAGGGAATAGCCGTTGGAATGCACCCCGCTGGAGGCGAGGCCCAGCAGCACGTCGCCGGCGGCCAGTTGCGGGCGCGGCAGGGTGGCGCCGCGTTCCGCAGCACCGACGGCGAAACCGGCCAGGTCGTAGCTGCCCGCCGGGTACATGCCGGGCATCTCCGCCGTCTCGCCGCCGATCAGTGCGCAGCCGGCCGCCCGGCAGCCGGCGGCGATGCCGCCCACCACCTCGGCCGCCTGTGCCGGCGCCAGCTTTCCGGTGGCGAAATAGTCCAGGAAGAACAGCGGCTCCGCGCCCTGCGCCAGCAGGTCGTTCACCACCATGGCAACCAGGTCGATGCCGATGCTGTCATGGCGGTCCAGCTGGTGGGCGATCATCAGCTTGGTGCCGACGCCGTCGGTCGCAGCCACCAGGACAGGGTCCCTGAAACCGGCTGCGGCCAGGTCGAACAGGCCGCCGAAGCCGCCCAGGCTCGGGTCGGCGCCGGGCCGCCGGGTCGCGGCGATGGCCGGCCCGATCTTGCGGACCACCTCGTCGCCGGCATCGATGTCGACGCCGGCGGATTTATAGGGATCGTCGGATATGATGGTCGCTCCGGGCAGGTTGGGCTATGCTCGCAAGCCAGCGCCGACCTAACCGAAACCCCGCAGCTTTGCAATGAATCACAGTAACCGTACCGCAGGGGTCGTCCCGGCCTCCTTCTCCGGCCGCATGGATTCCCGCCTGCCGCGCTCCGCGGCGGCTGCGGGTCCTGTCCCTCGCGCCAAAACTCGCGTCTTTGCCATGCTGGCCCTGGCCGCCCTTCTGCTGGTCGTTCTGGCCGCTGCGCCGGTACGCCAGACGTTGGCGCAGAACGAGGCCGACCTGTTCGTGGCGACCGGCGTGCCGGTGGACGAAAGCGGCAAGAGCGCCGTCGAGGCGCGGGAGAAGGCGATCGCCGCCGGCCAGGTGAAGGCGCTGCAGATCGTCATGGAGCGGTTGGTTTCCCCCGATCTCGTCGGGCAGTTGCCGTCGGTCCCGGCATCGCAGGTGCCGTCGATGGTGCAGTCGATCGAGATCGACAACGAGCGCACCGCCGGCGCCCGCTATCGCGGCGACCTGACGGTGCGCTTCTTCCCGGAAGCGGTGCGCGACGTGATGACCGCCGCGAACATCCCCTTCGCGGCGAAGCCGGCACCGCCGGCCCTGGTGCTGCCGGTCTATTCCACCGCCTCCGCCGACAATCTGTGGGAGGAGCCCAATCCCTGGCGGGACTCCTGGTCCACCTATGGCCGCGCCTCGCCGATGGTGCCGCTGCTGGTGCCGTTCGGGGAACTCAGCGATGTCCAGGCGATCTCCGCCCGGGAGGCGCTGGAAGGTGCGGCCGAGCCGCTGGACCGGATCGCCCGCCGCTACGACGTGCAGGACGTCGTGCTGGTCCATGCCGCTGCCCAGCCGGATGGCCGGATGGACGTGGAGGTCAGCCGCTATTGGTCCGGCGGCACGATGATCCCGGTCGACCGCTTCACCGCCAACGGCGACGAGGCGGGGATGCGGGCCGCCGTGGACCGGGTGATCGGCAACATGGCGACCACCGTGCGGACGGGCGAGGCGGTGCGGCCCCGCATGGCGGCAGCGCCCACCGGCTATGGCCGCGCCGGCGCCGTTCCCGGCGCGCTGAGCCTCAGCGCCCTGGTCGGCTATGCCGACCTGGCCCAGTGGGTGCAGATTTCCCAGGTGCTGGCCAAGGTCGACCTGGTGCAGGGGCTGCAGATCGACAGCATCGCCGCCTCCGGCGCGCAGGTGGTCCTGAACCATCGCGGCACCACCGACCAGCTGCGGGAGCGCCTCCGCGGCGCCAACCTGCTGCTGCGCAACGACGGTCCCTACTGGGCACTGACGGTGATGGACCCGACCCGGGCTGTCACCGTGCCGGCGGCGATGCCGGCAGGGGCGCTGGCGGATCCGGCCTCCGGCACCCCGCCGCCGGCGATGGCGCCTTCCCAGACGTCGCCTGCTCCGGCCGCGCCGCCGTCCAGCCGCTGATCGCGGCCCCGACATGGCGGAGCAGCTGCCCCTCGCTCTGCCGGTCCTGACGGATCTCGGCGAGCATGCCTTCCTGATCGCGGACAGCAACCGGCAGGCCGTTTCCTGGATCGATCGCTGGCCGGACTGGCCCGGGCGCCGGCTGCTGCTGGCCGGACCGGCGGGCGGCGGCAAGACCCATCTGGCGCGGATCTGGGCGGTGCGCGCCGTCGCGCAGGCGATGCCGGCCGCGGCGCTGACCGACGCGGCGCCGTTCGGCCCGGCGGAAGGCGCCGCCGCCTGGCTGGTGGAGGATGTGCAGCAGCTGCGTTCGGAGACCGGCCTGCTGCATCTGGTGAATGCGGTCGCGGAATGGGGCGGGCATCTCCTGCTGACCGCGGACCGGCCGGTGGCGGAGCTCGGCCTCGGCCTGCCGGATCTGCGCTCGCGCCTCGCCACATTCCCGATGGCGGCCCTGGCGCCGCCGGACGAGGTGCTGATGGATGGCGTGCTGCGCAAACTGTTCGCCGACCGCCAGTTGCAGGTGCCGGAGCGCATCATCGACTACCTGCTGCCGCGCATGCCGCGCTCCCTGGCGGCGGTCAACGCGGTGGCCGCCGCGCTCGACCGCACGGCCCTGGCGCGGGGGCGCGGCGTGACCCTGGACATGGCCCGCCAGGCGCTGGCCCTGGCGGAGAACCAGATGATGGAGGAGGAAGGCTGATGGATCTGGGCTTAAGGGGAAAGCGGGCGATCGTCTGCGCGGCGAGCCGCGGGCTGGGCAAGGGCTGCGCCCTGGCGCTGGCGCGCGAGGGCGTGGATGTCGTCATCACCGGCCGCAACGTGGAAAGCCTGGAGGCGGCGGCGGCAGAGATCCGCGCCGCGGCCCCCGATGTCGCCGTGACCCCGGTTGCCGGCGACATCACGACCGAGGAGGGGCGCGCCGCGGCCCTGGCGGCCTGTCCCGAGCCCGACATCCTGGTGAACAATGCCGGCGGCCCGCCGCCCGGCGATTTCCGCGACTGGGGGCGGGAGGACTGGTTCGGCGCGGTGAACGCCAACATGTTCACCCCGATCGAGCTGATCCGGTCCACTGTCGACGGGATGATGGACCGCGACTTCGGTCGCATCGTCAACATCACCTCCAGCGCGGTGAAGGCGCCGATCGGCATCCTTGGCCTGTCGAACGGTGCCCGCAGCGGCCTGACCGGCTTCGTCGCCGGCCTGTCGCGGGAGACGGTGGCCCGCGGCGTCACCATCAACAACATCCTGCCCGGTCCGTTCGACACCGACCGTCTGGCCAGCAACATCAAGGCGACTGCCGCCAAGTCCGGCCGCGACATCGCCGCGGAGACCGAGGCCCGGCGCAACGGCCTGCCGGCGAAGCGGTTCGGCACGCCGGAGGAGTTCGGCGCCCTCTGCGCCTTCGTCTGCAGCCCCCTTGCGGGCTACATCACCGGCCAGAACCTGCTGATCGACGGCGGCGCCTATCCGGGCACGTTCTAGCCCGGCATCGTTACCCGGCCCCCGCAGCTTCCGGCCGTTGCATGCGGTGCGGGGGCCGGGTAACGATGCCCGGACGGCAATCGCGGCGCCCGGCCGGCGTGCAACGGCAGCGGCCTGGCCCGCCCCGGCAAGGGATCCAGAGATGCGCCCGGAATTCGCCTTCCCCGTTCCCGCACCCGCGCGCCGGCAGCTGCCGGCGGCGCTGGCCGCGACTGCCCTTTTCCTGGGCTCGGCGCTGGCGCTGGCACCGCCGGCCCATGCCGACCATGCCGCGGTCGGCACCTGGCTGACCGAATCCGGCAATGCCAAGGTCCATATCGACCATTGTGCCGACATCCCGGCCGCGTCCGGTTTCTCCGCCGAGGAGCTCTGCGGCGAGATCGTCTGGCTGGAGGACCCGCAGAACGATGCCGGCCAGCCGCATACCGACCGGAACAATCCCGACCAGGCCCTGCGCGACCGCCCGATCATGGGCCTGCCGATCCTGACCGGCTTCGATCCGGGCGACGAACCCAATGTCTGGGACGACGGCCAGATCTACAATCCGGAAGATGGCGAGACCTACGAGTCTGTCATGACCCTGAAAGATGGCGGCGATAGGCTGGAGGTCAGGGGATATGTCGGACTGCCGATCTTCGGGCAGTCGCAGGTCTGGACCCGCAGCAGGTAGCGGCCCTCGGGGCGGGGCGCGCGGCCCGCGCTGGCATCAGCCCTGCAGCAGGCGTGGCACCGCGAACAGGTTCAACCGGCCGCTGCCGGGGGCGAGGGCGCTCCAGTCGGCGAAGTCGAAGCTGAGGCAGGCCAGCCCGCCGGTGGGAAGCTTTTCCCGCATGCGAGCCAGCTGGTCGTCCGGGCCTGAACCGGCCAGCAGTCCGGCGAAATCCTCCAGACCGGGATTGTGGCCGACCAGCATCGGTCGCTCGATCCCGGGCGGCAGCGCCCGGAGCAGCGCAAGCAGTTCGTCCGGGGAGGCGAGGTAGGCGGCGGGATCGTAGCGCGCGGTCAGCGGCTTCGGCAGGGCCGCGAAGATGCCCTGCAGGGTCGCCCTGGCCCGCAGCGCGGTGGAGCAGAGCACGAAGTCCGGCGCGATGCCTTCGCGGCGCAGGAAGGGTACCAGGCGTTCGCAGGCATCCAGCCCGCGTGCGTTGAGCGGGCGGTCATGGTCGTCGAGGCCGGGATCCGCCCAGCTCGACTTGGCATGCCGCAGGAGATAGAGCGTGCGCATCGGGCCCTCGCCGGTCGCAGGTGGAGATGACGGTTCCCAGAGACCGCGGTGGCAGCGTCCGGCCGCGGGAGAGGAGTTAGAATGACGACAGGTCCCGTGCAAGAGGTTGCCGTTTTCGACCGTGCTCTGGAAGGTCTCGATGCCGGCGAGTTCGAGAGAATCGGCATGGAGAGCGAAGAGCGCTTCATCAACCGCGAGCTTTCCTGGCTGGAGTTCAACCAGCGGGTGCTCGAGGAGGCCTACAACATCCGCCACCCGCTGCTGGAACGGGTGCGTTTCCTGTCGATTTCGGGCTCCAACCTGGACGAGTTCTTCATGGTTCGCGTGGCCGGGCTCTACGGGCAGGTCCGGGCAGGGGTCGAGGAGCGGACGCCGGAGGGACTGACACCCGCGCAGCAGGTCAGCCGGATCAATGATGCGACCAAGGAGCTGATGACCGACCAGCAGCGCTGCTGGCGGATGCTGCACGAGGAGCTGCGGGAGGCCGGCATCGCGGTGCTGGAACCGCACGAGCTGTCCGCGGTCGACCGCAACTGGCTGTCCGACCATTTCCTGGAGCATGTCTTTCCGGTGATGACGCCGCTGGCGATCGACCCGGCGCATCCCTTTCCCTTCATCCCGAACCTGGGCTTCAACCTGCTGCTGAAGCTGCGCAAGGACGGCGCCTCGGACACCCTCAACGCCCTGATCCCGATCCCCAGCCAGCTGCGCCGTTTCATCCGCCTGCCGGACGACGGCCAGAGCCTGCGCTTCATCGCGCTGGAGACCCTGATCGGCCTGTTCATCGACAGCCTGTTCCCCGGCTACGAGACGGTGGGACGCGGCCTGTTCCGGGTCACCCGCGACAGCGACATGGAGATCGAGGAGGAGGCGGAGGACCTGGTCCGCCTGTTCGAGACCGCGCTGAAGCGCCGGCGCCGCGGCTCCGTGATCCGGCTGAAGGTGAATGCCGACATGCCGGACGACATGCGGCGGCTGCTGGTGTCGGAGCTGGAGATCGCGGAGGACACGATCATCGGCGTCGACGGGCTGCTGGGCATCGTCGACACCAAGGAGCTGATCATCGACGACCGGCCCGACCTGAAGTTCGTCCCCTTCACCTCCCGCTTTCCAGAGCGGGTGCGCGACTTCGGTGGCGACATCTTCGCCGCGATCCGGGCGAAGGATTTCGTCGTCCACCATCCCTACGAGAGCTTCGACGTGGTGGTCGATTTCGTCCGCCAGGCGGCGCGCGATCCCAATGTCGTCGCGATCAAGCAGACCCTCTACCGCACCTCCTCCGACAGCCCGATCGTCAAGGCGCTGAGCGAGGCGGCGGAGGCGGGGAAGTCGGTGACGGCGCTGGTGGAGCTGAAGGCGCGCTTCGACGAGGCGGCGAACATCCGCTGGGCCCGCGACATGGAGCGCGCCGGCGTGCAGGTCGTCTTCGGCTTCCTGGAGCTGAAGACCCACGGCAAGATCTCGCTTGTCGTGCGCCGCGAAGGCGGCGGGGTGCGCACCTACGTGCATTTCGGCACCGGCAACTACCACCCGGTCACCGCGAAGATCTATACCGACCTCAGCTATTTCACCTGCGACCCGGTGCTGGGCTATGACGCGGCCTGCCTGTTCAACTTCATCACCGGCTATGCCGCGCCGATCGCCCTGAAGAAGCTGGCGATGTCGCCGGACGGCATCGTCAGCCGGCTGCTGGAACTGATCGACCAGGAGATCGCCCACGCCGATGCCGGCCGTCCTGCGCAGATCTGGGCGAAGATGAACGCGCTGGTCGACACGCGGGTGATCGACGCGCTGTACCGGGCGAGCCAGGCCGGCGTGCAGATCGACCTGGTGGTGCGCGGCATCTGCTGCCTGCGGCCCGGCGTGCCCGGGCTCAGCGACACGATCAGGGTGAAGAGCGTGATCGGCCGCTTCCTAGAGCATTCGCGCATCATCTGCTTCGGTGCCGGGCATGGCCTTCCGTCCCGCCAGGCGAAGGTCTACATCTCCTCCGCGGACTGGATGCCGCGCAATTTCGACCGGCGGGTGGAGACGATGGTGCCGGTGGAGAACCCGACCGTGCACGAGCAGGTGCTGGACCAGATCATGCTGGCCAATCTGAAGGACGACCTGCAGAGCTGGTACCTGAAGGCGGATGGCCATTATGTCCGGGCGGTGCCGGATGACACGCCGTTCAGCTGTCATGAATACTTCATGACGAATCCTTCGCTGTCCGGCCGGGGCAGGGCGCTTACCGACCGCCGGGACATCCCCGACCTGCTGCATACCGATTGATGGTGGCGGCGCGCAGGGCGGTGGCAGGACGTTTGGCGGCAGAACAGGGACGCAGCATGGAAGACACCGTCCGCATGGCGGAACGGACATTGCCGGACAGCCTGTTCGTCGATGGCGAGCTGGCGGAGAGCGCGGAAGACGTGGCGCGGATCGGCGATGTCGATGTCGCGGTGATCGACGTCGGCTCCAACTCCGTCCGCCTGGTCGTGTTCAGCGGCCCGCCGGGGGTCAGCCCGGCGAAGCTCAACGAGAAAGTGCTCTGCGGCCTGGGACGGGCGCTGCGCCAGACCGGCGGCATGGATCGCGAGGCGATGGACATGGCGGTCGTCGCGCTGCGCCGCTTCGCCGACCTGATTTCCCTGATGGGCATCACCGAGGTGCTGGCCGTCGCCACCGCCGCGGTCCGCGATGCCAGCAACGGCCCGGATTTCCTGCAGCGGGTGGAGCGCGAATGCGGCTTGCGCCTGCGCGTCCTGAGCGGGGAGGAGGAGGCGGCGCTCTCCGCCTATGGCGTCCTGGCCGGCATTCCCGGTGCCGACGGGCTGATGGGCGACCTGGGCGGCGGCAGCCTGGAACTGGTCACGCTCAACGCCGGCGAGATCGGCGCCGGGGTGACCCTGCCGCTGGGCACCCTGCGCCTTGACGGCTTCGGCACGGCGGGGGACCTGCGCGACTTCATCGACAGCCAGCTGGCGAAGGCGGAGCTGCTGCAGGAAAAGCGCGGCCGGCCGATCTATATCGTGGGCGGGGCCTGGCGGGCGATCGCCCGGCTGCAGATGGCGCAGACCGACTATCCGCTGCGCATCATCCACCAGTACCGGATCGGCCGGGCGGAGGCCGATGCCACCCTGCGGGTCCTGGCGCGGCAGAGCAAGGAATCGCTGGCCGGCGTCGATGCGGTGCCGCGGCGGCGCGCGGATTCCCTGCCGGTGGCGGCTTTGGTCCTGCGCCGCCTGATGCGGCAGGTGCAGCCGGACGGCATCGTGTTCTGCGCCAATGGCCTGCGCGAGGGACTGTGGTACCGCGCCGCGCATGGTGCCGGCGACCGGCAGGCGGCGGACCCGCTGCTGCACGCGGCCCGCACCCTGGCGCGCGGCATGAGCCGCGACCGCGCCTCCTCCACGGCGATCTGGCGCTTCGTCGAGCCGCTGCTGAGCGACAGCCCCTGCGGCCCGGGTCCGGCCGGCCCCGACCTGCGCCGGCTGGAGCGGGTGGTGGTGATCCTGTCGGACATCGCCTGGCGGGTGCATCCGGACTACCGGGCGCAGGAAGCGATGAACACCATGCTGCATGCGCCGCTGCCGGCGGTGGACCATCCGGGCCGGGTCTATGTCGCCCTGGCCGTGGGCATGCGCTATGGCGGCGATGCCGAGGCGGCCCGCAACCCGCGCCTGCTGGCCCTGCTGCCCGACGACCAGCGCCAGCGTGCGGTCATGCTCGGCATGGCGATCCGGCTGGGCTATGCGATCGGCGGCGGTGCGGCGCGGCCGCTGGCGCATTTCTCCCTGGCGCGCGATGCCACGACCCTCACCCTCAGCGTGGCGCCGGGGGGCGAGGGGCTGGTCGGCGATGTCGTGGAACGCCGGCTGGAGACCCTGGCCCGGCAATGCGGCCTGGCGGCGGAGATCCGCCACCTGCCCCCCGAGCCGCAGGCCGCTGCCGGGGATTGAAGCCCTGCCCGGGATCGCCAGGGTCCTTGCCTCGGCCCGCCGGCATGCCGAGACTGGCAGTCGGATACCAAGGTAGGCAGGCGGTGCGATGAAGATCGTTGCGGGACTGATCCAGACCGGGCTGCACGGCGACGCCGCGCATGAGACGCCGGCAGAGCTGAAGCGCCGCATGGCCGATGCGCACTGGCCCCATGTCGAGGCCGCCGCCCGGGCCGGGGTCCAGGTACTGGGCCTGCAGGAATTGTGGAATCTGCCCTATTTCTGCGCCTCTCTGGACTGCCGCTGGTATGCGGCGGCGGAGGCGGTGCCCGGCGGGCCCGGCGTGGAGGCGATGCAGGCGGCCGCCCGCGAGTTCGGCATGGTGATCGTCGCGCCGGTGTTCGAGGAGGCGATGCCCGGCCAGTACTTCAACACCGCGGCGGTGATCGACGCCGACGGCCGCTACCTGGGCAAGTTCCGCAAGATCCACATCCCCAACATCCCGGACTTCCACGAAAAGCTGTTCTTCGCGCCGGGCGACCTGGGCTATCCGGTGTTCGAGACCGCGTTCTGCCGCCTCGGCGTCTATATCTGCTACGACCGGCACTTTCCGGAAGGCTGGCGGCAGCTGGCGCTGAACGGCGTGGAGCTGGTGATGAACCCCTCCGCCACCGGCCGCGGCCTGTCCGACCATCTGTGGGAGCTGGAGCAGCCGGCGGCGGCGATCGCCAACGGCATCTTCATCGGCACCAACAACCGGGTGGGCTGGGAAGAGCCGTGGAGGACCACTCAGTTCTATGGCGGCAGCTACTTCTGCGACCCGAAGGGCCGGATCGTGGCGCAGGCGCCTTATGACCAGCCGGCCCTGGTCACGGCCGAACTCGACCTCGGCCTGATCCGCGAGGTGCGGGAAAGCTGGCAGTTCTTCCGCGACCGCCGCCCCGACACATATGGAGGGCTGACCCGCAGCACCGGCGGCGGCTGAAGCGCCGGGCTCTCCCTCGGAAGGTGTTGATCCGGTGAGCTGCGCTACGGTTTCGGCATCTTCGATGATTGCCTCTGTCCTACTGGGGGGGGGCGGCCTCGGCCGGGACCTGCGACGGAATGTCCGCGCGGGTTTGATCCAAATCAGAGTCCGGTCTGCCCCGCTCCCTATCCTTCGGGGACCGCTAGTGGCGGTGGATGGATCGGGACGTAGCAATGAGCATTGGACGTATCGGCGGCTTGGCCCTGGCGGGCCTTGCCGTCCTATTCGGGCTGTTCATGGCGGCGCGGGGGATAGACGCAGGCTTCCGCGCCCATGGCTGGATCATCATCGCAATCGGGCTTGCCTGGATCGCCTTCGCGATCAGCCGCGACGACAAGGTGGAGGAGGGGCCCTATGCCGACGCGGTCGTCCGCGCCGGTGTCATCGCCACCGCCCTCTGGGGGGTGGTCGGCTTCCTGGTCGGCGTGGTCATCGCCTTCCAGCTGGCGTTTCCGGTCCTGAACCTGGATTTCTCCTTCACCAATTTCGGCCGCCTGCGGCCGCTGCACACCTCGGCGGTGATCTTCGCCTTCGGCGGCAATGCGCTGATCTGCTCGTCGTTCTACGTCGTGCAGCGCACCTGCCGCGCCCGGCTGTTTTCGCCCGGGCTCGCCTGGTTCGTGTTCTGGGGCTACCAGGTGTTCATCGTCCTGGCGGCGACCGGCTACCTTCTCGGCATCACCCAGAGCAAGGAATATGCGGAGCCGGAATGGTACGTCGACCTCTGGCTCACCATCGTCTGGGTGGCCTACCTGACGGTCTTCCTGGGCACCATCTTCAAGCGCCGCGAGCCGCATATCTACGTCGCGAACTGGTTCTACCTGTCCTTCATCGTGACCATTGCGATGCTGCACGTGGTGAACAACCTGGCGGTGCCGGTCAGCCTGATGGGGGCCAAGAGCTACTCGCTGTTCGCCGGCGTGCAGGATGCCCTGACCCAGTGGTGGTACGGCCATAACGCGGTCGGCTTCTTCCTGACCGCCGGTTTCCTGGGGATGATGTACTACCTGATCCCGAAGCGGGCGGAGCGGCCGATCTACAGCTACCGCCTGTCGATCGTGCATTTCTGGTCGCTGATCTTCCTCTACATCTGGGCCGGCCCGCACCACCTGCACTACACCGCGCTGCCCGACTGGGCGCAGACCCTGGGCATGGTGTTCTCGGTGATGCTGTGGATGCCCAGCTGGGGTGGCATGATCAACGGCCTGATGACCCTGTCGGGCGCCTGGGACAAGCTGCGCACCGACCCCGTGCTGCGGATGATCGTCGCCGCCGTCGCCTTCTACGGCATGAGCACCTTCGAGGGGCCGGTGATGTCGATCAAGTCGGTCAACAGCCTCAGCCACTACACCGACTGGACCATCGGCCATGTCCATTCCGGCGCGCTGGGCTGGGTGGGCCTGATCAGCTTCGGCCTGCTCTATTTCCTGACGCCGCGGCTCTGGAACCGGCAGGAGGTGCATTCCCTGCGCCTGGTCAACTGGCACTTCTGGCTGGCGACCATCGGCATCGTCCTCTACGCGGCGTCGATGTGGGTCTCCGGCATCATGCAGGGTCTGATGTGGCGCGCCTATGACGATCTCGGCTTCCTCGAATACAGCTTCGTGGAGACCGTGGAGGCGATGCACCCCTACTACATCATCCGCGCCTGCGGCGGGCTGCTCTACCTCAGCGGCGCGATCCTGATGATCTACAACCTCGTGCAGACGATGCGCGGCCATGCGCCGGCGCTCCAACCCCGTCCTGCCACGCAGGCAGCCGAGTGAGGAGCCCGGCCATGCTGAGCCACAAGATCATCGAACGGAACGCGACCCTGCTGCTGGTGCTGTCGCTGGTGGTGGTCACCATCGGCGGCATCGTGGAGATCGCGCCCCTCTTCTACCTGCAGAACACCATCGAAAAGGTGTCGGGCATGCGCCCCTATACGCCGCTGGAACTGGCGGGGCGCAACATCTACATCCGCGAGGGCTGCTACAACTGCCACAGCCAGATGATCCGCCCGTTCCGCGACGAGGTGGAGCGCTACGGCCATTACAGCCTGGCGGCGGAGAGCATGTACGACCACCCGTTCCAGTGGGGGTCGAAGCGGACCGGGCCCGACCTGGCCCGGGTGGGAGAGCGCTACTCCGACGACTGGCAGGTGCAGCACCTGGTCAACCCGCGTTCGCTGGTGCCGGAAAGCATCATGCCCGGCTATCCCTTCCTGCTGGAGAACCGCCTCGACCTGGAGCATGTCGGCGCGCAGCTGGAGGCGAACCAGGCGGTGGGCGTCCCCTATACCGAGGAGATGGTGGCCAATGCCCGCGCCGACCTGCTGGCCCAGGCCGATCCCGACAGCGACGGCGTGGACGGCCTGCTGGAGCGCTATGGCGAGAAGGTGACGGTGCGGAACTTCGACGGCCAGCCCGGACAGGTGACCGAAATGGACGCCCTGGTCGCCTATCTGCAGATGCTGGGCACCCTGGTCGATTTCCGCGACTACGACGAAGCCGCGAACAGAAGGTAGGACCGCAACCATGGACCATGAGAGCCTGCGCCATTTCGCGGACAGCTGGGGGCTGGCCGCGCTGGTGACCCTGTTCGTCGCGATCGTCATCTACGTGATGCGGCCGAAGGGGAAGAAGCACTACCGGGAGGCAGCGGAGATCCCGCTGAAGGACGATGCCGAAGCGCCCGCGCGTCGGGACAAGGGGCATCACCGCAGCCTGCCGGAAACCGATGCCGTGACCGGGCAGACCATGACCGGCCACAGCTGGGACGGCATCCGGGAACTGAACACGCCGCTGCCGCGCTGGTGGCTGTGGACCTTCTACGCGACGATCCTGTTCTCGATCATCTACATGATCCTCTATCCGGCCGTGCCGCTGATCAGCAAGGCGACCGGCGGCGTGCTGGGCTATACCGAGCGCGGCGCCCTGCAGGAGGAACTGGCGGCCGCGGAGGCGGCCCAGGCGACCCAGATCGAGCGCATCGCCGCGGCCTCGCTGCAGGAGATCCCGGCCGATCCGGACCTGCTGCGCTTTGCCGTGGCGGGCGGTCGCTCCGCCTTTGCCGTGAACTGCTCGCAGTGCCACGGCTCGGGCGGGCAGGGCGCGATGGGCTTTCCCAACCTGAACGACGACGAATGGCTCTGGGGCGGCACCCTGGACGAAATCCAAGCCACCATTGCCCATGGCATCCGCTACGAGCCGGATCCCGATACCCGCCAGAACGCGATGCCGGCCTTCGGCCGCGACGGCCTGCTGACCCGCAGCCAGATTCACGACCTGACCGCCTATGTGCTGTCGCTGTCGGACCGCACGGCGGAGCGCGGCGACGTGGCCGCGGGAGAGGCGCTGTTCGCCGACAATTGCGCCGCCTGTCATGGTGCCGACGGCGGCGGCATCCGCGAGCTCGGCGCGCCGGCGCTGGGCAACGCGATCTGGCTCTACGGCGGCGACGAGCAGTCGGTGTTCAACACGATCTACAGCGCCCGCAACGGCGTCATGCCGGCCTGGCAGCAGAGGCTCGACCCGGTGACGATCAAGCAGCTCACCCTGTTCGTGCATACCCTGGGCGGCGGCGAATAGCAGGACCGGCCGAGGGGCCGGCGGACGGATAGTCCCATGAGCGACAGTACCGCGGAATCCCAACCGCTCTACGAGGCCCGCAAGAAGACCTTCCCGAAGCGGGCGCACGGGCGGTTCCGCACCCTGAAATGGTGGATCATGGGGGTGACCCTGGCGATCTACTACGTGACGCCGTTCCTGCGCTGGGACCGCGGTCCCTTCGCGCCGGACCAGGCGGTATTGATCGACCTCGCCAACCGGCGCTTCTACTTCTTCTTCGTGGAGATCTGGCCGCAGGAGCTGTTCGTCATCGCCGGCCTGCTGATCATGGCCGGGGTCGGTCTGTTCCTGATCACCTCCGTCCTGGGGCGGGCCTGGTGCGGCTATACCTGCCCCCAGACGGTCTGGGTCGACCTGTTCCTGATGGTGGAGCGCTGGGTGGAGGGCGACCGCAATGCCCGCATCCGCCTGGACCGGGCGCCGCTGGGCTTCGACAAGCTGTGGCGGCGCACCACCAAGCATGGGATCTGGCTGCTGATCGGCCTGGCAACCGGCGGTGCCTGGGTGCTGTACTTCGCCGACGCGCCCAGCCTGATCGACGACCTGGTGCATTTCGATGCTGCCTACCAGGCCTATGTGGCGATCGGCGTGCTGACCTTCACCACCTATACCTTCGGCGGCCATATGCGGGAGCAGGTGTGCATCTACATGTGCCCCTGGCCGCGCATCCAGTCGGCGATGACCGACGAGAATTCGCTGACCGTCACCTATCGCGACTGGCGGGGGGAACCGCGCGGCAAGAAGGGCAAGCCGTTCGAGGCGCCGCCCGACGACGCCATGCGGCCGCGGGTCCTGCCGGACCTGGCCGGCGGCTTCGGCCCGGCCGCGCAGACCGGCGAGGCGGTGGACACCAGCCGCCGCGGCGACTGCGTCGATTGCGGCCTCTGCGCGGCGGTCTGCCCGATGGGCATCGACATCCGCGACGGCCAGCAGCTGGCCTGCATCTCCTGCGCGCTGTGCATCGATGCCTGCGACGGCGTGATGGCCAAGGTCGGCCGGCCGCAGGGCCTGATCGCCTACGACACCCTGAACAACGACAAGGCTCGCGCCACAGGCGAGGGCCGGGTGCGGACCTATCCCTGGATCCGGGTGCGCACCTTCGTCTACGCCCTGATCTGGGGGGCGGCGGGTCTGGCGATCCTGGCCTATCTGGGGCTGCGCGACCGCCTGGACGTGAACGTGATCCACGACCGCAACCCGGTCGCGGTGACCCTGTCGGACGGCCGCATCCGCAACGGCTTTACCGTGAAGATCCTCAACATGATGCCGGAACCGCGGACCTTCAGCCTCTCGGTGGAGGGGCTGGACCCGGCCAGCGAGATCTGGCTGGGCCGCGAATCCGGCATCGTCCGCCAGCCGGGCGAGGCCTTCACGATCGATATCGGGCCTGACCGGCTGGAGCAGGTCCGAATGTTCATCACCGTCGATCCGACGACCCTGTCGGAAGCGGCCACCCCCTTCGAGATCCGCGTCTCCGACGTGGACGGGAGCGAAAGCGATGTCTACGACGCCCTCTTCGAGAGCGGCCGGCACTAGGCCGGGGGAGGCCCGTCCGCTGACCGGGCGGCGGGTGCTCTTCTACATGCTGGCCTTCTTCGGCCTGATCATCCTGGTCAACGGCGTGATGGCGACGGTCGCCAGCCGTTCCTTCCGCGGCACCGTGGCGGAGAACGGCTATGTGGAGAGCCTGCGCTTCGCCGCGTTCGAGAAGCACGGGCCGGCGGCCCTGGCGCATGAACGGCCGCCACTGGAGGGGCCGCTGCCCCGGACGCCGGCTTCGGACGGGACAACGGGCGCGGGGCGGGGGGGGCGGTAATGAGCTGCTGTGCGCCCGGCGCGATGATCGGTCCGGCGGCGGCCGAC
>NZ_JBHRTR010000015.1:111694-120122 GCF_042646425.1 Marinibaculum pumilum
CGTGCGGCGCCTGCTGCTGCACGCGCCCGACATTTCCTGTGCCGCCTGCATCGGACGGATCGAGCGCGGCCTCGCCGAGGTCCCCGGGGTGCGGCAGGCACGGGTCGGCTTCGGCAGCCGACAGGTCAGCATCGACTGGCATGCCGACCGCCTGGCGCCGCAGGACCTCGTCGCCGCGATGGACGGCCTCGGCTATCCCGCCACGGTACTGGATCCCGCCGCGATGCCCGGCGCCGGCGCCGACCGGGACGGGCGGCGGCTGCTGACGGCGCTGGCGGTGACCGGCTTCGCGGCGGCCAACGTCATGCTGCTGTCGGTGTCGGTCTGGTCGGGGGCAGATGGCGCGACCCGCGACCTGCTGCACTGGATCTCCGCCCTGATTGCCCTGCCGGCGGTCGCCTATGGCGGACAGCCCTTCTTCCGCTCCGCCCTGGCGGCGCTGCGCGGCCGCCGGGTGAACATGGACGTGCCGATCTCGCTTGCCGTGCTGCTGGCGGTCGGCTACAGCATGCTGCGGCTGGGCAGCCACGCCACCGACCTGTGGTTCGACGCCGCGGTGACCCTGCTCTTCTTCCTGCTGGTCGGCCGCTACCTGGAGCATCTGATGCGCCGCCGTGCCGGCGACGCGGCGCGGCTGCTGCGCGCGATTGTCGAGCGGCCGGTCACGGTGATCGGGGCGGACGGCGCGCGGATGGCGGTCGGCGCCGGGGAACTGGCACCCGGCATGCGGGTGGCCCTCAGCCCTGGCGAACGGATCGCCTTCGACGGCCGCATCGCGGGCGGCGCCACCGACCTCGACATGTCGGCCGTGACGGGGGAAACCCTGCCCGTCGCCGCGGCACCGGGCAGTGCCGTGCAGGCCGGCATGGTCAATCTCACCGGCCAGGTCGAGGCGGTGGTGGAGGCCGTGGGCGGCAACACCCTGCTGGGCCAGCTTGCCCGGATGATGGAAACGGCGGAGGCCGGGCATGGCCGGGCGACACGCCTGGCGGAACAGGCGGCGCGGCTCTACGTGCCGGTCGTCCATGGCGCCGCGGTGGCCACCTTCCTGGGCTGGTGGCTGCTGGGCGGCGATGCCGGGCAGGCGCTGGTGACCGCCATCGCGGTCCTGATCATCACCTGTCCCTGCGCGCTGGGGCTTGCCATCCCCGCGGTGCAGGTCGCCGCCGGCGGGCGCCTGTTCCGCCGCGGCATCCTGTCGAAGGGCGGGGCCGGGCTGGAAGCCCTGGCACGGGTGGATATCGTGGTCTTCGACAAGACCGGCACCCTGACGGCCGACGACCTGTGGCTCGTCATGCCGGACGGCGATCCGTCGTTCACCGCCGACCTGGTGCGCGCGGCAGCGCTGGCGGCGCAGAGCCGGCACCCCCTGCCGCGGGCCCTGGTCCGCGCCGCGGCTGAGGCCGGCCTGCGGACGGCGGACGCCGAAGCGGTGGAGGAGCAGCCCGGCCGCGGCCTGTCCGGCCGCCTGGACGGCTGCATGCTGCGCCTGGGCAGCCGCGCGCATTGCGCGGTGCCGGGCGATATGGGCACGCCCGATCCGGGGGCCGCCGATCTGCCGGAGGTCTGGCTGCAGGTGGGCGAGGGCGAGGATGCGCGCTGGCGCCGCTTCGCCTTCGCCGACCGGCTGCGGCCGGAGACGGCAGAGACGGTGGCGGGGCTGCGCCGGCGGGGATTGCAGGTGCGCCTGCTGTCCGGCGACCGGGAAGGCGCGGTGGCGCGCACGGCGGCGCAGGCCGGGATCGCGGACTGGGCGGCCCTGCAGAGCCCGGCCCAGAAGGTCGCCGCGGTCGAGGCGCTGCGTGCCGGCGGGCACCGGGTGCTGATGGTCGGCGACGGCCTCAACGATGCGCCGGCCCTGGTCGCAGCGGACGTCTCGCTTTCGCCCGGCACGGCGGCGGAGGTCTCCCAGTCAGCGGCGGACCTGGTCTTCCTGGGTGCGAGCCTGCGGCCGGTCCTGCTGGCTGTGGATGCCGCGCGGCGGGCGCGCCGGCTGGTGCTGCAGAACCTTGGCTTCGCCGCGCTCTACAACCTGCTCGCCATTCCGGCGGCGGCGGCCGGGCTGGCCTCGCCGATGGCGGCGGCGATCGCGATGTCGCTGTCCTCCCTGGTGGTCTGCGCCAATGCCCTGCGGATGAACATGCCATTCCGCGATGCAGAGGCGGCAGACCCGGTGATGGCGCGGCCTCCCGTAGCGGCGACTGACGGAGGGGACGTCGTCATGCCGGCCGGGGTGCCGACGGCGATCGGGGGGGCGGCGCGGTGACGAACCTCGTGATCCTGATCCCCGCTGCCCTGCTGCTGGGCGGAATCGGCCTGGCGGCCTTCCTCTGGTGCCTGAACAGCGGCCAGTTCGACGACCTGGACGGCGCCGCGCAGCGGGTCCTGCTGGACGATCCGGCAGAGGAACGGCACGCGACGCAGCAGCAGGCCCCGGGACAGATGGAGGGACGGGACCGTCCTTCCCCGGACGGGGATAGGAGACGGTCCGATGCCTGACCGCCGGCCGGCCGGAGCGGCGATGCTGCACCGCGGCATTATGCATTCTTCCGGTCTGGCGGGGCGGTCTGCTACCTTGGGCGGAACTGCCCTGAAAAGGTCGCTTGGATTCCGCCATGAATATCGCGCAGCCCGTCCTCGACGCGGGGCCCTGCCAGCATTGCGGCGTTCGCAAGAACGCCATCTGCCGGGTGCTTGACGTGCACCGGGAGCTGCCGGAAATGGGGAAGAGCGTGCGGCACCGCCACTATGCCGCCGGCCACGTGATCATGTCCGACCAGGACCCGGTCTCTTTCCTGGGCACCGTGCTGGAAGGCACGGTGAAGCTGGAGAAGATGATGGGGGACGGGCGGAAGCAGATCCTCGGCCTGCTGTTCCCGTCCGATTTCCTGGGGCGGGCCCATGCAAAGCAGAGCCCCTACTATGCCATCGCGCTGGAGCCGGTGAAGCTCTGCTACGCGGAGGCGGCCTCCTTCCACCGCCTGCTGGAAACCTTCCCGAAGCTGGAGACCAGCCTGTTCGAGCGCACACTGGAGGCACTCGACCATTCGCGCGAATGGATGATGCTGCTGGGCCGCAAGACGGCGCGGGAGCGGGTCGCCTCCTTCCTCTGCCTGCTGGCGGAGCGGCAGGCCGGTCCGGTCACCGAGGGCGAGCCGGCGAGCGACGGCCCGCTGGTCTGCCGCATCCCGCTGACCCGCGGCGATATCGCGGAGTTCCTGGGACTGACGATGGAGACCGTCAGCCGGCAGATCGGCGAGTTGAAGTCGACCGGCCTGATCGTGCCGGATTCCACCCGGCAGGTGACGATCCCGTCGCTGTCGGCGCTGAGGGAGGCCGCGGAGAAGGGCTGACGACCGTGCGGATTCCTGAATCTGTCGTTAGAGTTAAAGTAATATCGAATGGCATTGAAAATAGCGTACCTCTGCAGCTTTCGGACAGAGGAAAAAAGTCAGTAGAGGCGTTCTACTCACTTCCTGGTTTGGGAAACTGGCGACCACAAGGCGATTCTTACGCTGAATTGTCGATCTTATTTGACCTCGGTCTACCATTGTCACTCATCGCAAATGTGGCGTCAGCAGATAAGATTCGCTCCCAATTAGCTAAATCCATACTGAACGGTAGTACAATTCAACCATCACAGATGAGCGAAATTTCTTGTTGTGCTATTTTATCCTATTTAGGATATAGGCCAGTATTCGTCAAGGAAAATTGGCATAGAACTCCTGATTTGCGGATAGAAGAATTTGATGGCCATTGCATTGACATCGAGGTTACTAGAGCTGATGCGCGGCATATTCATAAAAATGTGCAAAGCGCTCTTCGGGATCTTATAGGAATTCTGCGCGCAGGAGATTTTGGTTTTCACTTGTTAGTATTGTTGGCAGATGCGCGCGTAGATATTTCAAGTGCGGAGGTTCTTGAGAAGGTGCTTCAATTGACGCCTGGTGAAACAGCGGAAGTGCCTATGAATTGGTACATTAAAGCCTATCCGCTCGCAGAAAGAGATTTCGTAGTGTCTGGAGCCGCAGAGAGTGCAGATTCTCCAGATTGGTGGCCGAGATCTGGCCCCAAGGCATTTGCAATATCTGCACTAGTAAGCGCTACCCAGTCACCATACGTTAGAATCGGAAGTCTCTATCCAGATGCTGTATACATTAACCCTGTTAAGAATAAAGCTGAAAGGCCACAAAAAGAAATAGGAAATTGCTATGTTGTTGCGCTAGATGCGGGCAATCTTCCAGGGTATGAAAAGAAGATCCAGTCTGAATTGGAAAATTACTTTTCGCAATGGCCGCATGTTTCCGGGGTATTGGCGTTCCAATACCTGCCTTGGGCGGGCTACAAAAATAAACAGTGGGATATCGTTTTCTATAAAAACGACTCAAGCAGATACCCAACCCCAAACGGCTTTCTGAATACTGCGCTTGGAGAAAAGCAAAAAATTATCTTTTCCATCACGTGATTTCTATATTACTCTAATAAAAACTGATTCGTCAGACCGCCAGTTCGCACCAGACCGGCGTATGGTCCGACGCCTTCGGTGCCGCCCGTGGCCCGCGATCGATGCCGCAACGGGACAGGCAGTCCGCCGCCTGCGGCGACAGCAGCAGATGGTCGATGCGCAGGCCGTTGTTCTGGTCCCAGGCGCCGCCCTGATAGTCCCAGTAGCTGTATTCCTGCGGGCCGTCGGGGTGGAAGGCGCGCCACGCCTCGGTATAGCCCATGTTCAGGATCTGCCGGAACCGCGCCCGCGATTCCGGCTGGCAAAGCGCGTCGCCGGCGAAGCGGACCGGATCGAAGACATCGGCGTCCGTGGGACAGACATTGTAGTCGCCGGCCAGCACCGTGCGCTCTTCCAGCGCCAGCAGGTCGCCGGCATGGGAGACCAGGCGGTCCATCCAGCCCAGCTTGTAGTCAAATTTCGGCCCCGGCACCGGGTTGCCGTTGGGCAGGTAGATGGAGGCGACCCGGACCCCGCCGGTCACCGCCTCGATATACCGGGCATGGTCGTCTTCCGGCTGGCTTTCCGCCCCGGGCAGGCCGGTGACGACATCCTCCAGCGGGAATTTCGAGAGGATCGCGACCCCGTTATAGGTCTTCTGCCCGTGGACGGCGATGTTGTAGCCCAGATCCTCGATCGGCTCCCGCGGGAAGGCCTCGTCGACGCATTTCAGTTCCTGCAGCAGGACCACGTCGGGGCCGGCTTCCTTAAGCCAGGACAGGACGTTCTCGAGCCGCGCCTTGATGGAATTCACGTTCCATGTCGCCAGCAGCATCGGCGCGGGCGCCGTCAGATGGCGAACGAGGTGCCGCAGCCGCAGGACGACTGGGCGTTCGGATTGGTAATCCGGAAGGCGGAACCGATCAGCTCGTCGACATAGTCGACCTGCGCGCCGCGCAGGAACTCCAGGGACATGGAATCGACCACCACCCGGACATCGCCCTTGTCGATCACCAGGTCGTCCGGCGTCGTTTCGGTATCCAGCGCGAAGCCGTACTGGAAGCCCGAACAACCGCCGCCGGACACCGAGACGCGCAGCATCGCCGACGGATCGCCCTCCGCGGCGATGATCTTCGCGACCTGCCGCGCGGCGCGGTCCGTCACCAGCAGCGGTGCCTGGACCTCTGCATCCGCCTGGCCCTCCGCATTTGCCCGGCCGTCCGCATTCGCCAGGCCGTCCGCATTCGCCTGTGTCGCCGCTTCGGCCACGATGCTCACCTCCTGCAACTCTGCACCGGCCCGCCTGACAGGCGGGGCCGTCCTGATGCCGGCCAATCCGCCTGTCGGGGTTTTCCCCCAGCGGAAAGCCTAGTACATCCACGCGGCGGCGCCGCCCGACGGGCATCGCAGCCACCGGCTCAGAATGTATGGGCGCAACAGCGCAAGTCAAAGAAGCAATGGACATCTTTTCCGATACCCGGGCGCGGATCCTGGCCGCCCTGCAGGACCTGGCGCCCGACGGCGCCGCGCCGCTGGGTGCGGCCGATCCGGCCTATGCGCCGATCACCGTGGAACCGCCGCGCGATCCCAGCCATGGCGACCTGGCGAGCAATGCCGCCATGGTGCTGGCCAAGACCTTCCGCCGGAAGCCGCGCGACATTGCCGAGGCGCTGGCCCCTGTCGCCGCGGACTGGCCGCATGTCACCGCGGTCGAGATTGCGGGCCCCGGCTTTCTGAACCTGCGGCTGGCCGATCAAGCCTGGCACCACCAGCTTGCCGCTGTGCTGGCCGACGGGCCCCGCTTCGGCGACCGGCCGGCCGCCAGCGGGGCGGGGCCGGTGAATGTCGAGTATGTCTCCGCCAACCCGACCGGGCCGCTGCATGTCGGCCATTGCCGGGGGGCGGTGTTCGGCGATGCGCTGGCCCGCCTGCTGGAGAAGGCCGGCCACAAGGTCACCCGGGAATACTACATCAACGATGCCGGCGGGCAGGTCGACGTGCTGGCGCGCTCCGCCTACCTGCGCTACCGCGAGGCGCTGGGGGAGGCGATCGGCGAGATTCCCGCCGGCCTCTATCCCGGCGACTACCTGATCGCCGCCGGCCGGGCGATCGCCGCCGAAGAGGGCGACCGCTGGCTGCAGGCGGCGGAGGCGGACTGGCTGCCGGTGTTCCGCGCGCGCAGCATCGAGATGATGATGGAGGTGATCCGCGACGATCTGGCGGCGCTCGACATCCGCCACGACGTCTTCTCCTCCGAGGCCCAGCTGCATGCCGACGGGCGGGTCGAAGCCGCCATCGCGGCGCTGGAAGCGGACGGTTATGTCTATACCGGCGTGCTGGAGCCGCCGAAGGGCAAGCTGCCCGACGACTGGGAACCGCGGCCGCAGTTGCTGTTCAAGGCCAGCGCGTTCGGCGACGATACCGACCGGCCGCTGAAGAAGTCCGACGGCAGCTGGACCTATTTCGCCGCCGATATCGCCTACCACTACGACAAGATCCAGCGCGGCTTCGACCATCTGATCGACGTCTGGGGCGCCGACCATGGCGGTTATGTCGCGCGGGTCGCCGCTGCCGTGGCGGCGCTGACCGGCCGCAAGGATGCGCTGGACGTGAAGCTCTGTCAGTTGGTGAACCTGCTGGAGGGCGGCCAGCCGGTGAAGGTGTCGAAGCGGGCCGGCACCTTCGTCACCCTGCGGGAGATCGTCGACCGGGTCGGGCCGGACGTGGTGCGGTTCATCATGCTGACCCGCAAGAACGACGCCCCCCTGGATTTCGATTTCGCCAGGGTGCTGGAACAGTCGAAGGACAATCCGGTCTTTTATGTCCAGTACGCACATGCCCGAGTCCATTCGGTGCTGCGCAATGCGGCCGTGGAACTGGACTCCCCCGAACTGGCGGATGCGGCGCAATTCCGGGGGCTGCAGGCCGGCGATCTCGCCGCCTTGACCCATCCGGGGGAGCTTGATCTCATCAAGCGAATGGCCGCATGGCCGAGGCTGGTCGACGCGGCGGCCCAGGCGCATGAGCCGCACCGGGTCGCCTTCTACCTCTATGATCTGGCCGCGGCGTTCCACGCCCACTGGAATGCCGGCAAGGACGATCCCAGCCTGCGTTTCATCCATGCGGCGGACCGGCCGCTGACCCTCGCCCGGCTTGCGCTGCTGCGCGGCGTGGCCGATGTCATCGCTTCCGGCCTGGACGTTCTGGGCGTGACGCCGGTCACCGAGATGCGGTGAGCGGGGCGGCAGTCGGGTTGCCGGGTGGGCTGGGTTGCCGGGTGGGCAGTTTGGCGGCCGCGTCCGGACCGATGTGCAGGTATGGCGTTCCGGCATGATCTTCCGGCCCTGGCTTGATCTTCCGACCATGGGTTCCGGTGCAGGGCCGCGGCGAAGGGAACCGGCGAGATGAGCGCAGCGCAATCCGGCGACGATGACGATCCGCCGCTGGCCCGCCGCCGTGGCGCCGGGCGCGACGCCGGCCAGGGTGCCGCTGGCCAGGGTGGGGGAGAGCAGCGCTCACAGCGCTCGCTGTTCCAGGAACGCGACGACGATTTCGAACAGATCCGGGACATCATCGCCAAGGCCTCGCGGCCCGGGGCGGTCGCAGCCGATGCGGCATCGGGATCCCGCCTGCCCCCGCAAGGCGGACCGGCTGCCCGGCCGGGTGGCGGCCCCGAGCAGGGGGGCGCGGCAGGCCTCGCCCGGTCGGGCGCGGAACGCGGATCGCCTGGCGTGCCGGTCGGCCAGCCGCCAGAACCGGGCCTGGCTCCGTCCGGTCTGAAACGGGGGTCCAGCACGGCGGCGGAGGCGGCCCGCAGCGTACTTCGTGCCAGCGGGGCGCCGGCACCGGTGCCGCCATCGCCGTCGGCGCAGGATGACACTGCCGCCGGGCCGCCCCCGGCGGGCGCCTTTCCGGACGAGGATGTGGTCCTGCGGCAGAAGGGGCGGGCTGGCCGCCCGCCGCAGGGACGCGACGGCGGGCGCC